>NZ_LSGW01000046.1 GCF_001643305.1 Aeromonas salmonicida subsp. salmonicida
TTCGGAACAGCTATTTAGCTTACCTACCCGGGCTGTTGGGCTGACCGTCAAGTATTCTAGGGTTTTATTCACCTTATCTTCAGTGACTATCAAATATCTACGGGACAGACCAGCACCTGACTCGCATTGCATCGACTTGTGCAATATCGAGCTGCAGGGAATTTTTTTATTATTAACGCCCTTGGAATCATTGGCTATGTCAGAGATGTTCCATCTTGTTTTCTCTGTACTTTTCACTTGTACGAAGTCAATGCACCCATCAGATAAGATATCGATATCGTCTGTGACCTCGCAGCGAATACTGCGGATAGTCTTATCACGAAGCATTCGGGTGACATGGTAAGCGGCTACACAGTCTTGAAATAGGAAACCGTGTTTAGCTGCTACACCACCTGAATCGTTTGATTCCATCTAGACATCCATGATAATTTTTCGAAAATTTAGAGAGTTCTTATGCCGTAGGCACTTGGCTACCAAAGTGTCCAAAAGCAGGGCCTGGATGAGATCGGACAACGCGCCTACGAGTACAATGACCCAACGGGGTACTCCGTGATCCAAACACTAATTTCAACACAGCTGACATCTGTCCTTATGTAAGAAAAATCCGTCCAGAATATATCTTTATAGAAATTAAAATGGAGCGAATAAGTAATTGGATTTCACCACAAAAGCAACTGATAGCGTTACGTTTTTTCCTAGTTACTAAAGTAGTTTCTTCCCGACCTCGACCTCAAATGCAGGACCTTAAGAGAAAATTAGCAAAAGTTTACCCTGAACGTTAACCGCTCTTCTAGGTGAATCCTCACTCCAGTTGATGAAAATGCTGCCCAACTAATATCCCCACCGGTTAAACACGAAGGGCATCTTATTGATGCCTATCTCTGTGCTCTCGCCAATTTGGGCAGATGCAGGTCCATAATGGAAATAAATCACTGGTTATGTTTGCGTTCATGTAAATGCACCAACTCATGAACCACAATAAATTCTAGGCATTCTGGGGGGCTTCTTGGCTAACTCAACGGCCCTCTCTTGCTTTGGGTAACTTGAAGGGAGTAGTGGCAATGACCTGCCCAAAGGAGTGCTATCAAGGAGCAGGACAGCCAACACCTAATGGCATGCTCACTGGCATACCGAAAAAACCACTAAAATAAAAAACCCAACTTTTTCAATAAGTTGGGTCTTTAAGATGGCGGAGAGACAGGGATTCGAACCCTGGGTGGCATTACTGCCACAATTGATTTCGAGTCAATCCCGTTCGGCCACTCCGGCATCTCTCCACGGGGCTTAACTTTTACCGGACCAGGCCTGATAAATCAACTTGAATCTCTTTAAAGATCAAATAACTGTCGATAAAAAAGACTATGCTACTGCGTTTGTTACCATGGCTGCTGTTATGGCCCGGGCCACGACACGTAGGCACAGTCCTGGAAGGTGATCCCACGCTCTTGGTACCTTACTGGCGCCCACGTCGCCAGACACAGGCTATGACAGATACCGGCTTGTTCACAATCCTGCCCTGCACATGACCCCATTCGTCGCATTATCCGGCACTGTCATAACAAAGTGCGAAAATTCCTCAAAATAGTGACTTATCCAGAGCAGACTCCTCTGTACCCCTTGCGGGACAGGCTGGTAATCACGAGTGGATTGGTTAACAATTTCACTTCTTTTTTCTGGGTGGGTAGTGACCCGCCTTCACGCGATCTGATAGGAAGTACCATGTTCAATGCTCGAATCGTCTCACTGCTGCTGGTGGCAGCCAGCCTCTGGACAACGCCAAGCGGGGCTACAACCTATCCCTTGCCACCGGCTGGCAGCCGCCTGATCGGTGAACTGGAGGACTACATAGTCCAGCCAGATGAACACCTTGAACTTATCGGCAAGCACACCCAGATTGGTTTTTTGGCACTGCTCGAGGCAAATCCCGGGGTTGACCCCTATTTACCCAAACCTGGTACACGCCTGACCCTGCCGACCCAGATGCTGCTGCCGGATGTGCCCCGGGAGGGCATAGTCATCAACCTGCCAGAACTGCGCCTCTACTATTTTCCCAAGGGGAAAAATGAGGTGATAGTGCTGCCCATCGGGATTGGCGATATCGGGAGAGAGACGCCAGAAATGATCACGACAGTGATCGCCAAGAACCCCAACCCGACCTGGGTGCCCGGCCCCATGGTGCGCAAATCCTGGCTGGAGCAAAAGGGGATCTCCCTGCCTGCCGTCGTGCCGCCGGGTCCGGACAACCCTCTCGGAAAATTCGCCATGCGCCTCGGTTATGGCAAGCGGGATTACCTCATTCACGGTACCAACAAGGAGTTTGGTGTCGGGCTGCGAGTCAGTGCAGGCTGCATTCGCTTGCGTCCTGACGATATAGAGGCACTGTTCAAGCTGGTTCCTGTCGGCACGACAGTGCGGGTGATCAATCAGCCGGTCAAGACCGCCATCGAACCCGATGGCAGTCATTGGCTGGAGGTGCATTCACCGCTCTCTCGCACCGAACTGGAGCTGGAGCAGGGCGCCCCCCTGATCCTCTCACCCGAGGTAGAGGCCTTTATCGCAGCGTCCGAGATCGACGGTGACAAGGTGGCTGCCGTGCTGAACAATAAGAACGGCATTCCACGCCCCGTCAGCGGCTAACGGCAACCCTGTGTTCATGAAGGACTTTCCATGAGATACCCCTTCTGGTTCTTGCTCTCTCTGTTGCTCAGCCCGATGGCGCTGGCCGATATCCTCTGGATGCACAACGGCGATCGACTGACCGGCACCATAGAGGAGATCACGGATGAACAGGTGCGCATAGCGCTGCCCTACAGCTCGCCGGTCACGGTCAAACGCGAGGCGGTCAAACGCTGGCGCCTCGAAAAACAGGACAAACCAAAACCGACGCTGAAGACAGGCATCACCCTGCTTGCGCTCACCCCGGATGACACGCGCGCCTGGCTCTGGACAGGCAGCAGCGATCTGAACGTGAAGCTGAAGCACAGCGAGAAGAAAACCAACAACGTCAACCTGAAGGCCACAACCGAGGTTGCCAATCTCGACTGGCGATACAGCCTGGATGGGGAGTACATCTACGAAACCGCCAACAACGTCACCAATAGCCATGAGTATCGGCTCAAACCCATGCTGGACTTCTTCTTCGACCAGAACTGGTTTGTGCGCTCCACCGTCGACTATCAATACCAGATGCTTGACCCAGACTACATGAATCTGGGTTATGCCTCAGGCCCGGGGTACAGGTTCTGGAACGACAAACGGCGACGGCTGGAACTGATAAGCCAAGCCGGATTGGAGCGTTCCTACTTCAGGCCGGGTTATTGGGACGACTTCATCATTCCCGATATCTTCAACGACAGGATCATAAACTATCCCCTGGTGGGCCTTGGCTGGGACTACCGCCAACCCGTTGCGCTCTGGTCAGAGCAACTGGAGCTGTTCAGCAAGGGCACCTACAAGCGCTATCTAGACCAACCCTCACCCTACATCACCCGGGAACAGGCCGTGCAGGGCAGCCTGGGGATGCGCTACTACTTCAACGATCACCTGCGCCTCTCCTGGTCGAGCGAGCTCGATTGGGAAGAGTCCAGATTGGATTATCAAGGTGTTCAGACACCGTTATCAGGCAAGAAGTGGCGCCATCTCATCAGCCTGGGAGCCAGCTTCTAGTCATCAGGGCAAACCATTCGGCGAGTGGATGAGCCCCAGACAGGCGGCACAACGCCAGAAATAAAACAGGCTCACCGAGGTGAGCCTGTTTTATTTCAATACTATTTACGCCACGGCGGTGACAACCGTCACGACATCAGAAGTAGATCCGGGTGACGGATTCAATGACACAGCCGGGACGACGAATGCCCTCAATCTCGACCTTGATCTCCTTGAGCAGCTCAAGACCGCCCTTGATCGGTGTCACTCTCAGCAGCTTGGTACGTGCGCGGATGTTGCTGTCCACCTTGATTGGATACGGAAAACGCACCTGATCCAGACCAAAGTTCACCACCATGCGGGCAGCAGGAAACTCGGGGGTCGCCTCGTTGATACTGCCCGTCAGACGTGGCAACAGCGCCAGGGTCAGAAACCCGTGGGCTATGGTGGTCTTGAACGGTGACTCGGCAACAGCACGCTCAGGGTTTGTGTGGATCCACTGGTTGTCGCCGGTCACGGCGGCAAACTCGTTGATCATCTGCTGACTGACCAGCAGCCACTCTCCCACATGGGTCTCTTCACCAATGCTCGGCTGCAGCGCAGCAAACAGGGCCGCCGCCTCACCACTCAGTTCAACCGCAGTCTCGTCAGTCTGCACTGGCTGACCATTGGCGGTCTGCACTTGCCGTACTGACTGGCTGTCAGCTTGCAGGTCCAGCACACGACCCAACAGAGGGTGGAGGTGTGCCTTTTGCTGAAACTCACGCCAGTAGTCACGGATCGCCGGAGAGAGCCAATCCTTGAGCTCAAAGGGGTGCTGCGCCAGGATTTCGCGCTTGCGCTTCAGAAAATCGACAACCTTCATCTACCGATCCCTATTCAATTCAAAGCCTGTAAAGAGGTCTAACCAGTCCTATTTTATGAAAGTTTCAACTGCAAGTGCAAAAAAATCTCAGCGTACAGCTGTACCAAGCAAAGAAGTGGTCACTAACACAAGTACGGCAAGCCTGATGGAACAAGGAGGAAAACGATTATCATGGCAGGTGCTTGCCACCATGAGTACAGATACAAAAAGGGGGATACCGACAGGAGGCTGCCCCTCCCCCGTCAAACACCGCCACGAAGCGCGGGTTGCCACCATTGCCCACAGGCGACCTCATCCAGGAAAGACCAGGCGAGGATCCGGCTCACCTTGTTGCCTTGCGCCATGTCGATCACCCGCACCTGGCGGGCCCCGACCTGGGCCAGTGCCTTCTTCGCCGCCGGCAGGTTCTCCTTCTTCGACACCAGCGAGCTGAACCAGAGGCACTGGGCAGCAAACTCCTTGCTCTGGACGATCATGGTGGCAAGAAACCCGGCCTCTCCCCCTTCACACCAGAGCTCGGCCTTCTGGCCGCCGAAGTTGAGCACTGGCTGCCCCTGCACGGTTTTACCAAGCTTGCGCTCACTGCCCTTGCTGGCCTCATCGAGCGATCCATGGAACGGCGGGTTGCACAGGGTCAGGGCGAAGCGCTCCTGCGGGCTTATGATGCCGCGAAAGACGTGTTTGGCATTGCCCTGATGGCGGCACTCTATCTGCCCGCCCAGACCGTTGCTTTTGGCCAGCAGAGCCGCCGCCTTGACGGACACGGGGTCGATATCGGACCCAACAAAACGCCAGCCATACTCGCGAGCTCCCAGCAGCGGGTAGATGCAGTTCGCCCCCACCCCTATATCCAGTACCCGCACGCCCTTGCCGGTCGGGACGCAGCCCGCACTCTCGGCGAGCAGATCCGCCACCCGATGCAGATAATCCACCCGTCCCGGAATGGGCGGGCAGAGATAACCCGCCGGCAGATCCCAGTGCGCAATGCCGTAGTGCAGTGCCAGCAAGGCCTTGTTCAGCGCCTTGACGGCGGCAGGATCGGCAAAATCCAGGGTCTGGGTACCGTGCTCGTTGACGAATACCAAGGGCCGAAGCTCGGGGGTACGCAGGCAGAGCGCATCAAAATCATAGGGAGCCTGATGGCGATTGCGTGGGTGTAATCCGGATTTGCGGTCGGAGTGGGTCTTCATGCTGGGCCTGCCGAGGGAAAACGGGCCCACACTATAGTGATTTGGCCCCAGAAAGTCTAAATAGCAGCCACAAAAAACCGGGCTTCAGGAGCCCGGTTCAAGTGAGGTTGGAAAAACAGTCCGTACTGCGAGCCGTTTGTCCAGCCTGACTCAGATATCGATCCGGCGTGCTTGCCAGAATCTGCTGCGCCAGTAGGAATTGTCCAGCTTGGAGCGCGTCACACCAGCACGGGTAGAGGCATGGATGAATTCACCATTGCCCACATAGATACCCACATGATTGAGACGACGATTTATCTTGAAGAAAACCAGATCACCTTCGACCAAGTCTTGTTTGGAAACGCGAGTGCCTTCATGGACTTGAGAGCGGGTATCACGGGGTAATTCGATGCCGACGGCATTGCGGAACACTTCACGGGCAAAAGCGGAACAATCTATGCCGCGTTCGCTGGTACCACCAAAGCTATAAGGGGTACCGCGCCACTCTTTGTACACTGTCAGGATTTCATTCACATCTGGGGTTTGCGAAGCTTCCGGTTCAATCACGGGTTCCATCATGGAAACTTCAATCTTGCTCGCAACCTCGGGCTGGGGTGCAGATGCACAACCCACCATTCCGAGCGCGACCAGTAGTAGTATCAGGTGGCGCAATCCTTTATCCCCGCAATGAGTAAAACTTGTTAAAATACGGCCCAGAAGGGCAATTTATAAGGCAACAGCACCCGACTATATCCAAGAATTCTATCGAGGCAAGCGAAAATCCCTATCGACATCACATTTTCGCAAGGAAATGCATTATTTTTCATGATTAATGTGATCATGGCCAAACAATATACAATCTCGAAAGCGCCCGTGCAGACTCGATCAAACTGACTTTTATCGCTGTTTCAGTCCTCTTTTAAAGTGAAAAATCATGATCTCTGTGGATCTCTATTTGTTAAAACCCGCCCAGGTCAGCGCCGCTCAGTTGGCCATGCTGCCAGAAACGCTTTCACCAACAGAGCTGCAACAGTGGCAGGAGATCCAGCATCCGGATCGGCGCCAGGAATTTCTGGTCAGTCGGTCACTGCTAAGGTGCCTGCTGGCCGCTCGCCTTCAATGCCAGGCCAGCGAACTGCTTTTTTGTACTCATCTCCACGGCAAGCCGGCGCTGAGTAACCCGCGCTGGCAGTTCAACCAGAGCCACAGCGGCGACTGGCTGGTGATCGCACTGTGTGCCACTGGACCGCTCGGGGTAGACATAGAGATGGGCAGGCGCCGTCGGCAGACGTTGCCACTGGCCAGACGCTTCTATGCCACCAGCGAGTATGAATGGCTCGCCGCCTTGCCGGCAGAAGAGCAGGACGGCGCCTTCTATCGGCTCTGGTCACGCAAGGAGGCGGTACTGAAGGCCCATGGCGGCGGCATTGCCGCGGGGCTCGACAAAGTTTGCTTTCTGCCGCAAGAGGGATGGCGCCTTGATAACCGGCTCGATGAGCACGAATACCGGGTGCAGGATTGGCCTATTGGCAGCGGCTGGCTCAGCCTCGCCGCCCCGACCCTGGCCGTCAACGGTTACCTGCTGGATGAAAACTTGAAATCCACCGCTATCAACCCCATGTTAACTCACACCATTTTCCAAGAGTCAGCCTCATGATCGTCGACATCAATCCCCAGAATTTTCAAGCCGCACTGATCGATGCTTCCATGAAAAAGCCGGTCGTCATCTATTTTCACGCACCCCAGATGCCGGAATGTCAGGGCATGACCCCACTGGTGGAGTCACTGGTTGGCCCGGACAATCCCCAGGTAACCTTGGCCAAGGTCGACATGAACGATCCGCAGTTGCAGCCATTGGCCAGCCAGCTCGGCCTGCGTGCCCTGCCCGCTCTGGTACTGTTCCATCAGGGGCGCCCGGATGAACAGGCCATTTTGGAAGGGCCGCAGGATGAAGCTACCTTGCGCCACTACTTTGCCGCCTTCGCTCCCAAGGAAGAGGAGCTGCTGTTCGAGAAGGGACAGCAGGCACTGGCAGATGATCAGGCAGATGTGGCCTATGCCCATCTCACCAAGGCCCACCAGCTGGCGCCGGATCGCCACGACATCAGCCTGTGGCTCATTCAGGCGGCGCTGGACATCAATCTGCTGGATGAAGCCCAGGAGCGGCTCGGCAAGATCCCCATGGCTGCGCAGGATGACCACTACCAGACCCTCAGTTCTCGTCTGGCGCTGGCGCTGCAAGCCGCAGACAGCCCTGAGCTGCGTGCGCTGGAAGCCCGTTACGAGCAGGAGCCGGACAATTTCACCCTGACCCAGGAGCTGGCGGTGCAATACAGCCAGGCGGGCCGTCAGGAGGAAGCACTGGCGCTACTGTTCACCATTCTCAAACGCGATCTGGCCTTTGGCGATGCCAAGAAGACCTATCTGGACATACTGACCACCATGGGTGCCCATCCGGCCGCACAGAGTTACCGTCGCAAGCTATACAGCCTGCTCTACTGAATAATGAAGGGATAAAAAGTGAGAGTGATGCCGAGAGATCGGCATTGCTCTGGCAAGGCGAGAGCATATGGAAGAAAAGCGGGGAATTGACGAGTTTCAGGCAAAAAAAAATGGCGCATGAATGCGCCATTTTTTCGCATGGATTACTTCTTGTAGGAAGTAGCCATGTTGTCGATGCGCTGGTTAGCACGCATAGCTTCTTGCTTGGCTTCTGCAACATCAGCAGCAATCTTGGATTGATCAGCACGAACTGCGCTAACATCTTGAGCCAGTTGGTCAACTTTGTTAGACAGATTCTGAACGGAGGTTTCCAGTTCGCTGGTGTTTGCACAACCGCCCAGCAGAGCGGACAGACCAACAACACCTACCAACAACAATTTTTTCATTTTTAAAAGCTCCCTTTAACTCGCCAGACGTTTAGCAAGCGGCGTGATTATGGCACAAAAGAATCATACTTTGGATAGGCCTCATCACAGATAAATGCATTAAAACCCTCATTTTTTTTTAGTTGCACACTTTATGTGCAAATTTTAATCAAAAACGAGTGCCTCTGGATGAGGTTCGCACAGAGCGTAACCAAATTTTGTGCTTATTACAATTTCGTATGAGGCTCAGGCAGAACGTTCTGACAGCAATTGACGATATTGCACCAGGTCCTCGATGGTCAGCACAGGCATCTGATGCAGGCGACCGAAGGCAACCAGGTCTGGCAGACGAGCCATGGAGCCATCTTCTTTGGTCAGCTCACATAAAACCCCGAACGGTTTGAGGCCGGCAAGCTGCATCAGATCGACTGTGGCTTCGGTATGGCCGCGGCGCGTCAGCACACCACCGGTACGAGCCCGTAACGGGAAGACATGGCCTGGGCGATGCAGATCGGACGGTTTGGCACCATCGGCGATGGCCGCGCGAATGGTCGTGATGCGATCGGCCGCTGAAACGCCCGTGGTAACCCCTTGCGCCGCCTCTATGGTGACGGTGAAAGCGGTCTGATAGTGGCTGGAGTTTGCCTCCACCATCATGGGCAACGCCAGCTGGCGAACGCGCTCATCGGTCAGACAGAGGCAAACGATGCCGGAACACTCGCGGATCATCATGGCCATCTGTTCATTGGTCATGGTTTGTGCGGCGAAAATGAGATCCCCCTCGTTCTCCCGATCTTCATCGTCGGCCACCAAAACGCCGCGACCGGCGCGCAAGGCCGCGAGCGCCGCTTCGACGCGCGCAAGGGGATCACCAAATTCACTGAGTAGAGACTGATTCATGGTAAGACTCCTAAATAAGACAAGGACCAGAATCAGGGCATGGAAAGGCAGACAGAGATAGGTATGCAGCGGCCGGCCCAACGAGGGCATGCCTGCAATATCTGTCTTATCCTCTTTCATCCGGACTATGACCGTCGGCTCCGGCATCTCACCGGATCTGCTGACCCCGACTCAGGTGTGAAACCAAAGTCGGGCGCTCGCGGGCTCCCCGAGTCAGATCGGGATACCGCCGGTGGGGAATTGCACCCCGCCCTGAGAATAAGCGCAGACAGCCTAAAGAAAAAAAACGCAGGATACCAGTCCAAAACCCATCAAAGATGAATACGGAACCGACCAGCGCCCGTAGACAACGACTTGACCCAAGGACGCACGGCGCGCTGTCTTTTCTGATTTTGTTTATGGCATAGTGCCTGAAAAAACGCGCTGCCTGCGCAGACTCAGGCGCCAACACCACAAACGGAATCATGACAGAGATGGAAAAGAAAATACTGCTGACGGATTGTCCGGACGCCAAGGGCCTCATCGCCAAGATCACCAACATCTGCTACAAGCACCAGCTCAACATCAACATGAACGACGAGTTCGTGGATCATGAAAACGGTCGCTTCTTCATGCGCACCGAGCTGGAGGGGCGTTTCAACGAC
Organism: Aeromonas salmonicida subsp. salmonicida; assembly: GCF_001643305.1. Taxonomy (GTDB): domain Bacteria; phylum Pseudomonadota; class Gammaproteobacteria; order Enterobacterales; family Aeromonadaceae; genus Aeromonas; species Aeromonas salmonicida. The sequence continues at coordinate 10,091 of NZ_LSGW01000046.1, forward strand.
GAGACCCTGCTGGCGGATCTGGATGATGCCCTGCCCGCCGGCGCCCAGCGCCGCCTGGTCAAGGCGGGCAAGAAGCGCATCGTCATCCTGGTGACCAAGGAGACCCACTGCCTCGGCGACATATTGATGAAGAACTATGCCGGTGCGCTGGACATGGACATAGTGGCGGTGATCGGCAACTACGATACGCTCGCCGAATTGACGGGCAAGTTCGACATTCCGTTCCACACCGTCAGCCATGAGGACCTGAGCCGCACCGAACACGAGGAGCAGGTACGTGCCATCATAGACGGCTACCAGCCCGACTATGTGATCCTGGCCAAGTACATGCGAGTGCTGACCCCGAGCTTCGTCGAAGCCTATCCGCGCAAGATCCTCAATATCCACCACTCCTTCCTGCCGGCCTTCATCGGTGCCCGTCCCTACCGTCAGGCCTTCGATCGCGGAGTCAAGCTGATTGGCGCCACCGCCCACTTCGTCACCGACGATCTGGATGAGGGTCCCATCGTCGAGCAGGACGTGATCCATGTCGGTCACGCCTTCAGTGCCGATGACATGGCCAAAGCCGGTCGTGACGTGGAGAAATCCGTGCTGAGCCGCGCGCTGGAGCTGGTGCTCAATGAACGGGTGTTCGTCTACGGCAACAAGACGGTGGTGTTCAAGTAACCCACCTGCCGCACCACGCCAGAAACAACAAAGGCTCCCGAGGGAGCCTTTGTTGTTTCTGCCACCGACTTACAGCGGCAGGCCATTGATGGTCATGGCACCCTTGTCGAGCTTCAGCTCGGCGGTCAGCTGGGCCTTGTCCGCCTTGAGATACCCCATGGCAGCGAACTGTTCCAGCATGGGGGCCAGTTGCGGCACCGCTTTGCCCAGTTTGTCACTGAGATTGGCATGCATCAGGCCGGAGAGGGCATGCATTCCCTGTTCGCTATTGAACAACTGTTCCAGCGAGGTGGATGCCAGCTTGACGTCCCCCTTCATGGAGACAGGCTCACCGTTGAGCTGGGCGCTCAAGTCCACCAGCTCCAGGGTCGCGCCGCGCTTGAGCAGCTTGTCCAGGGCTTGCTGGATGGCTTCATCTTCCACCCCTTGCCCGCTGGAGGCTTGCAGTGCCTGATAGCCTTCCAGATCCAGCCCTTTCAGATTCAGGGCCAGCTTGCTCTGGGTCAGCGCCAGATTATCGGTCTCGTTCTCCAGATTGAGAGTATCCACCTTCATCTGATAGCTGCTGGAGAGGGTCTGGGCATCATCGCCTTCCAGTTGGGTTTCCGTGGTCAGGCCCTGCAGTGACACCTTGACGCTGTCTGGCAGCTGCACCGACAGCGCAGAGAGGGTCATGTCGCTACGGGGAGAGAGCCAGATCCCGCTGATCTCGGCCATGTCGGCGCTGCCCTTGAGCTCGGCCAGCACCATGTCCATCTTGCTCTGCTCTTCATGCAGTGTCATGCCCTGCCAGTGGAAGGTAACGTGACCGTTGCCATCCATATCGCCGCGGTAGTCGCCCGTCATCGGCAGGAAACTGAACTCGTCGAGCCCCTGCTTGACCTTGAACTCGTTGGCCCAGAAGCGGCTGCTGTTGCTCATGGTCCAGAGGCTGCTGACCGACTCTATGCCAAACTGCCACTGCTCCAGCTTGAGGGCGCTGAACACAGTGGCCAGCGTGCCCTGCTTGGTGTCGAGCAGCATGTTGCTCTTGATATAGAGCGGCAGAATACGACTGTTGACGATGAACTGCGCCTCGACCGGCTCGCTCCCTTCCAGCTGACCGTCCAGGCTGGCCAGAGTTTGCGGCGTGACCACCACCTTCAAGATGCCGTCACGGGTAAACAGGTTGCTGGCGCCAGGCACCCAGCTCAGCTCGACGCCGCTCTCCTGCTTCACCTTGGCGATCTGCTCGTCCATGATGCGGTCAAACGTATTGCCCGTGTACCAGCAGGCACCCAGCCCACCCACTACCAAGGCCGCACACACGGCCAGCGTTACTCGCTTCTTCATTTTTATATGATTCTCCAAAGGCTCATTGCCGCACTCTACGGGGCGATATCGGGGCTAGGCAAGTCCAATTCAGCATCGACCGCAATTATGTAATGTCACAGCAAGGGACTGAACAGATAGAAGATGTTCTCCATTACCTTCTTGTACCTGGGACGATCGCGCCACTTGGCCAGGGACATGGGTGTCGCCTCCGTCATATAACCCTGTACCAGATGGGTCATCTCGGCGACAAACAGCGGGTTGTCGATGAGCAGGGTCACCTCGAAGTTGAGCCAGAGGCTGCGTCTGTCCAGGTTTACCGTGCCCACCAGTGCGAAGTCGTCATCCACCAGCACGCTCTTGGTGTGGAGCAGTCCGGCATCGTAGCGATAGACTTCAACCCCGGCCTCCAGCAGCTCCTCCATGAAGGCATTGCAGGCATGGTTGGCCATGATGGAGTCATTGCGCGCAGGCAACACCAGTTGCACCTGCACCCCTCGCGCCGCCGCCGAGGAGAGCGCCGCCGCCAGGGGATCGTCCGGCACGAAATAGGGGGTGGTCAGCACCAGGTGGTGACGGGCCTGGTAGATGGCCAGCAACAGGCTCTGCTGGATGCAGTCACCGCCAACGAAGGGGCCGGACGGGATCAGCTGGGCCCGGTAGTTGCTCTGGGGCCAGGCTTCCGGATCATGCTGCAGGCTGTCGAGCAACCGCTCGCCGGTCTCCATCTCCCAATCCCAGACGAAGATGGACCACATCAGCGGCACCACGGGCCCCTGCACCCGGATCATGATATCGACCCACTGGCCTACCCCGGCGTTCTGCTTGAAGAAGCGGGGATCCACCATGTTCATGGAGCCGGTGTAACCCACCCTGTCATCGATCACTACCAGCTTGCGGTGCATGCGCAGATCCTGGCGCTGGAACGGGATGCGCCAGGCACCGACCGGCAGCACCTCCACCAGTTTGACCCCGGCCTTGCGCAGCTTTTTGGGCCAGTGCGAGCGGAAAAACGCCTTGCTGCCCATGGAATCGAGCAGCAGACGACAATCCACGCCGCGCGCCGCCACTTCCATCAAGGCGTCGCACACATCGTCGGTATCGCCGCCGGGGTGCCAGATGTAGTACTCCAGATAGCAGGACTGGGAGGATTGGCGGATGTCGCGCGCTATCTCGCGCAGTATCGATTCGGGTTGGCTCAGCAAGGTCATGCGGTTGCCGGAGAGCATGGGCATGGCCAGCCGCCCCTGGATCAGATCGTGCAATGGCTGGGCCTTGCTGCCCACCTCGCAGCAGTGCTGGGGAAAGAGCCTGGCCAGCTGCCGGATCCAGATAGCGTAGGGGCGGTACATGGCCTTGGCCCGTTCTGCGCGGCGGCGACCGAGCCGGATCTCGCCAAACAGCACATAGAAGCCGACCCCGGCAAACGGGATGGCATAGATGAGCGCCAGCCAGGCCAGCGAGACGCCGATGGGGCGCCGCTTCATCACCACCCGCAAGGAGATCCCTGCCACGATCACGGTGTGAAATAGCAGCAGCAGCCAACCAAGAAACTGGGAAAACAGCAGCTGGATGTCGTACTCCAAACCATTGATCAAGAGGACTCCTTTTACATCAGGGTAAATGCGGTGGGCAGACCCCACGGGGCCAGGATGGTATGCTGTGAAACACATCCATTCTATCAGGTCGTTAGCATGATCCTGCAATCTATGCTGCTCAGTCTGGCCATGCTAGGTCAAGGCTCATATGACATCAATGAGCAACAAATAAATCAGTACCTGCAATCCCAGGTACAAGTGAACAAACAGCTGGAATTACCCGGCATCATCAAGGCCCACGTACAGCTCGAGCAGAGTGACGTCCAGATAGGGCGTCAGAGCCCGGATACCGCCCGTGTCTATGGCAAGGGAAAACTGAGGATCGCCCTGCCGGATCAGACCGAATACGATGCGCGTCTGAACATGACCTACGAGGCCAGACCACGCTATGACAAGGCTCAGAGCGCCCTCTTCCTCGACAACATCAAGTTGATTGAGTACAAGCTGGAACCGGAAGCGGCGCAGCAGAAGTTCGGCTTCATGCTGGGCATGCTGCTGCAAAGCATGGAGAAACGGCTGGAGACCCAGCCCGTCTATCGGCTGAACGACAAGGACCCGAACCAGGCCTGGCTGAAAGAGAATCTGCTGGGGCTTGAGTTGTCACCGGGCAAGATCCACCTGCTGACCAAGCCGCAGTGAGTCGTCAGTTGTAGACGGGGGTGTTGGCCTGACGCACCAGCAGCTCGATCTGGTAACCCTGTTCGCGCTGCTGGTCATAGAGAGAAAAGAGGGGGCCATCGAGCTCATGCAGGGGCAGGTCAGCAAAACCGGCCTTGAGGTAAAACGGCTTCTCGAATGGCAATGCCTGACACACCACTGGCTTGTCCACCAGATCACTGCAGGCATGTTGCAGCAAACGGGAGCCCAGCCCCAGTGACTGGTAGTGGGGCAGCAACCGAAAACCGCACAGGTGGTAGTAATCCTGTTCGTCGCGCAGGCGTACGGCGCCCACCAGCCAGTGCGCATCGCGCACCACGAAGATACGCTCAGCCAAATCCGGCACGTAATGGGAGAAAGTCGTTTCGTAGTAATCCCTGATCAGGGAAAGATCCGCATCACAGTACTCTTCGAACGTGAGTTCCATCGCCCGCTTGCTTATCACACCCGTTCCATCCTTGGCCGCTCGGCCAGTCTTCAAATGTCAGTGGCTGCTAGGAAAGAGATCCGACCAGACAAGTCAGCAAGATATCACGCCTTTTAGTAACAAAAAAGCCAGTAACCGCGCCTATTTGTACACTTTTTAACACACTGCTGACCGCATAAATCACAGGCAATGCTACCACGGTATCCCAATGTGGGCACGGCTTGCTCGCGGTGATTAATTTTACGGCAAGGGACTATTTAATCGTACGTAAACCTATGATTTAAAATATCAAAATCACTTCGTAAACATTTGTTAACAAGCCTGATGAGTTACACCCAGCCATAAAAAGCCTCAATCGAATAGCAATCTTGGTGTTTCACCCTATGGTGAAGCCTTGGCATAGCATAGCGCTGTCGTTGCCTGAGTGGGACAACCCCCACGCTGTCACCTCACCACTTTGCCAAGGAGATACCATGTTCAAACCTATCCCTTCCCTGCTGATGCTGGCACTGCTGCCCACCGCCAGCTGGGCCGGCGACATCCACATCCCGATTGCTCCCTACCACTTCACCCAGCAGCAGCTCAACGCCACCGGCGGCGCCACTGTGCCACTGGACGAGGCCCACTTCGTGTTTGGCGAGGCAGCCATGGCGTTCGATCTGCACGACTTTCTGCTGCAACAGGCGCCTCACCTGCTGCCCAAGGAAGAGGTGATCCTGCACTGGAGCGGCATTACCAGCCTCAACCCCCAACTGCTGCTGGCCCTTATGGAGGCAAACAGCCAGCTCATCTCGGCCCCCTCCAAGCAAGCCATGGCGGCACCCTTCGCCAAGCTGGTCAAGGCCCGGGGATTCGATAACCAGCTCGAACAGATGGCACGCCAGCTCTCCGAGCGCTTCTACCAGGCCAAAGCCCAGCTGCGACTGAGCCAGCGCAGCGTCCCTGCCCTCCCCCCGCTGGCGGCGCATCAGGCCGCCCTGGGCAGTCTGCTTGGCCCGCACGAGCGGCAGCAGTTGAGCGAGCAGTGGCAGACCCTGTTTGGCAAGGAAGCCATGACGTCGCCCAAAGCCCCTGCTGCGCTTCCCTCGGCCCGGCTGGCCGGTGGCCAGTTCCAGCTGCCCTGGCGCCAGGGCTACAGCTGGAAGGTGAACGGCGCCCACTCCCATACCGGTTCGGGCTACCCCTACTCCTCCATCGACGTCTCCTACGACTGGCCGGGCTGGGGCGGTGCCACCTACACTGTCACCGCCGCCAACAGCGGCACTGTCACCGTCTTCTCCCGCTGCCAGGTGCGGATCACGGCCCCCAACGGCTGGGCCACCAACTACTACCACATGAGCGGCATCTCGGTACGCAGCGGCGACTATGTGGCGGCGGATACCCCCATAGGCACCTACGCCAGCAATCGCAACGAGGCGCTGTGCGAGGGCGGTTCCTCCACGGGTCCGCACCTGCACTTCTCCCTGCTCTACAACGGCGTGTTCCAGTCCCTGCAGGGACAGCGTCTGAGCAGCTATGCCGTCAACGTCGGCGCCAGCAACTACGACGACAACTGCAACCGCTTCTGGCTGCAGAACAGCCGCAACGGCCAGCGCTTCTGTGCCTGGCAGCCACTCTATAACAACGGCCTCGACTGAGTTGCCGGCCAACCGCTGCAGTGATGGGAAAGTCAGTAATGACGGGGCCAGGCGGTTTTATGCAAGCCGTCACAGATCCGCACAGTCTGCTTTGAAAACGCTCACAAAACAGTCAAAAGGAGATTGCCGGCCCGAAGGGCCGGTGTGAGGCTCTGGGTGCCCACATGGGCACCCAAACAAGGACAGACAATAATGAAAAAAACAGCGGGAATCTGGGTGATCGCAGGCATGCTGATCGCCCCTCTGGCACACGCCGACGTCATACTGCACGCCTTCAACTGGCAATACAGCGAAGTCATCGCCAAGGCCGATCTCATCAAGGCCGCCGGCTACAAGCAGGTGCTCATCTCGCCGCCCCTCAAATCATCGGGCAACGAGTGGTGGGCACGCTATCAACCGCAGGATCTGCGCCTCATCGATACCCCCCTTGGCAACAAACAGGATCTCGAGCAGCTGATCGCCGCCATGCAGGCAAGAGGCATAGCCGTCTATGCCGATATTGTGCTCAACCACATGGCCAACGAGAGCTGGAAGCGCAGCGATCTCAACTACCCGGGCAGCGAGCTGCTCGGCCAGTATGCGGCCAACCCCACCTACTTCGAACGCCAGAAGCTGTTCGGCGATCTCGGCCAGAACTTGCTGGCCGGATCGGATTTTCACCCCGAAGGCTGCATCACCGACTGGAGCGATCCGGGCCACGTCCAGTACTGGCGCCTGTGTGGCGGCGCCGGTGACAAGGGGCTGCCGGACCTTGATCCCAACAACTGGGTAGTGAGCCAGCAGCAGGCTTATCTCAAGGCGCTCAAGGGGATGGGTATCAAGGGCTTTCGGGTCGATGCGGTCAAGCACATGAGCGATTACCAGATCAATGCAGTGTTCACCCCAGAGATAAAACAGGGCATGCACGTCTTTGGCGAGGTGATCACCACGGGGGGCGCCGGCAGCACGGATTACGAGCGCTTCCTCAAACCCTATCTCGACAACAGCGGTCAGGGGGCCTATGACTTTCCGCTGTTTGCTTCCCTGCGCGGGGCGCTCGGTTATGGCGGCAGCATGAGCCTGCTGGCCGACCCCGGTGCCTACGGTCAGGCCCTGCCGGGCAGCCGTGCCGTCACCTTCGCCATCACCCACGACATTCCCACCAACGATGGCTTTCGCTACCAGATCCTGAACCAGACCGACGAGAAGCTGGCCTATGCCTACCTGCTCGGTCGCGATGGTGGCTCGCCGCTGGTCTATTCCGATCACGGCGAGACCCAGGCCAAGGATGGGCTGCGCTGGCAGGATTATTACCAGCGCGCGGATCTCAAAGGCATGATCCGCTTCCATAACGCCGTACAGGGCCAGCCCATGCAACTGGTCGGCAGCGGCGACTGCTTCGTGCTGTTCAAACGGGGCAAGCAGGGGCTGGTTGGTGTCAACAAGTGCGAGTACGAGCAGGAGTACTGGCTCGATACCGCCAAATTCGAGATGAACTGGTATCGCAATTACCGGGATGTGCTCGATCAAAATGCCGTCATCAATGTGCAGAGTCAGTGGGTGCGGGTCGCCATTCCCGCCCGCAGCGCCCGACTCTGGCTGCAAGAATAAGGAGTATTACTCTGCCAGGGGCCGCCACTGCGCGGCCCCGCTTGTTTACTCCGCCTATTTCAACCCGGCGCTCATCGGCAGCTTGTTCTGCCACCATCAGGATGCTTTACTCACAAGGCCAATCAGGCTGAAGGAGCAAGCCGTTGAAAGCATGGATGTTGATGGGGCTGATCCCGCTGTTTTCCCCGCCCGGCTGGAGCCGGACGCCACCGCCGGCGGAGGTGGTGATCCTGACCGCCGAGACCCAGGCTCCCCTTCACATTCCCAAGGCGGCACCTGCCCCCAGCGTGTCACCCTCCCCTGTTTCTGCACCGGTGCCAGCGCCTGCAAAAATCACGCAGCCATCCGGCACTCGCCAGATCCAGGTCTACAAATCGGTGCAAAAAAATGGCGTGGTGCGCTATTCCGACCTGATGCCGGATCAGGGTCACTATGAGTTGCTGCTGTTCAACGACTGCTACGCCTGCAACCCGGCCTCCAGGGTCAACTGGCACACCACGGGTCTCTTTCTCTATGACTATGCCAGCACCATACAGGCGGCGGCCAAGGCCTATCAGGTGGAGCCCGCACTCATACGGGCGCTGATCCACGCAGAGTCGGCCTTCAACCCGCAAGCCATCTCCCGCAAGGGGGCCATGGGATTGACCCAGCTGATGCCCGCCACGGCCCGTGAGCTGGGGGTCGGTGATGCCCTGATGGCGGAGCAGAATATCTTTGGCGGGGTGAAATACCTGGCAGGTCTGCTCAAGCAATATGGCGGCAACATAGCGCTGGCGACCGCCGCCTACAACGCCTGGGCCGGTGCGGTGCAAAAACATGGGGGGATACCCCCATACGCCGAGACCCGCGCTTATGTGGAACGGGTGCAACTGCTGCACCTGCGCTACAAGGAGATGCTGAGCGCTCGGGGTCTTTGAATGCCTCCCCCTGAAACGAAAAAACACGCCCGGGGGCGTGTCGATACCACACTTTTTCGTCACGGATCACGCTTTCGTTGCAATCACGCGATAGGCCAACGCACCCAGAATGGCACCGACGATCGGAGCAACCCAGAACAGCCACAGCTGGCTGACGGCCCAATCCCCCACAAACAGGGCAACCCCTGTGCTGCGCGCCGGGTTGACCGAGGTATTGGTCACCGGAATGCTGATGAGGTGGATAAGCGTCAGGCACAAACCGATGGCAATGGGGGCAAAACCGGCCGGTGCACGGCTGTCGGTGGCACCCATGATGACGAACAGGAAGAAGCCGGTCATGACCACTTCACACACCAGGGCCGCCAGCAGGCTGTAACCGCCTGGTGAGTGCTCGCCATAGCCGTTGGAGGCAAAGCCGGCACTCACATCAAAGCCGGCCTGACCGCTGGCAATCACATAGAGCACGGCCGCGGCAGCAATCCCGCCCAATACCTGAGCGACTATGTAAGACAACACGCCGGATGCCGGGAAGCGGCCACCGGCCCACAGCCCCAGTGTCACGGCCGGGTTCAGGTGACAACCTGAAATGTGGCCGACGGCATAGGCCATGGTCAGCACAGTCAGACCAAATGCCAGCGCCACGCCCAGCAGACCAATCCCCACGTTCGGGAAGGCGGCGGCCAAGACGGCACTGCCACAGCCCCCCAACACGAGCCAGAAGGTGCCCATAAACTCAGCTGCAAAAGGTTTCACATTTATATCTCCCAATGATGAATGGAACATGAGCCAGCGCTCATGAGGTCGCCGTTATTAAACGGGCGACACATTATGGGAGTGTGAAATAACAAGGCGAAGTGGGCCTGCCTTATTCCTGAAATGTGATGAGAATCACAAGTTATTGATTAGTTAGGGGGATTGCCGTCAAGATGCAAACTGCACCAGACGGAGCTCATCCATGCCATGCGACAACTTGTGACACTGCTGACTCTTTTGACAACAAGTCAGCATGCGAGTGGATCAATGGAGCGGATAAACGAGGAGGGCGCACGGGCGCCCTCCTCTTACAGTGGTACTCAGACACCAGTCAGCGTCGGCTGGATTCAGCGATAGCGACCGCGCACCGAGCTGGTGGCCCGCCCCGCCATCTTGATCAGGCTCTGGCGGGTATGGAAGTGGCAGATAGCCACCCCCAGCGCATCCGCCGCATCCGCCTGGGGCGTGGCCGACAGCTTGAGCAGATGGGTCACCATGTGCTGCACCTGCTCCTTGGCGGCGCCGCCCGTGCCCACCACCGCCTGCTTGATTTGGGTCGCCGAGTATTCGCTGACCGGCAGCAGGGCGTTGACCGCCGCGACTATGGCACTGCCACGGGCCTGACCCAGCTTCAAGGCCGAATCGGCGTTGCGGGCCATGAAGACCCGCTCGATGGCGAACTCGTCGGGCTTGAACTGGGTGATGATCTCGCTCACCCCGTCATACACCTGCTTGAGGCGCGACGGCAGCTCGCCGAAGTCGGTGCGAATACAGCCGGAGCCCAGGTATTCCGCCTTGCCTGCGACTATGCGGATAACGCCGTAGCCTGTGATCCGCGACCCCGGGTCTATGCCCAAAATAATGCTCATGACACTCTGTTGCTCTGAAGGCAGTTCATGGGCGCCAAGATAGCAAACAAGCGTCCGCTTGGCTCGCGCGGCGGCGCCCTCGCCGGCTGACTGCGCAGGGATCCGTCATCTTGTACAGTGGTTTGCCTATTTACTCACCCGTGCAAGCCCGCCAAATCAGGCACGGCAGGCGCAGGAGAAAGGTCAGTCCGCCAGCGCCACCAGCCGCTCGGCCAGTCGATGGCCATGCAGATAGCTCTCGATGAGTGCCCCATCGGCCTTGCCCAGCTCGATTTGCCGATACCAGTGATCGAGCATTGCCACGAAGCCCCGCTGGGCCAGTACCGGCTGCCAGTCGTCCGGTGCCAGAGTCTGCACAGTTTTGTCTCGGGCAATCGTGCCCCGGGTGCAGTTTTCCAGGTGCAGGGAGAGGTTGTCGCCGTAAGCATCGACACGCTCCTCCGTGATGCCGGCGCCGCGATTCATGCTGCCGCTCACCGCCGTCTGCCCGCTCTGCCAGGCGACGCTCACCCCGGCCAGCAGTTCGGGCTGCTGGGAACTTCGCCGCAGCACCGCATGCAGATCCCCGGTAGGCAGGCCGCCATAGAAATAGAGGCTGTCGAGCACATGGATAAAGTCATCGAACAGGAACTGGCGCGGCAGCCCCGGCAGGGCGTGTCTGTGTTTTTGCCAGTTAAGCTCGGTGAGCGGCTGATTATCTGTACGGGCCGCACTCATGGCGGGCAGATAGCGGCGGTTGAAGCCGACAAACAGCGGGCAATCCTGCGCCATGGCCAGATTGGCGAGCGCCTCCACTTCGGCGGCGTTGTCACAGAGCGGCTTGTCGACAAAGGTAGGGATGCCGGCACGCAGGCACTGCTCGGCCAGTTTGCCATGTACGGCGGTGGCGGCATGGATCATCACGGCATCCGGGCGACTCCCTAGCAGCGCATCCACATCGGTAAAGCACTCGGGGATCCGGTACTGGCGGGCCAGCTTGCCCAGCACCGCCGGATTGCGGGTGCAGAGCAGCGGGGTGACTCGCTCGTCGCTGGCCAGCAGCGGCAGATAGGCCTTCTGGGCAATATCGCCAAGGCCAATCAGGGCAATGCGCATGGGGGAACTCCTTGTGATGGATGCGATGGCACAGGGTAACATCCGACCTTTCTATAGAGAGCTTTCTATTCGAGCTCTTTCCCCAGCCCCTTGGCCTGCTCCCTGGCATCCAACCATTTGCCCACTCTGACCCCCAGCTCGGAGCAGAGCAGGGCGCTGACAATGGCCCCTATCACCCGGTTGGTCTCGGAGAGCGCTTTTGTCTGAACAAACTGGTAGGCAATCAGATTGAAAATAAGGATCCCGAGCAGCAGCCCCAGCCCGCTGCCCATTTTCTCTCTTCTGGATTTGGCTTTCACCGCCATCTATTGCTCCTGTGCAAGGGAGCCGGCCATTCAGCCCCTCCCCTTATCCATAGGCCGAACAAGATAGCAAAGCCGCGCCTGCTTGCCCGCCTTTATCCCGTCCGCTTAAGCGCTTTGATGACGCAGTTCAAAAAACGATGATTTTCTGATGGTTGCCTCCGTGTTGTGCTCGCTGGCTCAGCTTCGTTTGACTTACCATAGCCATCCAGAACCTGTTGAACTGCAATAGGTCACTGCCCTCGCTGGTCAATGGAGCATATTGGAAGCTGTAATCCACGGGCGGCAGCGTGAGATTCGGTGGCGTTATGCCTTGCCCAGAACGGTGGATGACCCAGATTTCCGATGGATATATAACGATGAAATCATCCATTGCAGTCAAAGCCCTGTCGCCCTATATATTCGTCATTTTGTCAGTTGGGCTGCTATCCAGCGGATACAATGCGCTGCCGATCTATTGCGGCCTCGCCGTGGTTGTCTATCCGGTGCTGGTTGCCATGCTGGCGAACGACTGGGAAAAAGAGGGGCTGGTCTATCGCGAATCGACCCTGGTCGAGGTCGATGTCAATGTACGCGGGATCCTTGTCACGGAGCAGAGACGACATCTGGAGAACCTCTATTTTGTCTCGCCAGAACTGATGCAGACAAAGCTCACCAGCCTAGCCCGCCTCAAACTGTTGCTCTGTGGCGCCATGTTTGCCATGTCGCTCTATGAACTCGCGCAGCAAGCCGAGGCACTATTTGCCCTGCCCGCCGTCAATCTGATGGATATGTCCGGCCTGATGATCGGCCTTGGCTCAGCGCTGTTTCTCGGCCACTGCGCGAGAAACAGCCTGTCTCTCTATGGAGCCTGTCGCCATAAGAACTATCTGGTGCAGTTTTATAATGAGTCCGATGCCCAGCTCTATAGCGCCGCCATTGCGGTCAAGGAGGATAACCTGCAGGTAACCCATACCCGCGTGTTCGATGCCATGTTGGCGTGGTATTAAGCAAGGCATTTAGGCAGGCTCAGTCGATAACGCAGCGCGGTAAAGCAGTAGTACGCAACAGGCCACAGCGGCGTTGGCAAAGAGCACGAGAAGGAGCATGGACATGATGATATTCAGCGTCTTTGGCAGGCTGGTTGGCGTAAAACGAGAGGGGAAGCAGTGGCTGCTGTTTAACGTCAGCCTGCCCGAGCGTAAATATTCGCGGATCCGCGACGTCATTATTCCCGACTTTCTGACCGAGGATGAGATCGCGCGCTGGCTTGACGATATCTATCACGAAGCCGCCAGCGCCGCCCATCCCGATGTGGTGCGTATCGAGTAAACCGCCCGCTGACTGCTTTGTCGGCCATGCCATCGTTCAGGTCAGAGGGGCTGTTTTTTCCTCCCTGCCTCAATTGCCCTACCGGCACAGCCCCTTGATTGCTCCATCTGCGCAGCAGCTGACAGCTTATACGTTGCACCAGCAAAACAATCTAGGGGGATCCAGCGCCAAGCCATAGCCACAGGATGGCCAGCAGCCAGCGCCCGATCTCTGTCCGGTTGGTGGCAAGGTCGCAGAGAAAGGAGAGTTTGATAGAGGTAAAAAAAACTAGATTTTTCTGATAGTTACATCACTTTAAGGCTCACCTCGGCAGTTGCGTTTGGCTTACCATGGCCATTCAGAACCTGTTGAGCTGCGATGGGTTACTACCCTCACAGGTCAATGGAGCATATTGGAAGCTGTCATCCAAGGGCGGTAGCGTAGGATTTGGTGGTGATACGCCTCATACAAACAGCGGGTGTCCCAGATTTCCCTCCCAAATTTTTTCTCTAAAAGTTTGGTTTCAACATATTTGCGAGATATTAAATGAACATTAAAAGTTTTGCTGAATGTTTAGCTATTGCTGGAAATACTAAAAAACACCTAATGTTAGGTAATGGTTTCAGCATATCACTATTCCCTAAAATTTTTAATTATAAGACATTATCAGAAAATATTGACTCAGAAAGGATGAAAGATCTATTTAGTTCTATTGGTACGTATGACTTCGAATTTGTTATGCGACGTCTTCTAGAGACTCTTGATATAATACAGCACTATGATACAGATGGGGTTATATCAGACTACATTAGCAATGACATTGAAGAGTTAAAACAAACATTAATTCATGTAATAAGTAAAGCCCACCCGCCTAAGCCATCAGAAATCACTGATAGACAATATAATAGTTGTCGTGAGTTTCTAATGCATTTTGATGGTGGCAAAGTATATACATTCAACTATGACCTCCTTTTATACTGGGTGTACATGCATTTTATGGATATGCCGAACCAGAAGTTGAAGTGTGATGATGGTTTTCGATATCCATATCAAGATGAATATCTTCCCCTTGAAGAAAGAGACACATCACTCCACTGGGAGATAGGCATGGAACAAGGGCAATCTGTTTATTATATACACGGAGCCATGCACATTTTCAGTGATGGTTCAGATATTGAGAAACTCTCTTATTCTAGCACTGGCATCCCCCTTGCAGAACAAGTCATAAGCTTGCAAGAATAAAGAAGAATGGTTATCTATCTAGAACATTTTCATCATTAAAAAGCATTACAGGATCTTTATTCATATTCGGACATTCAATTAGGGATGAAGATAATCATGTCTTTGACTTTATAAACCATAATAATAGTAAACTTACTATTTTCATTGGAGTTTTTGGCGACCTTGATCAAGAACATAACAAAAGGATATTGAATAAAGTAGAAATGTGGCGTGAAGCATTTCCTAAAAAGAAATTTGAAATTTATGATGCAGCCACTGTTAACGTATGGAATAAATAATCCTCAAAAAACAAGCTGGAACACACACCATTTCGCTGACCGAAATTAGCATTCTCACCGAATAAGAAGGTCCACCGCGGTCAAAAAGGTGGGTATCCAAATTATTTTAATTCAATATGGAGTTGACATGAAAAAAATAGAGGGTTTTCAAGGGAAAGCACCAAAGATAAAAGGTGATGGCAATATTGAATATTACTTATGGATTGATGATTTGGGTGCGCTGTATGTACAGATGTTTGAAAATAATATAAACACTACTACCCCGGGGACATTCGACTCTTTATTATTCCCAGTTGCACAATATATTATAAATAGATGTTCAGACGATAAGATGTCTGTATCTCAAGGGTATCATATTAGCACTGGTGAAGTTGAATGCATCCAAAACAACAATACTAGTGCTTTTTTAAAAGCTGTTCTAAGACACCTACTACCATGTTCATAAAATAAAAAGGCGACCCCCGGTCGCCTTTTTATTTCTATCGCTTTCCAATCAGGAAAACTCACCGAGCAGGTCGCTTGGCACCATTCCCTTTGGCCGCAGGCTTGCCGCCCTGAGTGGCAGGTTTGGCAGAGCCAGCACGAGTCGGGGTTTTACCCTTGTGCCCTGCTGGCTTGCTCTGACCTGCGCCCTGCGCGGCAGGCTTGCCGTTGGCGCCAGCACCTTTGCTGAGCTGGGAGCCGACTGGCTTGCCATTGCCCGCCTTGCCGCCCTTGCTGGCGGCAGGAGTGTCGTTGCGAGCCTTGCCTTGCGAGGCGGCAGCCACTGCGCCCTTACCGGCAGAGGCACCCTTGCCCGCCCCATTACCCCGCTGGTGAACAATGTTGCTATGACGAGTCAACGCGGGCTTGAGCCCCTTGTTGATGCTGCGCGAGGCCACCGCCTCGCCACGTCCTTCCGGCGGCACCAGGCAGTTGGGGCCGTTGCCGATCAGGTGACCCTTGCCCATTTCCAGCAAGACTTCGCGGATCATGGGCCAGCCGGCCGGATCGTGGTAGCGCAGCAGCGCCTTGTGCAGGCGGCGACGGCGCTCGCCCTTGACCACGAACACGTCCCCGCCCTGGCGGCTCACCTTGTTGAGCGGGTTTTTCTCGGTGTAATACATGGTGGTGGCGTTGGCGAGCGGCGACGGGTAGAAGTTCTGCACCTGATCGAGCTTGAAGTTGTTGGTCTTGACCCAGAGCGCCATGTTCACCATGTCTTCATCCGTGGTGCCCGGATGGGCGGAGATGAAGTAGGGGATCAGGTACTGCTGCTTGCCCGCCTCTTTGGAATACTTGTCAAACAGCTCCTTGAAGCTGTAGTAGCTGCCCATGCCCGGCTTCATCATCTTGGAGAGCGGCCCCTCCTCGGTGTGCTCGGGGGCAATCTTGAGGTAGCCGCCGACGTGGTACTTGGCCAGCTCCTTGATGTAGCGCGGATCTTCCACCGCTATGTCGTAACGCACCCCGGAGGCGATCAGTATCTTCTTGATCCCCTTCACATCCCGCGCCTTGCGATAGAGGTTGATGGTCGGAGTATGGTCCGTGTCCATGTGCGGGCATATGGTCGGCCAGACACAGGAGGCGCGGCGACAGGTCTGCTCGGCCCTGGGGCTCTTGCAACGCAGCTTGTACATGTTGGTGGTGGGGCCGCCGAGATCCGAGATGACGCCGGTGAAGCCAGGCACCTTGTCGCGGATCTCTTCGATCTCTTTGATGATCGACTCTTCCGAGCGGCTCTGGATGAGACGCCCCTCGTGCTCAGTGATGGAGCAGAAGGAGCAGCCGCCGAAGCAGCCGCGCATGATGTTGACCGAGGTCTTGATCATCTCGTAGGCCGGGATCTTCTCCTTGCCATAGGCCGGGTGCGGCACCCGCTGGTACGGCAGGCCGAACACGCCGTCCATCTCGTCGGTTTCCAGCGGGAAGGCGGGCGGGTTGACCCAGATGATGCGATCGCCGTGGGCCTGGGAGAGCGCACGGGCGCAGCCCGGGTTGGTCTCGTGGTGCAGGATGCGCGACGCATGGGCGTAGAGCACCTTGTCTTCCTTCACCCGCTCGAACGCCGGCAGCTTCACGTAGGTCTTCTCCCACGGCTTCTGCTTGGGTGGCTGCACCAATACCGGCTTGGCCTCCTGCTCCACTGGCGCCGTGCCCTCGTCATCCGAGCAAGGCGCCCCTTCCATATAGGGGTTCATGATGGGGTCGATGCGGCCGATCTGATCCAGCTTGCTCGAATCCACCCCGCGCCACTCGGGCAGCGGCTCCTTGCGGATCACGGCGGTGCCGCGAATGTCCTGCATGGTGTCGATGGTTTCGCCATTGGCGATGCGGTGCGCCACCTCGATCAGCGGCCGCTCGGCGTTGCCGTAGATGAGGATGTCGGCCTTGGCATCGAGCAGGATGGAGCGGCGTATGGTCTCGGACCAGTAGTCGTAGTGGGCGATGCGGCGCAGCGACGCCTCTATGCCACCGATGACTACAGGCACCTCTTTGAAAGCTTCTTTACAGCGCTGGGTATAGACCAGGGTGGCGCGGTCGGGCCGCTTGCCGCCTATGTCTCCCGGTGTGTAGGCATCGTCGTGGCGCAGCTTCTTGTCGGAGGTGTAGCGGTTAATCATGGAGTCCATGTTGCCCGCCGTCACCCCGTAGAAGAGGTTGGGTTTGCCCAGACGCATGAAGTCATCCTTGGATGACCAGTCCGGCTGGGCAATGATGCCGACCCGAAAGCCCTGGGATTCCAGCATGCGGCCGATCACCGCCATGCCGAAACTCGGGTGATCCACGTAGGCGTCACCGGTCACCAGGACTATGTCACAGCTGTCCCAGCCGAGTTTGTCCATCTCCGCTCTGGACATGGGCAGGAAGGGCGCTGTGCCGTAGCACTCTGCCCAGTAGCGGGGATAGGAGAAAAGGTGGGTAACCGGCTGCATTTTGAACACCTGGAACAATTCGGGTCGCGCATTATACCGGCAGAGCGAAGCGGCGGCGATGGCTTTTTGCCCCTACAGAGCACGAGGAAAAAGGCGAGCCAGTGACGGGCTCGCCTCAATAACGCGGGTTGAACGGGATCAGGCCAGGACGCGGGCCAGCACTATGCGGCTGTAATGGCGCTGCAGCAGCTGATAACCACCGAGCAGACACCAGACCAGGGCCGGCACCAGGAAGATGGGGTGGGTCGCGAGGCGCAGCATCAGCAACCCCAGCAGGATCAGCGCAAACGGACGGCTCTCGTAGAGCCACAGCGGCCAGCCCTGCTTGCGGGCAGGGAGTGGCTTGTCGATGCGCCTATGGGCACTGCGTCTGAACCAGGCCAGGGAACCGGCCAGATAGAACGCCAGTCCGGCCAGCAGCAGACCCGGTTGCTCGGCAACCCCCAGCAACAGCAAACCGCTGCCCATATAGGCAAAAGGCAGCGGCTCATAGATAGCAGATGGCAACATAGCTCACCTCAAGGTTAAAACTGGTTACATATTAACCGCCGGCTGCCGTGATACCATCCGCTTTCTGCGGCTTGCACCTATATGGGTGTAGGTATCATGCAGCCGGTTTATCCTCAGCTTTCACCGCCAACTCGGCTGCCAGCGCCTCGTCCACCAGCAGATCTCGCGCCCCTGTCATGCCCGCCCGTTTGGCCAGCAGATGATAGATGGCAGGCACCATCAGCAGGGTCACCAGAGTCGCGAGAGACAGCCCGAAGAAGACCACTGTGCCCACCGCCATCCGGCTCTCGTAACCCGCTCCCATGGAGAGCATCAGCGGCACTGCCCCTATGATGGCGGTCAACGACGTCATCAGAATGGGCCGCAGGCGGCGCACCGAGCCGGCAATGATGGCCTCATCGAACGCTTCCCCACGCTGGCGAAGCTGGTTGATGAACTCCACGATCAAGATGCCGTTCTTGGTCACCATGCCGATCAGCATGATCATGCCGATCTGGCTGTAGATGCTCAGCTCCTGTCCCGTCAGCCAGAGGCCGAGCAGGCCACCGAAGATGCCAAGGGGAACCGTCACCATGACCACAGCCGGGGTCAGCATGCTCTCGAACTGAGCCACCAGCACCAGATAGACCACCAGCAGGGCCAGACCGAACACCATCACCATCTCGCCCTGGTTATCGCGATAATCCTTGGACTCACCGGCGTAATCCACCGTCATGCCGCTCGGCAGATTGGCATTGGCCCAGCCATCGAGGAAGTCCAGCGCCTCCCCCAGGGTGCGATCCGGCGCCAGATCGGCGGTGAGGGTCACAGCCTTCTGCCGCTGGTAGTGGTTGAGCCGCTGCGGGCTTGCCACCTGTTTGACGGTGGCCAGGGTGGAGAGACTCACCATCTCGCCACTGGCAGCCTTGAGATAGATACGGCTAAGATCGGACACGCCGTTGAAGTCGTGCTGATTGGCACGCAGATAGACGTCGTACTCCTCGCCCCTGTCCACATAGGTGGTCTGGCTCACGCCGCCAAGCAGGGCCTGCAACGAACTGGCCACTGTCGACACCGGAATGCCGAGCTGGCTGGCCCTGTCCCGCTCTATGGTCACTTGCAGCTCGGGGGTCTTCTCGGCGTAGTCGAGATCCGGCATCGACATCAGGCCGCTCTGGGCCGCCGCCTCTTTCAACGCCAGCCCTTGCTGGTAGAGCTCGGCATAGTCGGAGCCCTGCAGCACGAACTGGACGGCAGCGGTGGAGCCGCCCCGAAAGCCCGGCTGGAAGGTGCGGATCATCACATCCGGGATCCCCGCCAGTCGTCCACTCAGGGACTGGGCAAACTCGGTGGCGGTTTCGTCCCGCTCGGTCCAGTCGGTGAGCTGAATGATCGCCATCCCGGTCTGATCCCCGCCACGGCCGAAGGCCGGGGTACTGAAGCTCATGGCCTGCACCACTCCCTTGCCCAGCAGCGGCATGATGGCGGCCTCCACCTGCTGCATATTTCGCTTCATCCGCTCTATGCTGGTGCCCTCGGCCCCCTTCACGAACACATAGAGCACGCCCCTGTCTTCGGTAGGGGTCAGGCTGGTGGGCAGCTGGCCAAACAGGGCGCCGATTCCGCCAAGGCAGAGCAAAAGCACCAGCGGCGTCCAGGCTGAACGACGCAGCACCCAGCCAAGCAGGCGTCGGTAGTGTTTCTCCACCCAGCCGAGGCCGCGATCGAGCGCCGCCGTCAGTACATTGGGTTTGTCGACAGAGCGCATCAGCCAGGAGCCCATGGCTGGCGTCAGGGTCAGTGCCACCAGAGAGGAGAAGAGCACGGCCAGGGAGAGCAGGATGGCGAACTCGGTGAAGAGCCGCCCCACCATGCCATCCATGAAGGCGATGGGCACAAACACCATCACCAGCACAGCCGTGGTCGCCACCACGGCAAAACCCACCTCGCGGGTGCCGTGCCAGGCCGCCATCAGCGGTGGCTCACCCCGTTGCAGGTGGTGGTGAATGTTCTCCACCACCACTATGGCGTCATCCACCACCAGACCGATGGCGAGGATCAGTGCCAGCAGGGTAATGAGGTTGATGGAGAAACCGAGATACCAGGCACCGATAAAGGCGGAGATCAGCGACACAGGGACCGTAATGGCCGGGATCAGTGTGGTACGCCCCTGCCCCAGAAACAGATAGAGCACGGCCACCACCAGCTCGGCGCTGATGGCCAGCGTCTCGTACACCTCGTCGATGGCCTGCTTGATGAAGATGGTGGAGTCATAGTCGACCTCGAGCTTGGCCCCTTCCGGCAGGAAGCGCTGCATCTCGGTTATCTTCTGCTCGATGCCCTGGGCCACCGCCAGCGGGTTGGCGGTGGACTGGGCGACAATACCGATCCCCAGGCTCTCGCGACCGTTGCGCTGGTAGGCGCTGTCTTCATTCTTGGCGCCTACCTCCACATCGGCGATATCCGCCAGATAGATGCTCTGGCCATTGTCGGCACTGCGCACCTGCAAGGCCTGGAAATCGGCGGCAGTGTGGTAGAGGCGGGCAATCTGCACCGCCATCGTCATGCTGTTGTTGCGGATCTCCCCCCCGGGCAGCTCGATATTCTCCCGCTTGAGGGCGTCCTGCACGTCCGCCACCGTGATGCCACGGGCCGCCATGTCCGCCGGGCGCAGCCGCACGTACATCACCTGGGTCAGATCGCCGGAGAGGGCCACCTCGCTCACCCCGTCCACCAGACTCAAGGGGTCGACCAGCACGCGGTTGGCGTAGTCGGTCATGGCGGTACGGTCCATCTGGGTGCTGCTGAAATTCAGCCAGACAGCGACATCGCCGTTGCCGTTGTCCTTGGTGACCATGGGTTCATCCACGTCGTCCGGCAGCCTGGGCCGGGCGCGGGAGAGAGCATCACGCACATCCGAGGTGCCCTCCACCATGTTCCAGCCGAGCTTGAACTCTACCGTGATGACGGAGCGCCCCTTGCGGGTCACCGAGTTGATGTTCTTGATGCCGCTGATACCGGAGAGCTGATCCTCGATGGGCTTGGTGACCTGGCTCTCCATGACGGCGGGGGCCGCCCCCTCGTACATGGTGGTGATGGAGACGGATGGCGTCTGCACATCCGGCATCTCGCGCACCGTCAATTTGCTGAAAGCCACCAGACCGAACACGGTCAAGAGGGCACTCAATACCACAGCCACCAAGGGGCGACGAACAGATATATCGGAGAGCCACATCAGCCTTTGACCTCCGCCAGATCGTGCACACTGATGCCGTCACGCAGATTGACCAGCCCCTCTACCACTATGCGATCGCCGACTTTCAAGCCCTCGGTGACCCACACCTCTTCACCATGGGTATCCCCCAGTACCACGGCCACCCGCTTGACCCGACCATCGGGCTCGAGGCGATAGACGAAGCGCTGTTCACCGGCGTACTCCACTGACTGGGCGGGGATCAGGGTCATCTTCTGGGGCGGCAGGGAGAGCTCTACATTGAGCAACATGCCGGGCCGCAGCTGACCGTCAGGATTGGGGATGATGACCCGCGCCTTGATGTTCTGGGTATCGTTGGACACTCGGCTGTCGAGGGTCTCCAGGACGCCATGAAACGATTGATCCGGCCAGGCCGAGCTGGTGGCGGTCACCGCCATGCCGGGGCGCAGCAGGGAGAGGTAACGCTCGGGCACCGCCAGATCGAGCCGCAGCCTGGCAAGCTCATCGAGATGGAGCAGGGTGTCACCACTGTTGACCAGGGCCCCTTCACTCAAGTCAATGAGGCTGACGGAGCCGTCAAACGGCGCTTGCAGGGTGCGCAAGGAGAGCTCGTAACGTGCGGCATCCACCCTTGCCTGGACTTGCGCCACTGTGGCCTCCTGCCCTTCCAGCTCTGACTGGGTCACGGCGCCGCGCGCCACCAGCCGGCGCATGTCCCGCAGCTTGCGAGCCTCATCGCGCGCACTGGCACTCTGCTCGGCGAGCTCCGCCTGCTGCTTGCCCGCATCCAGCGCAATCAGGGTATCGCCCTGCTTGACCTGCTGACCGGAACGCACCGCTATCTTGACGATACGCCCTGTCACCTCGGGGCTTATCACCACGGAGCGATTGGCGGCCAGCTTGCTCACCAGCTTGATGGAGGGTTCAGCCAGACTCTGCTTGACCGTTTGCGCCCTGATATTGACCTGCTTGGGCTGGGGTTTGCTGACAGCTTCACCGTTACGGTAGTACCAGACACCCAGCATCAGCAGGGAGAGACAGGCGATCGACAGCCACATACGCATTTTCATCAAGCAATCCATGAAATTAGGGAAAAAGGAGGCACTTCATCAATGATGGGCATCATGTTACCCCCTGACTATGCCGTGACTATGTATAAATGTGACAAAACGTAACAGAAGCGGTGGAAGATCACCGAAATCGTCACCACAGGAGACGTTCTTGATGGTTCTGCCCTAAACTGATGAACCGAACCAGTCCAGATCAGGCCCGGCCGCCTATGCCAGCACCACGCATTCATATCGTCACACGCAGCCAGCACTGGCTACTTGGTACCCTCGTCATACTGCTGCTTGCCCTCACCTTCCATCAGACTCTGAAACAGGTCACCGAACTCAACGAGCGCGATACCCTCAACATGGCCGCCCGTTTGCGATCCCAATTCCAGCAGATGGAAACCGTGCTCGAGGCCATGCGTGGTCAGGCCGAGGAGCGGCTGCGCAGCAATCCTCAGTCGGCCCTGACCCGCCAGCTTTATCAAGCCCTGCGCACAGATCCTGAGCTGGGATTCTCGCTGGACAAGGTTCCCGCCAACCTGCCCGCCGGGCTCAGCGGCAATCTGACCGGGCTGGGCCGACTGCCTGCCCCGGGCAGCGAGCGAGAAGCCAGACTGCATCTGGCGCTCAGTCTGTCGCCCCTGCTCTCCACCGCCAGCAAACTGCTGGGGGACAAAGTTGCCTGGCTCTACTTCACCGGGGTAGATGACTTTATCTATCTCTACCCCTGGATCCCCTCCAGCGAGTTTCGCTTTCATCGCGCCATCTATCTCAAATCTTACTGGCAGGATGCCCTGAAACAGCAAAACCCCAGCCAGCGCGCCATCGTATCGCGCCCCTACGAAGATTTTGCCGGGGAGGGCCAGATGATTTCCCTGTCACAACCCATAGTGAAGGACCAGGTGCTGGTGGGGGTCATCAGCATAGATGTGCTGCTCGAGCGGCTCGATCGGCTGCTGCATGAATCCACCCCCGCCATTGGCACGCTGTTTTTGGTCAATCAACACCAGCAGATCCTGGCCAGCAGCGCGCAGGGGGCTGACTTTGTCCCAAAGTTCCAGACTGACAGGCATGGTTACCAGTGGCGGCAAGGAGCACTCCAACTGGTCCAGACTATTCCTGATACGCAACTCACCCTGATCCACCGTATCCCGCTGACCGCACTCACCCAGGCACTGTTCTGGCATTCACTCCCTTCCCTGATCACCATCTTCTTCATGATGTGGGCGGCGCTCTCGAGCCTCAAAGCCCGTCGTCTGAACCGGCAGCTCGACTATTTATCCAGTCACGATGCCCTGACCGGCACCTACAATCGCCACTATTTCGACGAATTCGAGCGCCTTCATCTGCGAGCCAAAGCCCGTGAAGTCGGAGTGGTCATGTTCGATTGCGATCACTTCAAACAGGTCAACGACCGCTTCGGTCACGAGGTTGGCGATCAGGTGCTGATCCGGCTGGTCACACTCTGCCAGCCTCTGCTGAAGAAAGAAGATGCCCTGATCCGCTGGGGTGGCGAGGAATTTCTGCTGCTCGCCAGAGGGCGCGAGCCCCTCGAACAACTGGCCGAGCGGCTGCGCCTGCAGATAGCAGAACATCCATGGGAGGAGATAGCGCCAGATCTTGCGGTCACCATCAGTCTGGGCTATCACCATTGCCGTGCCGGGACTCCACTGAAGGAGGCTATCCACCGGGCGGATCTCGCCCTCTATCAAGCCAAAGCCAATGGACGCAATCGAAGCGAAGGCTGGCAGGATGACGGCGCCAAAAACACGGGGTAAGCTGGGAGCCTAACTCACCTCAGGAGAGACAAAGTGTCACGAAAACCCCGCGTGGGATTGGCTCTGGGCAGTGGTGCTGCCCGAGGATGGGCCCATATCGGCATCATACGGGCGCTGGAGCGCCTGGGCGTCAAACCGGATCTGGTGGCAGGTTGCTCCATCGGCAGCTTTGTCGGTGCCGCCTATGCTGCTGGCGAGCTGGACAAGCTGGAGTCCTGGGTGCGCGGCTTCAGCCGGTTGCAGGTGGTCAGCCTGCTCGACCCCGCCCTCTCCGGCGGGCTGTTTCGCGGGGAAAAGGTGTTTGGCATCGCCGCCAATCACCTGGGCGACCCCGTCATCGAGAGCCTGCCCCTTCCCTTCGCCTGCGTTGCCACCGAGCTCGATACCGGCCGCGAGATCTGGCTGAAAGAGGGGCCGCTGCGCCAGTGTGTACGCGCCTCCTGCGGCATGCCTGGCATACTCACCCCCACCCTGGTCGAGGATCGCTGGCTGGTAGATGGCGCCGTGGTCAACCCCGTGCCCATTTCGCTGGCCCGCGCCATGGGGGCCGAGGTGGTGATCGCCGTCAACCTCAACGCCGACATGCACCAGCCCTGGACAGATGAACCGGACGAGCCCGTCACCGGCAACCGCTTCAGTCAGTGGCTGAACCGGGGCGATGGCCCCAATACCCCGGGGATGTGGAGCGTGATGACGGGTTCCATCAACATAATGCAGGAACGCATCACCCGCGCCCGTATGGCGGGGGATCCCCCCGAAATCCAGCTCTGCCCGCGCCTTGGCAGCTTCTCCATCATGGACTTCCACCGGGCCTCCGATGCCATCAACGAAGGGGAAGCCTGTGTCGAACGCAACATGGAGCAACTCAAGGATGAGCTTTCCCGTCTCGGCTTGATTTGACGCCAGGCGCCAACCTGACGAGCCCATAAAAAAGAGCGCCAGCGGCGCTCTTTTGCTTTCTTGCGGTGGGCAAGCCATCAGAACAGCCCCAGCCCCTTTAACATTACGATCAGGATCAGCAGCGGTGACACATAACGGATGATGAAAAACAGCGGCTTGAGGATGGCCAGCTCCAGTTCGCCGTCGTTGGTCAACGCCGCCTTCATCCGCTCGAAACCCCATACCCAGCCCACGAACAGGCAGAGGAAGATACCGCCAAGGGGCATCAACACATTGGATGAGACGAAGTCGAACAGATCGAAGAAGGTCTTGCCGGCGATCTGCACCTCTGCCAGTGAGCTGTTGGAGAGCGCGCAGGTCGACCCGACGGCCCCCAGCACCAGCAAGTTGAGCAGGGTCGCCTTGGGACGGCTCATGTGAAAACGCTCGGATACCACGGACACAGGGACTTCCAGAATGGAGAGCATGGCGCCCGTGGCCGCAATGGCGGAAAGCACGAAGAACAGCACCATGAACAGGTGACCGAAGGGTATGCTGGCGAACACGGCCGGAATCGTGATGAACAGCAGGGAGGGACCCGCCGTTGGCTCGAAGCCGAACGCAAACACAGCCGGGAAGATGGCGATCCCCGCCAGCATGGAGACGAACAGATCGGCGCACATCACCCGGAAGGTAGTCAGCGGTATGTTCTGATCATCCCGAAAATAGCTGCCATAGGTCATCATGCAGCCCATGCCGATGGAAAGCTTGAAAAACGCCAGCCCCATGGCGGTCAGCACCACACCGGCGGTGATCTTGGAAAAGTCCGGCGAGAACAGAAAATGCAGCCCCTGACTCGCCCCTGGCAGGGTCAGACTACGAATGCCGATCACCAGCAGCAGGATGAAGAGCACGGGCATCAGCTTCTTGGTAACAGCCTCGATCCCTCTGGAGACCCCCATCAGCAGTATGCCCCCCATCAGCGCCAGCACCAGCCACTGCCAGAGCAGACTCTGTAGCGGATTGGTGATAAGCGCATTGAAGGCTGCCCCCGTGACCGCAGGATCGGTTGACAGTATCTCGCCGCTGGCCGCCTTGAAGATATAGGCAAACACCCAGGCCGCGACCTCGGAATAGAAAGACATGATGAGGAAGGCCGCAACCACCCCCATCAGGGCAATCAGCCACCAGGGCTGGCCACTGGGTGCCAGCTTGCTCAAGGTCGTCACCGCATCGGCTTTGCCCTTGCGGCCCAGCATGATCTCGGAAATCATCACCGGCAGACCCACCAGCAGGGTGGCAATGACATACACCAGCAGGAAGCTGGCGCCGCCGTTTTCACCGGTCAGGTAGGGAAATTTCCAGATATTGCCTAGCCCGACGGCAGAGCCCAGGGTAGCGGCAAGGACGCCGAATTTGCTGGTAAAGCCATCTCTGGCCTTGGGAAGGATTTGGCTCATGCTTGTCTCACTGTGCGCATCATGCAAGGGATACCCCTAATTTCAGGGTCAGAATTTTCTGAGGATTAATCCGGCTTGCCAAAATATTTTCGCTAAAATCCCGGACGAGAGAACAATTAGCCAAATTTAATTAATTGATGTCATTATTTGATGGATAAAAAAATGCCGCCTCAATGGCGGCATTTTTGTCAAAGCCCAATTAAATCAAGCCTTGGCAATATCGTCCGGACCGATCTGGCCGATTTCGGCGACTTTTTTGTCAGCCAGCAGCCAGAGGGTGAACTTGTGCAGTTCCGGGTGATGAGCCAGTGCCACCAGGAAGGCGCCACCTACTTCACGATAACCCAGTTCATAGTTCTTCAGGGTGGTGGGGGGAACGCCCAGCAGATCGGCAAATTTAGGACGGCTCAAACCGACCGCTTCACGGATCTGACGGATCTTCTTGCCAACAGTTACGATATTTGAATTCATATTGTTCCATACTCCGTACGGCGGATTGACTCCACCTTTATTTTTCGCGACGACTCGTAGTCAAGTGTATCAGTTTTGAACGGACTCGTTATGGTCGAGCCTCTATCTTTAATCAGCGTCTTTCGACGACAACCCTTGTAAACCTCGGGGATGGTAATCGCTCAACCGCCTCAGGTAAACAGTCTCGAAAAGAAACCTTTATTGTTGCCGCCAGAATAACTCGTATAATCCGCCAGCTATCCCTAAAGAGTAAGAACTCATGGCGCTTCCCGGCATAATCTCCTGTTTACATCCAGTTTCAGATCCTGAAGCTCTCACCCGCCAGCTGATGCAAGGTCAGCAGACACGCGCCGAAGCGTTCTGGTTACCCGCCAGCATGCATGAACAGGCGGCAGCGGTTTTGACTGCGCTCGATGACAAATGCAGTCTGTTTCTTGAGCAGCCCGTTGCGGGCCTCTCCCTGCGCAGTCACGATGGCATGGTGCAAGAAGCGCACACACTGCTGCTTGGCAACGGCAACCGCATCACCCTTGCCAAGGTGCCGGGAGATGGAGGCCTGGTGCCCGCCTCCGGGCTAGCCGAAATGGGGCAATGGCTGGAGTCGGGTCACCTGCACTTTCGCTGTTCAGCCGCGGTGCAGCCCGTAGCACGGGCCATCCTCAACATCTGGCCACTCGACCCCTATCTGGCTCGTCATTTCCTGCTCAGTTTTACCCCTTTACTGTGCAAAGCAACCGAAGCCGACTATCTGGCGGTGTTCCAGGCACGCGAATGTCCCGCCATGGCGCAATCTGACTGGGTTCAGGCCTATATGAAACTCGAAAAGAAACTGCACAGAGCCTATTTGGATCACTAATTAATTTGGATAAACAGCCAGTTATCCACACGACACAATTTGCCATATGGACTATGTGTGAGCTTGATCATGTTTTGAAATCGGCATAGAGTGCGCCACGTCATCGGAATGACATTGGCTGTTCGTGAAGGGTTGATTGCATCGCATGCGATGCCAACCGCTCGCTTGTGCACCAGGAATGAGTGCCTCTCGGATGGAACCGGGATCCCTGCCAGCTTCAACACTGTTGTTCGGCAGAGCCTGCAGCTTACATAAATTAAAAAGTGCGAAGCACGTAACCAACGTGCCATCTCAACGAGGATTTTTTTATGATGAAAATGGCTCCTTCCCTGATCGCCATCGCTATGGCCGCCATGGGTGCAACTGCAGCTCACGCCGCTGACGATATCTACTTCGGTGCCGGTGCCGGTGCTGCTCACTTCAACGGTCTGAACAAGATCGAAGGCGTGAAAAATGGTGAAGAAAACGCTGCGGCGGCCAACGCCTTCGTAGGTTACAACTTCAACGAGAACTTCGGTTCCGAACTGGGCTACCTGTACACTGGCCGTGGTAACACCGATGGCAACCGTTACGAGAACCAGGGCGCTACCTTGTCCGGTATCGCTCGTCTGCCGCTGGGGGGCGACTTCTCTGCCTTCGCTGAAGGTGGCGCCTACTGGGCTCACACCGATGGCATGGGCACCAGTGATACCAAAGTATCCCCGCTGGCCGGCCTGGGCGTGACCTACCAGGTAAACGACGCGCTGGATCTGCAAGCTCGCTACCGCTACATGTGGGACGTGGCTGATCTGCACGCCGACAACGTACGCTACAAGTCCAACCAGAGCGTTGCGACCCTGGAAGCCGTATACCACCCGTTCCGCTCTTCCTACGTAGCCCCGGCTCCTGCCCCGGTTGTTGTTGAAGAAGCGCCGGCTCCGGCTCCGATTGTTGAGAAGAACTTTGCCCTGAACTCCGACGTGCTGTTTGCCTTTGGCAAAGACAGCCTGAAGGCCGAAGGCGTCGAAGCGCTCAACTCCCTGTACCAGCAGATCGTTGACTTCCAGCCGAAAGACGGCAGCGCCGTTGTTGTTGGTTACACCGACCGCATCGGTTCCGACGCTTACAACCAGAAGCTGTCTGAAGCCCGTGCCCGTACCGTTGCCAACTTCCTGGTCAGCAAAGGTATGGCTGCCAGCAAAGTTGCTGTTGAAGGTCGTGGCGAAGCCAACCCGGTTACCGGCAACAAGTGTGATGGCGTGAAAGCCAAAGCTCAGCTGATCTCCTGCCTGGCCCCGGACCGTCGCGTTGAAATCCGCGTATCCGGTGTACAAGTAGTTCAGCAATAATCTGACGCCGTTCAGATAATGCGAAAAGGGGATGCCACGGCATCCCCTTTGTCTATCCACTTTCTGCATCTTGATTAAAAACACAACAAGTCGCGTCACTTTCTGTCAAACCGTTTCCCCCGCCACACTCGCTGCCTATTCATGCAACCCTGCGCCAACGCTGGATATCTGTACAGAAACTTGATCAATACGAGTCAAAGGAATACAGTAACCCCGCTTGTAAGGCATTGGATGAACTATTAAAAGTGCTTCTTGCCCGGTTAGTTGTCCATGAAGCCAAGGCTTCATGAGTATCCAGGAACCATCCATTTTTTACTTCGTACCACCCGTGGTCAGCCACGGAGGTCGCCGCTGAAATGTCACTTGCGACCGGTATAACTGAAGAGTGCGCAGTACGCCCTAGCACGGCAAACTCAACGAGGATAAAACGATGAAAATGAAAATGGCACCCGCCCTGATTGCTCTGGCTATCGCGGCCATGGGAACTTCTACCGCTCAGGCAGCCGACGATTGGTACACAGGTATCGGTGCAGGTTGGGCTTATGGCCACGACCTGAACGACTTTGGCAAAGACGCCGACAAGGATGCCACAGCGCTCTCCCTGTTTGGTGGTTACAACTTCAATGATTACTACGCTGCCGAGCTGGGTTATCTCTATGCCGGTAAAGCGGGCGTCGACGGTGTCGACTTCAAGACCCAGGGTGCCACCCTGTCCGGCCTTGCCCGTCTGCCCCTGAACGACATTTTCTCCGTGTTTGCAGAAGGCGGTGCCTACTTCAACCACGTCAACGGCAACGGCAACAGCGACAACGGCACAGCGCCGCTGGCGGGTGTCGGCCTGACCGCCAAGCTCTCCGACCTCATCGACGTACAAGCCCGCTACCGTTACATGTGGAACCTGGGTGATGAGCAGAAGACCTGGGAAACCAACATGAGTGTGGCCACTCTGGAACTGGTGATGCACCCGAATCGCACCTCCTATGTGGCGCCTGTCGCTGCGCCAGCGCCCGAGCCGGTACCTGAACCTGTCGTGGTCGACAAGAGCTTCGCCCTGAGCTCGGACGTGCTGTTTGCCTTTGGCAAATCCACTCTGAAGCCGGAAGGGGTTGCTGCGCTGAACACCCTGTATCAGCAAATCGTCGACGTGCAGCCCAAAGATGGCAGCGCCGTAGTCGTCGGTTACACCGACCGCATCGGCTCTGACGCCTACAACCTGAAGCTGTCAGAAGCTCGCGCCCGCACTGTGGCAGACTTCCTGGTCGGCAAGGGTCTGCCAGCTGGCAAGGTTGCCATTGAAGGGCGTGGCGAAGCCAGCCCGGTGACCGGCACCCAGTGTGACGGCATCAAGGCCAAGGCTCAGCTGATCGCCTGCCTGGCCCCGGATCGTCGTGTTGAAGTACGCGTCACCGGCATTCAGGAAGTGACTCAGTAACAAGCCCTAAATGCACATGAAGGAGGCCGTCCGGCCTCCTTTTTTATTGTGTTTTTACTGCATTCAGCCGCATCCCGGCACCATTTCGTGATCCTCTCCCCATCCTTGTCGCCCAACATGGTCAAACACCCTTTATCGCCTATAAATAGTGGTGGTTGTACATAACAGGGCCGGAGCCCTACGACACCATGCATCGACGAGGATACGCGATGAACATAAAACTGAAACCTGTTTGGATTGCTTTGGCACTGGCGAGCGCGGGGGCGCTGGCAGCACCGGTCAACGACTGGTACGTCGGGGCTGGTGGAGGCTGGGCCATCGCCCACGATCTGGGTGATTTTGGCAAGGATGCGAGCAAGGACGCCACAGCGCTCACCTTGTTTGGCGGCTACAACTTCACCGAAAATCTGGGGGCCGAGCTCGGCTATCTGTCGACCGGTGACTGGGATGTACAAGGTACCGACTTCAGCAGTCAGGGAGCCACCCTGTCTGTGATCGGCAGGCTGCCACTGGGTGACATCTTCTCGGTGTTTGCCGAGGGCGGCGGTTACCTTTACCACGTCAAATCCATCAACGGTGGTGATGACAACCTGGCTCCGCTGGCGGGACTTGGGCTGACGGCCAAACTGCACGACTGGGTCGATATCCAGGCACGCTACCGCTATCTGGTCCGGGTCGGTGATGACTCTGACAACGACAAGGTCGGCAGCGGCACCCAGCGCTGGGTGAGCGACATCAGCACCGCCACGCTGGAGCTGGTGATCCATCCCAACCGCAGCAAGACGGTCGCACCAGCCCCCGCCCCCGTTCTGGTCGCACCTCCCCCACCCCCCGCCCCGGAACCAGTAGATCAGACCTTCAACCTGAGCTCGGATGTGCTGTTCGCGTTCGGCAAGGCAGAGCTGAAACCGGAAGGGATGCAGGCACTGGATGCACTCTACCAGCAGATAGTAGATGTTCAGCCCAAGGATGGCAGCGCTCTCGTAATGGGTTATACAGACCGCATCGGCTCGGATATCAACAATCTGGCGCTGTCGGAAGCCCGAGCAAGCACTGTGGCCAACTTCCTGATTGGCAAAGGTTTACCCGCCGACAAGGTGAGCATTCAGGGCAATGGCGAGAGCAATCCGGTCACCGGCAGTCAGTGTGATGCCATCAAGGCCAAAGCGGCCCTCATCGATTGCCTGGGGCCGGATCGCCGGGTCGAAGTCAGGGTAACAGGGGTGCAAGGTACTCCCGAAGCACCGGTGGCAGAAGCCGAGATGTAACAGGCCAGACTCGTCAGCCGTGCACAAAAAAGGGATGCCGAGGCATCCCTTTTGCATTTTCGCTTGTTGCGCGCAGCGAGAGGATCAGAAGGAGGTACGGCGATAGCGCCGGTACTCGGGCCGCCAGAAATTCGCTTCGATGGCCTGATCGATCACCTCATCCGGGGTCTGTACCGCCTTGCCCTGCAGCATGGCGGTCTTGGCTACCATCTTGGCGATGTAGCGGGAGACCTGATGGATGTCTGCCAGATCCGGCAGCAGGGAACCTTCAGCCCCCTTTACCAGCGGCGAGCACTCCGCCAGGGCGCGGCTGGCCGACATCAGCATAGCATCGGTCACGCGGGTGGCACCGGAGGCGATGACGCCAAGCCCTATCCCCGGGAAGATGAAGGAGTTGTTGCACTGGGCAATGACGTAACGCTTGCCCTTGTACTCCACGGGGGCGAACGGGCTGCCGGTGGCGACCAGCGCCTGACCGTCGGTCCAGCGAATGAGATCCGCCGGCGTCGCTTCCACCCGTGAGGTGGGGTTGGAGAGCGGGAATATGATGGGACGGGTGCAGTGCTTGTGCATCGTCTTGACCACCTCTTCGGTGAACAGACCCGGCTGACCGGAAACCCCGATCAGGATATCCGGGCGACCATGCTCCATCACCTCCAGCAAGGAGATGTTGTCCCCCACCGGCCAGTCAGCGATGCGACCCACCGGCTGGGAGAGGCGGCGCTGGAAATCGAGCTGGTTGGGAATCTTGTCGGTAATGAGACCAAAACGATCCACCATGAAGACCCGGCCACGGGCCTGGGCATCCGTCAGCCCTTCGGCCTTCATCTGCGCCACTATCTGCTCGGCGATGCCGCAACCTGCGCTGCCCGCACCGAGGAAGGCGACCCGCTTCTCGGAGAGCTTGGCGCCGGAGGCCTTGCAGGCGGCGATCAGGCTGCCGAGCGTCACGGCGGCCGTGCCCTGAATATCGTCGTTGAAGCAGCAGAGCTCGTTCTTGTAGCGGTTGAGCAACGGCATGGCATTGTTCTGGGCGAAATCCTCGAATTGCAGCAGGATATCGGGCCAGCGACGCTTGACCGCCTGGATGAAGGCATCGACGAACTCGGCATACTCTTCCCCCGAGATACGCGGATTGCGCCAGCCCATGTAGAAGGGGTCGCTGAGCAGCTGCTGGTTGTTGGTACCCACGTCCAGCACCACAGGCAGGCAGTAAGCAGGAGAGATGCCGCCACAGGCGGTGTAGAGCGACAGCTTGCCGATGGGAATGCCCATGCCGCCGATCCCCTGATCGCCAAGACCCAGGATCCGCTCGCCATCGGTGACCACGATTACCTTGACGTTCTGCTTGGTGGCGTTTTGCAGCATGTCATCGATCCTGTCCTTGTCCGGATAGGAGATGAAGAGACCGCGGGCGCGGCGATAGATGTTGGAGAACTCCTCGCACGCCTTGCCCACGGTCGGGGTGTAGATGACGGGCAGCATCTCGGTCAGGTGGTTGTGCAACAGACGGTAAAAGAGCGTCTCGTTGGTGTCCTGGATATTACGCAGATAGATGTGCTTGTCCAGATCGTTGCCAAACGCCATGAACTGGCGGTAGGCACGCTCGGCCTGCTCTTCGATGGTCTCGATATTCTGGGGCAACAGCCCTTCCAGATTGAAGCTGCTGCGCTCCTCGCTGGTGAAGGCGCAGCCCTTGTTGAGCAGCGGTGTCTCCAGCAGGGCGGGACCGGCATAGGGGATGTAGAGGGGACGTTTCTGATTATTATCTTCAAACATGTTTCTGGTACCTAAACGATGGCCTGGACGAAGGAACCTGCCGATCCTATGAGCTTGCGCCACGAATTTCAAAGAGTTTGCACATTCGTTGCAAAAGGTTTGCGACCCAGGCGGCGAAAGGCACCGGGGGTCTGACCAGTCAGCTGGCGAAAGCGGTTCGCAAAGTTGGCGCCATCGCTGTAACCGACCCGATTGGCAAGCTCGGCAAGGGGCCAGTTGGTGTAGAGCAGCAACTGGCGCGCCTTGTTCATTCGCAGTCGGGTAAGCCAGGCCATGGGCCCCATGCCGAACACCTGCTGGCAGAGGCGATGTAGATGGGGAACAGAGCAGGCCATCTGACCAGCGAGCAAGGCCACGCTCCAGGGCTCGTCAAGGCGCGCCTCCACCCGGCGAAACAGCGCCTGCAACCTCAGCTCGGGGGTGCCGCGTACCTCCCCTTGCAGAGTGCGTTCCAGCAGCGCCAACAACAGGCTGAGCAACTGGGGTTGCAGGGGTGAACGGACTCCCTCTCCCTGCATCAGACTGAGCAGATGGTAGAGCTGCTCCCCCTCATCCCCTTGCCAGATACGGTGACCAAGCCGATGCAGGTGCTGCCAGCGCGGCACGTCATCGAGCAAAATCCAGCTGATCTGCCAGCGCTCCCCAATCAGCTTGAGGCCACCGGGCACGGCGGCGGGCAGGAAAATCAGCGAGCCGGCCGGAATGGCTTGCTCCCCCGCGTCGGTGAGCAGGGCGCCTCCCTCGTCGTGGCTCACCATCAGGATGTGGAACTCGGGCCGGTTGCGGCGAATGAGGTAGTGATCCCTGAGCCGGGAGAGACCGCTGAGGAAGATCCCCGCCTCACCGAGCAGGGGCAGCCCTTCGCGCCCCAGCATCCGCTCCTCGCAACCAGGGGCAATTTCCAGACACTCGCTGATAAATGCCATAACGCCTCAACAAGATAGTTTTGCACAAGAAAGCCGAGAGATGCTCACAGTGAACCCTCTCTCACCAGCCCCTATCATACCCATGACAAACCTTGCTTTTCACATACCCGGTTAACATAAATGAATTATTGGCAAGCGATTTTAAAACAAACCACCGATCGCGACTTCATGGCCCGACTGTGGCGACTGGCCCTGCCAGTGTCACTGCAGTCCATGATGTTCTCCCTGCTGGGTCTCATCGACATCATGATGGTGAGCCAGCTTGGCACCACGGCAGTGGCGGCGGTCGGCTTGGGTAACCGGGTCTTCTTCTTCAATCTGCTGGTGATAGCGGGGCTCTCGGGGGGAGTCTCTGTATTGGCAGCCCAATATTACGGTCGCGGCGAGCTGGCCGGGGTGCGCCGCTCCCTGGCGCTGGCGCTGGTCGGTGCCCTGCTTGTGAGCCTGCCGTTTGCGCTCATCTATGTACTCGCGCCGGGCAGCGTACTGGGCTTTGCCAGCCAGGACCCCGAGCTGCGCCTGCTGGCCGATGAGTTCCTGATGATCACAGGCGCCACCATACTCTGCACCGCCATCGTAGTGCCGCTGGAGGCGGCCCTGCGATCCGTGGGCAACGCCGCCGCCCCGACCCGGATCGGCATCATCGCCATCATTGCCAACGTCATCCTCAACTATGCCCTCATCTTCGGCCATTTTGGCTTCGAGGCCATGGGCGTGGCAGGCTCTGCCTGGGGCACCACGATTTCACGCCTGCTGCAGACAGCACTGCTGATCTTCTATCTGGTGCGCCAGGAGCCCCGCCTGATCCCGCGTAAAACCGACTGGCGGGCCGCCTTTCGGCGCAAGGAGGTGGTGCGCTTCACCCTGATCGCCCTGCCACTGCTGTTCCACGACGGGCTCTGGGCCTTCGGCATGCTGATCTACGGTTTTCTCTATGCTCATCTTGACACGGATTCGCTCGCCATCATGACCACACTGGGGACGCTGGAGAGCATCCTCATCTCCCTCTTCTTCGGGCTGGCGGTGGCCTGCTCCACCCTTCTCGGCCACCGACTCGGGGCGGAAGAGTACGAAGCCGCCTGGCAGCACTCCCAGCTGTTCCTGCTGCTGGCCCCCATAGGTGCTCTGTTGGTGGGGATAGCTGTCTGGCTGCTGCAAACCAATCTGCTGCAATGGGTAGGCAACCTGCCGGGCTCCCTGATGGGAGAGGCGAGTCAGGTGCTCGCCGTCATGTGTCTGGGCATGCTGCTCAAGGTGTTCAACATGGTGGGCATCATAGGCGTGCTGCGCTCAGGCGGCGATGTGAACTACAGCATCTTCATCGACATCATCGCCATGTGGTGCATCGGCCTGCCGCTGGCCTGGGTAGCTGTCAGCCTGCTCGGCTGGCCCCTCTCCTGGGTGGTGGCAGTGGTGCTGCTGGAGGAGCTGTGCAAGGTGTTTCTGGTACTGCACAGGATCCGCCAGCGTCACTGGCTCAGAAATCTGGTGATGGGGTAAAGCGGGAAGGGGCAAAACACGGGGTCATATCAATGACAGAAAAACCCTGTTTGCAGTATGCTTTCCACCTCTTCAATCAGAGACAGGGCGCCACTGTGTGAAGTGGTGCAATGCCCTGTCCAGTAGTCGTTTAAGGAGACGAGCATGCAACCACAAAAAGAGCTGATCACCGAGACTGCCCTGCTGGAGATGGCCAACGGCATCATCAAGAGCCACGAAGACTTCATCCACGGCATGCGCGCCGATTCGGTGGAACAGAAAGGGGATATTCTGGTGTTCAAGGGGGAATTCTTCCTGGCCGAAGATGGCACTCCAACCGGCAAGACAATGGCGGTGTTCAACATGTTCAAACTGCTTGCCCAGCAGCTCTCTGGCAAATATCAGCTGAGCTGAGATAACCAGGCTGCCAGCAAGATGCCGCCCTCAGGCGGCATCTGTCTTTGCGGGCGGGTTCAGACCAGGCTCACCCGCCAGCTCCCCGACCACGCAGTTGCGCCCCGCCATCTTGGCCATGTAGAGGCATTCGTCAGCCCGATTGAGCAGATCTTCGACGCTCTCGCCGCGCTGGGCCAGGGTCAGACCGATACTCACCGTTACCTCCAGCAGCTCATCCGAGGTGGGGCTCTTCACCAGTCGCGCCTCTACTGCCACCCGCAGCCGCTCCGCCACCCGCTTCGCCTGGGCCAGCTCGCCGCAACGGGGCAACAGGATGGCAAACTCCTCGCCACCATAGCGGCCCAGCACCATGCCGGGCTCCAGCTGTTCTGCCAGGGTCGCCGCAACCTCTTTCAGCACCGCATCCCCCGCCAGATGACCAAAGGTGTCATTGATGCGCTTGAACCTGTCCAGATCCAGCAGCATGACGGCGAAGGGGGAGTGCTTATGATCCATGGTTACCCTGGCTTTGTCGAGCTGCTTCATCAGCAGGCGGCGGTTCATCATGCCGGTCAGTTCGTCCGTGGTGGACTCCCGGTAGAGCTGCAGCAGCATGTTGAGCTGGCCACACTGCACCCAGGCGCTGGTCATGGCAAACAACCCCAGCAACCAGACCTGATTGAGGGTCTGCATGCTCCACAGCGGCTGCCCCACCAGCAGCCAGTTCCCCACCAGGGTGGTCACCATAATGCCCCCTGTCAACTGCAAACTGAGGGAGAGCGGAATGGGGAAGATGGCAAACAGGCTGATGAGCAGATAGGGAAACGCCATGTAGCCCGCTTGCAGCTCCTGATCTGCACCGAAGCTGTGCTGGCAGATAAGGGCAAACAGCAGCATCACCGTCATCAGATAGCCCAGCGCCCACTTCATGCGCTCGCGCTGGAAATGGATAAGATAGGAGAAGGGAATGAGCGGAGAGAGGGCCAGCAGGCAGAAAATCCGGGCCTGAAGCAGCGCATCAAACTGGGCGGCAGGCAGGGTCAACCAGTCCACCAATGCCCAGGCGGGCAGCCCCACCATCAGTAAACAAGTGAGCAGACGCAGACGCACCGTCATAAAGCCCATGCGGGTCAGGGTAAAATCTTCGGAGTGGGCACGGGCACTCCAGAACTCCGACAGCTTCAGCATCCAGAGCCTCCAAGTCACGAGAGAGGGCTCATTCTACGCCGTGAAAGTACAAAATCCTATGGAACAGACGCCATTTGAGGGCGAGCACCGTCACACAAACCGGCGGATCATAAACGCCATGCGCAAACGTTTCAACCCATGGAAAAATAAACCGGTTTCAGCCCGAATTAGCGCTGGTCAGCCTGATTTCAATCACTAAAATAGCGCCCAATTTTCTCCCCCCTCCCCCCACACATTCGAGGTATTTATGGAACAGGCTGCCGCCGCGCGCGCAACCAGAGAGGCACATCCCCCCAGACGTGCCCACAGCGAACTGGTCTATGGCATAGACGATGTCCCCCCCCTGCCCCAGACCCTGTTCGCCGCCCTGCAGCATATGCTCGCCATGTTTGTCGCCATCATCACTCCGCCCCTCATCATCGCCAACGCCCTCGGCCTCCCTGCCGCCGACACCCGTTATATCGTCTCCATGTCGCTGGTCATGTCCGGCATCGCCTCCTTCATCCAGACCCGCCGCTTCGGCCCCATCGGTTCCGGCCTGCTCTCGGTACAGGGCACCAGCTTCAATTTCCTCGGTCCCATCATCGCCAGTGGCCTCGCTCTCAAACAGGCAGCCATGCCTACCGAGGATCTGCTGGGTACCCTGTTTGGCACCATGCTGGTGGCCGCCCTCACCATGGTGGTGATGAGCCGCTTCCTCCATCTGGTCAAGCAGGTGATCACCCCGTTGGTAACCGGCATAGTGGTGCTGCTGATCGGCCTGACCCTGATCAAGGTGGGACTCATCAGCATGGGTGGCGGTTACGCCGCGCTCTCTGACGGCAGCTTCGCCAGCCACAGCAACCTCTTTCTCTCCCTGCTGGTGCTGGGTCTTATCGTGCTGCTGCAGCGCAGCCGCAACCCCTGGCTGCGCCTCTCCGCCATCATGATCGCCATGCTGGTGGGCTATGCGGCAGCACTGATACTGGGCAAGGTCACGGCCCCCACCTTCGACGGTCCCCTGGTGATGGTGCCGATCCCGCTCCACTACGGGCTCGGCTTTGACTGGCAGCTGTTTGTGCCGCTGGCCATCATCTTCGTGGTGACTGCGCTTGAAGCCATCGGCGACATGACGGCCACATCGGACATCTCGGGGGAACCGCTGAAAGGGCCCGTCTACATGGCGCGGATCAAGGGGGGCGTGCTGGCCGATGGCGCCAACTCCATGCTGGCGGCGGTCTTCTCCACCTTCCCCATGTCCACCTTTGCCCAGAACAACGGCGTCATCCAGCTGACCGGGGTGGCCAGTCGCCATGTCGGCCTCTTTATCGCCGCCATGCTCGCCCTGCTCGGCCTGTTCCCGGCGGTCGCCAGTCTGGTGCAGCAGATCCCGGAACCCGTGCTGGGTGGAGCCACCATCGTCATGTTCGGCACCATAGCCGCAGCCGGGGTGCGCATCATCTCCCGTGAGGAGCTGGACAGGCGCGCCCTCATGATACTGGCAGTGTCGCTGGCCATGGGACTGGGTGTGGCACAGGTGCCTGAAGTGCTGCAACATCTGCCGGAGCTGGCCAAAAGCGTGCTCTCCTATGGCGTTGCCACCGGTGGCCTCACCGCCATCATCATGAACCTGCTGCTGCCCAAACGCGGCATCTCTCATCCATGAGTGGCCTCTCGCTGATAACGCTGCACATTGCATAACCCAGGTAGATGATCCAGGCCCCGCACTGCGGGGCTTTACCTTGCCGGTTCCCGCAGGTAGTGTGCTGGGCAGCCTTTTTCCAAGGATGCCGTCATGCCCTATGCCCTGCTCCCTCCTCAAGCTGATGCCCACACTCCCGACCTGATTTTGGCGCAAGAGCAGCACTGGCTGCGGGACTGTGCCCGTGACGGCCAAGCCCGAGCGCACCTCTGGCAGGCCCCCCAATGCCTGATTGTCACCCGCAAGGACACGCGACTCCCCCGCTATCAGGCCGCCTGCGAACAGCTCGCTCGCGAAGGCTGGCCCGTCCATGTGCGCGACAGCGGTGGCACCGCCGTGCCCCACGGGGCGGGTATTCTCAACCTCTCTTTGCTATTGCCCCGCACCACCACGGATCTTGGCCACTACTACCGGCTACTGGGCGCCCCTCTGCTGACCCTGCTGGCCGACCATGGCCTGAGTGGCGGCTACGACTTCGTGCCCGGTTCCTTTTGCGATGGCCAGTACAATCTGGTGATCGGGGATCGCAAGATCACCGGCACGGCCCAGCGCTGGCTGGCACCGGGCCAGGATCACAACGGCGCCGTGCTAGCGCAAGCCATGCTGCTGGTGGCGGGTGATGTTGATGAGGGCACCCGGATGGCGAGTCGTTTCTACGAGCTGGCGGGCGGGGAGCTGCGTTTTATGGCCGGCACCTCGACGACCTTGGCCCGCTGCATTGCATGGCAGGGGAGCGATGAGGCGTTGGTGGACAAGGTGCGAGGACGGCTGGAGACCCTGCTGACCAAGCAATAAACATCTCACTCACCAAGGCTGAGAACGACTACGGCCCCCCAAAAAAAAGCCACGACCCGGGTCGTGGCTTTTTCGTTTTCGCGTAGTGCAGAGGCCGGGTCAGGCGGTCTGCGGCTCGGGCTCGGACTCCGTGTCGCGATCCCGGCTGAAGTAGGCGCGAGTTTCGGCGATCACCACATGACGCAGGCCGATGAGACCGATGAGGTTGGGCACCGCCATCAGGCCGTTGACGATATCGGCCAAGAGCCAAATCATGTCCAGATGGAGGAAGGCGCCGCTCGCCACCAGCACCAGATAGATGAGGCGGTAGGGCTTGATCGCCTTGACCCCGAACAGGTACTCGGTGCAGCGCTCGCCGTAGTAGTTCCAGCCGAGGATGGTGGTGAAGGCGAAGAACAACAGGCCAATGCTCACCAGATACTGGCCGATATGGGCATCCAAGCCTTGCGCAAAGGCGGCACTGGTCATGGCGGCACCGCTGAGATCGCCGCCCCACACCCCTGTCACCACCAGGGTCAGACCTGTCATGGTGCAGATGATGATGGTGTCGATGAAGGTGCCCGTCATG
The DNA here is from genome assembly GCF_001643305.1 of Aeromonas salmonicida subsp. salmonicida. Lineage (GTDB taxonomy): Bacteria > Pseudomonadota > Gammaproteobacteria > Enterobacterales > Aeromonadaceae > Aeromonas > Aeromonas salmonicida. Next base: position 50,680 of record NZ_LSGW01000046.1, read on the forward strand.
GAGACCAGCCCCTGCTCCACGCAGGAATCCGTCTTGGCCGCCGCTGCCGCTATGGGGGCCGAGCCCAGACCCGACTCGTTGGAGAAGACTCCCCGCGCCACACCGGACTGGATCGCCAGCATGATGCTGGCGCCGACAAAGCCGCCAGTGGCCGCGTGGCCGGTAAAGGCGCTGCTTATCACCAGACCAATCGCCTCGGGCAGGGCGCCGGCGTTGTTCACCAGCACACCGGCACAGGCGAGGATGTAGAAGATGGCCATGAAGGGCACCACCTTGCTCGACACGCTGGAGATGGACTGGATCCCCCCCAGTGTTACCAGCGCCACTATCAGGGTCAGCACAACGGCGGTCGCTTCACGGGGCACCGAGAAGGAGAGGCTCATGGCGTCGGAGATGGCGTTGACCTGGGGGAAAGTACCGATGCCGAAGAAGGCGACACCAATGCCGAACAGGGCAAACAGCTTGGCCAGCGGCTTGGAGCCGAGCCCCTTTTCCAGGTAGTACATGGGGCCACCGGCCATCTGGCCGTTGGCATCCTGCTGGCGATATTTGACCGCCAGCAGACACTCGGCGTACTTGGTCGCCATGCCGAACAGGGCCGCCATCCACATCCAGAACAGGGCCCCCGGGCCGCCGAGCTTGATGGCGGTAGCGACGCCGACTATGTTGCCTGTGCCAATGGTGGCGGAGAGTGCGGTACAGAGAGCGCCGAAGCTGGAGACGTCCCCCTGCTTGCCCTGGCCCTGATCGCGACCAAAGACCAGCCGCAAGGCGAGCGGCAAACGCACCACCTGAAGCAGACCCAGACGCAGGGTGAGATAGACACCGGTCCCGACCAGCAGGATCAGCAGGGGCGGACCCCAGATAAAATTATCGATGGCGGTTAACGCCGATTGAATTGATGACATGCGTCCTCCTTAAAAAACAAAGATTAAGGAGGAGAAGGATGATCTTCCCAAATAGTCGCGATCACCAGAGGGTGATCGGATGCGGGCCAAGCCCAGGTACAACCATCCCATCCCCTCTGTCCTTTTGCCTGAGAGTTTCCGGCGCCAGCCTGCCCTTGCGGGTAGTCATGGTGCCTTGCTCCTTCGGCGCCCGATTCAACGGGTCTCTCCAGAGTATCGTCCAGTAGCAGTCCACACCGGTTGCCCGGTACCTGAAAGATTCACTTCTTCGGTGGATGGTCCCCCATCGCTCTCCTGCTACCTTCATCCGAACTAGTTTGGATTAGGAAGCGGGCATGTTAATCCAAAAAATGTGAGCTGTCTCGCACTCGGCCATCCTGGCCCCGGCTTTTTTTCCGTTCAGTCCATCGTCGGGATAAATGTTACTTGTTCGTTAACTATCAATAGGTTAACGAGCATTATGCTGGATCAACCCGATCAACATTATTGACCGGCTCGCGTATCAAGATGATCTTTCGTCTCGACCAGAAAAACTTTCCAACATATCCAATCAAAATGCTTGCACAGAAACGCAATAAGCCGATAATCCCGCGCATAACTAAGCACTTTGCGATGGAGTTATGCACTGTGTTTGGTCGGTACTTCCGGACCACTCGCCTGAGCCGGCCGCTGCCGTCTCAACAAACCAAGGCTAGGGCAAATCTGCCCCCTAAGGATGATCAAAAGAGAATGAACGAGACCCTGGTAGCACAAGATTACCGTCAACTGGTTGAACAATTCGGCTCTCCCCTGCTGCTGCTCGACAAGGCAGCCGTCCGCAAACAGTATCGGGCCCTGGTCGCCGCCCTGCCCGATGTACGCTTGCACTACGCACTCAAGCCACTGCCCCATGAGGCTGTGGTCTCTGTATTGAAGGAAGAGGGGGCCTGTTTCGATCTCGCCACCAATGGCGAAGTGGATCTGGTGCGCAGCCAAGGGGTTCGCCCGGGACGCTGTATTCATACCCACCCCATCAAGCGCGACAGCGATATCCGCTATGCGCTGGAGTACGGCTGCACAGTGTTTGTCTATGACAATCCGCTGGAGCTGGAGAAGTTCATTCCCTACAAGGACGAAGTGAAGCTGCTGCTGCGGGTCAGCTTCCCGAACCCCGAGACCAAGGTCGACCTTTCCAAAAAATTCGGCTGTACCCCGGAGCAGGCGCTGCCGCTGCTGCAACTGGCCCACGCCAAGGGGATCAAGGTGATGGGGCTGTCGTTCCACGTCGGCTCCCAGGTGCCCCACGCCCGTCGCCATGTGCAGGCCATCGACGCCTGTCGCGAGATCATGGAGCAGGCTTGGGATCTGGGGCTCAAACCCTGGGTGCTGGATATCGGCGGTGGTTTCCCGGTGGATTATGATGGCGGCGAGTTCGACATCGACGGCTTCTGCGCCCCAATCCGCGAGGCGCTTGCCAAGCTGCCCGCCACTGTGCAGAAGATTGCCGAGCCGGGCCGTTTCATCAGCCCGCCAGCCATGACTTCAATCTCCAGCGTGATGGGCAAGGCCCACCGCGGTGACAAGATCTGGTACTACCTGGATGACGGCCTGTATGGCAGCTACAACGGTCAGCTCTATGATCACGTCACCTATCCGGTCTCGACCCCCTATGCCCGTGGCGAGCAGCACAACTCTGTGCTCTCCGGCCCGACCTGTGACAGCGTGGACGTGATCCGCGAGGAGATCATGCTGCCGGATCTGGCGATCGGCGAACTGGTGGTGGGCCGGGTCATGGGTGCCTACACCTGGGCCTCAGCCTCGACCTTCAACTTCTTCCCCAAGGCGAGCATCCTGATCCTGGACAGCGCGCAGCAAGGTCAGAAGCTGGTGGCGGCTGCCTGAAGATAAACGCTGACGCGGGCTGAGCCTGCCCAGAGACAAAAACAAGAGGGGGAAGCCGATGCTTCCCCCTCTCTCATTGCGCTTTATCCAGACTGGCTAGATAAATTGGCTGGTCAGCAACCATCCGGTGTAAGCCACAAAGATGGCGAGCAGTATGCCTCCTTCCAGTCGGCTGATCCGGCCCTGTCCCTTGCGGCCCAGACACATCACCAGCAACAGCAGGGTCAGCCCCATCATGATGCTCCAGTCACGGCTGAGCACCTCGGGCGCCACATCCAGCGGCGCTATGCCTGCGGCTATGCCCACCACGGCCAGGGTATTGAACAGGTTGGAGCCGAGCACGTTGCCGAGCGCCAGATCGTGCTCATTCTTTCGAATGGCGATAAGAGAAGAAGCCAGCTCCGGCAAGGAGGTGCCCACCGCCACTATGGTCAGGCCAATCACCAGATCGCTGATGCCAAGGGCCTGGGCAATGGTAACGGCGCCCCATACCAGCAGGCGGGAGGCGCCAATCAGCAGTACCAGCCCGACGATGAGCCAGATAATGGCGCTTTTGAGGGACATGCCTTCACTGCTGATGCTCTCTTCGGTATCCACATCGAGCGCATCTCCCTTGCCATGCATGCCAGCCCAGATGGACCAGCCCATCAGCACCAGAAACACAGCGCCTAGGATCAGGGCATCCGTGCTGTCGAGCCGACCATCGATCAGCAGGGCGCCGGAGAGCAGCGTAATGCCGAGCAGTATAGGGATCTCCTTGCGCACCACCTGGGAAGCCACCGCAATAGGACTGATAAGGGCGGTCAAACCCAGGATCAGCGCAATGTTGGTGATGTTGGAGCCATAGGCGTTGCCAAGGGCCAAACCGGGATTGCCTTGAGAAGCCGCCAGCGCCGAGACCACCATCTCGGGAGCCGAGGTGCCAAAACCTATGATCACCATACCGATAAGCAGCGGCGGCATGCCGGCATAACGGGCGGTCGCGGCAGCACCGTCCACAAACTTGTCTGCACTCCAGACCAGCAGCGCCAGTCCGGCAATCAGGGCAACAACAGCCAGAGTCATAATGTTTCTATCTCATCAGATGAAAAAACAGGAGCCAGGTATTGAGCCTGACCCCTTCCAAGTTGGGCACAGTGTAACGGTCCGACTTGCCTTTTCAAGGGGAAATCAAACACTGATTGATGATTTCAAAGTGCCGCCAGCAGACTGCTGGCGTCGGAGACCTCGAACTTGCCGGGCGCTTCTACAAACAGCCGTGTGACCACACCATCCAACGCGATCAGCGCAAAGCGCTGGGCCCGCAAGCCGCCGAAGGCGCCAGTCTCCTTGGCAAGGCCCAAGGCTTGCGTCCAGCTGCCGTCGCCGTCCGCCAGCATGGTGATGGCGTCGGCGTTCTGGGCCACCTGCCACGCCTTCATCACAAAGGCATCGTTCACCGACAGGCAATAGATGGCATCCACCCCTTTGGCCTTGAACTGGTCGGCCAATACCACGTAACCGGGCAGGTGGGCATTGGAACAGGTGGGGGTAAAAGCGCCGGGTACCGCAAACAGTATCACCGTCTTGCCGGCAAACAGGGCCTGGCTATCCTGCACCTGCTTGCCCTCGGCGGTGATAAAGGTAAATTCGCCCGCAGGCAGGGTCTGGCCAATGGCAATCATGATATCTCGTCCGTGATGAAGATAAGGAACCACAGTCTACCCCAGCCAGTGAGCCGGCAACACACCCCCATCTGCATCGCCATTTGAACTAACCTTGAGCAGGATCAGCCGACCAAGGAGGCCTCATGCAGCACTATTACGACGGACTGGAAATTCGCCCCTCCCCCTTGCGAGAGCAACAACAACTGGAGCAGCTCAATCACCTGCTCACCCATGTCGGCCAGTATTGCGCCGGTTACTCCAGCGCCTATCGCCAGCGCCGTTTGCAGGAGTTGGGCGAGCTGGCCACACTGCCCCTGCTCGACGCCACCGACCTGTTTGCCGCCCAGCAGGCCCATCCGCCCTTCGCCGGCCTCACGGGTCGGCCGGCCAGTCAGGCGCTGCGGGTCTTCGCCTGTCCGGGCCAGCTGGCCATTCCCGAATATGCGGGCGCGGACTGGTGGGGCGCGGCACGGGCCCTGTTTGCCGCCGGTTTCAAGGCGGGGGAAGTGCTGCTCAACGGCCACGACTATCACGCTGGCCCCACCGCCTTTATCTTCGATAACGGTGCCCGCCAGCTCGGTGCCCCCGTGGTGCCCTGCGGGCCACACGATACCCAGCGCCAGCTGGAGGCGCTGCTGCGCTATCAGCCCACCAGCTACGTCGGCCCGCTGGTGACCCTGCTCGACCTGCTGGAGGCTGCCGAGGCGGCGGAGATCCCGAGCGACTCGCTGCGCCGCGCCCTGCTGTGCGAAGCTACCCATCCTGAAACCGCGCCGCTGCGCGCCATTCACGGCATTGCAGCCCTCAACTGTCTGGTATGGCAGGATGTGGGAGTGGTGGCCTACGAGAGCCAGCCCGGTCTGGGTTTTATCGTCAACGTAGAGCTGCATCGTCGAGATAGTCGATCTGGCCAACGGCGAACCGGTGAGCGGCGACGAAATCGGCCAACTGGTGGTGACAAGGCTCGATCTGGAGTATCCCCTGCTGCGGCTGGTCACCGATTGGCAGGGCCATTGGCTCGCCAAACCCAGCGGATGCGGGCGCACCAACCGGTGCCTCAAGCTGGTGTAGCAACCCACAGCGATGCAGACATGCACAGATGCAAAAATGCAAACGGGCAGCCATCAGGCTGCCCGTCTTGTCTCTGGCGAGGAGACTATCTGAAGCGTGTCAGCGTCTCGCCTGCCAGGTGGCGATGGCGAGCAGGGAGTCGGGGGTAAATTCGGTGGCGCGCTCGGCAATCTCGGCCAGGCTCATCCAGTGCACCGCACTCACCTCTTCGGCCTGCAGCTGCAACGGCCCCTGATAGCGGCAACTGAAGAGGCCCCCCCAGACCCGATAACCCTCCCCTTCGGCGTAGAAGCTGCCAAATCCCTGCAGGGGAACATCCGCAATCCCCAGCTCCTCGGCCAGCTCGCGCCGGGCGGAGAGCTCCATCTCCTCACCGATAGTGACCACACCACCGGCGCAGGCATCCAGCATGCCGGGGCAGAAATCCTTGCTGAGGGTGCGCCGCTGCACCAGGATCCGATCCGTCTGGTCGAGCACCAGAATATAACTGGCGCGATGGCACAGGTTCTCCCGCCGCACCCTGGCCCGTTCGGCTACCCCGATCACCCGGTTATCCGCATCAACCACATCCACCCATTCCACGCGCAGGCCCTTTCGCTCATGTCGTTCAATTGCCCGCAGTATATCGGGGCAAGGAGGGGTCATGGCAGCACTTTTTCACCTCATGGGTACAGACACGCTCCCCGGATACCCGTCGTCACACGGATTCATACAAACCTTCATTAAATGTCACATTAGTGTCACCCATGGACGGCATAGTGTGCCCTGTCCAAGCAACAGGTGTTTTGTGATGAAGGTGTTCAAGAACTTGTCTCCCCGCCAGATTGCCCGCTACATCAAGAGCTTCCATCGCGGCAGCTTCATGGTGGAGGCGCTGGGGCGATTCGAATTCAACGGCGGAGAGATCAATCTGCAGAGCCTGACCTGCCGTCAGACCCTGAGTCTGGCCCGGCAGATCAATCTGGAGGTTCGCGGCCTGCGTCACACCAGCCTGCTGTTGGGGTAACTTCCATAGTCCTTTCTGTTTGTAGTCTGCTTCCATACACGTTTTTGCCCGCCGGCTAGTCGCCGCGCGGGCCATTTTCTATGTCGGTGACCACACCGTTGCGCACTGTCACAAAGCGCATGAAGGCATTCTTGCCAAAGTTGTAGGTCCAGCGCTCACCGTATGTGACCTGTACCAGATTGCCAAACTGGTTCACCTCGTTGCGGGTCAAGGTTTCACGCAGCATGGGCTCGCCACACTTGAGCAGCATCTCGGCTGTGCTGTCCCCCTCTGTGATGAGGGCGTTCTTGCAACGCATGGCATCGGCACTGGCCGGTATGCTCAGTAACAGCAGGGCCAGGGCGGCCCCCAGATCCAGAGGTCGTTTCATTGGCTATTCCATTTAAACAGGGCACTGCCCAGGGTGAGACAAGAGAGGGTAAACAGTACAACCCAGCCCAGCGGTGCGGCCACCTCGGCCCAGCCTGCCCCTTCCAGCATGACGGCGCGGGCCGCCGTGATGATCTGGCTGAGCGGTAGCCAGGCCGCCAGCTGTTGCAGCCAGACCGGCGCCCCTTCCAGCGAGAACCAGACCCCGGAGAGAAACATCATGGGCATGCTGATGACGTTGAGCAGGCCGCTTGCCAGCTCTTCGTTCTGAATGCGGGCGGCGATGAGCAGACCCAGTGACGCCATGGCGGCCCCGCCCACCAGGGCGATAAGAAGCAGCAACCAGCCTGAGCCGAGCAGGGGCACACCAAGCAGGCCGTAGGCCACCAGAAACACCAGCAGGCTCACCACCAGGGTAATCAGGATCCGCGACAGCAACTGGGCACAGAGAAACTCGGCGGCGGAGAGCGGCGTTGCCCTCAATCGCTTGAGCACACCGTTCTTGCGGTAACGGACTATGACGAAGCCGACCCCGAACAGGCCGGAAAACATCAGGTTCATGCCGATCACTCCGGGCAACAGCCAGTCACCATAACGGATCGCCTGACCGCTCAGAGTCTCTTTCACCAGTGGCTGAAAAATCGCCTGGCGCAGCAGGTATTCGGCCAGCGCCCCCTGGGCGGCATCCGGGTTGACCCAGTAGCGACCCGAACCGGGCGAGAGCAGCAGATCCAGCTGATGGTGGCGTACCTTGAGTCGCCCCTTTTGCTCATCGTCATAGGGAATGAGTTTGAGCAGCGGAATGGCGTTCAGGGGCGCATAGGCAGCAGGCAAGTCCCCCACTACCCCCATCTGCACCAGCGGCTTGGGCGGGCCGGAGAAGATGAGGGAGAAACCTATCACCAGCAACAGCGGGAAGGCCAGATTCCACACCAGGGCCGCCCTGTCCCGCACAAACTCCAGATTGCGGGCATAAAAAAGCGCACCGATCCGTTTTATGGCGCCTTTCATGCTCCGCTCCTTGTGCACCAAGCTGACGAGCGGCGCGACCACTGCAAGTCTCGCGGATGGAGGTGGGTGCCAACACGGCATCTTGTCATGCTGCTCATGCGCCACTCCTCAGGCTATGGCCGGTCAGGTGCAAAAAGAGATCCTCCAGGTTGGGAGAACGTACCTGCATGCCGGTCAGCGGGACTCCAAGGCTGAGCAACTGCGGCAGCAGGAGTGCCACGTCGGGACAGGTCAGCTCCACCTGATCGCCGTGGGGCAGGAGCGGATAGCCCAGGCCGGCGAGGGCCGGGTGATCCGGTAATCGCACCAGCACACCGTCAAAATGCTGGGCCGGCAAGGCCGTGGGGGTATCCAGGCTGAGCAAGTGGCCGTGATCGACGATGGCGATGAGATCGCACAACTGCTGCGCCTCATCCATGTAGTGGGTAGTGAGCACCACCGTCTTGCCCTGGGCCTTGATCGCTTCGATGCGCTGCCAGAAGTGGTGGCGGGCCTGGGGATCCAGCCCGGTAGTAGGTTCATCCAGAAACAGCAACTCGGGGTCACCGAGCAGAGCGAGCGCCAGCAGCAGGCGCTGACGCTGACCGCCGGAGAGCTTGCGGCTGTCACGGTCGATGAATTCGCCCAGGGCACACAGCTCGATGAGCTGCGCCTGGGGCAAAGGATGGGGGTAGAGGCTGGCAAACAGGCGCAGGGTATCGCGCACAGTCAGAAAATCCTGCAGCGCAGTATGCTGGAACTGGATGCCGATGCGGGAGCGGTAATCGGGGCCGCGAGGGGCGCCATGGAACAGGATCTGGCCGCTATCCGGAGTGAGGACGCCCTCCAGCAACTCTATGGTGGTGGTCTTGCCCGCCCCGTTCGGGCCGAGCAGACCGAAACAGCAACCGGCTGGAATGGCAAAGCTGAGCCCGTCCACCGCCTTGACGCCGGGAAAGTGCTTGATGAGATCGACGACTTCGATGATGGCTGCCATGACTTGTCTCCCAGGAGAAGCCCTGACTATATCCAAATCTTTTGCAAAGGCACATTGTCTATCGACAAGGGCCCGCCAGGCAGGGGAGCCTCAAACAGAAACGGCGACCCTGAGGTCGCCGTTTGCATCAAGCCAGCCGGATCACAGAATGTCCAGCAGCTCCACTTCGAATACCAGAGCAGAGTAGGGCGGGATGGAACCGGCACCACGAGCACCATAGGCCAGATCCTGCGGAATATAGAGCTTCCACTTGGAGCCAACCGGCATCAGTTGCAGGGCTTCAACCCAACCGGCGATGACGCCAGTCACCGGGAATTCAGCCGGCTCGCCACGGGCGACCGAGCTGTCAAACACGCCACCGTGGGTGAAGGTACCGTGGTAGTGCACGCGCACGGACTGACCGGCCACCGGCACGGCGCCATTGCCTTCTACCATGACTTCGTATTGCAGACCCGAGTCGGTCACCTTGACGTCGGCACGCTTGGCGTTGTCAGCCAGGAAGGCTTCGCCATCGGCGGCGGCCGCCTTGGCAACGGCTTCCTGCTCTTCCTGCATGCGTGCAGTGATAACCTGGAAGGCATCATTGATATCGTCACGGCTGACCGCGAACTCCAGACCATTCAGGGCATCTGCCAGACCTTGTTGCAGGGCCGGGATATCCAGACCGGCGAACGCTTGCTGCGCCAGTTGCTCGCCCATGTTGCGGCCGATGCCATAGCTGGCCTTCTGTTCGATAGAGTCGTATTGGGACATTGAGATGTTGCTCCAGATCCAAGTAATAAAGAGGCGGGATAATATCAGACTTTTCGGCCAGGTGCTGCCGCCGGTCGCCCTGATTTCCCCGCCCGTGGGAGCGAGTTCACACCAGTCAGGTGCGAACGCCGCCCATCGGCGGCGATCCTGTCAGGCACAATGGCGCTGTGAGCCTTTGGACTCAAACCTCACTTTCTGCGACATCAGCGCGATCCAGCAGGGCCCGCACTGCGGCTACCTTGGCACCGTCGGTGATATTGACCCGGCCGTCATCAGAGGTACCCATATTGACTCCATGGGGTACCATACCGCCGCGCCAGCCCATGCCGGACATGTGCACCTCGTTCACCCCGGTAAATTCGATGATGGTGCGCACGTTGTCGGCATTGATCCCGGCACCTGGCATCAGGGTGGCCCGGCCTGCCAGCGCCTGTTGCATGGCCTGCAAGGTCTCGAGCCCCGCCAGCGCGGTCGGTGCATGACCTGACGTGAGGATCCGCTCACAACCGGCCGCTATGATGACCTCAAGATCGGCACGCCAGTCGGAGCAGAGATCGATGGCACGATGGAAGGTGACGCCAAGGGGACCGGCTGCCGCGACCAGTTGCCTGAGCTGGGCAGCAGGCACCCGCCCCTCTTCATCCAGCAGCCCCACCACCACACCTTGCAACCCGGCGGCGCGAGCGGCGGCGATATCCTGCAGCATCATCTCGAACTCCCCTTCGCTGAAGCAGAAATCCCCGGCACGGGGACGGATCATGGCATAGACAGGGACGCTGGCGTGGCGGGCGGCCAGCTGCATGAAACCATAGGAGGGGATCAAACCACCCAGCCCCAGCGCAGAGCAGAGCTCGATGCGATCCGCGCCGGCTTGCTGGGCGGTGAACAGGGATTCCAGGTTGTCGATACAAATTTCAAGACGGGTCATGATGACTCCTTTATTGGAGAGATCAGACAGCACATCTGATCTCATAAATTGAGCAAGGCCGCACCCCTCACCCCACCGGCACCGCCGAAGCGGGCCTGGCGGATCTCGGGCAGAGCGACACCGGGCAGCAGGTGGCCGGGCAGACGCAGCGGCAACTGTTGGTACAGGGCGGGCAGACGCAGCGGCAACTGTTGGTACAGGGCGGGCAGACCGCTCAAGCCGCCCCCCAGCACGACCACCTCGGGATCAACCACAGAGATGGCGGTAGCGAGTCCGGCAGCCATGATCTCGAGCCAGCAGTCGACCGTAGCCACCGCATCAGGCTCATGAGCCTCGAAGCGTTCCACTATCTGGTGGCCGCTGGCACGCTGACCGTGAAAATGGTGGTAGAGCCGCTCCAGCCCGCTGCCGGACGCATAGGTTTCAAAACAGACCAGGCGGCCACAGCCGCAACGGGGACGAGGCAGGTCGGGATACTTCATCAGCATGGTCGCAGGCAAGGGGTAGTGACCTATCTCCCCCGCCAGCCAGTTACGGCCCTGAATGAGTTTGCCGGCCAGATAGACGGCACCACCTATGCCGGTGCCTATGGTGACCCCCAGCGCACTGTCTGCCCCTGCCGCTGCGCCCTGGTGCACCTCCGACCAGAGAAAGCAGTTGGCATCGTTGTCCACCTTGACCATACGACCCAAACGCTCGGCCAGATCGGCGCCCAGATGGCGACCATTGATGGAGGGCAGGTTCGCCGCCACTATGCTGTGGTCGTGCCGATTGAGGATACCGGGAAAGCCGATGCCTACGGCGCCTCTTGCACTGAAGCGGGCATCAGCCTCGAGTACCCGCTGGCAGATCAGCTGCTGCAGCCCCTCGTAATCATTGCCGGGAGTGCTCATGCGCTCCTCATGACAGAGATTCAAGCCGCCGTCATACACAGCGAACGCTATCTTGGTGCCACCGATATCAAAGCCGTAATACATGCTCACACTCCCTTGTCGGCGAGTTGCCTCACCTCAGCCTGTCCAGAGGGGCACATTGTATTAATTCGCAAAAAAAATAAAGTGATCGGGGGCGAAAAACGGGAGCCGGATCAAAGCAAACGGAACATTTGCCGTTGCAGGCAAGCCTGGCCAAGGCTCATCAGGGTGCGCTCCTGGCCATCGAAGGCGAAGCCACGACGCAGGTAAAAACCCTCGCCGACCCGATTGCCATCGAGCAGCCACAATCTGACGCCTTCACAACCGGCGCGCCGCATCTGCATGGCCACCGCCTGCCACAGCCGCTTGCCATAACCCTGGCGCCAATGATCGGGGTGGAGGTAAAACGCCCGGATCCAGGCGGTGGGATATTCACCCTCTTGCGCCAGCTGCCAGTAGAGCAGGCCGATGACCACCTCATCCAGACAGAGCAGCATGGGTCTTGGGCCCGGCTCGGCGAGCCGGCTGCGCCAGATTTGCAGATGCTCGGTCACCGCCAGCTGGGCCAGCATGTCGTTGCCAAGCACCTCACCGTAGGCAGCGAGCCAGCTGGCCAGCTGGCCCGCTGCATCACCGTCATGGCGGGGGCATCATCAAGCCGCGCCATGCGCAGGCTTATGCCTTGCATTGGGGTACCAGACCGGAGGCGCGCGCCTGCTCATAGAGTGGCCGGGCCTCGGCCTGCTGGGCCTGCAACTCGGCGATCCGGTTTTCGTTGCTGGGGTGGGTGGAGAGCAGTTGCGGCGGCGCCTTGCCACCGGCGGCGGCGCTCATGTTCTGCCACAGGGGAACGGCTTCGGCAGGATTGAAACCGGCACGGGCCATCAAGTCCAGGCCCAGCCTGTCCGCTTCGCTCTCCTGCTCGCGGCCATAGGGCAGCATGACGCCCACCTCGACCCCGAGCCCCAGCGCCGTCATGGTGGCACCGCGATATTCGCTGCTGCCCATGGCGATATCCGCCGCCGCCAGACCGAGACCGGTCAGCTGGCTGCGGGAGAGTCGCTCGTTGGAGTGCTGGGCCAGCACGTGGGTCAGCTCGTGACCGATGACGGTGGCGAGCTGATCCTGATTCTTGGCGACCTTGAGCAGGCCGCTATAGACCCCTATCTTGCCACCGGGCAGTGCGAAGGCATTGACCTGCTTGGAGTCAAACACCACCACCTCCCAACTGGTGATGCCATAACTGGCGGGCACCTGGGCGGTAACCGCCTTGGCAACACAGGAGACATAGGCATTGAGCTTGGCATCCTTGCTCACCTTCTCCTGCTTTTTCATCTGCTCGAAGGAGTCGGCACCCAGCTTGCTCATCTGCTGGGGCGAAAACAGCAGCATCTGGCTACGACCGGTAGGAGACTGGGCACAACTGGCCAGCAGGGTAGAACAGAGCGCCGCCAGGCCGAGCTTGAACAGGGGAGATGTCATGGAGGTGTCCTTCACCATAAAGATGCCCTATTTTCGGAAATGCGGGCGTCCGGCGCAAGTCGACAAATTGCCCGGTTCGGCGAAAGCAGTCACATCCCCTCATTACCGGCTTGCTTAAAAAGAAAACGGGCCCCGCTGGGGCCCGTCTTTGAGAGGAAACCGGTTTACATTATGCCCAGTTTCTTCAGGTCGGCTTCGACCACTTTGGCCGGGACAGGCACGTAACCATCTTTGGCGACTATGCTTTGACCCGCCTTGGAGAGCATCATCTTCACGAACTCCTGCTCCATCGGGGCCAGCGGCTTGTTCGGGTGCTTGTTCACGTAAACGTACAGGAAACGCGACAGCGGATACTTGCCGGTGATGGCGTTATCAGCGGTGGCTTCGATGAAGGTCTTGCCATCTTTGGACAGCGGTACGGCGCGCACACCCGAGGTGACATAACCGATACCGGAGTAACCGATGCCGTTCAGGGAAGCAGAGACGGACTGCACCACGGAAGCGGAACCGGGCTGCTCGTTCACGCCGCTCTTGAAGTCGCCATCACACAGGGCGTGCTCCTTGAAGTAACCGTAAGTACCGGATACTGAGTTGCGACCGAACAGTTGCAGATCCTTGGAAGACCAGTTGCCATCCAGACCCAGATCAGACCACTTGGTGGCAGCCTTGGCTTCGCCGCACTTGAGGGTGCTGGAGAAGACGGCATCCACTTGTTGCATGGTCAGCCCCTTGATGGGGTTGTCCTTGTTGACGAACACGGCCAGGGCATCGACCGCGACGCGGATGGCAGTGGGCTTGTAACCGTAACGCTTCTCGAACGCCTCTTCCTCACCGGACTTCATGCCGCGGCTCATGGGGCCGAACTGGGCAACACCTTCGGTCAGTGCAGTCGGTGCGGTTGAGGAACCGGCGGCCTGGATCTGCACGTTGACGTTGGGATACATGCGCTTAAATTCTTCGGCCCACAAGGTCATCATGTTGGCCAGGGTGTCAGAGCCGACAGAGGACAGGTTGCCCGAGATGCCGCTGGTCGGAGTGTAATCCAGCAGGTCTTTATCCACACCGGCAGCCAGAGCGCTGACAGAAAACAGGGTTGCTGCGGTAAATCCGATTACACCAGCCAGTTTGTTGAGTTTCATCCAATCTCTCCAAAGTTACAGAAGGTCCGTTCTTAAGACGGCGCCAGTATCTGACCTGGCAGTGACAAATTTATGGATTTAATGTGACACTTTAATGACACAACAAGGGTTTTGACCAAATGAAGAGAGGGCAGCTTCCGCTGCCCTCTCTTTTGCTAACTTATTGTCGGTAAAGACTATTTAACCACGACCATACGGGCTGGAATGAGAAAGCTGAAACGGCTGCCAGCACCGACCCGACTCTCGATATCGAGCTGACAGTCGTGATGGCTCAAGGCGTGCTTGACGATGGCGAGCCCGAGCCCGGAGCCGCCGGTATGCCGTGAGCGAGCCTTGTCGACCCGATAGAAACGTTCGGTCAGCCGCGCCAGATGCTCGGGAGCAATCCCCTCTCCTTCATCCTCCACCACAAACAGCGCCATGGCGCCCTGTTTGCGCCATGCCACGCTGATCTTGCGCCCCGCCGGTGTGTAGTGAATGGCGTTGTAGACCAGGTTGGAGACGGCGCTGCGCAGCTGATCATTATCCCCTCGCACGAAAAGGTTCGGTTGCACCAGAAATTCAATCTGGTGTGCCCGCTCCCCCGACAGCGCCCGCGCCTCCTGCTCCAGCAATCCCAGCATGGCGGGCATGTCCACCAGGTGGGAGAGATCCACCGAGGGAGCCGCCTCGATCCGCGACAGGGTGAGCAGCTGATTGACCAGATTGTCCATGCGGATGGTCTGCTCCATCATCACCCTGTGCGCTTTGGCCCACAGGGCGGGGGGCGGCGGCTCTTCGGTCATCTCCAGATAGCCCTTGAGCACTGTGAGCGGGGTACGCAGTTCGTGGGAGACGTTGGAAACGAAGTGCTTGCGGGTCTTCTCCAGGCTGCGCAGCCGGGTGACATCCCGCACCACCAGCATGGCCTGATCCTCGGCGTAGGGCATGATGCGAAACTCGAGAAACTTCTCCTCATTGATGGGTGAGTTCATCTCGAACGGTTCATCATACTGACCCTTGCCCAGATAGGCACCAAAGGCCGGATTGCGAATGAGGTTGCCTATGTGCTGACCGGCATCTTCCGGCCAGCGAAAACCAAGCAGTTGCTCCGCCAGTCGATTGCACCAGAGGATGCTGCCATCGGTGCGAAACACGACTGCGGCATCGGGCAGAGCCTCGGCACCCTCCCGAAAGCGGCGGATCAGACCCGCCAGCTCGCGGCGACGGGCCCGGTGACGCTGCTGCAACTTGTAGATGCCGTTGAAAATATACTCCCAGCTGCCGCTGCCGTTGGGGGGAACCAGGCTGCGATCGTGCCACAGCCAGTCCGACAGCCGCTTCTGGAAGCGATAGTGCCAGCCCAGATGCAGCACAGTAGCTGCCAGCAGGCAAAGGGCGAGGGTATTCGTCAACCAGCCGACCAGAACGAAAGGCGTATAGAAGAACGCCATCCGCCACAACTGTCGCCGCCAGGCATAAGGTTGCAACATAACTTCCTCTACAGACGGGTTGAGAAGCGATAGCCTGCGCCGCGCACCGTCTGAATCAATCGATCGTGACCCGTCTCTTCAATGGCCTTGCGCAAGCGACGAATATGCACATCCACGGTTCTGTCCTCGACATACACATTGGTACCCCAGACATTGTTGAGCAACTGCTCGCGGCTGTACACCCGCTCGGGGTGAGTCATGAAGAAGTGCAGCAACTTGAACTCGGTCGGTCCCATGTCCAGCGCCCTCTCTTCGGCACTGACTCTATGGGAAACCGGATCCAGCTTGAGCCCCTGCACCTCAATCACCTCGTCCACCGAGGTGGGGGAGACGCGGCGCATCACGGCGTGCAGGCGGGCGGTCAACTCCTTGGGGGAGAAGGGCTTGGTGATGTAGTCATCGGCGCCGGCCTCCAGGCCGCGTACCTTGTCCTCTTCCTCACCACGGGCGGTCAGCATCACCACAGGGATCTGGCGGGTCACCTCATCCTGCTTGAGTTGCTTGATGAACTGAATGCCACTGCCACCGGGCATCATCCAGTCCAGCACTATGAGTTCGGGGTAGGGTTCACACACCTTCGCCAGTCCATCGGCGTAATCTTCCGCCTCGATTGTTTCGTATCCCTTTTGCTCAAGCACGAAGCAGAGCATTTCGCGGATCGGTGCTTCGTCCTCGACCACCAGAATTCGCTTAGCCATATACCTTCTCTCTCCTGTGTGAAGATGGGTGCGCCAATTATTAGAATTTTCTGTGACACTTTTATGACTTTATGACAGGCGGGATGATAAACGTTTTCAGATTCAGTTGGCAGCAGTGAGTTGCAGCAGGTCCCAGCGGTTGCCACTGATATCCTCGAACACCACCACCATGCCGTATGGCTCGCTACGTGGCTGTTCACAAAAATGAACACCGTAGTCCAGCATGCGCTGGTAATCGGCCCAGAAATCGTCGGTTTCGAGGAACAGAAATACCCGGCCACCGCCCTGCTGGCCGATGGCGGCCTGCTGCTCTGGCGTGGCGGCGCGAGCCAGCAAGAGCGCCGCACCGGGCGCGCCGGCAGGCGCAACCCGCACCCAGCGCTTACCCGGTTTACCCGGTTCATCGAGGGGAGTGTCTTCCAGCAATGTAAAACCCAACCCCAGGGTAAAGAAGGCGATGGCCTCGTCATAGTCGGCCACCAGCAGGGCCAAAGCGCCAATGTGTTGTGCCATGGGGAATACCTCAGCAGATGAATGAAGGGGGCCAACGCCCCGGCTGGCGCGCATCATAGCGGCTTGGAGTCTTGGGCTCCAGCAGCAATGCCCCGCTCGAAGGAGCAGCCCTTCCCCAGCCGCCAGACCTGCGTTCTATTCCACCTCCTATTCCACCTCGACCCGATTGCGACCCCGCTTTTTGGCCTGATAGAGCGCCTCGTCGGCCCGCTTGAGAACCTGCTCCAGGGGATCCCCGCGCCGCTCCGCCACCCCGAACGAGGCCGTGATGGACAGCGCCAGGGGCCAGTGCGGATAAGCCACCAGGGCGGCTCGCAGCCGCTCCGCCAGTGCCTTGGCACGGGCCTGTTCGTAGTGCAGGCAGACCAGCACGAACTCCTCCCCGCCCCAGCGCACCAGCCGGCACAAGCTATCGCAGTGGCGCAGGACTTCGCTCACCATGTGCTTGAGCACCTCGTCCCCAACCGGGTGACCATGGCCATCGTTGACGAGCTTGAAGTGGTCTATGTCGATGTAGATGAAAGAGAGGGGCATATCGCCGAGCTCGGCCAGCAGCTTGTTGCCACCGAACCGGTTGAGGGCGCCGGTCAGGGGATCGTACCTGGCCTCCTCCTCGGTGCGCAGGGTCTGCTCGCAGAGGCTCTGGCTGCGCGCCTCCGCCACCTGTCTGGCCTCACGTGCCTTGCGCAATCGATCCCGCATCAACAGGTGCTGCACCATGAACAGCAGCAGGCCGTAAACCAGCCAGCTCAGCAGCAGGGGACGATAGAAGGCTCCCGGTTGCACCCAGCGACCATAGAACTCCATCCGCTCCAGCACCAGCCGGTAGTGGCCTGGCTGCATGCCGATGCCGGAGGCGATTTCCACTGCGTAGACATGGCGCAGGTCTTCCCCCTGCTGGGCCAGCGGAATGCGGTACTGCTGGATCCACCAAGTGGCCGGCGTGAAGACCCGCAGCGGCACGTCCTGCAGCCGCCCGTAATCATCGGGACGAAAGATCACCTCGTTGAACTTGTGGGAGGTGGCATCACCCGCCCGGGAGTAAATCGGGTGGTAGTTGCGCAGATAGAGGCGCCAAAACTGTGGCTCTGGCCCCTCGACCTGCAGCTGGATGCGTGCCCCCTCGAAGCGGGAGAGATCAATGCCCTGCTCCGGCAGACTCAGGTTCACAGAAGGGGTACTCATAGCCTTCGCGCAACTGGCAGTCGATGGCTGGCTTGTCCGTCGGCGCAGGATAACCGCTTTGCTGGCCGGCGGCAGACAGCAAGGTAGTGACAGAGGAGCCGCCATGGATCCTGTCATCCTGTACCGCCACCGACAGGCGGGCATTGGCCAGCATGTCGAGCCGCCGATCCGGCCCGAATTCAAACAGCAGGATCGCCAGCAAGCTCAACCCCAACAACACCCAGAACAACACATTGGCCAGACGAGAATAGGAAAAGGTCATATAGGCTCCACCCGACTAGGTGCTCTGACTCCATACCCCGAGATCCGCACGCCCGGATCCCGTGGTTATTACACGCGCCAACACCGGCGCCATACCGTATTTCTTCAGCCGGGTACCGGCAGACAGACCCGGACCAACTCCGGGATCAGGCGCAGCCGTACTGTACCAGGCGGGAGGCCCCAGGTTGGCGCCCCGGAAAGCCACGCAGTTGCCAATCAGATTGTGAATCTCAGGATAGAACACTCCATGCCATGAAAAATAAAGAGAAATCAATAAAAAGGGCCCTGATGGCTCATCTTGCCCAAGGGGAATGACGAGCAACAAAGCCCTCAGGGTCCCTCACGCAGCGTCCGGTAGAGGGTGGTGCGGCTGATGCCAAGCTGGCGCGCCGCCTCGCTCACGTTGCCCCCGCAATCCGCCAGGGTCTGCTGCACCCGCAGCCGGTTCTGCTGGCGCAAGGTGTGGGTACTCGCCGGCGACGAGGGCGCTGCCGATGCGGCGGGCAGATGCAGGTGCGAGGGCACAATCCAGCCCAGTCCTTCCGCCAGCACGCAGGCCACCTCCAACGCCTGCTTGAGCTGGCGCACGTTGCCGGGCAGCGGATGAGCCAGCAGTTGCTGCTCCGCCTCCGGCGTCAACTGCAGGGCCGGGTCCATCTCCGAGAGCAGGCGCCGGATCAATCCCTGGCGCTCGCCCTGTGGCCATGCCCGCAGCGGTGTCAGCTGCTGGCGCCAGCCGCAGACTCGGTAATAGAGATCCTCGCGAAACGTCCCGGCCTGCACCATGGCCGCCAGATCCCGGTGGCTGGCGCTGACCAGCCAGAAATCCACCAGCTCAGGTCTGTGGCTGCCCACCGGGGTGACGCTGCGCTCCTGCAACACCCGCAGCAGCCGGGTCTGCGCCAGCAGCGGCAACTCGCCGATTTCATCCAGCATCAGGATGCCGCCGTGGGCGGCGCGCAGATAACCCTGACTGCCCTGGCTGCGGGCACCGCTGAAGGCCCCGCCCACATAACCAAACAGCTCGGCTTCTACCAGATCTGCCGGCAGGGCGCCGCAGTTGACGCACACCAGGGGCCTCTCCTGCCGGCTCGACTGGCGGTGCAGGGCACGTACCAGGTGCTCCTTGCCGCTGCCGGTCTCCCCCTCGACAAGCAGCGAGATGCCGCGCTCCAGCATCTTGAGCGGCACCTGTGCCGACCCTTGTTGCGCTGTTTGCCGGTGCGCCACAACCGGCTCTGACACCAACCGCAGGCCACGGTGTTCGCGCAGCAACTGCTGGCCATCGAACCTGTGCTGGCCAAGCCAGGGCGATCTGCGCCGTCGTGCACTGCTTGCGTGCCGCCAGGGCCATGATCACCTCCACCAGCGAACGGTTGGTGGCGATGTTTTCCTGTTGAAAGCGCGGCAGGTTGGCCCGAAAGTCACCCTTTTCAAACACCGTATCCTGCTGGAAACGTCCGGTCAGAAAGCCGCGCCCCAAGGGGGAGTACGCCACCAGGCCAATGCCCAGCGCGCGGCAGGTTGGCAGCACCTGGGCTTCGACATCCCGCGTCCAGAGGGAATACTCCGTCTGCACCGCCGCCACCGGATGCACGGCATGGGCGCGCCTCAAGGTGGCCGCGCTGACCTCGCACAGGCCGACACCGGCAATCTTGCCCTCCTGCACCAGCTGCGCCAGCCCTGCCATCGTCTCTTCAATGGGGTGCGCCGGGTCGATGCGATGCACATAGTAGAGGTCTATCTGCTCGACCCCGAGCCGGCGCAGCGAGGCTTCACAGCTCTGCCGTGCATATTGGACGCTGTTGTCCAAAGTGCGCCTGTACTCGCCGCTCTGACGCACTATGCCGAACTTGGTGGCGACCTTGACCCCGGCTCCGTGGGTCGCCAGGAAGCGGCCGATCAGGGCTTCATTGTGGTGCGGGCCATACATGTCGGCAGTGTCGAGAAAATCGATCCCCATCTCGACGGCCCGGGCCAGCACCCGCAGCGCCTGCTCATCATCCCGCGGGCCATAAAATTCACTCATGCCCATGCAGCCGAGGCCCATGGCGGATACGTCCAGATCAGTGCCCAGTGTTCGTCGTTGCATACATTTCTCCTTACAAGATGGAGGTCAGTATGGTCTTCCGAATATGATTCAGGTATAGACTGAATTGGTAGTCAGCTTTCCGATTTTGGAAGATACATGAACGCTCTCTTGCTATGGGATGACGCTAGGGTCTTTCTGGCCATCGCCCGCAGCGGCACCTTGAGTGGCGCCGCCCTCGCCCTTGACATGGGCATTGCCACCGTCTCTCGACGGCTGGATCGCCTGGAGTCGGCACTGGGTCTGCCGTTGTTCAGTCGTCATCAGCACGGCTATCGACTGACCGACGATGGTGAGGCCCTGCTGGCGCGGGCCGAGGCGCTGGAACATGCCGGGCATGCCTTTGGCGAAGCCGGGCAACAGCAGGGGCAAGTGGCCGGATGCGTACGCCTTGCCACCGCAGACAATCTGGCCAATCCGCTCATTATTCCCTCTCTGGCCAGGCTGTTTGCCATTCATCCCGATCTGAGGGTGGAGCTGGTCACAGGCGTGCAAACGGTGAACCTGCACAGGCGCGATGCCGATCTGGCCGTGCGCATGGCCAAACCTGACACCGGCAACGTCACCATCAAGCGGCTGGGCACCCTGGGCTTCGGCCTCTATGGGGCCAGCAGTTATGTCGATAGCCGTCATCCGGGCACAGATGCCGCCAGCTTCGATGAGGATGCTTTTATCGGCTGGGGGGAATCCCACGGCCATTTGCCCGCCGCCAAATGGATTGCGCGCATGCTGCGTGGGCGCCCCTGCAGGGTGGAGACCAATACTCTGTCGGCCCAGCTGGCCGCTGCCACCGCCGGTCTCGGGCTGGCGGTACTGCCCCATTATCTGGCCAAAGAGACGGACCTCGTCTGCCTCCTGCCCGAGCTGGGGGTGGATCAGCCGATCTGGCTGGTGATCCACACAGATCTCGCCCACTCCAGACGGGTACGGGCCGTCGCGGATCACCTGATCCAGCTGTTTGAAGAGGCCGAATCAGCCCTCCACCCTTTCCCCCTGGGCGCACTGTGAACAAGGCTGGTTAGGAAGGGCTGCAAAGCATATGGCAACAGGCAGACAGCAAGAAGGGAGCCGAGGCTCCCTTCTTGCATTGCATTTGAGCGCAAAAAACGCCGGCTCAGTTGCCCCGGCGCCAGTGGTAGCGCCGCTCCGGCCGGCCACGCTGGCCGTAGTTGAGGTCCACATCGACCCTGTCTTCGGACTCTAGATACGCCAGATAACGGCGCGCCGTGGTTCGGCTGAGCGACAGCCGCAGCGCCACCGTATCGGTAGAAAATGCGGTATCCGGCTCGCCCGCCAGCAGCTCCAGCACCTGGCGCAGCGTGATGGCATCGATCCCCTTGGGGGTATCGCGCACCTCCCTGGCCTGGGGGCGTCCCTTGCCCATCAGCCGATCCAGATCGCTCTGCTCCAGAGAGCCGCGCTCGCAGATGCGCCTGTGCAGGGTGAGGATCTCGTCCAGGCTCTGCTGGATGCGAAACAGCCGCAGCGGCTTGATGATGTAATCCTGCACCCCCAGGTTGAGGGCCTGCTGTATGGTCTCAACGTCGCAGGAGGCGGTCACCATGATGACGTAAGCCTCGCGGTTATGGCTGCGCAGCCGGTTCACCCACTCGAGGCCCGAGCCATCAGGCAATGAGATGTCCACCAGCAGCAGTTGTGGTTCGGTCGCACGCATCATGAGATCGGCCTGGGTCAGGCTTTCGGCCCGACCCAGCAGGGAAAATCCGGGGGTGGAGGAGACCAGCTCGGCCAGAATGGATCCTATCCGTTCGTCATCCTCGATCACCAGAGTGAAAATGGGCTCCATAGATCACACCAATTGGTTTTTATTCAAGTAGATACCGAACAAGGTTGTCTGTTCGGCGGTGCGGCGCCATTCTATCACACCCCCTCGCCTGGCCACCGTCTCCTTGACCAGGAAGAGGCCGACCCCGTGATCGCCGGTCTGGCGGCTGATGCCGTAATCAAACAGATGATCCGCCAGCGCCTCGTCCACCCCTTCACCACTGTCCTCCACCTCGATCACCAGCCGGCGACCAAAATCGTTGAGAGAAATCAGCACTCGCGGTGGACAGACCTTGCGCCGCGCCCAGGCGGCGCGAATGCCGTTGTCCAGCAGGTTGCCGATGAGGGTGATGAGATCCGCCGACACGGCCGCCGGATACTCCGCCAGCGCCGAGTCGGGATCCAGCACCAGCTCCACCCCCAGCTCCCGCGCCCGGCTGAACTTGCCGAGAATGAGCCCCGCCACCGGCTTGTCCTCGATGGCTCGCAACAGACCCTGCAACATGGTCTGGCAAGCCTCGCTCTCCTGCTGAATGAGCTCCACCGCCTGATCCACATGACCAAGCTGCAACAGGCCGGAGAGGCTGCTCAGCTTGTTGGCGAACTCGTGGGTCTGCATCCGCAGCATCTCGGCATACTGGCGCAGATGGGTCACCTGCATGCCGAGGCTGCCGGTCACTTCGGGGCGACTGAAGATCAGCAGGCGCCCGGGCACCTTGCCCTCCACCGCCTGCCAGCGGCCCACGAAGGATTCTCCGTGCACGGTAAAGCCAAGCTCGGTCTCGACCTGGGTCAGGGCCGGTGCCAGCGGCGGCGACAATTCGGCGAGCGGCTGCCCCAGCAGGGCATGACGCCCTGTGCCCGGCAGGCGCAGCTGATAGAAGGCGGCGCTGTTGAGCATGCGGATGTTGCCCCTGTTGTCGAGCGCTATCACCCCCTCTGAGATGTGCTCCAGCACCAGCTCTTGCAGCACGAAGCGATTGACGATGGCCTCGGGCTCCAGATCCAGCAGGGTGCGGCGCAACAGGTGCTGCACCCAGAGCGCCAGCAAGAGACCACACCCCAGCACGGCAAGGATGGCGCTTACCAGCAGGGCGATCCGCTCCAGATAGATGCCTTCCACAGTCCGCATCAGGTAACCCACCACCACGGCCCCCATGGCACGGCCATCGGGCCCGAGCACGGGCGCAAAGCAGCGGATGGCCGGGCCGAGTGTGCCCTCGTCCTCTGAGCAGTAGCTGAGCCGGTCATGGAGGGCCGGCCAGATATCTTCACCACGGAAGAGACCGCCGATGAGCTCGGGCGAGGGGTGACTGAGGCGGCGGGCGTGTTCGTCGGTCACCACCATGTAGGCGGCGTCGGTACGATTGCTGATCCCCTCCACATAGTCGCGCAAACCGGGATCGCTGCCCTGCTGCAAGGCCTGCACCACACGGCTGTCCGCCGCCAGCACCCGCGCCAGATCGGCGCCATTCTCCTGCAGATTGCTCTCCAGCAGGTGGCGGATAAAGAGGGCGAGCAGACTGCCCAGGATCACGATCAGCAGCAGTGACAGCCCCAGAGAGAGGGTGACCAGTTGGTGGCGCAGTTTCATCGATTAGCCTTGCAACATCAGGAAGCGGACCAATAGTGCGGGCGCCACCAGGTCTGGTCAATCAGTGGCGCGGGATCACCGCCAAAATCCGCCAGCCCTTCGTCGCGGGCAGTCAGCGCCACCGCCCTTGCGACCGCGCGGGCTACTTCCCCCACCTGCTCGATGGGAGGCAACAATCGCCCCTCGGCCAGCGGATAGGCGCCCACGGCCCGCACCGCCGCCTGCAGCATGCCGTCACTGATGCGGCGCGCCTTGACGGCGCAGGCCCCCAGACCAATGCCGGGGAAGACATAGACGTTGTTGCACTGGGAGACCACCCTCGCCTCCCCCGCCACAGTGACTGGGGCAAAGGGGCTGCCGGTAGCGAGCAGGGCGCGGCCAGCGGTGGCCTGCCATACCTGCTCCGGCGTCGCTTCAGCACTGCGGGTCGGGTTGGAGAGCGGCAGGATCACGGGGCGCTCGCATACCTCTCCCATGGCTCCGAGCACGGCCTCGGTAAAGAGCCCGCCCTGGCCACTCACCCCGATCAGCACGCCGGGGCGCAGCCGCTCAATGAGCGCAGGCAGCTCGGCGCAAGCCTCTTGCGCCGGACGGGCAAAAGGTCGTTGGGATGGAGTCAAATTGGCGCGATCCAGGCAGACCAGCCCGTCCTGATCAAACAGCTGCACCCGCTCCGGGCTGCCCGCCAGCCGGGCCAGCATGGCGGCGATGCCGCACCCCGCCGAGCCGGCGCCGACGATGAGCACGGGGGTGTCGGCCAGAGTAGTGCCCGCCTGCTGCAAGCCTGCCAGCACGCAGGCCGAAGCCACCGCAGCCGTCCCCTGGATGTCGTCGTTGAACATGCACAGCTCGTCTCTATAACGAGCCAGCAGATTGGCGGCATGCTTGCCGGCGAAGTCTTCAAACTGCAACACCACCTGGGGCCAGCGCGTGCGAATGGCTGCCACCACCTTGTCCATGAAGTGGTAATAGGATTCACCATCCACCCGGTTGGCCTGCCAGCCGAGGTAGGAGTCATCCTCCAGCAGCTCGGGATTGTTGGTGCCCACATCGACGCACAGCGGCAGGGTGCGCGCCGGGTTGATGCCGCCAGCGGCGGAGTAGAGCGCCAGCTTGCCGATGCAGATCCCCATGCCGCCGATGCCGAGATCGCCGAGTCCCAGCACCCGCTCACCATCGGAGATGACGATGACATCCACCTCCTGCTCCACTGCGGCGAAGATGGCGTCCAGATCGTCCCTGTCATGCCAAGAGAGGTAGAGACCGTGGCTGCGCAGATAGAGGTCGCTGTGGCGCTGGCATGCCTCCCCTACTACCGGGGTGTAAATGATGGGCAAGAGCTCCGGCAGGTGGTGGCGCACCAGATCGTAAAACAGCACAGGGTTGTCTTCTTGCAGCTGGCGCAGCAGCAGGTGCTGGTCGAACGGGCTCTGCATGGCAGAGACCAGACGGTAGATACGGCGCCGTTGCTGGGCCAGGGACTCCTCCTTGTGAGGCATGCGCCCCATCAGGCCCTGTCGCTTGCGTTCGGCATAGGGCAGGCTGGTGCCCATCATGATGTCGTTCATTGTCGATTCCTTATGCCAGCAGCGAGATGAGCAGGGTGGCCAGGATCAACATGACGGCGCCCCCGAGACGGGAAGATATTTGGGCAAACGGCATCAGCTTCATGCGCTGGGCCGCCGACAGCACGGCCACGTCACCCGTGCCCCCCATGTTGGCCATGCACAGACCACCTGTGATGGCCGCCTCTATGGGATAGAAACCTATCATGCGCCCCACCAGGGCCGCCCCCAGGGCGCCGCCGACCACTGTCACCAGCACCAGCACGAAGTAACTGATGGAAAAGGCGCTGATGAGTTCCGGGATGCTGGTATAGGCGACCCCTATGCCCACCAGCAGGGAGGGCGTCAGATTGGTCACGACGAACTGGTACCAGTCGGCGGCCGCCTGCTCGTAACGGCGCGGCAGCACGCCACTCACCTTGATGAAGGCCACCGCCAGTATCATGAGCGCAAAGGGATGCATGGGGATGAAGTTGCCCAGCAGTGAACCCAGCACGAACATGCTGGAGCTGATGAAGAGCCCCATGCCGAGGCTCTCCAGCGTCGGCGCCTGGACCTGCTCTTCGGCCACATTCTGGCTGCTCTGATTGATCATCAGCTGGCCATTGCCGGTCAGGGAAGGGTAGCGGCGGCCCAGGCGTACCAGCAGAGTGCCCACCAGAATGGCCAGGGTGTTGGCGATCACCACGGCAGGCACCATGCGTGACAGCAGGTCGGCGCTGGACATCTGCATCGGGCCCGAGAGGATCTCCACCAGGGGCACGGCACCGGCCCCCATGCCACCATGCCACCACCCATGATGGGCAAACCTATGAGCAGCACCGCATTCTTGAAGCCATAACCCATCAGGGAACCGACCAGACCGACACTCAGCAGCGCCACTGCAACACCACACAGGATCACCGGCAGGTAACGCATGGCGGCATTTTTCAACAGAGCACTGCTCATGCCCAGCACTGAGCCCGTCACCAGGCTGGCGATGAAGAAGTTGAGAAAGCCCCCCTCCTTCATGAAGCCGATGATCACCTGACCCGCCTCGACCGGCAGGATCCTGTATTCAAACAGAGCTGCCCCCCCGAAAATGGCGAGTATGGTGCCACCTCCCAGGTATTCACGTATGGGGGTGATGCGCTCGCCCAGCTCGCAGAGCAGGGTGCCCAGCACGAACATCAGTGCCAGGGCGCCCACCATGCCGAGCGGCAGTGAGCCGTTCCAGCCGGAGAAAAGCACGCAGGTGGCAAGCCCGAGGAAGATCATCATGGGCATGCCGGCTATTTGTTGACTGCCCCAGGGGGCGGCTTTCGGGGTAGAGAGGTTTTTCATTGTTATGCTCCAGCGTGTGAGGTGGCGCTACTCTAGTGATCCGCCCTCTGCCTGTCGGTTAGCCCCGCTACAAAGACATATAAAAACATTAAAATCTTAAACGCTATGAGGACGATGCCGTCGTCCAATACAAGATAGCGTCCCCATTCACAACACCTGAAAACTTGGATATACACACAGAAATAAACGGATGCGGACAAGGTTTGACCATCACTTGGCTGACAATGGTGAGGCTCAGATTAAGTGTTATCCATGGAAAGAGAGGGAGTAAACGGGCTACAGGCTGATGACAGTCGCGTCATATTCATGCTGATCATCAATATCAGAGAGGCCATGATCCTGACGATCGCGCAACTGACATGACCCACCCGTATGCAGGTGGAAACAGTGCTGGCAAGGATGACTGGCAACTTGTATGTCATGACGGAGATACACTATCAACACAGCGCCATAGCGTGCGTTTTCAACTGACAAGACTGGGCCGATGGAGCAAAGAGTACCCACCTGTCAGTCACACCTTGACAGCCAGCATCTCATTTAAACCTGTTCGGTTGGCTTATTCTGCTAATAACAATGGAATATTGGCAGGGTCAAATTCATGACAGATATCGCTTCCTTCCCGGCTGAAGCCATAATGGATTTCGGCAGTATATTCGACATCGACCAGCAGACTCTCGATTGAGAAATGGGCGTCACCCGATTCATATCGTTCCACAGCTATCGTCTCCCTGTTTAGCTGACCCATCAATATTAGTGGATAAAAAACAGACTGCCGAATTTATATGACACCTTGCTGACCAGAAAATAATAGTAAACGGGATGCCTTCCTTATTTTTGCCACCCCAGCAGGCCGGTGTTTATTTCTCCAGCCAGAGTATTTCACCCGATTTGGCACACCCTGTGCGTATTTCAGACACAGACAGCCCCTTACGACCCCCTTCACTGACCAAGTAAAGCCCCATAAGAAGCTCCCCCATCATTTTCATAAACAAGATCTTGATCACACCATTTACTTAGCCTGCTAAATAACTACAATGCTTAGCAGGCTAAGTAAATGGAGAGCACCTCATGATGAAGGATCTGGAAATGTTGCGCGAGTTGTCCCTCGCCGAACGAGTCGGACGACTGCATCGACTGTGGCGCACAGTGGCAGACCTGGAACTGGCGCCCCTGGGTCTGACCCATCCACGCTGGACAGCGCTCTGGAAACTCAGCCGCCTCGGTGGTCATCTCAGCCAGAAGACCCTTGCCGAAGCGCTGGAGATAGAGCTGCCGTCCCTGATGCGCACTCTGGGTCAGCTGGAGGAGCATGGACTGGTCGAACGCCATTGCTGCAGCCAGGACAAACGGGCCCGCATCGTCACCCTGACTCCGGCTGGCAAGGCGCTGCTCGACAAGATAGAAGATCGCATCATGGATGGACGCCGTGAACTGCTCGCCGGCATCAGCCAGCGGGAGCTGGAACAATTTGAAGACATAGTGCACCGCATCTGTGCCAACGCCCTCGGCAAGATAGGTTCACAGAGTGAAGAGAGAGAATAAGATGACCCCGGATCAACAATTCAAGCGCTGGATAAAATGGGCCATGGGCGCCTTTATTCTGGCCTTTGGCTATTTTCTGCTGGCTGACATCAAGATGCCGCTCACCCCGCAAGCCATGGCTACCCGTGTCGTGACCAAGATGGCCCCCCAGGTCAGTGGCAAGGTGATACAGGTTGCTGTTGGCAACAACCAGCATGTCAAACAGGGGGATCTGCTGTTCTCACTCGATCCCGCCCCGTTTGAACTGGCCGTCGAACAGGCCCGCCTCGCGCTGGCTCAGGCCGAGCAACAGAACCGCCAGCTCGACGCCACCCTCAACGCCGCCGCCGCCGATTTCAGCTCGCTGCAAACCCAGACCTCCCTGAAGCTGCGGGAAGCGGAGCGTATCGACGCCCTCTATCGTCGCCACATGGTCTCTGAGCAGCAAAAAGACGACGCCGACAGCGCATTTCGCACCGCCCAGGCCAACTTGTTGGCCAGCAAGGCCCGCATGACTCAGGCCCAGGTGAACCGCGGTCTGCACGGTGACGACAACCTGCTGCTGCGCCAGGCTCGCAATCACCTGGCCCAGGCCGAGCTCAACCTCGCCTACAGTCAGGTGCACGCCAGCCAGGATGGCATCATCACCAACCTGCAACTCAAGCCGGGCAGCTTCGCCGCGGCGGGTGCGCCGCTGCTGGCGCTGGTCTCCGAGCAAGTAGACATCATCGCCGATTTTCGCGAGAAGAGTCTGCGCCACGTCAACACGGACAGCCAGGCACTGGTCGCCTTCGATGGCGAGCCGGGCAAGCTCTATCCAGCACGGGTCACCAGCCTGGATGCCGGCGTCAGCGCCGGCCAGTTCGATGCCAACGGCCTGCTGGCCAGCCCCACCGAATCGGATCGCTGGGTCCGGGATGCCCAGCGCCTGCGCCTGCATCTGACCCTTGAGCAGTTGCCGGCACACCTGCCGGCTGGCGCCCGCGCCACAGTGCAACTGCTGCCGGACAACGCGCTAAGCGCGCTGTTTGCCCGCGGCCAGATCCGTCTGCTCAGCCTGTTGCACTATATCTACTAAGGTGGCAGCGATGAATCTGTGGCACAGGCCCCTCACCGCCAACGAGCTGCGTCAATGTCTGCGCATCGCCTTTGGCAGCACCACCGGCTTTTTGCTCTGCAAGTTGTTTGGCTGGAACTACGGCGTCTTCTACACAGTGACACCGGTATTGCTGCTGGGCATGGTGCCAGTGATGAACGGCCATGCGGCACGCCAGCTGATCGCTGCCGCCGTCATCTGCGGGGTGGAAGTCGGTCTGCTGGGCGGGCTGTTTGGCAGTCATCCCGGCCTGATGATCCCCATCGCCTTTTTGCTGTTTCTCTACCGTTTCGCCGCCATGTCACGGGGCAGCCTGTTTCTGTTCGGGGCCAACGGTGTGCTGAGTCTGAGCATAATGCTGCACTTTGCCAGCTACCCGCAGACCGATCTGAACGACCTCATCTTCAGCAACCTGTGGGCCAGCATACTGTCGGTACTCATCGCCTACCTGATGACGGCGCTGATCCCGGATGTAGAGGAGCGGCCCAAGCCTGCGGCGGCCCCCAAGGCACCGCACCGGATGAGGCACGAGGCCCTGCTCGGAGCCAGCATAGCCACCCTCTCCTTCATAGTGTTCCAGATCTTCGACTTGCGTGACTCCATGTCTGCTCAGGCCACCACACTGCTGCTGCTGTTTCCCATGCACTGGAACGGGGCCTTGAGCTATGCCCGCAAACGGGCCATGGGCACACTGCTCGGCGTGAGCTTTGGTCTCGTCAGCCAGCTGGTACTCTACGACTGGTCAGGTTTGCTGTTGCTGGTCGCCCCCATGCTCTGGCTCGGAGCCATGCTGTTCAGCTACGCCCATGTGAAGGAGGCCAGCGGCTCTGGCGTCGGCTTTGGCGCCCTCACCACTCTCGGCATCTTGTTTGGCCAGTACCTGACGCCGGGCAACGATCTGGTATTCAGCGCACTCTATCGAGTCAGCAGCATATTGTTTGCCATCGTTGCCACCCTGCTGGCCTGCTATCTCATTCACCGACTGCTTAACCGTTTCGAGGCCACTCGTTTCGGCTATTGACCCCCTGTTGTTAGCTCAAGGATGTGCTGCTTTTCGCCCCGTTATGCCTACCGGGGCGTTTTTTTGTCTGCATTTTGCAAGCAGGCCCCGCGGGTCTTGTGACTGCAGCCACTATGCTTGCAAGAGCCGTTCGCAATAGCAGCAGGAGACACACAATGGCACGAGTACCCGGAAGCTGGCTGGCGTTTGGTCTTTTGCTCGGGATGAGCAGCGTCTGGGCCAATCCAGTGCTTGTCGCAGCCGAAGATGACTGGGCCCCCTATTGCGCGCTGGACAAGGAGAGCGGCCAACCACAGGGGTTGGCACCGGCCTTGGTGAAAGCGGTGTTCGCCATCGAGGGCATAGCGCTTGAGTTTCGTACCATTCTCTTCGCCCGCTGCATGCACGAAGCCAAGAGCGACAAGGTGCTGGCTTGTTTCAATGCCACCATCACAGAGGAGAACCGCTATCAGTACCACTGGCACGAGACCCCCATGTTCGAGGAGGATCTCGCCATCTTCGCCCTCGCAGGCGGCGGGCACCATGACCTCAAACTCACCGCCCTGGAGGGCAAGACGGTGGGCATTACCCTGGGTTACACCTATCCCACCGATTTCATGGATAACCCCAGGATCACCCGCTTTCAGGCCAAATCAGATGCCCAGATCATAGAGATGCTGGTACGCGGACGGGTCGACTACATACTGATGAACGAGATGCCTGGCTATCTCAAGATCCAGCAGAAAGCACTGACCGGCCGTGTCGTCAAGGTAGGCAAGATCTCCACCGATGGCTTCTGGCTCGCCTTCTCCCGTGCCCATCCCCAGGGAGAAGCCATGGCAAAACGCTTCGAGGAAGGGCTGCAAAAGATCAAGAACAACGGCACCTATGAGACGCTGGTACGCGACTTTGAGCACAGCCTGGGCCTGCATTGAATGTATTTCGCCCCCTGTGCGCCGCCTCAGGACGCATATAGACGCAATAGAGACAATTGAGCATTGAACCTTCTCCTCAACCTGTTAGGCTCGAGCCCGGATGACACCGATGGAGAATTCAAGATGAAACACGCCAATATATTCTTGCTGGGCATCACGACCCTGGCTCTGCTGAGCGGTTGCGAACGCGGAGCCTCCACATTGAGCGTGACCGGCGGCGAGCCCATCACCTATCAGTGCGAGCAGAACAAGAAGGTGCAAGTGAGCTACTTTGCCCTCTCCGACCAGAGCCTGAATTTCATCAAACTGGCACTGCCAGATGGCAAGGATTACACGCTGCCACAAACCATTTCAGCCTCCGGCGCCCGCTATACTGATGAGCATGAGGCCGTCTGGTGGAACAAGGGGAATGAAGGCTTCGTCGAAATGCGCGACAAGAACGGCGAGTGGCAGAGCGTCTACAACGACTGCAAACAGCAGTAATGAAAAATCCCGGCCTGGCCGGGATTTTGCTATTTAACCTCTGTATCCAGACAAGAGACCATCTGCACAGCGATGGTGTGCAACTTGTGTCCGTTTTCCTCGTTCAGCCACGCTTGTCGCTGATCACCAGCCAGAGCGCATGCACCATACCTGGCAAAAGTGCAGGCTGAAGCCTACCTGGATAAAGGCGCATACCGGAGGCAAAAAGATGGCCAGCAGTATCTTGAGCAGATTGTTCATCTCGCACTTCCTCGTCAAAGATGTTTCACGGTTCGGGATGAACTCACCATAAACAGCCTTGACCTCAACTGCAAACGAAACAAGGGCCCACTCGCGGCTCTCACACCTGAGTCAAACAGGGGATCCGCTCCCCCAACTGCTCGCGCCAGACTTTGAGGTCGTGGATCTGCTGGTTGCTGCTACCACGCCAGAGCAGACCGGGATCTGCCAGCGCCTTCTCGAACTTGCCATCCACCAGCACGTCCAGCAGGGCGACCAGCTCGCGCTGGGCCTCTGACAGTTCGCCGAGCAGATAGCCGGTCCAGCACCAGATGTCCTTGCCGGGGCACTCGGCCCGCACCCGCTTCACCAACGCCAGCACCTGGGGCACGTTGGCGGGGTGGAGCGGATCGCCGCCGGAGAGCGACAGACCACGCCGTTTGATGCGCGTGTCGTTGAGATCCTGGATGATGCGATCGCACATGGCCTCATCAAACGGCTTGCCGCCATCGAGCCGCCAGGTGCTCTGGTTGTAGCAACCCGGACACTGATGCTCGCAACCCGACACAAACAGGGTGGCGCGGGTGCCGGGCCCGTTGATCACATCGACCGGGTAGTATTGGTGGTAGTGCATTCTTAGAGATTCTTTGTGAATTGAAGGTAATCCAATACATTCCGCATAAAACCTACCCTCTCACAGGCAAGTCTTTGGAAATCGTCATCTTCACGACGGTCCAAGATAAACAGAATTTTTTCCCGAAGAAGAGCTTCATCAAGCTCGTAACCATGTTCTTCAACATAGGCATGAATAAAGCGATAGAAGACTCTAGTGTCGCTGTCATGACCTTCATGCCAAGAGTCTAGACTGACCCATTGCTGTAATAACTGCTCCGACATTGGCTTCAGAAACATTTCACATTCCCTCAAAGAGAGACTCCCTGCTACACAGGGAGTCTCTCTATCGATTCACATATGCTTGACGCGGCGTTTCACTTCTTCCTGCTTGCCCGCATTGAAAGGGCGCGCATCCGGGCTGCCGAGGTAGCCGCAGACACGGCGGGTCACAGACACCTTGGCCGGATCGTGGTTGCCACAGCGCGGGCAGGTGAAGCCCTTGGAGGTGCACTCGAACTCGCCGGTGAAGCCGCAGTCATAGCACTCGTCAATGGGCGTGTTGGTGCCGTAGTAGGGCACCTTGTCATAGCTGTAGTCCCAGACGTTTTCGAGCGCTTCCAGGTTGTGCTGGATATTGGGGTACTCGCCGTAGCAGATGAAACCGCCGCTGGCGATGGGCGGATAGGGCACCTCGAAGTCCAGCTTGTCGTACGGGTTGACCTGCTTCTCCACGTCGAGGTGGAAGCTGTTGGTGTAGTAACCCTTGTCGGTCACGCCAGCCACCACACCAAACTCCTTGGCATCGATGCGGCAGAAACGGGTGCAGAGGTTCTCACTCGGGGTGGAGTAGAGACTGAAACCGTAGCCTGTCTCCTCTTTCCACTCGTCGGTGGCCGCCTTGAGCCGCGCTATGATGGCGACGGCCTTCTGGCGCAAGGTATCGCTGTCGAACAGATGGACATCGGTGCCAAACAGGGCGTTGATGGTTTCGTGTACCCCGATATAGCCGAGCGAGATGGAGGCACGACCGTGCTTGAAGATCTCGCTGACGTTGTCGTCGGCCTTGAGCCGCACGCCACAGGCCCCTTCCATATAGAGGATCGGCGCGACCCGCGCCTTGACGCCATCCAGCCGCTCGATGCGATACATGAGCGCCTTTTTGGCAACTCGCAGGGCGGCATCCAGACGATCCCAAAAGTCCGCCTCATCACGGGATTTCAGGGCAATGCGCGGCAGGTTGAGGCTGACCACCCCTATGTTGTTGCGCCCTTCGTGGATCAGCTCGCCATTTTCCTCATAAGCCCCGAGGAAGGAGCGACAGCCCATAGGCGTCTTGAAGGAACCGGTCACCTTGACCACCTGGTCGTAGTTGAGGATGTCCGGATACATGCGCTTGGAAGCACACTCCAGCGCCAGCTGCTTGATGTCGTAGTTGGGATCGCCCTGCTTGTGGTTGAGACCATCCTTGATGGCGAACACCAGTTTCGGGAACACGGCGGTCTTTCTGTTCTTGCCAAGGCCGGCGATGCGGTTGCTGAGGATGGCGCCCTGTATCATGCGGGACTCCCAGCTGTCGCCAAGGCCGAAGCCGAAAGTAACGAAGGGAGTCTGGCCGTTGGCGGTGTGCAAGGTATTGACCTCGTACTCCAGCGACTGGAAGGCGTCGTAGCACTCCTTCTCGGTACGGGCCATGGCGTAGGCGTCCACATCCTTGATCACCCACTCCTCGGCCACTTCCCTGTGTTTCTGCCAACTGATGGTTACATAGGGGGCAAGCACCTCGTCGATGCGATTGATGGTGGTGCCGCCATAGATGTGGCTCGCCACCTGGGCGATGATCTGGGCGGTCACGGCGGTGGCCGTGCTGATGGATTTGGGGGTGTCTATCTCGGCATTGCCCATCTTGAAGCCGTGGGTCAGCATCCCCTTCAGGTCGATCAGCATGCAGTTGAACATGGGGAAGAAGGGAGAGTAGTCGAGATCGTGGAAGTGCAGATCGCCGCTCTCATGAGCCTGCACCACGTCGCGGGGCAGCATGTGGCTGGTGGCGTAATGCTTGGCGACGATACCGGCCAGCAGATCGCGCTGGGTCGGGATCACCTTGGAATCCTTGTTGGCGTTCTCGTTGAGCAGGGCCGCGTTGGTCTGCTCCACCAGGCCACGGATCTCCTGAGCCAACCGGCCGCGGGCCTCGCGAGCCTGATCCCGGTCGTGACGATACTCGATATAGGCACGGGCGATGGCCTTGTCGTCGGAAGCCATCAGATGGTTCTCGACCCGGTTCTGGATCTCGTGGATATCCACCTCGCCACGCCCTTCCAGCTCCTGAGTAACGGCGGCGGCAACGCGCTCACCCAGGGTCGGATTGGCCTGACTGACCGCCTCTGCCGCTCGGCCCACTGCCTCGGCAATC
Source organism: Aeromonas salmonicida subsp. salmonicida (assembly GCF_001643305.1). Classification (GTDB taxonomy): domain Bacteria; phylum Pseudomonadota; class Gammaproteobacteria; order Enterobacterales; family Aeromonadaceae; genus Aeromonas; species Aeromonas salmonicida. The sequence goes on from NZ_LSGW01000046.1 coordinate 85,531, forward strand.
AGCTGGGCATTGAATGGTGCGCGACATCCATCACGTTTGATCACAACCGGTTTCATGCGTTTTCCCCGTTTAAAAGGCCAGGCTATCGCCTTCGGCTTACCCTTGTTTGGTGCCCTTCTCCACGCCTCGTCCTGGGCGCAAATAAATTCAGCCTTGGCTTGACAAGCCAAGGCTGACGATGAGAAGAGAACAGCTTGTACACAGCTTAACAACACAACATATAGGTGTTTTATATGAATACATCCCTATATGTGGTGTCTATTAGGCACCAAAGCGCAGCCTCATTTCTTGATCCAGAACAGGTTTTGAGGCGAGTGGCACAGTTCCCGACCAGTGAAAAACAGCCCCATACAAGGCTATTCTCAAGCCTGGTGCGGGCTGGCGTTCGACGGGACAGTGACAGAAAAAAATCCCCTCCTGCGACAGTGGCTGACGAGGACACGTCTGGCGTAAAACAGGCATAATGAGTGGAATATCATTGCCATCGACGGGACCCGATATGGCCAAGACCCTGCTACTGCTGCTGTGCCTCCTGCCCTGCCGGTTGTGGGCGGCCGAGATCCTGGTGATCAGCAGCTATCACGCCGAATACCTGTGGGATCAGAGTTACAACGCCAGCCTGCAAACCCATCTGAACGGCAAGCACCACATCAGCCACTTCTACATGGATACCAAGCGCCGCCCCCATGACGAGTTCGACCTGATGGCCGAGCAGGCACTGGCCTTCTACCGGCAGCTCAAGCCCGATCTGGTGGTGCTCGGCGACGACAACGCCATCAACTATCTGGCCAACGAGATCGCCTCCCTCGGTACGCCCGTGGTGTTTCTCGGCATGAACGAAAACCCGCGCCACAAGGGACTGGTCGGCCATCCCAAAGTCACGGGCGTGCTGGAGCGCCCCCTGCTCAAACGCAACATCAGCGAAATGAGTCAGCTGATGGGCGGCATCAAGAAGGCGCTGGTGCTGTTTGATTCCAGCAACGTGGCGCTCACCGCCATTGAAGATGAATTCAAGACCCAGACCGATCTGCGGGTCGGCCATACCCGGGTCAACAGCCAGCTCATCGGCGATTACAGCCTCTGGCAGGAGGCTGTGCTCAACGCCAAAAAAAATGGCTACGACGCCATCTTCATCGGTCTCTACCACACGCTGGTGGACGATACAGGCAAACATGTGAGCGAACAGACAGTCCTGGCCTGGGCCAGTGTGCACAGCCCTGTGCCCCTGTTCTGCTTCTGGGAGTTTTCGGTGGGTACGGGCAAGGCCATAGGTGGCCTGGTGCTGGATGGCCGCGATCAGGGAGCGAAAGCAGCAGAGCTCGTCAACGCCATACTGGCGGGAGCCCAGCCCAGAATGCTGGCCCCCCGTGCCGCCGTGCGGGGCGAGTATGTGTTCAGCAAGCAGGAGCTGGCCCGCTGGCAGCTGACGGTGCCAGAGAAGTGGCAAGGCAAAACCCAGTGGCGCGACTAACGCCCTGAAACAACAAACCCGGCTGGATGGCCGGGTTTGTTGTTTTCAGTGTATCGTCATCGCCAGATCATGACTGAAGGGCTGCCTGTAACTGCTCTTCGGTCCAGATGGTGATGCCGAGCTCCTGGGCCTTGGCCAGCTTGGAACCGGCCGCTTCCCCCGCCACCAGCACATCTGTCTTGGCCGACACAGACCCGGCTACCTTGGCCCCCAACGCCTGCAGCGCCGCCTTGGCATCGTTGCGAGAGAGCAGGTTGAGGGTGCCGGTCAGCACAAAGGTCTTGCCGGCAAACGGCTGCTCGCTTGCTTCCTTCTTCTCGATGGCCGGCCAGTGGATACCAGCGGCCAGCACCTCAATGTTGTGGGGCTGGCGCAGGAAGTAGTAGACGTGCTTGGCCACTATGTCCCCCACGTCGGCCACTTCCAGCAATTGCTCCACCGAGGCGGCACGCAGGGCATCCAGAGTGAGGAAATGGTTGGCCAGGTTCAGCGCTGTCGCCTCCCCCACTTCGCGGATCCCCAACGCAAACAGGAAGCGGGGCAGGGTAGTGCTGCGCGCCGCATCGATGGCCGCCACTAGATTGAGGGCCGATTTTTGCCCCATCCGCTCGAGCCCGGCCAGCTGAATGGCGTTGAGGCTGAACAGATCGGCCGGGGTCTTCACCAGCCCCTTGTCCACCAGCTGCTCCACTATCTTGTCGCCGAGGCCATCCACGTCCATGGCACGGCGGGCGGCGAAGTGCTTGATCGCCTCCTTGCGCTGCGCCTCGCAGAACAGGCCGCCAGAGCAGCGGGTGACCACTTCCCCTTCCAGCCGCTCCAGCGCCGAGCCACAAACCGGACATTGGGTAGGAAAGAGGATCTCGCGGGCATCAACGGGGCGCTGCGCCTCCACCACGGCGACTATCTGCGGGATCACGTCCCCGGCCCGGCGCACGATCACGGTATCGCCGATCATGACACCAAGGCGTTCAATCTCGTCGGCATTGTGCAAAGTGGCGTTGGAGATGGTAACGCCACCGACAAACACGGGTTTAAGCTTGGCAACCGGAGTCACGGCACCGGTACGACCCACCTGAAACTCGACATTCTCGAGCAGTGTCATCTCCTCCTGGGCCGGAAACTTGTGGGCAGTGGCCCAACGGGGAGCGCGGGCCACAAAGCCCAGCTCTTCTTGCAGGGGGATGGCGTCAACCTTGTAAACCACGCCGTCTATCTCGTAGGCCAGCTCGCCGCGGCGGGCCAGAATATCGTCGTGAAAGGCCTGGCATCCGGCCGCGCCTTCCTTGAGTTTCACCTCCGGGCTCATGGGCAGGCCCCAGGCTTTGAGCTGACACAAGCGGCCGAAATGGGAATCCCCCAGCTGATCGCCGCCCACCCCGACGCCATAGGCGTAGAAGTTCAGCGGGCGACTGGCGGTGATGCGGGAATCGAGCTGACGCAGGCTGCCAGCCGCGGCATTGCGCGGGTTGACGAACACCTTCTCGCCAGCGGCCAGTGCTTTGGCATTCATCGCCTCGAAACCGGCCTTGGGCATAAATACCTCGCCACGGACTTCCAGCCGGGCGGGCCAGTCGCTGCCGCGCAGGGAGAGCGGGATCGCCTTGATGGTGCGCACGTTCTCGGTGATCTCCTCACCGGTTGCGCCATCACCCCGGGTAGCGGCCTGCACCAGCTGACCATCCACATAGAGCAGGCTCACCGCCAGACCGTCCAGCTTGGGCTCACAGCAGAAGGTGAAGCTTATCTCCCGCTTCAGGCGATCCTTCATGCGCTGCTCGAACGCCTGCAACTCTTCGCTGCTGAAGACGTTGTCCAGGCTCAGCATGGGGATCTCGTGACGTACCTGCCTGAAGGCAGTCAAGGGTTGACCACCAACCCGAACACTCGGGGAGGCAGAGGTTTTCAGTTCTGGGTGCTCGCTCTCGATCGCGATCAGTTCCCGCATCAGGCGATCGTATTCGGCGTCTGGGACGGTGGGGTTATCCAGCACATAGTACTGATGACCGTATTCGGTCAGCAGATCACACAGTTGACGGTGGCGGGAGAGGGTTTCGCTCATGGAAAAGTCTCGGACTGTGGTTGGAATAATAAGTTAACCGCACAAACAAAAATGCGGCACCTGGGTACCGCACTTTTGATGTATTCGACCCCGTGGAGTCTTAGTCTCGATTGGCCTCATAGGCGGCCAGTTCGTGCCGGTAACGGGCTATGGTCTCGTCGCTCAGCGGGCTGCGATCCATGTCAGTCAACATGGCATCGAGATCGCTGGCCAGCTGGTCGGCAGCCTGCAGCATGTGCTCGAAGGCAAAGGCTGCATTGCTGCGCAGCGGCAGCTGCATGAACAGGGAGACACCCGGGGTGTTGAACTGCTCCATCCGGTACGGATTGAAGGTGCCCGGCTTGACCATGTTGATCATGGAGAAGAGCACTTCACCCTTGCCGTTGAGATCCTCGTGGCGATGGAAAATATCCATTTCACCAAACTTGAAGCCCAGCGCCATCAGGGAAGCCAGCAGAGTCGCCCCTTCCAAATCGTGACCGGGGCGCGCCATCAGGTTGATGACATAGACATCCTGCCAGATCTTCTCGACCGGCTGGGTATCCATCAACGGCTCACCAACGGGCTCCTCATACACAGGCTCCTCGTAGGCAGGCTCCTCGTAGGCAGGCTCTGGGGCCACATAACGGGGCTGCGGCTTGTACTCAGGCGCTGGCACATGAGCAGGTTCGCGGGCACCGAAGGTAGGTGCGGTCGCGTAGGCCGGCTCGACCAGAGGTTCATCATCCAGCTGTTGCAGCAGCGGCTCGCGCTGGGAACGAGAACGGTGTACCGGGGTACGACGGATCACCTGGGCGGGCTTGCGCACCGGGGCGGCAGGCACTTCCTCTACTGTCTCGGCGATGGGCTCCTCGAACTCCTCCTCGTCTTCTTCGTAGACGGGGGGCGGGGCAACCGGGCGAGCGGCAGGCTTGCGCACCACAGGGGTTGGCAGCTCGACCTCGTCATCCTCGTCATCGAAAGCGGTGACGGGCGCACGGCGGCTGACATCCGGCTGGCGAGCCTCCTCGCTGTGGAGCTTGGGCTCGGCACGACGGCTACCGCTGACCACACGCACCTGACCGACACCATCGTTGTCGAAGGCGTCACTGTCGCGACCACGTGATTTGGATTCCATCCGGCCCAGAGGTTTCTCTTTGATCGGTGCCTGACGATTCTTTCTGTTGCTCCACAACCCGTGAATGAGCAATGCCGCAATAGCAATACCGCCCAGGGCAACCAAGATGTAACGCAATTCCTGCATTAGCTGCTTCTCTTTCTAGTTTTGCTCAGCCAAAGCGACGGCTTCACCGATATCGACCGACACAATGCGAGAAACCCCGGGCTCTTGCATCGTAACGCCAACCAGCTGCTCAGCCATCTCCATGGAGACCTTATTATGACTGATGTAAACGAACTGTACTGTGCTCGACATCTCTTTGACAAGAGAACAGAAGCGACCGACGTTCACTTCATCGAGCGGTGCATCCACCTCATCCAGCAGACAAAATGGTGCTGGGTTGAGTCTGAAGATGGCAAAAACCAGCGCAAGTGCGGTTAACGCCTTCTCCCCCCCGGAAAGCAGGGCAATGGTAGCATTCTTCTTACCCGGAGGTCTTGCCATGATGCTCACTCCGGCCTCCAAAAGATCATCCGAGGTCAGCTCAAGCCAGGCACTGCCTCCCCCAAACACTTTTGGAAAGAGGGATTTTAAATCTTCGTTGACCTTATCGAAAGTGTCACGGAAGCGTATTTGTGTTTCTTTATCAATTCTTTTAATGGCTTGGCTCAAGGTTTCCAGCGCTTGCTCGAGATCCTGACACTGGCTTTCCAGGTAGGTTGAGCGGGTTTTCGCCTCTTCGTACTCCTCCAGCGCCGCCAGGTTGATGGCGCCAAGTGCCTCCACCTGAGCCTCCAGCGTCTGGATCTCCTGACGCAACTTGCCGCGATCGGCGGCGATCAAGACAGCCTGATCGAGATCCACCAGCCGTACTCCCAGCTCCTCGAACTGCTCATGCAACCCCTGACGGCGGGTCAGGTTGCGCTCGCGCTCCAGCCTCAGGGTCGCCAGCTTCTCCTGCAAGGTCAGCAGCTGCTTGTGATCAACGCTGCGTGCCTGTTCCAGTTCGGTCAGTTGTCGTTCCAACTCTGCCAGCCTTTGATGGCAGGCAAGTTGCAATGCTTCGAGGTTGCGTTGCTCGACCAGCAGGGGCGACAGATCCTGACCCGGCGTGGCCCCTGGCTCCTTGAGTTCGGCCAATTCCAGCCCGAGTCGGGCCAGTTCCTGCTCCCGCAGGCTGATGAGCTGGCTCTGATTCTGCTGCTCCAGCTGCCAGCGCTGGCAGCTGGCTTGTTGCTGCTCACGGCGCAGACGCGCCTCTTCCACCGCCCGCTCGGCATGAGTGACTCGCTCCTGAGCAAGCTGCAGCGACTCGGTCAAGGGCTCACCCTGTTCCTGCAACTCGCCAAGCCGCTCCTCATCGAGCTCAAGCTGCTGCAATGCCGCTGCCAGCCGCTGCGCCTCGTCGGCCTGCTCCTTGTCCAACCTAGTCAGCTCTTCGCCAAGCTGACCGAGCCGTTGCAACCGCTCCTGGCGCTTGCCTTCCCGCAGGCTCCAGGCTTCACGCAGTTGCTGCCACTGCTGTTCCTGCTCGCGCACTGTACGCTGGCTCAGTTCGAAGGCACTGTGCAGCTGGGCGCGCGTGGCATCGGCAGTTCCCAGTTGTTCATTCAACCGGCCAAGGGCCTGCTGGCCTGCCGCCAGTTCTGTGTGTAACCGCTCACGTTCACCGAGCAGGGCCAGAGTGCCGAGTGCCCCGCCCTGGCCGAGATCGGCCCAGTTAGGGCCAAACCAGTCTCCCGTCGGGGTCAGTACCGACTCACCAGCCAGGAGGCCAGGCTGGCGGGCCAGCGCAGCATCTCTATCTTCAACCAGCCAGATGGCGTTGAGGAAGGCGGGAATATGCGCGCCCTCAAGCCGAGCAGCCAGGGTACCTGCCACCGCAGGTCGGGATGGACCAATCCAGAGCCCGTTCTGCGCCAGATTGCACTCGTCGCTGGGCTGGGCGGTGAGCCAGCGGCCGAGCACCTTGTCAAGCGCCTGTGCCCACTCGGGCGCCACCTGCAGCCGATCCGCCAGGGTGGCGCCCACCATCTGCTCCCCCAAAATTTGGTCAAGCGTGGTGAGACGGGCTTCAAGCTCCCGCAGCAGGCCGCTCTGCTGGCTTTGCTGCAACTTGCACTCTTCATGGCGAGCCACGCTGGCCTGCCACTGCTGCTCCAGCTCGGCGTGGCGAGCCCGGGAGCATTCCAGCTCGGACGCCAGGGCGTCTAGCCCGGGCTGCAACGACTCCCCTTCCCCGCCGAGTGGACCTGCGCGTTCATCCTCCAGCTTGATCCGTGCCAACCGTGTCTTGGCTTGCAGCTCCTGCAGACCGTTCACTTGGGCACGAGTCTGGTTGAGCTGCCCCCGTAACTGGCCGAGTTGTTGTTGCCACTGCTGCTGGCGTTGACGCGCCTGCTCCAGCTGCTCGCCGGCGACAAGACGCAACCCCTGCTGCTCGGTGAGCAACTGCTCACACTGTTCGAGTCGCGCCGACTCCTGCTCCCCCTTGAGGGTGCCTTCGGTCAGCTGTTCCTGCTGGCTCGCCAGTTGTGCCCTGATGCCCTCTATCCGCTCGCCAAGCGCCTGACGCCTGATCTGCCAGTCGCGACCAAGCTCGGTCTGATGAAGTTGCTGCTGTTCGAGGCGGGCGATGGCCTGGCCACCGAGAAAAATTTGTTGCTGGCGGCTCGCTTGCTCGGCCTGAGCCTCCTGGCGGGCCACCGACAGGGTGACGTGACGCCCCTCATCCTGGGTGCGCTTGGCATCCAGCGCTGCCAGCGCCTGTTCGGCCTGAGTCAGCTCGGCCTTGGCCTCACCCAGGCGAGTCTCCAGCGCCCACAGTTCGGAACCGATAAGCTCGGCCCGTGCGGCGCGCGAACGGCTCTTGAGTTGCTTGTAACGTTCGGCCGTCTCGGCCTGGGCCTTGAGATGTTCGAGGCGGGAGCCCAGCTCACCGCGAATGTCGCCGAGCCGCTCCAGATTCTCCTGGGTATGGCGGATTCGCTGCTCGGTTTCGCGTCGCCGCTCCTTGTAGCGGGAGACACCCGCCGCCTCCTCCATGAACAGCTTGAGATCGGCGGGGCGCGACTCCACCAGCCGACTGACGGTGCCCTGCTCTATGATGGCGTAGCTGCGCGGCCCGAGGCCGGTACCGAGGAAGAGGTCGGTGACATCCTTGCGGCGGCACTTCTGGCCGTTGATCTGGTAATGGTTGGAGCCGTCGCGCAGCACCTCGCGGCGCACCGAGATTTCGGTAAAGCGGCCAAATTCACCGGGTACCCGGTTGTGGGGGTTGTCGAACACCAGCTCCACCGAGGCGCGACCGTGAGGGCTGCGGTTGATGGAGCCGTTGAAGATGACGTCCGTCATGTTCTCGCCGCGCAGATGGCGGGCCGAACTCTCCCCCAGCACCCAGCGCACGGCGTCGATCACGTTGGACTTGCCGCAGCCATTGGGCCCCACCACGGCGGTCATGTCGGCCGAGAACTCGATGCGGGTTGGCTCGACAAACGACTTGAAACCGGCGAGTTTGATCAATTTCAGACGCATGGAGGCCTATTGGGTAACGAAATAAAGAGAAGGCGGGCAGGCGACTTTACCAAATCCAAACCTTGTTTGTAATATGCTGGCACTTTCCCATGAACAGATGGAGCTCAGATGAGCCAATCACCCCCTATGGTCAAAGACTCAATCAGCGGCGCAGACTACTTCCTGCGCGGTTTCTCCCTCATTCGCCAACCGGGCATCCGCACCTTTGTGCTGATCCCGCTGCTGGTCAACTTTGTGCTGTTTGCCGGGGCCTTCTACGCCCTCTTGTTGCAGCTCGATGGTCTGTTCGGCTGGCTGCACCAGCAGATCCCCAGCTGGCTCAGCTGGTTGGACTATCTGCTCTGGCCCATCGCTCTGGTCACCATACTGGTGGTCTTCTCCTTCCTGTTCAGCTCGGTCGCGAACTGGATAGCGGCCCCCTTCAATGGCCTGCTTGCTGAGAAGGTGGAACAGACCCTCACCGGCGAGGTAGTCAGCGACACCGGCATGCTGGATATCGTCAAGGATGTGCCCCGCACCTTCGGCCGTGAATGGACCAAGCTGAAGTACTACCTGCCCAAGGCCATCGGCTGCCTGATCCTGTTCCTCATCCCCGTGGTCGGGCAGACCCTGGCCCCCGTGCTCTGGTTCCTGTTCAGCGCCTGGATGATGGCAATTCAGTACATCGACTATCCGTTCGACAACCACAAGATAAGCTTCATCACAATGCGCGATGCCTTGAAGCAGCGCCGCGGCAAGTGCCTGAGCTTCGGTGCCCTGGTCACCCTCTTCTCCGCCATTCCGGTGGTGAACCTCTTTGTGATGCCGGTCGCCATCTGTGGTGCCACCGCCATGTGGGTGGACCACTACCGCGCCGAACAGCTCAAACGTTGATCCCTGCCCCAATGAAAAAAGGCACCTCGTCGGTGCCTTTTACTTTTTGCATTATAAAAAATAATGAATAGCCTTCATTCCTTGTCCCATATAGCTTGAATTGATAGGATGCGGGCCTTTCTCGCACCCTGGGATATCTCATGTTACATACACTCTTCTTGCTGGGCCTGGTGGCCGAAGGAATGACTGGCGCACTGGCTGCGGGTCGGCGACGGATGGATCTGTTTGGCGTGGTGATCATCGCCTCGGCAACGGCCATTGGTGGCGGTACCATCCGGGATGTGTTGCTTGGGCACTATCCCCTGCTCTGGGTTGAACATCCGGAATATGTGCTGCTGGTGGCAGGCGCGGCCATGGCCGCCGTCATATCGGCACCGCTGATGCGCTACCTCGGCAAGCTGTTCCTGGCGCTCGATGCGCTGGGACTGGTGGTCTTCTCCATCTTCGGCGCCGCTAGGGCCCTGGAGATGGGCCATGGCATCGGCATTGCCTGCATCATGGCGGTGGTCACCGGCGCCTTTGGCGGTGTACTGCGAGACCTGCTCTGCCAGCGCATTCCCCTGGTGTTTCGCCGGGAGCTCTATGCTGCCATCTCGCTGATCACCGCCGCCATCTACTGCCTGGCGCTGGATCAGGGCCTGCCCAACGACTGGGCCGCCTTTGGTGCCATCGGGATCGGCTTCGTGTTGCGCTTGCTGGCGGTACGATTCAAGTGGGGATTGCCCACCTTCCACTATCAGTACGCAACCCACTGAGCGCGCCAGTTTCTGGCGAAGCAGTTCGGATTGCAGACAACAAAAAAGCGCCTGACAGGCGCTTTTTTGTATGGAGACACTGAGTGCGTACACGACTCAGTTAATCCCTTCCGAACTGAAGAAGGTTGCCTTGTCGGCGATGAAGCGGATCTTGATGTTCTTGCCCTCCTCTCCCCAGATGCAGCTGGTGGTGCCCAAGGCATCGTCGCAGCGCTCTGCCTTGCCGAGTATGGTGCTCGCTTCCGCGTAGCTGATCCCCATCTTCAACTTGTCGTAATTCTCGCGATTGAGCTTGCCACAACCGGTCAGCAGCAGGGCAATCATGCCCCCGAGCAAAATATGTTTCATCTGGTTCTCCTCTGGATAGTGTCCGGAGCCTAACAGCTCGGCCCCCCTCTTTGCCAGTGACCAGGCGCTGCAGCCCGCCATAGAGGCGAGGTGTCGCTCGCCGGCTGCCGCCAACGACTACCAGCTGCGGACGGGCCCGGTGTCCAGATGAACGAAGTTGTCGCTCGGGTAGTAGCCCACTCCACCCACCTTGAGATTGAGCGCAGCCTTGCGCAAATGGGCCAACTGAACACCCGGGATCCGCACATCCACCGCCTGACCCAGGGTGTGATAGCTGTGCTTGGCAACGCCGCGGCTCTTACTGCGCTTCTGGCGATTGGTCGCCGGCGAACGGTAGCCGGAAATAAGCTGGATTTCGCCGTTGCGGCCCAGCTTGTGCTGCAACAGATAGAGCTGATCGAACAGCTTCTTGTCGATGTTGAACACTTCGTTGCGACGATAGTCACGGAAAATATGATTGAGCTCGGCCAGCCCGTCTTGCAGGTAGCGACCATTCTCCCAATAACTGGCCTGCACCCGCTCACCGGTATTGAGATTGAAAAAACTGAGTTCACGTCCTGAGGTACTGCGGCTCGCCATGGCAGGGAATGAGAGCATGGCTCCCCCCAGCAGGCACCCAGCCCCCAGCAGCAGGCGACGTCGACTTATCTCTTGTTCCAGCATAAGGAGTTCGTCCATCGCAGATGTAAGCGACACTGTTGAGTGAATTTGATACAGGTGCTTGAAACTACCTTTCGAACCCTCTCATGTCAAACCGTCAGCACCAATGAAAAAGCCCGGCAAGGGCCGGGCTTTTCACTCTGTGGCAAGGATCACAGCAGGCGACTTTGGAAGCTGACTCGATCAAATCCATAGATGTCATTGCGCAGTTGCTGGCGACCCTCTTCGTCGATCCAGCTGCTCCAGTAGACGGTAAATACCGGGATAGGGGTGGTCAGCGGCAACCACTTTGTCTGGGTATTTTTCAGTATGCTAGCCACCTTGTCCGGCTGGTAGCGGGAGTCCGCCAGCAGCAACTCGGCCAGATCGTCTGCGTGCTCCACCCGGATACAACCGGAGCTGAAGGCACGAGCCCCTTGCTCGAACAGCGCCTTGCGCGGAGTGGAGTGCAGATAAATGGCGTCGTTGTTGGGCAGATAGAACTTGTAGCGCCCCAGGGCATTGTGATCACCGGGCTTTTGCCGCAGGCGATAAGGGAAACCGGCGGCCAACGCCTGATACCAGCCCTCTTCGGTGAACTGCACAGGGTTGCCTTCGCCGTCGATCACTTCGAACTGCTCGCGATTCAAATACGCAGGATCCCGACCCAGCTTGGGCAGAATATCCTTGCTCAGGATGGAACGCGGCACATGCCAGGGCGGGTTGAGCACTATGGAGCGGATCTCGCTGGCGAGTATGGGGGTTGCCCGCTGCTCCTTGCCAACGATGACTCGACTGGTAAACACCTCGTTGCCGGACTCCACCACACTCAGACGGTAGTCAGGAATATTGACCAGCACGTAACGGGCACCGGAGAGATGATCCACCAGATCCCGACGCCACAGGTTGCGCAGCAGCAGGCTGGCACGCACTTGCGGCCCGGTGTTGAGCCAGGTGCGAGTCTGGCGACCAATGATGCCATCGGCGGTCAGACCGTGGCGGCGCTGGAACTGCTTGATGGCCTGCTGGGTGTCAACGTCATAGGTGGCGTCGTCATGACGGGGGGCGCCATCCCCCAGCTCGTTGAGGATGGTACGGATCTGCCCCAGTTCAGGGGATGCCTCACCCGCCCGCAGGGTCGGCATGGTCAGGGTCGGCCACTGCTTGGCCATTGGCATGGCGAGCAGTTTGCGCACTTCCTCGCGCACCGACTCATACTCGGCGACCTGGGGTCTGAGCTGCTTGACCTGATCCAGCAGATTGTCACCAACAGGCTCGTGTGCCAACGGTTGGTTCAAATTGAGCTTGAGGGTTTGCATCTGCTCGCGGGCGACCAGATCCATGGCACGCCAGGCCTGCTGAAAACGGGCCAGCTTGCCAAAAACTTCATCATAAAGGGCGCCACGCTGATCGGCCGGCTTGGGCTGCAGCTTCTTCCAGAGACTGAAGAAGTCAGGGTGCAACTGGGCCAGTACGGCCTCCTGCAACTGGAGCTCCAACTCAAGGCGAGCCTGCTCTGCGGTACTGTTCTGATACCAGTCATGCTGCACCGCAGCCTGGGTTACCAACACCTGTCCTTCGCTTGCCTGCGCCATTGCCGCTGGCAAGCAGCCCAGCCAGATCAGGTTTGCCAACGCCAGCCAATACTTCTTCCCCATGCTTACCTCAAGATCGGTTCACTTCAACTGCCAGACCCTGCGGTCAAGGCGCTCATGATGCGTGAATGCCAGCGACTTTACTAGCTGGCGGGCGCGTAGCGCCGCCAGATAACGTCATACTCATTGGTTGCTTTAAATTCAGCCAGCTCCCGATTGAACGCCCTGACAAACGCCGGTGAAAGCCGTTGTTTGCTGAACATGAAAAAAGTGGGTGCTTCATATACGGCCATGACATGAGGCACGATCAGATCGTTTAGCCCCTCTTCTTTCAGACCCCAGGGCGTGGCCAGAATATCCCCGAGAAAACCGTCGATCCGGCCGAGCACCAGCTTGCCATAATTTTGATGATCATTGACCACGCTTACCTGATCAGCATAACGGCGCAACAAGTCGGCCGTCTCGGCCCCGTAGTAGTAATCCTTGGTCACCCCGAGAATATGACCACTGGCCAGCCAACTCGCCAAATCGCTTTCAGGGTAGGAAGAGGACTTGCGGACCCAGAGCACACTGCGCCCCGGATTATAGCCATCGGAAAACCAGGCATAGCGAGCACGCTCCTTGTTGGAGTATGCCTCCATGGCGATGTCGAGCGAGCCCAGTTCCAGATCGTGCAGTATCCGCTTCCAGGGCCGCTCCACATAGGTGACCTAACAACCCAGTCGCGTGAGCATGGCATTGAGTGTTTCCACGGCAAAACCTTTCAGCACCTTGTCATCCGTCGTCGCGCTGTCGTAATAGTGATACGGTGGCCAATGGTCAAAACCGACCCGCAGTGGAGAGGGGCACAAGCTGTTTGCCGATGCCGCCGGAGAGAGCAACCAGAGCGCCCAGCAGAAGAGTGTCAGCTTCATGAGTCATCCTTGACAACGCGATGCCCCATCATAAATCGCCCTTGGTCAAATGGCGACAGATCCTGCCACAGCGATTCTTATCCATCGGTACTCTACGCGGGGCGGGTTTATCCCCACAGGGACTCGGCCATGAAATCAGTCCAGACCCGGTGCGGCACCGGGCTTGTTCAAGCCATAAACAGGGCAAACCGGGAGCATTTGGAGTACGGGCTCGAAAGGGGTTAATATGTGACCAAATATATTTTTGTGATCCACTATGCTTTTTTTGCAATTGGATTAGCATATGCGCGAAATCAGCCTACCAATCGTGAGGCGTAGAGAGTGATATGACGTACAAAAAGTTCGGTTTTCTGACTGCCATCATGGCACTGAGTGGTTTCTACCTTTACACCCTCTATCTGGCTGCCCACCCCAACGTGAGCCTGGCCTACAAACTCTATTACCTGGAAGGCAAGACCCGCTTCTGGGAGCACAACTCCAGCATGACCTATCAGCCCGGCAACGAGCTCAACCTGACCAGGCCGAGCCGCTTTCTCTCCAGCGCAGGCTGGGCCAAGAAGCCAAGCAGCGAAGGCACCGAACTCAGCGGCCAGGGTGGCCTCTATTTCGTGCTGCCCAAGCATCAGGCTCAGCCTGAACAGTTGACCATACAGGCCAGGGTCAACAGCCCGCAGGCAGGCACCCTGCTCAAGGTGGCGCTGGGTCATGACTTCACCACGACAGTCCGCCTGGCCAAGGCTGGCATCAACGAAATCCGGCTCAATCTGCCGGGCGACTCTCTGACGTCGGACCCGAAACGGCCTAACTTCCTGGCGCTGTCCGCACCGACCCCCCTCAATGTCCAGTCGGTACGCCTGACCGTCGCCCAGTAAGACGTACTCTCCTATACGTTGTTTTATAAAATAATTTTCCAAATAAGGAAGTTTTCATGTCGCATGCCGATTTTCGACTCTCTCTGATCGTTCCCGTTTACAACGAGGAAGAGAGCATAGATGCCTTCATCAACGCGATAGATAACGAACTGGCGCCTCTCAAGGATCGGCTGGAAATAGTGTTCGTCAACGACGGCAGCCGTGACAGCACCCGTGAAGTGATCGAGCGAGCCATCACCCGCGATCCCAGGGTGACCCTGGTCAACCTGGCGCGCAACTTCGGCAAAGAAGCGGCCATGACCGCCGGTCTGCATCATGCCAAAGGTGATGCCATAGTACCGATGGACGTGGATCTGCAAGATCCCCCCTCCTTGATCCTGGAGTTCGTCAAGCTGTGGCAGACCGGTGACTATGACACCGTCTACGGCATACGGGTGGACCGCAGTGCCGATACCCCGATGAAGCGTGTCACCGCCGGTGGCTTCTACCGTTTCTTCAACGCCCTCTCCACCAGCACCAAGCTGCCGGAGAACGCAGGTGACTTCCGTCTGATCGACCGCCGTGTGGTCGAGGCGATCAAGCAACTGCCAGAGCGCAACCGCTTCATGAAGGGTCTGTTTGCCTGGGCCGGCTTTCGTGCCGTGGGCGTTCCTTACGAGCGCCCGGCCCGTCACGCCGGTGAAACCAAGTTCAACTACTGGAAGCTGTGGAACTTCGCCCTCGATGGCCTGATGAGTTTCTCCAGCTGGCCGCTGCGGGTGTGGAGCTATGTGGGGGTCGGTGTTTCCTTCGTTGCTTTCCTCTACATCCTCAAGATCGTCACCCAGGTGGTTTTCTTCGGGATAGACGTACCCGGTTATGCTTCCCTGATGTCAGTGGTGCTGTTCCTTGGTGGCATCCAACTGCTGTCTCTTGGCATCATTGGCGAGTACATAGGTCGCATGTTTGTGGAAGTGAAACAGCGTCCCATCTATCTCATCGAAGGGATCTATGGCCAGTATGCCAAGCCGGAGGCAGACAAGCAGCAGGACGCTGACACACAGCAAGAGACAGAACAGCAACAAGACAAGAAGGAGCAAGCGCCTCAATGATCTCCCGCGAGGAATTCTGGCGCCTGTTCCGGTTCGGTCTGGTCGGCGGGGGGGCAACCCTCGTCGACCTTGGTACCTCTATCGCGCTGTTTCATACCTGGCCCGCCATCTCTGAACACTGGGTTACCACCATCGCCTTCATGATTGCCTTCTGGTTCTCATTCTTTGGCCATCGTTACATCACCTTCCAGAAACAGGGTGCCATCGGCAAGTTCTTGCTGGTTGCCCTCTTCTCGCTGGCGGTGAGAAACCTGATATTGAGCGGTCTGCTGTTTGCGGGTCTTTCTGGTCTGCTGCCTGTGGTGATCGCCACGCTGACAGTCACAGTGCTCACCTATATCCTCTCTCGCGTCTGGGTATTTGCCTGATGAATGACATTACAACGTTGACTCCCGACAGCTCGACTCCCAGCAGTCAGGCTCCCTATCGCCCGTCACTGGCCATCAGCAGCCGTGACTGGCTGATGATCATCGCCGCCTTCCTGCTGAGTCGGGTTGCCCTCTATGGCATGGGTTATTTCGGTGTCCAGCTTTACGGCGCCACCGACATAGGTCCGCTACAAGCCTATTGCCAGTTCGACTGCGTCTGGTTCCAGCGCATCATCGAAAACGGCTACGATCTCTACCCGCGCTGGCTCAGCAAGGGCAATGCGGCCAACTGGGCCTTCATGCCGCTCTATCCGATGTTGTCAGGTGCGCTGTCAAACCTGCTCAACGTCGAGAGCCTGATCGGCCTGATGCTGGTGGCCAACATCGCCTTCTTCGCCAGCCTGCCGCTGATGCTGCTGGTGCTGCGCCAGCTCAAGCTGGGTGACGAGACTGCCCGCTTCGGAGTCTGGCTGCTCGCCTTCTCCCCCTTCTCCGCCTATTTCGTCTCCGGTTATACAGAGTCGATGTTCATGGCCTTGATGCTGGGGATGTTCCTGTTTGCCTATCGGGAACAATGGCTGATGGTCGCAGTACTCGGCGTTTGCATCTCCGGCACCCGCAATCTGGGTGTGATGATGGTCTTCCCTGTGCTGATCCTGGCGCTGCAGGCCTACGGCTGGCGGGAGTTCTTCCGCTTCACCGAACGCGCCCTCAAAGTGGTATTCACCCTCTGGCTCATTCCGCTCGGCCTGTTTTCCTATATGGTCTACCTCTATCACCTC
Organism: Aeromonas salmonicida subsp. salmonicida; assembly: GCF_001643305.1. Lineage (GTDB taxonomy): Bacteria > Pseudomonadota > Gammaproteobacteria > Enterobacterales > Aeromonadaceae > Aeromonas > Aeromonas salmonicida. The sequence continues at coordinate 101,934 of NZ_LSGW01000046.1, forward strand.
ACTGGTGATGCGCTGGCCTTCAAACATATCCAGGTGGCCTGGGGTCGTTACATGGACAGCCCGCTCGACTGGTGGCTGAGCGGCTTCGAACTGGGCGGGCGCAAGGCTTACCTCTCCATCATGGTGATCTTCGGCTGGTGCCTGAATCTCTACCTGTTCAGCCAGAAGCGCTGGGCCGAAGCCACCCTGATGTTCATCTGCTGCACCATACCGCTGATGACGGGCCTCAACGCCATGCCACGCTACATGTTCGGTCTCTACCCGACCCTGCTGGCCATTATCCTGCTGACCCATCGCTGGCCAGCCATGCGCCCGGCCGTGCTCTGCATCAGTGGCATGGTGGCCTCCTTCATCGCTGTGGCCTTCGTCAACTTCAAGTTCTTTACCGTCTGATGTAACGCGCCCAACGCCATGTCCAAAAATGCCGGTCACTTGACCGGCATTTTTTATGGTCTTCATAAATCGACGGGAGAAGTGAGCCTTGGCTGAAGGCGGGTAAACAAGACATCACCCACCCTGTTCCTATCGTGAAACGCGCAGGTGTTCTCCGACGCCGCGGATGGCATGAGAGCAAACGAACAAGGCAAGTCAGACAGCAAGAGGCGAGAGAGGGGTAGACAGCCAGCAAGAAGGGGGAGTTATCTTGCAAACCGTCGCGATGGGACAGCTTGCAAGTGCTGTCTCCCGAGCACAGGCAGTGCTCGGGAGACAACTACAAAGCAAGTCTCGTAGAGAGGCTGGCTTACTTGACGGTGACCCGGGCAAACTTGCGCTTGCCGACCTGATAGACGGCGGTGCCGGTACCTACCAGTGCCTTGCCATCTTCCAGCTTCTCGCCGTCACGCTTGACCGCGCCCTGCTTGATCATACGCAGTGCTTCGGAGGTGGTGGCCACCAGATCGGCGTCTTTGAGCAGGTTGGCGATGGCCAGACCGTCACCTTCCAGCGCCAGTTCGACTTCCGGCATCTCGTCCGGAATGGCGTTCTTGGAGAAACGCTGGGTGAAATCTTCGTGGGCCGCTTCCGCTGCCGCTTCGTCGTGATAGCGAGCGATGATCTCTTTCGCCAGCCAGATCTTCACGTCACGGGGATTCAGGGTGTTCGCGGCGATACCGGCTTTGAACTCTTCAATTTCGGCCAAGGGACGAGAGGAGAGCAGCTCGTAGTAGTTCCACATCAGGTCATCTGTGATGGACATGATCTTGCCGAACATCTCGCCCGGGGCATCGTGCACGCCTATGTAGTTGGCGGCGGACTTGGACATCTTCTTGACGCCGTCCAGACCGACCAGCAGCGGCATCATCAGCACGCACTGGGCGGCCATACCGGCATCTTTTTGCAGCTCGCGGCCCATCAGCAGGTTGAACTTCTGATCGGTACCGCCGAGCTCGACGTCCGCTTTGAGCGCAACCGAGTCATAGCCTTGCAGCAGTGGATAGAGGAATTCGTGAATCGCGATGGACTGGCCGCCGGTGTAGCGCTTCTTGAAGTCGTCGCGCTCCATCATGCGGGCCACGGTCTGCTTGGCCGCCAGCTTGATCATGCCGGTCGCACCCAGCTCGCCCAGCCAGCTGGAGTTGTACTCGATGCGAGTCTTGGCGGGATCGAGGATCTTGAACGCCTGCTCCGCATAAGTGAGGGCGTTGTGCTTGATGGCCTCTTCGGAGAGCGGCGGACGAGTGCTGTTCTTGCCGGAGGGATCACCCACCATGGCGGTGAAATCGCCGATCAGCAGAATGATCTCGTGACCCAGATCCTGGAAGGTCTTCAGCTTGTTGAGGATCACGGTATGACCCAGGTGAATGTCGGGAGCCGTCGGGTCCATCCCCAGCTTGATGCGCAGCGGGCGCCCTTCCTTCAACTTGGCAACCAGTTCTTCTTCAACCAGAATTTCTTCCGCTCCGCGCTTGATCTCGGCTAGCGCCACCTCGAGCTGGGACATTTTTTGACACTCCAATCACGATTCCACAGGGCCAAACATATTACTGGAATGGCGAGCTAATTGGAAAGACTGTAAAATCCGCTCATTCTGCCCGACTTCGTCAGCTTCTCATGGTCATTTGGAACGCCTTCAACTCTCTTCCCACCTGGCACCGCAAGATGGTGCTGATTTTGAGCATCATGGTGATGATGCTGGCGGCCTGGCCAAGCGAACGGGCAGTCGCCACCCGGGTCGATGAAAACAGCAACGAGCTAGCCGCCGAGCCGCAACCGGACGACGACGATCTGTTGGCACAAGCCGGGCAAGCGGCTATCCCGCCCAAGCCGAGCTATGTCACCAAACAGGTGAAAGTGCGCCGTGGCGACAACATGGGCGTCATCTTCCAGCGGCTGGGGCTCAGCACCACGGATCTGCACCTGATCGATCAACTCGACGGCAGCGACCCCCTGCGCATGTTGCGTCCCGGGCAAGAACTCACCTTCAAGCTCACCAAAAATGGCGATCTGCACAGCCTTTATTACCCCCACAGCCTGGAACAGGCGTTGAAAGTAAGCCGCAAGGCCGAGAGCTTCGTGGCCAAACCGGTCAAGCTGGAACTCGATACCCGCGAGCAGGTTACCCGAGGCGAGATACGCTCCAGCTTCTGGGGGGCTGCCGTCGAGGCGGGGATGACCGAAGATCAGATCATGGATCTCGCCGCCATTTTCGGCTGGGATATCGACTTCGCACAGGACCTGCAACCCGGGGACAGCTTTCGGGTTGTCTATCAGGAAAAATTCCAGGATGACGAGCGAGTGGCCTCCGGCGACATTCTGGCCGCCGAGTTCATCAACCAGGGTGCCATCTATCGCGCCGTGCTGAACGATGATGGCAACTACTACACACCGGAAGGCAAGGCGATGCGCAAAAGCTTCCTGCGCGCGCCAGTCAACTTCAAATACATCAGTTCCAACTTCAATCCGCGCCGCCTGCACCCGGTCACCGGCAAGGTGCGTCCCCACAATGGCATCGACTATGTGGCACCGGTGGGCACCCCCATCATGGCGGCGGGCGGCGGCAGCGTAGTGGCGGCCGGTTACAACCAGTTCAACGGCAACTATGTCTTCATCAAGCACGCCGGCAACTATGTGACCAAGTACCTGCACCTCTCCAAACGCACCGTCAATAAAGGTCAGCGGGTGAAACAGGGGCAGACCATTGGCACCCTGGGGGGCACAGGTCGGGTAACAGGCCCGCACCTGCACTATGAATTTGTGGTGGGCGGCATTCACAAGAACCCGCGCACCCTCAATCTGCCGCAGGCCGAGACCCTCACAGGGCGGGAGCTGGCCAACTTCAAACTGCTGGCAACGCCGCAACTGGCCAAACTCGACCAACTCGACAAACCCGAGCTGCAGCTGGCCCAGAACAAGCGGGACGGTCGCGACAATTAAGCCGCGCCTCTGCCGAGCCATATGGCGTGAAAGCACATGCTGTCGGGTTGATACAGGGAGCCGGAAGAGAGCATGGCAGCGATGCCGTTATCCCTTCTCTCTGGTCAGGTTTCTCGACACATAAGGAGCTGTCATGAGTGAGCACGATCTCGGTCTGATGTCGGGGACCGGAATGTGCATGGGATTGAGGCCGTGACCTTCTCTATCCTCTCTCACTCTCTTTTCCTACCCGCAATTTAGGAGACACCATGATTGAGCGCTACATTGGGCTGATGTCCGGCACCAGCATGGATGGTATCGACGCCGTGCTGGTGATGATGGACGGGGATGAACTACGGGTCGAAGCAGCACTCTGCCACCCCTGGCCTGCCGACATGGCGCATGCGCTTCATGCCCTCTGTACGCCCGGCGACAACGAGATAGACAGGCTGGGGGTCGCCGACCACCAAGTGGCGCAGGAATTTGCCGCCGCCACTCATGCCCTGCTCGCCAAGGCGGGCCTTACCCCTGCCGCTATTCGCGCCATCGGCAGCCACGGCCAGACCATTCGTCACCGCCCCCAGCTTAGGTTTACCCTGCAGATCGGCAACGCCGCCCTGCTGGCGGCGCTGACCGGCATCGACGTCATCGCCGATTTCCGCACCATGGACATGGCGCTCGGTGGTCAGGGGGCCCCGCTGGTGCCCGCCTTCCATCAGGCGCTGTTTGCCAAGCCCGGCGTGCTGCGGGTGGTGCTGAACCTAGGCGGCATCGCCAATATCTCGGTGCTGCCAGGCAACGCGGGCGGGGTGTATGGTTTTGATACCGGCCCTGCCAACACCCTGCTCGATGGCTGGTATCGCCGCCATCAGCCCCACGGCGGCAGCTATGACGCCGGAGGCAAATGGGCCGCCAGCGGCCAGCTGATACCGGCGCTGCTGGAAAAGCTGCTGGCTCACCCCTACTTCGCCGCCCCGTGGCCCAAGAGCACGGGGCGGGAGATGTTTACCCTGGATTGGCTCGATGGCGAGCTGGCGGGCAGTACATACGCCCCCGTGGATGTGCAGCGCACCCTGCAGGCGCTCACCTGCCACAGTATCGCTCGTCAGCTGCCCGTCCCTCCCGAATCCCCCGGGATCAACCAGCCCAAAACCGAGCTCTTCGTCTGTGGTGGCGGTGCTCACAATGGCCCCTTGCTGGCGGAGCTGGCCAACCTGCTGCCCGGCTGGCGCATCGCCAGCACGACCGAGCTGGGGATTGCCCCCGACTGGATGGAGGGAGCGGCATTTGCCTGGCTGGCACAGCGCTTTATCCACCGCAAACCCGGCAACCTGCCCGCCGTTACCGGTGCCAGCCGTCTTGCCGTCCTGGGTGCCCTCTATCCCGCCTGATCGCCAACTGGGAGCACCACCTATTACCCCGATCACTGCCAGCAAGGGAGGGCAAGCTGCCCTCCCATACACGGTCGCCAATCGCACGGCCCTCTACCCCGCCGGATAAGTAACACTGGCTGCCCGATCTGCGTCGCCCAAGCGGGTAAGCCAGCATTTGGCCCCACTATCACGAGCCGCCAACAGGACGACTGCACCCTTATGGCATATTTATCTCTCTATTTGGCGCGATAAATATCATCAGGATCAGCGAACAAGCGGCTATTCGAACGCAATATTAAAATATCGCCTATGCAATATATTGAATTATATTTCAGCCACATCTTTATTAGTCTTTGGATGACCTTGGGCTAGCATATTTTTAGCAGACAGGATAGATGCACAAAACGCTTAAAAATACATATCTATGCACAATAAAATCGATTAACCGCAAGATGGCGCATGTTTTTAACGCCTCGTTCACAGCACAGCCCCCTCCCCCGCCAGGGGAAGAACCCAGTCCACACGGGCTCGCCTGCGACACCAGACCTGTTTGATCCACCCAGGAATCGTATTCACCCTGAATTGAATAGCAAAACAGCTATATTTCCAAGCGTTGAGCCATCTCATAGAAACGCAATCACTGGTTTGCATCCCCTGATGGCCACTCATAGAATCGCCTCGTCTGAAATAATCAACCCTGTCCCTTCCTCTCTTATCCCATTCAGCTATTGAGTGGATTAAATATATAACCGGGGATGCACCTGCTGGCGCACTCGGATGGGACGAACCTGTACCTGAGTTAACAATGAATACTAAAAAGAGGAATATCTATGAGTGGCACCATCATCAAGGCTGCAAGAAATACCACCCATGCCCCCCAGGATCTGGGCCCCTACACCCAGACGGTGGCTTTCTCTCATTACAACAATATTTCTGCCCAGCTGCCGGTCGATCCCAAGACTGGCAAGATGGTGAGTGGCGACGTCAAGGTACAGGCCAGACAGTGCCTGAATAACCTCAAGGCGATCATAGAGAGCATCGGCCACGTGATGGACGATATGGTCAAAGCCACCATCTTCCTCAAAGACATTTCGGATCTGGAAGCGGTCGACGCCGTCTATCGCGAATTCTTCCCGGGCTATCTGCCGACCCGCACCACACTCGCCGTGGCCGCCCTGCCGCTGGATGCCCAGGTGCAGATCGACGCCATCATCTCCAATGGCGAAGGCACCTTCCCGCAGGCGCCCTGCGCCCTGGTGAAACTGGCCCGCAACAGCGACAAGGCACCGCACAACCCGCTCTCGACCCATACCGTCGCCTTCTCCCACTACAACAACATAGGTGCACAGCTGCCGGTCGAGGCCGCCTCGGGCAAGCTGGTCGCCGGTGGTATCAAGGAGCAGGCAGGTCAGTGTCTGCGCAACATCAAGACCGTGCTGGAAAGCATCGATGTGCCGTTTGACGACATCGTCAAGGTGAACATCTACCTGACCAGCCTCGCGGATCTGGACGCCGTCAACGAGGTCTACACCACCTTCTTCCCGGACTCCGCCATTGCCCGCGCCGTCGCCTATCTGCCGGCCCGCTCCGTGATCAGCGCAACTGCCCTGCCAATGGGTGCCCGGGTGCAGATGGATGCGGTCATCTCCCACGGTGACGGCACACCGCCGCAACTGGTAGAAGACCGTCACAATCTGGTGATCGCTGCCCGCAATACCGACAAGGCACCACGCAGCCCGCTCCATTGCCAGACTGTCGCCTTCTCCCACTACAACCATCTGGCCGCTCAACTGCCGCTGGATATCACCACCGGCAAGATCCTGACTGGTTGTGTCAAAGAGCAGACCGCCCAGTGCCTCAGCAATATCAAGGCCATCGTCGAGAGCATCGACCATGTGATGGACGATATCGTCAAGGTCAATATTCAGGTGAAGAACATCGCGGATCTGGCCGAGGTGGATGCCGTCTATACCCGCTATTTCCCGAGCTATCTGCCCGCCCGCACCGTCATTGGCGTGAGCGAGCTGCCCGCCGGCGCCTTGGTGCAGATGGATGCAGTACTCTCCAATGCGGAAAGTACCCCGCCGCAGGTGTAAGATTTGCTTTAAATGATAAAAAGACACCGGATAAGCCGGTGTCTTTTTATCGGGTGTCAACATTGACGACCTTATGCTTAAAATTTTCCTTAGTTATCCGAGAATTTGTTTAAGCTCCACCTCTTTCAATTTAAAGATCTCATACTCCCGCGCATTTCTGCTCTTGGCAGCAGTGATCCATTGCACGCCGGTTTCATCGGCGTGTTTGAATTCGAGTCTGAATACGTATTTTGTACTGGTGACCATAGCCATCACCATTCCTGCCAGAAAAGTGACTGCGGGGAGAAACAACGTCATTCCCTTCCCCTGCGCTTCAGTCGGTATAAAGTAGAAAAGGATACTGGATGTAATTAACCCGAACAATAACATGTTTATTTGTTTATCCTTCCATGTAAGCACTTTTACTTATACATCAGAGATCCTGTTCAAATCATACGAATCAGAATTTATCTTCAGCTTTCCCTCTGACTTATCAATCAATACAGAACAAGCCATTGTAAATACCCCATCCTTTTTAAAATGCTGTAAATCACCTGATTTACTTAAAAATCACTCACTACCATGATCGAACGACAAATAACTCGCCTGCCCTATATCACTGGAAACGATACTGCAACGAATGCGGATTAATCACCATTCAGATGCACAGCATATTATGAACGGAATCGTATGGCACCAAATAAATGCAGCCATACCGATAAATTGGAGGTCGCCAACATACTAAGTTGTAAAACTGAATTATTCACTCAGGGTTGACCATGTCTCCCATAGAATAAAATTCTCTTATAAAAAACGCCCCCCATCTTTCGATGGAGGGCGCTTTGTTATTCCAGCTATTGGGCCAAACCAGCCCAATATTTAGCTATTACAGGGACTCTGCGGTCGCAACCACGTTTTCCACGGTAAAGCCGAATTCCTTGAACAGCAGCTCGGCCGGTGCAGACTCACCGAAGGTGGTCATGCCGATGATCTTGCCGCCAAAGCCCACGTACTTGTACCAGTAGTCGGCGATGCCCGCTTCGATGGCCACGCGCTTGGTGACGGAAGACGGCAGGACGGACTCCTTGTATTCGGCAGACTGGGCGTCGAACACGTCGGTGGCTGGCAGGGAAACCACGCGCACGGCGCGGCCCTTGGCAGTCAACTGCTCATAGGCGGCCACGGCCAGCTCCACTTCGGAACCGGTGGCGATCAGGATGAGTTCCGGCGTACCGGCACAATCCTTCAGCACATAACCACCCTTGGCGGTATCGGCCAATTGCTGGGCGGTACGGTCCATCTGGGGCAGGTTCTGGCGGGAGAAGATCAGCGCAGTCGGGCCGTCCATACGCTCGATGGCGTGCTTCCAGGCGATGGCGGATTCAACCTGGTCACATGGGCGCCAGGTGCTCATGTTCGGGGTCAGACGCAGGGAGGCGATCTGCTCGACCGGCTGGTGAGTCGGGCCATCTTCACCCAGACCGATGGAGTCGTGGGTGTAAACGAAGATGGCGCGCTGCTTCATCAGGGCGGCCATACGCAGGGCGTTGCGGGCGTACTCCATGAACATCAGGAAGGTGGCGCCGTAGGGGATGAAACCACCGTGCAGGGCGATACCGTTCATGATGGCGGACATGGCGAACTCGCGCACACCGTAGTGAATGTAGTTGCCTGCCGCGCTCTCGGGGGTGAGAGACTTGGAACCGGACCACATGGTCAGGTTGGACGGGGCCAGGTCAGCGGAACCACCCATGAACTCGGGCAGCAGCTTGCCGAAGGCTTCCAGAGAGTTCTGGGACGCTTTACGGGTCGCAATCTTGGCCGGGTTGGCTTGCAGGGTCTCGATGATCTTGGCAGATTCAGCGGCCCAGTTGGCCGGCAGCTCGCCTGCGGTGCGACGCTTGAATTCGGCAGCCAGCGCCGGGTGAGCGGCTTCATAGGCGGCAAACTTGGCAGCCCAGTCGGCTTCCAGCTTGGTACCCTTCTCCTGACCGTTCCACTCGGCGGCGATGTCGGACGGAATGACGAACGGTGCGTGGTCCCACTTCAGGAAGGCACGGGCGGCGGCGATCTCGTCGTTGCCCAGCGGTGAGCCGTGGCAATCGTGAGAACCAGATTTGTTCGGTGAACCGTAGCCGATGATGGTGCGGCAGCAGATCAGGGTCGGCTTGCCGGTCTCGGCCTTGGCGGCTTCGATGGCGGCATTGATGGCTTCCGGACTGTGACCGTCAACGGCAGCAATCACGTGCCAGCCGTAGGCTTCGAAACGCTTGGGGGTGTCGTCGGTGAACCAGCCTTCAACGTGACCGTCGATGGATATACCGTTGTCATCCCAGAATGCGATCAGTTTGCCCAGTTGCAGGGTACCTGCCAGGGAGCAAGCCTCGTGGGAGATGCCTTCCATCAGGCAGCCGTCGCCCATGAAGGCGTAGGTGTAGTGGTCAACGATGTCGTGACCCGGCTGGTTGAACTGCTCGGCCATGGCTTTTTCGGCGATCGCCATGCCCACGGCATTGGTGATGCCCTGACCCAGCGGGCCAGTGGTGGTTTCGATGCCTGGCGCATAACCGTACTCGGGGTGGCCGGGGGTGCGAGAGTGCAGTTGGCGGAAGTTTTTCAGATCGTCGATGGAGAGATCATAACCGGAGAGATGCAGCAGAGAGTACAGCAGCATGGAGCCGTGGCCGTTAGACAGAATGAAACGGTCGCGGTCGGCCCACTTGGGGTTGTTCGGGTTATGCTTGAGGTGGCTGCGCCACAACACTTCGGCGATATCCGCCATTCCCATGGGGGCGCCCGGGTGACCGGAGTTGGCTTTTTGAACGGCATCCATACTCAATGCGCGAATGGCATTGGCAAGCTCTTTACGAGAAGGCATCTGTATCTCCTGCGATTGCTTCATTTGATGGCCAAGATTAAGGCGCGTTATTGTCCCAGCAGGGGGCGTGCGGTGCAAATATTATCTGGGCGAATAAAGTGGCTTTGGGAGCTCAATCGCTTTTCTTGCCAGGGCAAACGATTGAGTTGTCATCGGCTTGCACCCCAAATGGGGTAAAGCACGTATCTTGTTCGGCCAGCACGGGGCAAAACCAAAATAGTGCTGGCAATCGAGAAGGGCGCTAACTAAAATGGACGTCCAGATGTAGATACCTCTACAATCATCCTATCATCACCCGGTTATTGCTGTGGCGATAACCCCAGACAAGCTGAGAATCCCATCATGGCAAAGCTGTTTACTTCCGAGTCGGTCTCCGAAGGCCATCCCGACAAGATTGCGGACCAGATCTCCGATGCGGTACTGGACGCCATCCTCAAGCAAGATACCAAGGCCCGTGTCGCCTGTGAGACCCTGGTCAAGACCGGCATGGTCATGGTAGCCGGTGAAGTAACCACCTCTGCCTGGGTCGATATCGAAGAGATAGTGCGCGATACAGTGCGTGACATCGGCTACACCCACTCCGACATGGGCTTCGACGCAGATTCTTGCGCCGTGCTGAACGCCATCGGCAAGCAGTCCCCTGACATCAACCAGGGTGTTGACCGCAGCGATCCGCTGGAGCAGGGCGCCGGTGACCAGGGCCTGATGTTTGGCTACGCCACCAACGAAACCGACGTGCTGATGCCCGCCCCCATCACTTACTCTCACCTGCTGGTGAAGCGTCAGGCTGAAGTGCGCAAGAACGGCACCCTGCCGTGGCTGCGTCCGGATGCCAAAAGCCAGCTGACCTTCGCCTACGACGACGCAGGCAAGATCCTGGGTGTGGATGCCGTTGTGCTTTCTACCCAGCACAGTGAATCCATCAGCCACAAGGATCTGGTGGAAGCGGTGCGCGAAGAGATCATCAAGCCTGTGCTGCCGGCCGAGTGGGTCAACAAGGACACCAAATACTTCATCAACCCGACCGGCCGTTTCGTTATCGGCGGCCCCATGGGTGACTGCGGTCTGACCGGTCGCAAGATCATCGTCGACACCTACGGCGGCATGGCCCGTCACGGTGGTGGCGCTTTCTCAGGCAAGGATCCGTCCAAGGTTGACCGCTCTGCCGCCTACGCTGCCCGCTACGTGGCCAAGAACATTGTCGCCGCCGGTCTGGCGGATCGCTGCGAGATCCAGATCTCCTACGCCATCGGCGTGGCCGAGCCGACCTCCATCAGCGTCGAAACCTTCGGTACCGCCAAGGTGGCCGAGGATCTGCTGGTCAAGCTGGTACGCGAGCACTTCGAACTGCGCCCGTATGGCCTGATCGAGATGCTGGATCTGAAGCGCCCCATCTACCAGGCTACCGCTGCCTACGGTCACTTCGGTCGCGAAGAGTTCCCGTGGGAGCAGACCGACAAGGCCGAGCTGCTGCGCTCCGCCGCTGGCCTCTAAGGCACTCAGTTGTGATAAAAGGGGAGCCTGGCTCCCCTTTTGCTTGTCTGCTGACCGACGGAAATCCCATGTCTGCTACCCCTGCTCATCTCGAACAACTGCTGCATCAGCGGGTCGACGCCTGTTTCGTGCAGGCCGAGGCGCGCCTCGGTCGCACCTTTGCCCGTCCGCGCATTTATTGCAATATGCGGGGCCGGGCGGCGGGTTCCGCGCGGCTGCAGACCTGGGAGCTGCGCTTCAACCCTGCCCTCTATCAGGCCAATCAGCAGGCGTTTCTGGACGAGGTGGTGCCCCATGAGGTGGCCCATCTGCTGGTCTATGCCCTCTGGGGTGAGGGTCGGGGCAAGCATAGGGTATTGCCCCACGGCCAGCAGTGGCAGTCGCTGATGCGGGAGCTGTTCGGCCTTGAGCCCAGAACCACCCACAGCTTCGATCTGACGGTGCTGGCCCAACGCACAGTGCCTTATCGCTGTCACTGCCAGCAGCATCAGCTGTCGGTTCGCCGCCACAACAAGGTGGTGCGCGGCGACGCCCGCTACCACTGCCGCTGCTGCAAGCAGCCCCTGGAGCGGGAACAGCAGGCGCCAGTGTCTGCACAGTAAGCCAGCCCGTGTCGCAACCCTGTGTTAGGGTGCCTTCTCTTTTCATCCAACCGTTTCATTGCCAAGGATCTTCATGTTTCGTCCCCTGCTCTCTGTCGCCCTGACTCTGTTGGTCAGCCTGCCCCTTCATGCCCAGACTTTTCGCACCGCCAAGCAGGATCTGGTCAAGCTCTATAAAACCCAGCCCACAGTCACCACCTTCTACTGCGGCTGCGACATTCGCTATCAGGGCAAAAAAATGAGCCCAGATCTGGCCAGCTGCGGTTATGAACCGCGCAAGCAGCCCAAACGAGCCGCCCGTATCGAGTGGGAACACGTGGTACCCGCCTGGGAATTTGGCCATCAACTGCAGTGCTGGCAGCAGGGTGGACGCAAAAATTGCAGCAAGAGCGATGAGTTCAACAAGATGGAGGGGGACATGCACAACCTCTTCCCCGCCATCGGCGAGGTAAATGGCGATCGGGCCAACTACCGTTTCTCCGACTGGAACGGCACCCCGGATCAGTACGGCCAGTGCCAGATGCTGGTGGACTTCAAGGAGCGCCGGGTGCAACCACCCAAGGGGCTGGTACGAGGCCAGATCGCCCGCGCCTACCTCTATATGAGCCAGCAACATGGGCTGCGCCTCGCCGCGCAACAACGTAAACTGTTCGAAGCCTGGGACAGGCAGTACCCGGCAGATAGCTGGGAGTGCGAGCGCAACCGCCGCATCGGCAAGCTGCAGGGCAATACCAACCCCTTCATTGAAAAGCAGTGCCGATAACCCCATTTGACTAAGGAGGGGGAGCGCCCCCTCTCATCATGAGCCCCTTCAACCTCTGTCGCGTGAGCCTTGCTCAGCGCCTCGCAGTAGGATATTGAAGGGTTTCCAAGCAAGAGACTGATAATCAGCCATGCGCATTCCACGTATCTATGAAGCGGCCACCCTGCAAGTTGGCCAGACACTCGCCCTGTCGGAAGACGGTGCCAACCACATCGGCCGGGTACTGCGCATGCAGCCGGGCCAGCAGCTCGAGCTGTTCAATGGCGACGGCAATCAATATGCCGCCACCATCACCCTGGTCGGTAAGAAATCGGTTGAAGTGACCATCGACAGCTGCGAGCAGCGCTCGGTGGAATCCCCCTTCGCCATCCATCTGGGCCAGGTGATCAGCCGGGGTGACAAGATGGACTTCACCATCCAGAAATCCGTCGAACTGGGTGTCACCTGCATCACGCCGCTCTTCTCCGAGCGCTGCGGCGTCAAGCTGCCCGCCGACAGGCTGGAGAAGAAACGCGAGCAGTGGCAGAAGGTGGTGATCAGTGCCTGCGAGCAGTGCGGCCGCAATGTGGTGCCCGAAGTTCGCATGCCGATGGAGCTCGATGCCTGGCTGGCGGAAGAGACCCAAGAGCTCAAGCTCAACCTGCACCCGCGCGCCGAATACAGCATCAACACCCTGCCTGTTCCCGAGCATGGAGTACGGCTGCTGATCGGTCCGGAAGGGGGCTTGTCGAGCGACGAGATCGCCCGTACCGTGCAGGAAGATTTCAAAGAGATGCTGCTGGGGCCGCGGGTGCTACGCACCGAAACCGCCGCCCTGACCGCCATTACCGCGCTGCAGTGCCGCTTTGGCGATCTGGCCTGAAACAGGTTTTAAGAATCTCACTCGCAATCGAGCCACAAGAAGGAAACTCGGATGACCATTAAACTCGGCATAGTGATGGACCCGATTTCGGCCATCAATATCAAGAAAGATTCCAGCTTTGCCATGCTCGAAGAGGCGCAAAAGCGCGGCTATGAGCTCTTCTATCTGGAGATGTCGGATCTCTATATGGAAGCCGGCCGCGCCTTTGGCACCATGCGCCCGCTGACCGTCAAATATGACTATGCCGACTGGTTCAGCCTGGGCGAGGTGATCGATCAGCCCCTCTCCACCCTGGATGTGATCCTGATGCGCAAGGATCCCCCCTTCGACACAGAGTTCATCTACGCCACCTACATGCTGGAGCGGGCCGAGGATGAGGGCTGCCTCATCGTCAACAAGCCCCAGAGCCTGCGCGACGCCAACGAGAAGCTCTACACCGCCTGGTTTGCCGAACACACCCCGACCACGCTCGTCACTCGCAGAGCAGACAAACTGCGCGCCTTCCACGCCAAACACAAAGACGTGATCTTGAAGCCCTTGGACGGCATGGGCGGCGCCTCCATCTTCCGTATGAAGGAAGATGACGCCAACGTCGGTGTCATCATCGAAACCCTGACTGAACATGGCAGCCAGTACTGCATGGCGCAGACCTATCTGCCCGCCATCAAGGATGGCGACAAGCGGGTGCTGGTGGTGAACGGTGAACCCGTACCCTACTGCCTGGCCCGCATCCCGGCGCAGGGGGAGACTCGGGGCAACCTGGCGGCCGGTGGCCGTGGCGAGGCGCGCCCCTTGAGCGAAGCGGACTGGGCCATCGCCCGCGCCGTCGGCCCGACCCTCAAAGAGAAGGGCCTCATCTTCGTCGGCCTCGACATCATTGGCGATAGGCTGACCGAGATTAACGTCACCAGCCCGACCTGCATCCGCGAGATCGAGGCCGCCTTTGACGTCTCCATCACAGGCATGCTGATGGATGCCATCGAGCGTCGGCTGGCGAAAGCCTGAATCGCCACAGCCAAACGGCAATAACAGAAGAGGCGGCCCCTGGGCCGCCTCTTCTTTTTCATCCTGTTACCTCATTTATCCCGGCCCCCTTTAACAGCGGAACTGCCCTACCTTCACCTTGAGATCGCTCGACAGCTGCTCCAGCTCGTGACAACTCTGGTTCAACTCGGAAGCGGCCTTGGTCGACTCTGTCGCTATGTGGGCTATGTTGACCACGTTGCGGGTGATCTCCTCGGCTACCTTGCTCTGCTCCTCAGCCGCCGTGGCGATATGGGTGTTCATCTCGTTGATCACATTGACCGAACTCACTATCTCGCCGAGGGCCTGACCACAGGCCAGCACGGTGCGATTGGACTCCTCAACCTGACTCAGCCCCAGTTCCATGCTGGAGGCCGCCTCGCTGGCCCCCTGCTGCAACTTGACAATGGTCTTGCCGATCTCTTCGGTGGAACGCTGGGTGCGCTGGGCCAGGGTGCGCACCTCATCGGCCACCACGGCAAAGCCGCGACCCTGATCGCCGGCCCGCGCCGCTTCGATGGCCGCATTGAGCGCCAGCAGGTTGGTCTGCTCGGCAATGCCACGAATGGCATCCATCACGCTGCTGATGTTGCGGCTGTCATCCGCCAGCTGGGTGATCATGGCGGCCGTGTTCTGGATCTGGGCGGAGAGGCCGGACATGCGCAAGATAGCATCTTCGACAATATGGTGGCCGTGACGGGCACTCTCGTGGGCATGGTGCGCCGCATCGGCGGCGCTGTTGGAACTGTTCGCCACTTCGGCCACAGTTGCACTCATCTGGTTCATGGCGGTCGCGGTCTGATCCGTTTCTGCCTGTTGCTCTGCGAAGCGCCCCCGGCTTTGCATGCCGATGTGGGCCAGATGGGCCGACGCTGTGGCAAGCTGCTCCGCCATGCCGTTGATCTGGGTGATGAGCTCACGAAAATGGCAGATCACCTCGTTGAGTGAATGAGCCAGCCCGCCCATCTCATCTTTGCGCAGCACGGGTACCAGCTTGCTCAAGTCGAGATCGGTCTGCATGCCGCGCAAGATCCCGCCCATGGCGACCAAAGGTTGACTGACGCTACGTCCGGCCCACACACCGAAGAACAGAATGCAGGCCCCCCCCCACCACAAACATCAGGATAAAGAGCTGGAATAGTTGCTGCCTGAGGTCATTGAGCTCGCCGATATTTTGCTCCGCCTCCTTGAGCTGGAACTCCACCAGCGCGCTCACACCGTCGCTCACCGGGTCTATCACCCCGTAGAGGGGCATGATGCGGGCAGCCAGCAAATCCCGCGCCTCCCCCTGCATCTGATCCAGCACAGTCACCACGGCAGCAATCTGCTGATCGGCGGCACCAAACAAGGCCTGCACACTGGCGGCCTCCTGCTGTTCGGCCGCGCTCATCTCCCGACTCCGGTATTGCTGCCAGATCTGCGCTATCTCCCGCTGCGCCTGCTGCATGTCAGCCTTGGCGTTGGACGGTGCTATGCCCCCCACATTGGCTTTGTTGGCCGCATCGATCACCTTGACCGCGTAGAGATCGGCAATCTGCTTAAGCTCCTTGAGCTGTACCACCTCTCCCTGATACATGGCGTTCATTCCCGCCATCAACTGGGACATCGCCTGGGTTGCACCGACCAGCAAGGCCAACAGTGCCAACAGGGGCACAACGCAACCCAGGATCAACTTCTGTCTGATCGAAATACCTTCCATGGCTTTCTCTCCACTCGAAATATATTGATAGCCTAGACCCTGCTGGTAAAAAGCGGTTTTGCCCAACGAGGCGAGCTGCCATAATTGCTTCAAATACCTTTGCAATATTTGGCCCATATGCAAACACTGCAAAATCATTTTCTGCTCGCCATGCCGAGCCTCTCCGATCCCTATTTCGAACGTTCGCTGGTCTACCTGTGCGAGCACAATGAAGAGGGTGCCATGGGGTTGGTGGTCAATATCCCGGTGGACATGTCACTGGATGCCATGCTGACCCAGCTCAAACTCGCACCACCGCCCAGCCCGGAACTCAAACAGCCGGTGCTGCAAGGGGGCCCTGTGCATGCCGATCGCGGCTTCGTGCTGCACAGCTTCCGTCCCGGGTTCAACTCCACCCTGCAGGTGGGGGACGAACTCATGGTCACCACCTCCAAGGACATACTGGAAACCCTGGGCACCGAACAGGCACCGGATCACTGGTTGGTGGCGCTCGGCTACGCAGGTTGGAGTGCGGGTCAACTGGAACAGGAACTGGTGGACGGGGCCTGGCTGGTGATACCGCCCAACCCGGATCTGGTATTCAAGACTCCCATTCATCAACGCTGGCAGCAAGCGGCCGCCAGCATAGGGGTCAATCCCATTCATCTATCCAGCGACATCGGCCATAGCTGATGCCGTTTGCCACGCATTTTGCGATGCGTTTTGAGGAAAATATTCAATGTCATCACGCAGTATCATGGGCTTCGACTACGGCACCAAGAGCATAGGGGTCGCCATCGGACAGGAGCTCACCGGCACGGCCCAGCCCCTGCGCGCCATCAAGGCCAACGACGGTGTGCCCAACTGGGACGACATCGAAAAACTGCTCAAGGAGTGGCAGCCAGACCTGCTGGTGGTGGGATTGCCGCTGAACATGGATGGCACAGAGCAGGAGATCACTGTGCGGGCTCGCAAATTCGGCAATCGCCTGCACGGCCGCTTTGGTAAGCAGGTGGAGTTCAAGGACGAGCGGCTCACCACCACGGATGCCCGCGCCCGCCTGTTTGAACGGGGTGGCTACAAGGCACTCGATAAAGGCAGTGTGGACGGTGTCTCAGCACAGCTCATTCTGGAAGCCTGGATGGAAGAGCAGTACGGCTAATCCAGAAACAACAAGGCAAGGGCTGCAGCCCTTGCCTTGCCACATACTCCCCCATCATGCCAGTGACTGATCAGGCGCCAGCGCCTCATCCTCTGTCAGACTCAGATGTTCCGAATGCCCCATGGGAACCGTGACTGCGACATTAGCGTGGCGATACGTCGTTGTAGAGTCGCCGGATTTCGTTGCGCAGCCACATCACCTTAACATCCTGATTGTGGCGTTTGTGCCAGAGCAGAACGAAGGCAATCTCCAACTGGGCGTAGAGCTTCTCGGACAGCGGTAGCGGCATGGCAATCAGGTTGTCGTGATGCTTGGCCGCATAACCGCCGCAGTAGGAAGGGGCGATGGCAATCAGCTCGTGGCTGGACTGGGCGGCAATATGCAACGCCTGCTCGAAGCTGGAGACCATGATGGGCACATTTCGTTTCAGCCCCTCCTCCTCCAGCAGACTGTCGAGAGCCCAGCTGTCATTCGCCTCCCACACCATGCTGACCTGAGGAGACGCCAGAAAGTTCTCCAGCGACCACTTCTGCTCGAGCAGGGGGTGATCCTTGCGCAGAAAGACCACGGGGCGATCGGTGAACAGCACCTCATGGTCGATGTAGTAGGGCAACCGGTTGACCTTGGCCCGGGAGCGGGCATAGGTTTCCCTAGCACAAAATCCCAGATCCGCATCCCCGTTGACAATGTCATTGAGGGAATGGTGATCCCACCCCAGCATCCTGACCACAGAGTTGGGGTACTTCTGGTAGATGGTCGTGGGCAGATCGCTCAGGAAGCTGATGTAGAAAGGCGACTCCATTACCAGACTAAAGCGGGCCCCGTCGGGGATCGCCTCGCTGTTGAGCGAAGTGATGGTGTCAGTGAGCTGGAACCAGACCTTCAGCTCCTCCTCCAGGGTCAGGGATAGGTTGGTGGGCTGCAACCCCTGCCGCACCCGCACAAACAGGGGATCGTCAAACCACTCCCGCAACTTGGCGAGGGATTTGCTCACCGCAGACGGGGTGACACAGAGCTTTTTGGCCGCCCCTGCCACACTGCGCGCCTGCATCAGATACTTGAAGACCACCAGCAGGTTCAAATCGAGTTCACCCAGATTGCGCATATCCCCTCTCACATTTCGTTCGTTATCCCCGCGACCGCGCTTCACGCACCGCGAGCAATGGTAGCAGCCCTTTGACGGCCAGGTAACTGAGCAGCGTCAGCAGCAGGGCATAGATCAGCATCTCGGTCGGGGCAAAGCCAAGTTGGCCCAGCAGCCAGATATAGAGGCCGGAGAGGCTAATCTGCATGATACAGAGCACGGCGCTGGCGAACGCCACATTGTGCTGGCAACCATCGAGCGCCTCCCCCATCGCCACCCCGAAGCCGCAAGAAAAGCCAACGCAGACCAGTGCAAACCCCGGCAGCAGCAAGTGAATGTTGCCCCCCAACTGCCAGCTGCCGAACAAGACACACGCCGCCAACAGATAAGCCAGATGGGATACGGCCAGCACCTTGTGCTTGCCGAGCCAGCGCAGCAGCAGTGGCGTCAGGAAGGAGGTGGACATGCTCACCCCGGCCATCACCATCATCACGATGGAGTACTGCTCGGTGGTAAAACCAAATTCCTTCATCAGGATCAGTGGCGAGACGCTGACATAGACCAGAATGGCGGTCACACTGGCACTGGTCAGCAGGGAGAGCAGCATAAAGCGCGGGGAGCGCAGCAGGGCGAAGGGCAGCACCGTACCACTCCCCGGTTGCCGGGCAGGACGGGTCTCCTTGAGCAGCAACAAGTTCACCAGACCGCTAATGGCCGCCACCAGCGCCATCGCCACGAAGATCCCGCGCCAGTCAAAGTGGGACAGGATGAGATAACCGAGCACCGGCGCCAGCACAGGGATCACGCAGATGACGCCATTGATCATCGAGAGCGCCATCGCCAGCCGCTCCTGGCTCAATACATCCCGCAGCACGGTAAAAGTCATGATATAGAGCGCCCCCGCCCCGACGCCCTGCCAGAAACGGCCGAGATAAAACTGGCTGATCCCCGCCGCATTGGCCGCCACCAGCGAGGCGATGACAAAGATGAGGGCGCCCCCGATCACCACCCAGCGCCGTCCGTAACGATCCGCAATCATTCCCCCCAGCAGCACAGTCGCCGCCATACCGAACAGATAGATGGAGAAGGCGGTGTGGATCTGCGCCTCGCTCGCCTGCAGGGTGTCGGCAATCTGGGGCACCGCCACCAGATAGAGATCGATTCCGACCGGATAGAGGATGATCATCAGAAAACTGCACAACAGGAAAATACCCATGGATGCTCCATAACAGAGTGGCCCGCAAGCACCTGCCTGACGACTGAAACAGGTGGCCAGAGTGGGCGGGGCCAAGGTGGTAACGAACGTAGTAACGAACATGACAACGAACAGGGTCGCAATGGGAGAACTATATGGGCGACCCCCTCCTGCACCTAGTGAAGAGATGGCGATCGGTACATTCCAATTTGGACATTTTATTTTAAGTGCCGAGCTATTTGGGCATTAGCGTGAACGATGGCCGTGCCAGGCAGCACCAAAAAGTACGCAGGGCAATCCCGGCGTACTCATCTCAATCAAAACAACCGCACTGTCACTCGGCAAGCTGGCTCAGGATGGCGTGAGCCGCCTTGACCCTGGCCTCGTTGGGATAGTTGCGGTTGGCCAGCATGACGATGCCTATCCCCTTGGCGGGCACGAACGCCACATAGGCCCCAAAGCCGCCGGTCGAGCACGTCTTGTTGTAGAGTCGCGCCCCCCCCATCTCTTGGGACGTGGCAACTGATTTGACCGGGTTGGCATTGTAAATCACCGCCGATGAGTTGCCCGCCAGCAATGTCTGCTCGGTCACCGGATAGGCGTAACTCTCCCAGCCCAGTCCCTGGGTCATTTCTCCCACATAGTAGAAACCTGTGTGGGTCAGCGCGATCGCGCTTTTTACCACGGCATCTCCCTGATACCCCATGTTCGCCTCGACAAACTTCAGCAGATCTGCAGAGCCAGTCTTGATGCCATAGGCCTCGGCCGCCAGCACGCCCGGATTGACCCTGACGGGCTTGTCTTCCTTCGAATAGCCGTAGGCATAATTCGCCATGGCCGACTCCGGCACCTGGATATAGGTGTGATGCAAACCCAGCTTGGGCAGCAGGGTCTGGCTCATCAGTTGCTCAAATGGCTGGCCCAGACTATTCGCGGCCAGGTGACCAAACAGACCTATGCTGGGGTTGGAATACTGGCGATGGGTACCCGCCGGGTAGGCTGGTGTCCACTGGCGATAGTAGGCACGCATCTTGTCGGTGGAATCCACCTCGTCGGGAAATTGCAACGGCAGACCGCCCGCACTGTAGGTGGCGAGTTCGGCCATAGTGATGCCGTCGAAGGCAGAGCCTTTCAGCCAGGGCGCATGCTGGCTCGCCTTGTCCTCCAGCTGAAAACCACCCTTGACCGCGGCATAGGCGCCAAGGGTCGCGGTCAGTGTCTTGCTGACCGAACCAATTTCGAACAGGGTCTGCTCGCTGACGCGAGCTCCGCTCTCCCGATCCGCCACCCCGTAGTTGAAGTAGTGCGCCTTGCCTTCTTTGAGCACGGCGACCGCCATGCCCGGAACCCTGTGCTCCTTGAGCAAAGGCTGGATGGCGCCATCCACCAAGGCCGTCAGGGGCTCGGCTTCTTTTGCATGGGATAAGGGGGAGAGCAGCAGGGTACTCAGTACCAGCAGCGACCGGGTTGTAGCTTTTTCCATTTGATGAGTCTCATGATGAATGTAGGTAACGCCAACCCCATGGCTGGCACAGTCAATCCGTGCGTCAGCATAGATGAGCTCCATGTGCCCACAGTGAACCAGAGTGAAGTCTGTGTGAAGTCGCCCCAAAAATGACCCGGCTCAATGGCTTGCCCTTTCGTTGCCCCCTCCTCCATCGCTGACGTATAAGCTGTAGGGGCAATGAGACACAGGGGGAAGCACGAGTGAAAGCACAAGAACAGATAGCAGGGCTGCTGGCGGCACTGGAGCAGGTGATTTTGGGTAAGCCGCTGCAACTCAAGATAGCCCTGGTCACCCTGCTGGCCCGTGGTCACCTGCTGATCGAGGATCTGCCCGGCATGGGCAAAACCACCCTGGCACACGGGCTGGCACAGGTGCTGGGGCTCGACTGCCGGCGAGTGCAGTTCACCGCCGATCTGCTGCCCGC
This sequence comes from Aeromonas salmonicida subsp. salmonicida, assembly GCF_001643305.1. Taxonomy (GTDB): domain Bacteria; phylum Pseudomonadota; class Gammaproteobacteria; order Enterobacterales; family Aeromonadaceae; genus Aeromonas; species Aeromonas salmonicida. The sequence continues at coordinate 123,408 of NZ_LSGW01000046.1, forward strand.
CGACCTGCTGGGGCTGCAGATCTTTGACACCCACCAGCAGCAGTTTCGTTTTCACCCCGGCCCCGTCTTTACTCAGATGCTGCTGGCGGACGAGATCAACCGTGCCAGCCCCAAGGTGCAGAGTGCCCTGCTGGAGGCCATGGCCGAGGGGCGAGTGAGCATCGAAGGCCACACTCACCCGCTCCCCGCCCCCTTCTTCGTCATCGCCACCCAGAATCCGGCGGATCAGGCGGGCACCTATCCCTTGCCCGAGTCCCAGCTCGATCGCTTCGCTGTGCGCCTGTCGCTCGGCTTTCCACCACGGGAGGCCGAACGCCAGCTGCTGCGAAGCGGTAACCAGACCAATCCTCTGACCCGGCAACTGGATGCTGCCGGGCTGGCCACCCTGCAGGCAGAGGTGGATGCCATTCATGTCTCCGATGCCACCCTCGACTACCTGCTGGCGCTGGTACACCAGAGCCGCTTCGATGCAGAGCTGCCCCAACCTCTCTCCCCCAGAGCAGCCCAGACCCTGCTGGCGGTGAGCCGGGCCTGGTCATTGGTAGCGGGGCGCCGTTTCGTCACTGTGGAGGATGTGCAGGCCGTCTTCCCCTACGTTGCCGAGCACAGGCTCAGAGGCAGCTTCGGGGTACAGCGCGGCGAGGCCAGCCCCCTGAGCCAGCGCCTGCTGGCCAGCGTCAGTCCGGACAATCCTTGATGAAACGCCCCCTGCTGGGCTGGCGCCGGTTCAGGGAGCAGTGGCAGCAACGCTGGCTGACCCGCCGTATCCCCCCCGCCCGCCAGATGACACTGGGGCGGCGCAGCCTGTTTATCCTGCCCACCCGCATGGGGCTGCTCTATCTGCTGGTAATGAGCGCCATCTACCTGCTCGGAACCAACTACCAGAACAACCTGGTGCTGCTGGTCTCTTATTGCCTCGGCAGCCTCTTCATGGCCGCCATGTGGCTTACCCATCGCAACTTGCTGGGGCTGGAACTGCTGGGAGGTTCGACCGTGCTGGGGGAGGCGGGCAGCCAGGTCCCCATCCAGGTGACGGTACGAAGCGTGCGCCCGTGTCAGGCGCTGTACTTTGCCCTCAATGAAGGCTCGCTCTGGCTGGCGCAGGCAAACTCGACACCCCAGAGCCTGACCCTGCCGGTGCGGGGAATACAACGCGGCCGCTTACCACTGGGCCGCCTTCGGGTAGAGAGCCGCTACCCACTCGGTCTGTTTCGCTGCTGGTCGCTGCTGGATCTGCAACTGGAAGCCTGGCTGGCCCCCAAACCTCTCTATGGGCCACTGCGGGGCGGTTCGCCGTCAGGGCAGAAAGGTACCCAGGGTCAAGCTGGTCCCGCCCCCCTCGGCGATTTCGACATGTTGCGGGCACACCAGGTCGGGGAACCCTTCGGCCAGATTGCCTGGAAGCAGTTCGCTCAGGGGCGCGGCCTGCTGGTCAAGCAGTTCCAGGAACCCGAACAAGATGACACTCACCTCAGCCTGCAAGGCGTCACAGGCACGGATCTTGAGCAGCGACTGTCAGCCCTGGCCTGGTGGTGCGCCGATTATGGCAAGCGGGGCATCCCTTTCACCCTGACCCTGACAGGCCAGACCCTGGGCCCGGAGAGCGGCCCCGCCTTTCTTCGGCACTGTCAGCTGGCATTGGCCCGCTTCGATGACAGAGCCGGATCTGTAGACGAGGGCTCTCCCGATGCTGCTCGATAATCGCCGTCTGCTGCCCCTCATCGCCTTGCAACAAGGTGTGCTGGTGCTGGCACTCTGGCCCCAGCTGCAGCTCTGGGTCGTCGCAGTCGGCGCCATCACCCTGGGCGTGCGGGCCATGATGCTGTGGCAGGAGTGGCGTTCGCCCCCTGCTCGCGCACTGGCGCTGCTGGCCATCACGGGGGTTCTGCTGTTGGCCTGGCAATGGCGGGTGCTGTGCACGCTGCCAGCCCTCATCAACCTGCTCTGGCTCGGCTACAGCCTGAAGATGATAGAGGTTCGGCGGGAGCGGGATATAGAACAGGTGCTGCTGCTCGCCTTCTTTCTCATCGCGCTGGCGCTGGTACAACGTCAGAGCATGGGCTGGGCACTGACCATGGCAGCTACACTCTGGCTGACGGTGAGCACACTGGTGACTGCCGTGGCACCGGAGCAGAGACAGCCGTGGCGCAGCGCCGGCGCCTCCCTGCTGTTGGCCCTCCCCCTGCTGCTGACCCTGTTTCTGGTGCTGCCAAGACTGCCCCCGCTCTGGCAGATGCCGACCACCAGCCGCGCCCTGTCGGGGCTCTCGGAAGAGGTGGGCCCCGGCGACATCAGCGAGCTGGTCAACTCCTCCGAGCTGGCCTTTCGCGTCACCTTTGCCGATGGCCCGCCCCCCGCCAGCGAGCGCTATTTTCCGGTGATGCGCCAGGAACAGTTCGATGGCCGCCGCTGGCTGCTGAGTGCCGAGACCCGGCAGTGGCAGCAATCCCAACCCATGCAAACAATACAAGTGCAAACCGGCGCAGGTCCCCTGCCCCCCGCCAGTTACGAGGTGATCGCGGAACCTCAGCGCCACCGCTGGACGCTGGCGCTCTCCCAGCCCAGCGTCTTGCTCGGCCCTGTGCTGGTCAGCCCGCTGGCAACCCTGTATCGCCGTGATCGGGGGGATCAAAGGATCAGCTACCGGGTCACCACAGCACCGACGGCGCTGCCTGCCGACACTGCCACCCTGCGGCGCAACCTGCAACTGCCCGTCGCCGGCAACCCAAGAGCCCGCGCCCATGCCCAGGCACTGAAGGCCCGCCATCCCGTGCGAGCCGAGCTCGTCGCCGCCCTGCTCGACGGCTTTCGGCGCGAGCCCTTCTACTACACACTGCAGCCCCCCCTGCTGGGGCCTGACGGGGTGGATGACTTCCTGTTCAACAGCCGGCGCGGTTTTTGTGGTCACTACGCCATGGCAAGTGCCTTCGTGCTGCGAGCAGCCGGGATCCCGGCGCGGCTGGTGACCGGTTATCTCGGCGGGGAGTGGAATCCCCAGGGCCAGTATCTGGAGGTGCATCAGTTCGATGCCCATGCCTGGGTGGAGTACCTGGATGACAGTGGTAACTGGCAGCGACTGGACCCGACGGCGGCGGTGGCACCGCAGCGGGTCGAGGGCGGCATGACGGCAGCCTTGAGCGAAGAGTTCACCGCCGCCGATCCCCTCTCCCTGCAGCGCTATCGCCAGTGGGCCCTGCTCAACCAGCTGCGCTGGTGGGGAGCCAACCTCGACTATCAATGGACGCGGCGGGTGCTCAACTACGATGCGGCCCGGCTGTGGCAACAGGTGGGGTTGCGCTGGCCGGCCCTTGCCAGTCATACCCCCTGGTTGATCCTGACCTGCTTGCTGGGAGTAGCCACCCTGATCGGCACCCTGCTGCTGTGGCCGGGACGGGCTCTGCCCCACCTGAAGGTATGGCAACCTCTGCTCAGACGGGCTGCCCGCCAGGGGCGGCAACCCCATGCAGGGGAGAGTCTGGCCAGCTGGTGCGAGCGGCTCATCCCCCTTGACCCAGAGCTGGCGCGGCCACTGCTGCGCTGCGCCTGGCTCTATCGGCGCTGGCGCTATGCCCCTCTCTCCGAACAACGGCGGCAACAAGCCCTGCGACAACTGCAACGACGGCTGCGCCAAACCTGCCAGCTATGGGACAAGCGCCGGTAGTGACAAGCCAGCCACCATGATACGCAGACAAAGATCCACCAAAAACATAAGGGGAGCCAATGGCTCCCCTTCTTTATCATCCCATGTTGACCTGCGCAGGGTTTAAAGCTGCTTGCCATGCTGGGTCGGGTTATCCCAGATCCCCTCTTCCAGCTGGCTGCGGATCTCGGGGTACTTGTTGGCATCGAAGGTAGGCACCTTGCCCAGCTTGAGCTGATCGTTGTAGTCCTTGGCCAGCTTGATGGCCACGCTGGAGAGCAGCAGTATGGCCACCAGGTTGACGATGGCCATCAGCCCCATGGAGACATCCGCCATGGCCCACACGGTCGGCAGTTCACCCACTGAGCCGAACATCACCATGCCCAGCACGAACATCCGGAACAGCATCAGACCGCCCTTGTGGTTGTGCTCCAGGAACACCAGATTGGTCTCGGCGTAGGAGTAGTTCGCCACTATGGAGGTGAAGGCGAAGAAGAAGATGGCTGCCGCGATGAAGATGTTGCCACCGCCACCTATCTGTGAAGAGAGTGCACGCTGGGTCAGCTCAACACCCGTGATGCCTGAACCGGGTTCAAACTGGCCGGACATCAGTATGATGGCCGCAGTACAGGTACAGATGACGATGGTGTCGAGGAAGACCCCCAGCATCTGCACATAGCCTTGGGAAGCCGGGTGTGGCGGATAGGGCGTCGCGGTCGCGGCGGCGTTGGGAGCTGAGCCCATACCCGCTTCGTTGGAGAAAAGACCACGCTTGATGCCGTTGATCATCGCCTGGGAGATGGCATAACCCATGGCGCCTGAACCTGCCTGCTCGATGCCGAAGGCAGACTTGATGATCAGGGCAAATACCCCGGGCAGCTCGGTGATGTTCATCGCCACCACGAACAGCGCCATCAGTATGTAGGCCAGCGCCATGAAGGGCACTACCAGTTCGGCGAAACGGGCTATGCCTCGAATGCCGCCGAAGATGATAAGGCCGGAGAGCACCACCAGCGCCAGGCCGGTAGCCCAGTCAGGAATGCCGAACGCTACCTTCATCGCCAGGCTGATGGAGTTGGCCTGCACCGCATTGAACACCAGGCCGAATGCCAGCAGCAGACAGAGGGAGAATACCACCCCCATCCAGCGCATGCCGAGACCGCGCTCCATGTAGTAAGCCGGGCCACCACGATAGTTGCCATCCTCATCCTTCACCTTGTACAACTGGGCCAGGGTGCTCTCAACGAACGCCGTCGCCATACCAATGAAAGCGATCAGCCACATCCAGAAAATGGCGCCCGGGCCACCCAGATAGATGGCAACGGCCACACCGGCCAGGTTGCCGGTACCCACTCGGGCGGCAAGGCTGGTACAAAGAGCCTGGAAGGAGGAGATACCGGCCTTGTCTGATTTGCGGCTATTGCGCAAGACGGAGAACATGTGGCCGAAGTGGCGAACCTGAATAAAACCCAGGCGGAAGGTAAAGAAGATGCCGACCCCTATCAGCAGGTAGATGAGCACAGCTCCCCACATCAGGTCGTTTAGCATTGCGATCAAGGTGTCCATATTTCTCTCGTTGTTATCACATCCATGGCCAGTCTGCGCTGACCCCTTTCTGTCTATTTCTGAATTAGCGTTTCACTAAAGGGGCGGAATCTAGCATAGCGAGGGAGTTCAGAATAGTGATCCCGATCACTACAGAAACAAAAAACAAGCGTTTCAACGCAATAAAGCTTCATTTAACACGCAAAGTTTCAACAAAACTGAGAGTCAAATTTATCCGGCGACAAATTAGACCCAAAAGAGAATATTTTGGCAATTATCCACATAGAGGTAGCCGTGCTCGCCAGGAGACAAACTATTGCGCAAGCGTTTACCTGAAATGGCTTTCAAAATGGGGCGGCTTCGCCAAACGTTTTACACGTAATAAAATTTCAAGTAGCTAAGCACACAATTTATGTGATCGACTACACAAAACCGATAATCAACCAAAAAAGTTGTTTTTATCAGGGGATAAAAACGATCACGAAAAATGGATAAAAGTCGTTTTTAATCAAATACTTTCACCCACTACTTCCCACTGCTGGCAAGGACTGGATGATAAGCATACAAGCCACCCTATTGCAGGATGAGCCACATCCGTATTAATTAGGCAGGCAGTGGCGATGGGCCTCCCCCATCGTGCTTTTCTGAGCCTGAGTCGCCGTGATTTTGTAATTTTATTTCAGAACTGTCGTCTCACGCCCGCCACCCCAGAGCCTGCGCCCTCACCAAGAGAATGCGCCCTCATAAAGAGATGATATTTGCCATGGCCGATAAATTAACCCAGCTGAAAGCCCTGACCACAGTTGTCGCCGATACCGGTGATATCGAAGCCATCAAGCGCTACCAGCCCATCGATGCCACCACCAACCCGTCCCTGGTGTTGAAGGCATCCGAGATCCCCGAATATGCGGCGCTGATCGAAGACGCCATCAGCTGGGCCAAATCCCAGAGCCAGGACAAGGCACAGCAAATCATCGACGCAGGCGACAAGCTGGCGGTCAACATAGGTCTGGAAGTGCTGAAAATCGTTCCGGGCCGCATCTCCACCGAGGTGGATGCCCGTCTCTCCTTCGACACCGAAGCCAGCATCGCCAAGGCCCGCAAACTGATCCGTCTCTATAACGAAGCGGGCATCGCCAACGATCGCATCCTGATCAAGCTGGCCTCCACCTGGGAAGGCATTCGTGCCGCCGAGGTACTGGAGAAAGAGGGTATCCAGTGCAACCTGACCCTGCTGTTCTCCTTCGCTCAGGCCCGTGCCTGCGCCGAAGCCGGTGCCTTCCTGATCTCCCCGTTCGTGGGCCGCATCCTCGACTGGTACAAAGCCAAGCACAACCGTGACTACACCCCGAGCGAAGATCCGGGCGTGGTCTCCGTCACCGCCATCTATGACTACTACAAGCAGCACGACTACCCGACAGTGGTCATGGGCGCGAGCTTCCGCAACACCGGCGAAATCCTGGAGCTGGCCGGTTGTGATCGTCTGACCATAGGCCCTGCCCTGCTGGAAGAGCTGAGCAAAACCGAAGGCGCCGTGGTGCGCAAGCTGAACTACACCGGCGAGCGCAAGGCAAAACCGACTCCGATGTCCGAGGCCGAATTCCGCTGGGAGCTGAACCAGGACGCCATGGCTCACGAGAAGCTGGGTGAAGGCATCCGTATGTTTGCCGTCGATCAGGGCAAGCTGGAAACCATGCTGGCCAGCCGCCTCTGATAAGGTGGCTGGACCAGACAGAAACCGGGCTCCCGCGAGGGAGCCCGGTTTTTTTATGAGCGCTTGATCCCTTGTCATGAGTTCGTCACGAAAACGTTTTATTTTCAATGGCGTTATGTTATACGGGTGATGAAAACGAGAATAACCAAGGAGGGAGCCATGGAAATGTTCAACTTCGATTATGACGATGTAGTTGAGCTCGGTTCGCGTAGCCGCGGGACAACGGGAAAAAAACGTAAATGGCGTGAGATTGAGGCGTTGAAAGATAAACATCGCCTGCAGAAGGAGCTGCAATCCATCGACATCGCTTATGAAGGTCTCTCAGACGAGATCGAACTGTAAAAACAAGGCCCCGGTTCAACCGGGGCCTTGTTTTTGAGTACCTTGCCCTCAGGACGAGGGAGGCAGCGAGAGCCGTTGGGCCAACTCCTGAAAGTGCTGGCTGATCTCGGCGCCAAACAGGGGATCCCCGATAGCGCGATTCTGCCAGAGCTGCTCCAGGTGACGCCAGTCATCCTCGGTCAGTGAATCACGCAGATGAGGGAAGATGACCGCCTCTTCATAGTTCATGTGCGCCTCTTGCAGCGCCACAAACTGCTCCAGCCTGGCGGTGAACTGATCCAGCGGAATGACCGAATCCATCAGTATCATCTCCACCATCTCCTTGAGCTCGGCACCGGCACCCAACAATCTGGCGTGCTCCTCCTGCAGCCTGTTGGCCACCTCCCCTTCCACCACCCGGTATTTCAGGTAGTAGTCGTAGATCATGTCCTCTTTCGGATGGTGGTACTTGTCAGAGACCTCTCGCAAGTAGTCCACCGCGTCCCGGATCAGGAAGTAGCTGACTGGCTGTTCATTGCGAATGGCGACGAGCTTGTGTTTGAGCAGCGTCAGCAACCTGGCGATATTGAGATGGTCCTTGTGCAGACTGGATAACATGGGCACTCCTTGCGCTGAAATGGGAAGATCCTGTCTCGAGTATACGGTCATTTATCGCGCTAACTTTGCACTCAATCAAGTCATCTGCAGACAAGGCGACAAGCAAGCAAGAGCTCAGCCCCCTCACATACGCTCGTCAAGCCCCACCAATTCGGCTCCTCAGCCCATGTGCAGACACCAAGCCACCCTCACCAGGATCCGTTCATGACGTGACCAGAGCAGGCTTGCCCGCGACACTTATGGCCGTTACCCGCAGACCGAATGCCAGTTGATGGGGCTCATCCCCTGTTGGGACAGCAGACGATTGGTCTCGGAGAAGTGGCCGCAACCGATAAAACCGCGATGAGCCGAGAGCGGACTGGGGTGAGGCGCACTCAGCACATGGTGTCGGCTCCGGTCAATAAAGCGTCCCTTCTTCTGGGCATGGGCCCCCCACAGCAAAAAGACCACTCCCTGACAGCTGGCATTGATCTGCTCGATAACCCTGTCGGTGAAGGTCTCCCAACCCAGATGGGCGTGGGAGTGGGCCATGCCCGCCTGTACCGTCAGCACTGTATTGAGCAGCAAGACCCCTTGCTGGGCCCAGGATTCAAGAAAACCGTGGTTGGGTGTGACAAAGTCCGGCAGATCCCGCTGCATCTCCTTGTAGATATTGACCAGAGAGGGAGGCGTACGCACACCGGGCAGCACGGAGAAGCAGAGGCCATGGGCCTGATTTGGGCCGTGATACGGGTCTTGCCCCAGGATCACCACCTTGACCTGATCCAGCTCGGTCAGCTTGAAGGCGTTGAACACCTCGGTCGCGGGAGGATAGATCACCTTGCCCGCTTCCCGCTCGCTCCTGACCGTCGCCAGGGTCGCCTTGAAATAGTCCTGCTCTTTTTCTGATCCAATCACATCTGTCCAGGTCCGCACCCCAATATCCTCAATTAATACGGCAAGGGGCTCAGGATAGGGGGCCAGACAGCAAGACGCAACCGTAGCGCCATCGTCTGAGCCCACCAAGCAAGGCTGTATCCTTGAGTGATAACACGCAGCAGGGGGCATCTCCCGCCCCCGGTATCGCAGGCCAGCGGCCACACTCGGTCACGCTTCCTCCCAGCGGGCTGTACAGCCCTTCTATATAGAAGAGAAGATCAATGGCTACAGGCCCCATCTCCAGCGCCATGGCTCCCTGACCCATACTGCCGATGAACCAAAGCATCTATCCCTTCAAGAGAGAGCCGAGCACCTTAATCACGGGGGAATACCCTATAAGATGTAGTTAAATTACTAAATAGCTGTTCCGAA
>NZ_LSGW01000047.1 GCF_001643305.1 Aeromonas salmonicida subsp. salmonicida
GCGACGAATGAGATCGCACAAACTGGACTGAGTTCCCTTCCTCCGGTGAACTACTATTCGGAACAGCTATTTAAAAAGCACCAGTCAGGAAAGTTCCCCACCGGCTTTATTATTCCGTCACAATTTGACTCGTGGATTATTTAGCTCAACTTAACAGTGATATTTCTTCATGCCATCAATGCTGACCATTTTGCTTTAAATATCGCAAACTATTATCCAGCAGCATATTAAGCGGACGAGCAAACGCTGGCTCTGGTAATCAAGACAGGAAGTGACGGGCGGGATGATTCATCGCTGACCCGTAGCGGCATCGCCATGGTTTTTCATGGTGGCGGCCCCGGGCGGAGCCGCCCAAAGACTCAAGACTGGGCCAGGTCGGCTGCAAGATACTCCAGGGCCGCCCGCCAGCCCATTTGGTAACCCTGCTCCAGCCGCCCCTTGTCTGTGGTCATGCGACCGACCCGAAAGCCCGCCGGCGGGTGAATGAGCCGGATGCGGCAATCCGCCGGTGGCTGGCGGATGAAGTCGATGGCGTCGTTGTAGCTGCGATGGCGCACCAGGCTGGCGCGAGCCAAGGCCGGGGTCTGGCGCAGCAGATAACGGTGCAGGGCCGGCAGACGTGGCGCCCGCTTGCGATAGCCGAGGGGGCGGGAGAGCACCACAGTTATATCGCGTGCCCCCTGTTCGTAGGCGTATCGCACCGGGATCGAGTCAGCCACCCCGCCATCCGTCATGGCTTCCCCGCCGATGCGCACGAAGTCGCGATAGACCAGGGGCACAGAACAGGAGGCCTTGATCTGCTGCTCCAGCTCGGCCGCGTTCCCCTTGAGGTAGGCGGCCTGACCGTCCGAGACCCGGGTGGTCACCACTGTCAGCGGCACCTGATTGACGGCAAAGCGGGCCAGATCGAGTCGGCACTCGCGGATGGTGATCTCCCACAGCCAGTCGAGATCGAGCCAGTGACCGCCACGCACGAACCTGGCCAGACTGATGAACTCGGGGCGGCAGGAGTAGTCCGTGATGACGCTGTGGTTGCGTCCCCGCTGACCGGCCAGAAAAGCCGCCAGATTGACCGCTCCCGCCGAGACCCCGATACAGTGATCGAACGCCGTCCTGCCCTGTGCCAGAAAAGCATCCAGCACACCCGCGGCAAAAATGCCGCGCATGGCGCGCCCCTCGACCACCAGGGCCGTTTGCCGCCGACTCATCTCACCTCCCGCTGAATTTGCTCTGTGAATGGACTCACACTTTGACCCATTCAGAGCCCGGCTGCTGGCCGGGATCCCTATAATGAGCACGCCTTCGCTCCCCATGAGCAAGGTATAACTTATTGATGCTACGGAATATTACAATGAAAAATATCAGCAAATCCCTACTCGCCGCTGCCATTTCCCTCGGATTGATGGCAGGCTGTCACAGCAACAATGACTCCGAGACTCCAGATACCATGGTTCGCTTCGCTACCTTCAACCTCTCCTTTGATCGCACCGCTCCTGGCATGCTGAGCGGGGAACTGGCCCTGACCCGCGCCGAGCAGGACACCCTGCTGGCTCGCCTCGCTGACGGCGGCCTGAGCGGCGCAGAGAAGACCAAAGCCCTGGACGTGCAGCAGATCCGCAATATCGCCGAGATAGTGCAGCGCACTCGGCCGGATGTGTTCCTGCTCAACGAATTCGACAACGACGGCAAAGGCGAAAATACCGCCGACCTGAAGGCGTTCAACGACAACTACCTGGCCCACGCCCAGCACAGCGAGGTGCAGGCCATCAGCTACCCTGTGCTGCAAAACTTCGCCACCAACACAGGCCTGATGAGCGGCCATGACCTCAACCTGGATGGCAAGGTGGGCAGTGGGCCGGACGACGCCTGGGGCTTTGGCAACTACCACGGCCAGTACGCCTTCGCCGTCATGTCCCAGTACCCCATCGACACCAAGCAGATCCGCACCTTCCAGCACTTCAAGTGGAAGGACATGCCGGGCGAATCGAACCCTGTCATCGACGACTGCAACAACCCCAAGGCGCCGATCCCGGCCGGCCGCCAGTGCGGCGATGCTTGGTATGACGCCGCCGCCTGGCAGGCGTTCCCGCTCTCCTCCAAGAACCACGCAGATGTACCGGTGCGCATCAAGCGCGGCAACAAGGAGGAGGTGATCCACTTCCTCGTCTCCCACCCGACCCCGCCCATCTTCGGCAACGCGGCGCGCCACAACGTCAAGCACAACCGCGCCGAAGTCGCCTTCTGGCAGGACTACGTGGAGACCGCCAGCTACATGGTGGATGACGCGGGCAAGGCCGGCGGCCTGGCCGAGGGCGCCAAGTTCGTCATCGCCGGGGATCTCAACGCCGATCCCCAGATTGGCGACGGGGATCTCACCGCCATTCAGGATCTGCACAACCATGTGCTGGTCAATCAGGCGGTCACCAACGGCGCCATCATACCGGTCAGCCAGGGTGGCCCCGAGTGCCTCGCCAGCCAGCCGGATCAGTGCAAACGCAACAACAAGCGCCCCACCCCGGAGCGCATCACCAGCAGCAGCGGCCTGCAGCTCGATCATGTGCTGCCCTCCGCCAACCTGAACGTGGTCGCCTCCGGCGTGTTCTGGCCCGCCAGCTTCGAGCCGGGCTATCACCTGGTGTACGACGCCAAGCTCGGCATCGCCAAGGGGGTCAGCTCGGATCACCGGCTGGTGTGGGTCGACTTCAAGCTCGACTAAACAACGAGCGTTTTCAACAATCAGGGGGCCCGCGGGCCCCCTGATTGTTTTCAAACAAAGTGAAGCGCCCTTGGCCGCCGCAAACGCCAAGGGGCACGGTAATGGGGGCTATTGCCATGGTGGGGCGACGGGATCACAGAACACGGGCACCAATGAGGCTAGAATGGGGACTCTTGTCGCCAGGCTCTGGCGATGATGCCTCCGCTTTCACTCATCGAGGACACACTTCATGGAACTGCTTCTTCTCAGCAACGGTAAAGCCACCGAATTTCCGGGTCTGCTCGGTTGGGCCCGGGATAGGGTGCAAACCCTGCTCGCCCGCAAACAGGTCAAACGCATACTGCTGATCCCCTACGCCGTGATCCGCAGCGACTGGGATGCCCGCGCCCGCGATCTCACCGAGAGTCTGGGGGTGGAAGCCATCAGTATTCATCAGTTTGATGACCCTGTGGATGCCATCAATCAGGCTGATGCCATCTTCATCAGCGGTGGCAATACCTGGCGCCTGAACCAGCTACTGCACGAATATGGTCTGGTCGTGCCAATCCAGCGCGCGGTACGCGAGCGGGGCGTGCCCTATGTGGGCTGGAGCGCAGGTTGCAATGTGGCAACCCCCAGCATTCGCACCACCAACGACATGCCGGTGTGCAACGCCGCCGTGCTGCCTGCGCTGGGCCTGTTCCCGTTGCAGATCAACCCTCATTATCTGGATGCCAGCATCAGCGGCCACATGGGCGAAACCCGCGACGAACGTCTGGCGGAGTTCTGCGCCATCAACCCGAGCGAATACGTGGTGGCCCTGCGCGAAGCCAGCCTGCTGCAGATAAGCGGTGAGAGCAGCGGCGACACCCTCGAATACTGGAGCGCCCGCGGCGAGAGCTACAAGATCTTCAAACACGGCGAGGAGGTGGAGGAATTCATGAATGCCACCCCGCTGGCGAAGTTGACCCCCTTTAGCCCTCACGGCTGACTGCCCATGAAAAAGGGAGCATAGAGGTGAGGTGCTGATCTGAGCCGCCGAACCTGCGGTTTGCCATGCTGTGAGGGGCAAGGGATCTTCCCTCGCCCCTTGTTTTGTTAGACGGGAGTATGCGATGACGACACGGATCGAACACGACAGCTTCGGGGAGATAGAGGTGCCAGCCGAACGGCTGTGGGGCGCCCAGACCCAGCGCTCCCTGCTCCACTTCGATATCTCGGGGGAGCGCCAACCCGCCGAGCTCATCTGCGCCCTGGCCCGCATCAAGTCTGCTTGCGCCCGGGTCAATCACGCCAAGGGGTTGTTGCCCGCCCGCACGGCCCTGGCCATCATGAGCGCCGCCGATGAAATCCTGTGCGGCCTGCATGAGGAGGAATTTCCACTGCGCGTCTGGCAGACAGGCTCTGGCACCCAGACCAACATGAATGTCAACGAGGTACTGGCCAACCGGGCCAGCGAACTGCTCGGCGGTCCGCGGGGGCAGGGCTGTCTCGTCCATCCCAACGATCAGGTCAACCTCAGCCAGTCGAGCAATGATGTCTTCCCGAGCGCCATGAACCTGGCGGCCGTCACTGCCATTACCTTGCAACTGCTGCCCGCCCTGATCACCCTGAGCGCGACGCTGGCCCGCAAGGCCCACGCCTTCGACGACATCGTCAAGATTGGCCGCACCCACTTGCAGGATGCCACTCCGCTCACCCTGGGGCAGGAGTTCTCCGGTTGGGTCGCCCAGCTGGAACAGGGGGAGCGCCACATTCGAGCCGCCCTGCCCCATCTGTGCGAGCTGGCGCTGGGGGGCACGGCCGTCGGCACCGGCCTGAACACGCCACCCGGTTTTGCCGATGCCGTGGCTGCCACCCTGGCGGAGCAGACGGGCTTGCCGCTGGTGAGCGCCCCCAACAAATTCGAGGCGCTGGCGAGCAGCGATGCCCTGGTTCATGCTCACGGCGCCCTCAAGACGCTGGCCGCGTCACTCATGAAGATCGCCAACGACGTACGTTGGCTGGCCAGCGGCCCCCGCAGCGGGCTCGGTGAGCTGCTCATCCCGGAAAATGAACCCGGATCCTCCATCATGCCCGGCAAGGTCAACCCGACCTAGTGCGAGGCGCTCACCATGCTGTGTGCCCAGGTGATGGGCAACGACGTGGCGATCAACATAGGTGGCGCCAGCGGCAACTTCGAGCTGAACGTCTTCCGCCCACTGATCGCCCATAACTTTTTACAGAGCGTGCGTCTGCTGGCCGACGGCATGCAGAGCTTCCACGACCACTGCGCCACCGGCATCACTCCCAACCGGGCACGCATAGACGAGCTGCTGGCCGGCTCTCTGATGCTGGTCACGGCACTCAACCCTCACATTGGTTACGACAAGGCGGCCGAGATAGCCAAGCGGGCACACAGTGAGGGGCTCAGCCTCCGGGAAGCCGCCATCGCCTCCGGCCACCTCACGGCGCAGGAGTTCGATGCCTGGGTAGTGCCAGCCAACATGGTGGGTCGACGGGGGCTCTGACATGAGTGCCTGCTGAAAAATGAAAAAGCCGGGCATGCCCGGCTTTTTCATTGTGCAATTCGTCGTTCAGGGTTTGATCAGCTTGCTCAGGGCATCCAGCTCGCTCTGGGCGGCCAGCAACTTGGCCTGTGCCTCTTCCAGCTTGGCCTGCTTCTTGGCGATCTTGTCCGGCTTGCCCGACACACGCGCATTTTGCAACTCGAGCAGCCGCTCGTTCACCTGCTCTTTCAGCTTGGCTACCTGTTGCTGCTGCTCCTTGAACAGACCGTCATCGGTACAGTGGGCCTCTATGTTGCGCAGCGCCTGCTCCAGCCCGGCTATCTGATCCGCATTATTGTGCGCCTTGGCGAAGACCAGCTGATCCGCCACTGCCTGTTGCCGAGCCTTGCAGCCTACCTGCTGGCTGCCATAAGCCTGACCGGCCAACAGCAGCATACTTATTCCGAAAACCTTCCACATAACGACCTCATTCCTCTGTCATGTTTGATGGTCGCCTATCAGACCGTACTCGGCCAACCGGGTCAAGTCATGCGCAAACCGGTACGACAGAGTTTGTGCAACATCACGCCAATACAGGCCGGCCGAGTCTAGAATGGTGTTTTCGTGATGGAGTCTCTTATGAATCAACATATTGTCATCATTGCCAACGGCGCCCCCTATGGCAGCGAGTCCCTGTTCAATACCCTACGTCTGGCCATCGCTCTCAATGAGCAGGGTGGCGCCAGCCTGCAGCTGTTCCTGATGTCCGACGCTGTCAGTGCCGCCCTGGCGGGGCAAGCCCCGGCCGAGGGTTACAACCTGCGCCAGATGCTGGAGATACTGCTGGCACAGGGCACCGCCATCCGTCTGTGCAAGACCTGCACCGATGCCCGCGGCATCACGGCGCTGCCCCTCATTGAGGGGATCGAGATTGGTACCCTGCCACTGCTGGCCCAATGGACACTGGCGGCCGACAAGGTGCTGACCTTCTAGCCAGCTCACAGCCTCACAGGCACAAGTCTTGATCGGCAGGGAGCCTGCGCCATTTGAAAACCATCACCCTGTTTTACTGTCTACACTGTCAGTTAGATAGCAATGTGCGCCCCCTCATATTCGTTCAGGGAACTACCATGAATCCAACCGAACAGACCCTGCTGGAACAGATGCGGATCACCGAGTTTGAGATCGCCCATCGCAAGGAGTTGCTACTGCTGGACGAGGACGACTTCACCCGGCTCGCCAGCTATCGTTCCAAGATAGAACCCCATATCGATGTGCTGGTCGACAAGTTTTATATACTGCAGACCGGGATCACCGAGATTGCCCTGCTGATCGGCGATGCCGATACGCTGACAAGACTCAGAGCGGCTCAGCGCCGTTACATCCTCGACCTGTTCAGCGGCCTGTATGACCTGGAGTACGTCAACAACCGGCTGCGGATCGGGCTGGTGCACAAGCGGATCGGGGTGGAACCCAAGCTCTATCTGGCGGCCATCAATACCCTCAAGGGGTTGCTCATCGAGGATATCTTCACCCAGATAGCCCATGAGCCCGAGCGCATCGCCATGCTGACCGCCCTCGACAAACTGTTTCTGTTCGACATTACCCTGGTATTCGAAACTTACATCCGCAGCCTGGTCTCGGAGATAGAGTCATCCAAGGAGAAATCGGAGATCTATGCCAAAGCGCTGGAGGAGAAGGTCCGGGAGCGTACCCAGCAACTGGAGGAGATGAGCCGCACCGATGCTCTCACCGGCCTGCTCAGCGTGCGCCACCTGCAGGAGAACCTGACCCGCACCCTGCGCACCTGCCAGCGTCGGGCCGAGCCAGTGGTCATCGCCTACCTCGATATCGACGACTTCAAACAGATCAACGACACCCAGGGGCACCAGCGGGGAGACGAGATACTGCGCATAGTGGGTGCGTCCATCCGCAAGGTGTCACGGGCCGAGGACTGCTGCTTTCGTTACGGCGGAGACGAGTTCTGTCTGATCCTGCCCAACTGCAGCGAGGATCAGGCCAGAGACGTCTATCTGCAACGGCTGACCCACACACTGGCAGAGCAGATAGGTGATGTGACCCTCAGCATCGGCCTGGTGCAAACAGGGCCATTGCAGTTCGACGAGGGCAACAGCCTGATCCGGCTGGCCGACGAGCGCATGTATGCCGCCAAGAAGGCGCTGAAAGAGGTGAATCCGAAAGAGACCCACTAGCCTTGCTGGGCACAGGATTTCGCCACCTCGGGGCGCGGGATCCGGGCCCCCCATTCGTACAACAGAAACGTCAGCACGCAGAGCAGCGTCATCAGTATGTAGAGCAACTGTCCACTCCACTGCTCGATAATCCAGCCTCCCAGCACGGCGCCGATGGCCCCACCCAGCCCGGCCAGCGCACCGGCTCCGAAATAGCTTCCCTTGAGATGAGGGGGCGACATCTGGTCGATCAGCACGTTGAGCAGCGGAAACAAAATGGTCTACCCCACGCTCAGCAACAGCACGGCCCCGATCCAGTGTGACCACTGCTGGGGATCCCCCAGCGCGAACAGCACCTGAGCGCCCAGAAACAACATGATGCCGACCTGCAGCCGTACCTTGTGCGGCCAGCGGGCAAGCAGATGCAGCAGCGGGAATTGCAGCACAACCACGGTCAGTGCATTGGTGGTCACCAGGATGGCGACCAGTTTCGCCACCTCTGGGGTTTCTGCCCGCGTCAGGTATTGCACCAGCGGCGAGTGAAACTGGGAGTAGACCAGCACCATCAGCAGATTGGCCATCACCAGCAACAGAAAACCCAAATCCAGCCACAGCACCTTGATGGCGGCGCGCAGACCCAGGCCGCCGCTGCGCTGCTCGCCCTCAATCAGCTGGCGAAAACCCCAGACGAAGGCGGCCCCCAGCAGCAGATAGCTGCCGGAGAGCAGCAAAAAAGTGTGCTGCTGGGCACTGATCCCCAGCGTCACCCCAAGCAGGGGCCCGATCGCCGCCCCCAGGTTGAGCAAGAAGTAACGCAGGTGGAGTGCCAGCTCGCGGGCCTTGGCAGAGATAAGGCTGTCGGCCATCAACGCCTTGCCGGGCGCATCGATCAAGCCGGAAGAGAGGCCGCTACCGAGCACCCCTACCCCTAACCAGAATACTGAGTGGGCAAATCCCAGCAGGCCGTAGCAGAGCAGCGCGACCAGACAACCGGCCAGCAAGATGTTGCGCCGCCCCAGCTTGTCCGACAGCCAGCCGCCATAGAAACTGACCAGGGTCGAGATCGCCGCGGTCGCCCCCAGCATGGCACCGATACTGGTGGCCGAAAGGGCATACTCCCGATAGAGCAAGATGGAGAGAAACGGCCAGACCATGTAATAGCTGGTGCGCACCATGAAGGTACCCAGGATCACTGTCCAGACCAGAGGGGGAAACTGCCTGAGGAGGGCCCACGACATCATACTGCTCCTTGTTGCCCGTCGCGCGGGGAGCTCTCCGTTGTAACAGAGGGTCTCATAGGAAACAAGCGTGGCGGACAGCGGACACAAAAAAGCCGACCCTGAGGTCGGCTCTTCACAGCGCAGCAGCCTTATTCGGCAGCCGGCTCTTCGACAGCGGCTACGTCAGCAGCAGGAGCAACGGCTTCGGTCGGTGCATTCGCTTCCTTGATGGAGAGACGCACACGGCCTTGACGGTCCACTTCCAGTACCTTCACCTTCACCACGTCACCGAGCTTCAGGAAGTCGGCCACGTTCTGCACGCGGGCATCGGTGATTTGGGAGATGTGTACCAGACCGTCTTTACCCGGCAGGATATTGACGAAGGCGCCGAAATCGGCCAGACGCACAACCTTGCCTTCATAGATGCGGTTCACTTCGATCTCGGCAGTGATGGCTTCGATACGACGGATCGCTTCCATGGCCGCTTCGTTGGCCACGGCGGAGATGCGGACGGTACCGTCATCATCCAGCTCGATGTTGGTGCCAGTCTCTTCGGTCAGCGCACGGATCACGGAGCCACCCTTGCCGATCACGTCCTTGATCTTCTCGGGATTGATCTTGATGGTGTGGATACGCGGCGCGAAATCGGAAATCTCGGCACGCGGCGCCTGGATGGCTTCGTCCATCACTTTCAGAATGTGCAGGCGAGCACCACGGGCTTGCTTGAGGGCAATCTCCATGATCTCTTTGGTGATGCCTTCGATCTTGATGTCCATCTGCAGCGCAGTGATACCTTGGGTAGTACCGGCCACTTTGAAGTCCATGTCGCCCAGGTGATCTTCGTCACCCAGGATGTCGGACAACACGACGAAACCTTCTTCTTCCTTCACCAGACCCATGGCGATACCGGCAACGGAGGCCTTGATCGGCACACCCGCATCCATCAGCGCCAGGGAGGAACCACAAACGGAAGCCATGGAGGAGGAGCCGTTGGATTCGGTTATTTCAGACACCACGCGCACCACGTACGGGAACTCGGCGGCGCTCGGCATCACGGCAGCAACGCCGCGCTTGGCCAGACGACCGTGACCGATTTCACGACGCTTGGGGCTGCCCATCATGCCGGTTTCACCGACGCAATACGGCGGGAAGTTGTAGTGCAGCATGAAGCGGTCGGCGCGGTGGCCAGCCAGCTCGTCGATGTTCTGGGCGTCACGCTCGGTACCCAGGGTCGCAACGACGATGGCCTGAGTCTCACCACGGGTGAACAGGGCAGAGCCGTGAGCGCGGGGCAGAATGCCGGTACCGACGGAGAGGGCACGGATCATTTCCGGATCGCGACCATCAATGCGCGGCTCGCCACGTACGACACGACCACGAACGATGCGGCTTTCCAGGCTGTGGAACTCTTCGCCAATCTTCTTGGCATCGTCTTCCACGCCAGCGGCGATCACTTGCTCGATCACGCGCTGCTTGATGGCACCGATGGCGGCGTAACGCACGGCCTTCTCGGTGATGCGGTAGGCTTCACCCAGTTCAGCTGTAGCCAGCTCGGCAATCTTGGCCTTGAGGGCTTCGTTGGTCGCAGGCGGGGTCCAATCCCATGGCTGGGTACCCACATCGGCGGCAAACTCGTTGATGGCGTTGATCACGACTTGCATCTGCTCGTGGCCATATACCACGGCGCCCAGCATCACCTCTTCAGAGAGGATGGCCGCTTCGGATTCCACCATCAGCACGGCGTTGGCGGTACCGGCAACCACCAGATCCAGATCGCTCTGGGGCAGTTCGGCAGTAGTCGGGTTCAGCACATACTGACCGTTCATGTAACCCACGCGAGCAGCCGCAATCGGGCCACCAAACGGGATGCCGGAGATGGCCAGTGCAGCAGAGGCACCGATCATGGCAACGATGTCCGGGGAAACCAGCGGGTTCACGGACATAACGGTGGCAACCACCTGAACCTCATTGAGGAAGCCTTCCGGGAACAGCGGACGAATAGGACGGTCGATCAGGCGGGAGGTGAGGGTTTCGCCTTCGCTCGGACGGCCTTCACGACGGAAGAAACCACCCGGGATACGACCAGCAGCATAGGTACGCTCCTGGTAGTTGACGGTCAGCGGGAAGAAATCGCGACCGTGATCGGCCTCTTTCTTGCCGACGACGGTCACAAATACGCAGGTATCGTCCATGCTGACCATAACGGCCGCAGTGGCTTGACGGGCCATCACACCGGTTTCCAGAGTGACGGTGTGTTGACCGTACTGGAATGACTTTACAATAGGATTCACGTGAATTTCCTTTTTACAATTTGGCTCTTTAAATTCGCGTGCAAGTATACTTGATTCGAACCAAAAGGTAAGCAGTGACACACATTCTGTGAGGATGGCAACAGCCTGACGGACAATAAAAAAGGGGAACCCTGAGGTTCCCCTTTTTCGCGAAATCTGATGGTCGATTAACGACGCAGACCCAGCTTGGCGATCAGAGCAGCATAACGCTGAACATCTTTACGCTTCAGGTAGTCCAGCAGCTTGCGACGCTGGGAAACCATGCGCAGCAGACCACGACGACCGTGGTGATCTTTAGCGTGCTCTTTGAAGTGACCTTGCAGATGGTTGATCTGGGCAGTCAGCAGGGCAACCTGCACTTCGGGGGAGCCAGTGTCGTTGGCGCAACGAGCGTTGTCAGCAACGATGGAAGCTTTGATCTCAGCATTTAGAGACATGGTATTACTCCAATAGAGTGTTTAAAGGTTCACAGCCAATCTCTAATTCAGCCGTGAAATGAGGGCGGTATCATAATCGTCCTCGTCACTTTTCGCAACGAGAAAGAGGCGCAGCGGGGAAGACGCCCTGATACCGCCTGAGGATCACTCCTCGTCGTGTTCATCGTGGTAGCGAACCAGACGCTTGGGGGCAACCCGCCCTTCATCGTCGATCTCGCCCACACCGATGAACTCACGCTCCGGGCCCACCGTCATGCGAACCTGGCCGCTTTGCGGCGCGCCAGCTACCTGCACGGCTTGACCCTGGTTCACATAGGCGGCGACTGCCGCCAGCATGTTCACCTCGGGCAGTGCGGCCACGGCGGTATCCATCGGCAGCAACAAGGGGTCGAGCTGCTCCCGTGGCGGGATACTCTCGGCCTTGGCCTGTTCGAAGATGCACTCGAGCTGTTCCAGAGTCAGCATCCGCTCATAGGGATACGTGGCCACCTGGGTACGGCGCAGCTGGGTAACGTGTGCGCCACAGCCCAGCACTTCACCCAGGTCGTCCACCAGGGAGCGAATGTAGGTGCCTTTGCTGCAGTGCACTTCCAGCTTGACCTCATCCCCTTCAAAGCTGATGAGCTTGAGCTCGAACACAGTGATGGGGCGGGCTTCCCGCTCGATCTCTATGCCTTCACGGGCATATTCGTAGAGCGGGCGACCGTTGTGCTTGAGGGCAGAGTACATGGACGGCACCTGCATGATGGGGCCGCGGAACTGGTCCAGCGACTCGATCAGGGTACCCAGGGCCACGTTCACCGGACGTGTGGAGACCACCTCGCCGTCGGAGTCGCTGGTGTTGGTGCGCTCGCCCAGCTTGGCGGTCACCTCATAGCGCTTGTCCGCCTCCAGCAGATACTGGGAGAACTTGGTGGCCTCGCCGAGGCAGATCGGCAGCATACCGGTCGCCAGCGGATCCAGAGCGCCGGTGTGACCGGCCTTGGCTGCGTTGTAGATACGCTTGACCTTCTGCAACACATCGTTGGAGGTCAGACCGGTCGGCTTGTCCAGCAGCAGGATGCCGTGTACGTCACGACCCTTGAAACGGCGTCTACGAGACATCTCAGGCTTTATCCTCAGTTGTATCATCCGGTGCGGCTTCGTCTTCTTCACGGCCGGCTTCGGCCATGCGACGCTTGTCGTCACGCACTGTGTTGGACACCAGGTTGGAGATGCGCATCCCCTCGACCAGGGTCTGGTCGTAGTAGAAGCGCAGCTCGGGCACCACCCGCAGGCGCATGGCGCTGCCAAGCAGGCTGCGGATGTAGCCGGCCGCTTCGGTCAGGCCCTTGAGCCCTTCCGCGATGCGCTCGGCATCGATATCCAACTGCAAGAAGGTGACATAAACCTTGGCATAGTTGAGGTCCTTGGACACTTCCACGTCCGAGACGGTTACCATGCCGATGCGCGGGTCCTTGACCTCACGCTGCAAGATCAGCGCGATTTCGCGCTGGATCTGCTGGCCGACCCTGTTGGTCCGGCTGAATTCTCTGGCCATATTCTATCCTGCGATAAAAGGGGGCCGCAGCCCCCTATTTTGTCTAACTGTCGGCTTACAGAGTCCGTTGAATTTCAATGGTCTCGTAAACTTCGATCTGGTCGCCTTCGCGTACGTCGTTGTAGTTCTTGACCGCGATACCACACTCGTAACCGTTGCGGACTTCGTTGACGTCATCCTTGAAGCGACGCAGGGATTCCAGCTCGCCTTCATAGATAACCACGTTGTCACGCAGAACACGGATGCGGTTGGAACGCTTGACCACACCTTCGGTAACCATACAGCCGGCAACGGCGCCGAACTTCGGTGACTTGAAGACGCTACGCACTTCAGCCAGACCGATGATCTCCTGACGATACTCAGGAGCCAGCTTGCCGCTCATGGCCTGCTTCACTTCGTCGATCAAATCATAGATGACGGAGTAGTAACGCAGATCCAGGCTCTCGGATTCGATGACCTTGCGCGCAGAAGCGTCGGCACGGACGTTGAAGCCCACCAGGATGGCGCTGGAAGCCGCAGCCAGAGTGGCGTCGGTTTCGGTGATGCCACCAACACCCGAGCCCACGATCTTGACTTTGACTTCGTCGGTAGAGAGCTGGACCAGCGCATCGCAAATGGCTTGCACCGAACCCTGTACGTCAGCCTTGATCACCACGTTCACTTCGGACACTTCGCCCTCGGTCATGTTGGCGAACATGTTTTCCAGCTTGGCCTTCTGCTGGCGAGCCAGCTTGACGTCGCGGAACTTGCCCTGACGATAGAGCGCCACTTCACGGGCTTTCTTCTCGTCACGTACAACAGTGGCTTCGTCACCGGCAGACGGCACCCCGGACAGACCCAGGATTTCCACCGGCAGGGACGGACCCGCTTCCTTGATCTCGCGACCAAGTTCGTCACGCATGGCACGAATACGACCGTATTCCAGACCACACAGTACGATGTCGCCCTGGCGCAGAGTACCTTCTTGTACCAGCACTGTGGCAACAGGACCACGACCCTTGTCCAGGAAGGACTCGATCACGACGCCGCTGGCCATGCCATCGACTACCGCTTTCAGTTCCAGTACTTCGGACTGGATCAGGATGGCTTCCAGCAGATCGTCGATACCTTCGCCTGACTTGGCAGAAACATGGACGAACTGGCTATCGCCACCCCAGTCTTCTGACATGACGTTGTAACGGGCCAGCTCGGTCTTGACGCGATCCGGATCCGCTTCAGGCTTGTCGATCTTGTTGACCGCAACCACGATGGGTACTTCAGCCGCCTTGGCGTGCTGGATGGCTTCGATGGTCTGCGGCATGACGCCGTCATCGGCAGCAACAACCAGAACGACGATATCGGTCGACTTGGCACCACGAGCACGCATGGAGGTAAACGCAGCGTGACCCGGAGTATCCAGGAAGGTGATCATGCCACTGTCGGTTTCGACGTGGTAAGCACCGATGTGCTGGGTAATACCACCGGCTTCGCCAGCAGCAACCTTGGCTTTACGGATGTAGTCGAGCAGCGAGGTCTTGCCGTGGTCAACGTGGCCCATGATGGTCACGACAGGAGCACGGGACTTGGCTTCGGAGGTCTCGTCACGATCGGACAGTACCGCCTCTTCCAGTTCGTTCTCACGGCGCAACACCACCTTGTGACCCATCTCTTCGGCGACCAGCTGAGCTGTCTCCTGATCGATCACCTGGTTGATGGTGGCCATGGCGCCCATCTTCATCATCGCCTTGATGACTTCAACACCCTTGACGGCCATCTTGTTGGCCAGTTCGGCTACAGTGATGGTTTCGCCAATGACAACGTCACGGTTAACCACAGCTGCGGGCTTGTTGAAGCCGTGCTTCATGGCGTTGGGCATGGCCATCTTGCCGCGCTTGCCTTTGCGGGCACGCGGGTTGCGGGAGTCGCGATCGTCTTCACGACGACCGGCCTTTTTCGGGGCCTTGACCGCTGCAGCAGCCGTGCGACGACTGGTCTCTTCCTTCCGGTCCAACTCGTCTTCTGCGGCTTGCGCATGCTTGTTGGTGGTCAGATGATAGTCACTGCTCTCTTTGGCGCGAGCAGCTTCTTCTTCAGCCCAGCGAGGGCCGTTCTGTTCCGCCATGAGACGAGCCTCTTCGGCTTTCTTGGCGGCGAGTTCTTCTGCTTTTTGCAAAGCTGTTTGTTCCTGTTGGCGCTTCAGTTCTTCTGCTTCGCGCTTGGCCATCTTTTCTGCCTCTTGCTGAGCTGTGCTACTGGCTGCTTTGGCGGGCTGTGGAGCCTGTCGAGCCTTTGATTGTGCCTCGATCCGCGCCTTTTCCTCAGCTTCACGACGAGCCTGCTCAGCCTCACGGCGAGCCTTCTCTTCAGCATCGAGACGAACCTTGTTCTCGGCCTCGCTACGAGCTTTTTCTTCTGCTTCCAAACGCGCTGTTTCCTCGGCTTCCGCCTGGCGCTGTTCATCTTCCAGCGCCGAGCGTTTTACATAGGTGCGAGTCTTGCGCACTTCAACCTGCACTTCCTTGTTCTTGCCGCCAGTCCCCTGAACACTGATGGTGCTCTTGGTCTTGCGCTGCAAAGTCATGCGGGCTGGTGCGGTGAGCTCGTCACCTCCATGCTGTTTTTTCAAGTGAGCCAGCAGAGTCTGTTTTTCAGACTCGCTGACGAGGTCGTCGGCCTTGCTCTTGCTGATACCGGCATCGACAAACTGCTGGAGAAGACGATCAACCGGCGTGTCGATGTCAGTGGCAAGTTGTTTGACTGATACTTCTGCCATTCATTTTCCTCCGTTTGATCTTATTCAGACTGCTCTTCTCCGAACCAACAGATATTGCGAGCAGCCATAATCAGCTCACCGGCTTTCTCAGCGGTCAGCTCTTCAATGTCGGCAAGGTCGTCGATACCTTGCTCTGCCAAATCTTCCAGGGTGCCGACACCACGCGCGGCCAGGGCATATGCCATGTCGCGACCGAGGCCAGCCAGATTGAGCAGGTCTTCGGAAGGCTCTACGCCGTCCAAGGATTCTTCTTTGGCCAGGGCCTTGGTGGTCAGGACATCCTTGGCACGCTTGCGCAGCTCTTCCACCATGTCTTCGTCCAGACCGTCGATGGCCAGCAGCTCATTGACGGGTACGAAGGCGATCTCTTCCAGGGTGGAGAAGCCTTCTTCCATCAGCAGACCGGCGAAATCGTCGTCAATGTCCAGGGCGCTGGTGAACAGGGTCAGGATGCGATCGTTCTCGGCCTGGTGCTTGGAGCGCATGTCCTCGACGGTCATGACGTTCAGCTCCCAACCGGTCAGCTGGGAAGCCAGACGCACGTTCTGACCGTTGCGACCGATGGCCTGGGCCAGGTTGGCGGCTTCCACGGCGATATCCATGGTGTGGTTGTCTTCATCCACTATGATGGAGGCCACATCGGCCGGCGCCATGGCATTGATCACGTATTGTGCGGGGTTGTCATCGTACAACACTATGTCGGCACGCTCACCGCTCAGCTCTGCAGAGACAGCTTGCACACGAGCACCACGCATGCCGATACAGGCACCGATTGGGTCGATACGACGATCGTTGGTCTTGACGGAGATCTTGGCGCGGGAGCCCGGGTCACGGGCGGCGCCCATGATTTCGATCATCTCTTCACCGATTTCCGGTACTTCGATGCGGAACAGCTCTTTCAGGAAGTCCGGGCTGGAGCGGCTGACGAACAGCTGGGAACCACGGGCTTCTGGACGCACGGCGTAGAGCAGACCACGAATACGGTCGCCCGGACGGAAGGTCTCGCGCGGCAGCATGTCGTCACGGAAGATCACGGCCTCGGCATTGCTGCCCAGATCCAGGATCACGTTGTCACGATTGCTCTTCTTGACCACACCGCTGATGATGGTGCCTTCCTTGTCCTTGAACTGGTCAACGACTTGGGAACGCTCGGCTTCGCGCACTTTCTGCACGATAACCTGCTTGGCGGTCTGGGTGGTGATACGGTCGAAGGTAACAGAGTCAATCTGATCTTCTACATAGTCACCGAGCTGGATCTCGGGCTGCTCGATCTGAGCGGCTTCGAGGGTGATTTCACCGTACGGGTTCTCCATTGCAGCCTGATCGGCCACAACAACCCAGCGACGATAGGTTTCGTAGTCACCGGTCTTGCGATCGATTTCAACCCGAACTTCAATCTCGCCTTCATATTTTTTCTTGGTCGCAGTCGCCAGCGCAGTCTCCAGAGCCTGGAAAATCTTCTCGCGGGGTACCGCCTTCTCGTTGGATACAGCGTCAACGACCAGCAAAATCTCTTTATTCATATCCGATAGCCTCGTTAACCAAAGTTCGGCACTATGTTCGCTTTTTGGATATTGGTGAAAGCCAACACGTCGTCCTTACCATCTACTGTCAGGGTGATCATGTCGCCTTGCACAGCTTTGATTACGCCTTTGAACTTGCGGCGGTTATTTGTTGCCATCCGCAGCTGCACTGCCGCCTCTTGGCCAACGTATTTTTCGAACTGGGCAACCTTGAACAGCGGACGATCCAGACCAGGGGAGGATACTTCCAGGAAGTATTCTTCTGTGATGGGATCTTCGACATCCATGATGGCGCCAACCTGGTGGCTGACTTCAGCACAGTTTTCGACAGTCACACCATTCTCGCCGTCGATAAAGACACGCAAAGTGGAGTGGTTACCCGCGCGGATAAACTCAATACCCCAAAGTTCAAAACCCAAGGCAACGACCGGAGCCTCGAGCAGATCGGTCAAACGTTGTTCCAACGTAGCCAAAGTCACCCTCCGAAAAACAAAAAAAGGGCATAAAGCCCAGATAGATATCGATTCAGAGTAAATCGCACATAACAAAAAGCCCCGATGTCAAATCGGGGCTTGGCGCTTTACCCTGATTGTCGCCTCGCAGCGACCGCCTTCCTGAGGGTAGGAAATGCGTGAAATTTGGTTGCGGGGGCCGGATTTGAACCGACGACCTTCGGGTTATGAGCCCGACGAGCTACCATGCTGCTCCACCCCGCGTCCGAAATCGTGCGAGATTATAGCCAGTTCATTCTCTTCATACAAGACTGAGTGACTATAATACACCCGGTTACCCGAGTTCACTGCTTAATTGGTGCCGTGGGCGGGACTCGAACCCGCACACCCTAGAGCACTACCCCCTCAAGATAGCGTGTCTACCAATTCCACCACCACGGCAAAACTCACTTATTGGGGAACGTCAGTATCTTTGTTTACTGGCGCTTTGGTCTGCTCAACCTGTTCGGTTTGTTGCAGATTTTCCCATTCACTACCCTGTTTGACCTTGTGGCTGGACATAGAGCCAAGCACCAAACTAACCAGAAAGAACAGAGTAGCCAAAACTGCTGTTGTTCGGGTCAGGAAACTGCCTGAACCACCGGAGCCGAATACGGTATTCGATGCCCCTGCGCCGAAGGAGGCGCCCATGTCAGCCCCTTTACCTTGCTGAATCATCACCAGACCAATCAGAGCCAGTGAAACCAGCAGATAAACGACTAAAAGAATTTCGTACATTTAACTTGCACCCTTTGCCGCTTCAACAATTCCTAAAAACGTCTTGTCATCGAGGCTTGCTCCACCAATCAGGCCGCCGTCAACGTCGGGCTGGGCAAACAAATCTCTCGCATTGGTCGGTGTCACGCTCCCACCATAGATGATTCTAACTTTCTCACCTATTACTGGAGTATCCTCCGCCAAGCGACCGCGTATAAAGGAATGAACCTCTTGTGCCTGCTCGGGTGTGGCGCATTTACCTGTACCTACAGCCCAAATCGGCTCGTAGGCGATGATAGCATTATCGAAAGCCATCGCGCCATTTTTCTCTATGACGATATCCAGCTCTTCAGCGATCACCTCAAAGGCTCTTCTCGCTTGCCTCGCTGCACCTGACTCAGCCAAACAGAGGATGGGGATCAAGCCTGCCGCTCTGGCTGCCGCAAACTTCTCTGCGACGATAAAGCTGGTCTCACCAAAGAGACGCCTGCGCTCGGAGTGCCCTACAAGTACGTAACGACACCCTGCCTCAACAAGCATCTCACACGAGACTTCACCCGTATAAGCGCCTTGTCGGTGCTGACTCACATTCTGAGCCCCCAACTTCATTACCTTTTGCTCGTTGAGCAGTGCGGCGGTGAAGTCGAGATGCACATGGGATGGACACAAGACCACATCTACTTGCTCGTCAATACCTTGCAGGCATTGGTCAGTAAACTGCTCTAACTGCGACCTACTGCCGTGTAACTTCCAGTTGGCTGCTACAAACGGCTTGCGATGTCCCATCGGCAACTCCCTTGCGAAAGCGGGGCTGATAATATCCAGAGGATTGTCAGCTGACAAGTGCTATTTTGAATTTTCGAATCGTTTGAACAAGATACAACCAGGGCGACTAAAAAGCCGCCATTATTGTTCATTAAAACGCCGATTCAACCTGTTGTGCAATGCGCTGGGCCATGTCGCGCACCTGTTGCTCATGTTCACCTTCCACCATGACCCGGATCAGGGGTTCGGTGCCGGATTTACGCAGCAATACGCGACCACGGCCGGCCAGCTCCTGTTCCACCTTGGCGACTTCCTGGTTGACGGCGTCAGCCGCCAGCGGATCCTTGCCCTCGGCGAAACGGACGTTCACCAGCACCTGCGGGAACTTGCTCATGCCGGAGCGCAGCTTGGCCAGCGGCATCTCGGCGGTGCAGATGGCCATCAGCACCTGCAGGGCGGCGACTATGCCATCCCCTGTCGTGGTCTGATCCAGGCAGATGATGTGACCTGAGTTTTCACCCCCGATACGCCAGCCCTTCTCATTCATCATCTCCAGCACGTAGCGGTCACCCACTTTGGCCCGGGCAAACGGGATCCCCAGGGTCTGCAACGCCAGCTCCAGACCCATGTTGGCCATCAGAGTACCGACGACACCGCCTTTGAGGCGGCCGTTGCGCAGGGCATCACGGGCAATGATGTAAAGGATCTCGTCGCCGTCGATGATGTAGCCGGTGTGATCAACCATCACCAGACGATCGCCGTCACCATCGAATGCCACGCCCAGGTCTGCCTTGCACTCCAGCACCTTGGCAGCCAGCGCGTCGGGAGCGGTAGAACCGACCCCGTCGTTGATGTTGAGACCATCCGGGCTGCAGCCGATGGCAATCACCTCGGCGCCCAGCTCGCGGAAGACGGAGGGGGCTATGTGATAGGTTGCGCCATTGCCGCAGTCGACCACCATTTTCAACCCTTCCAGACTCAGGTTGGATGGGAAGGTGCTCTTGCAGAACTCTATATAGCGGCCAGCAGCATCCTCGATACGCACGGCTTTGCCCAAATCGGCGGACTCGACACACTTGATCTCGTGATCCAGCTCGGCCTCGATAGCCATTTCCACATCATCCGGCAACTTGGTACCGTCAGCGGAGAAGAACTTGATGCCGTTGTCATAGAAGGGATTGTGTGAGGCGCTGATGACGATACCGGCCTCAGCACGGAAGGTGCGGGTCAGGTAGGCAACGGCCGGGGTGGGCATGGGGCCCATCAGAATAGCCTTGAGGCCGGCAGCGGAGAGGCCGGCTTCCAGCGCGGATTCCAGCATGTAGCCAGAGATGCGGGTATCTTTGCCGATCAGCACCTTCTTGGTGCCCTTCTTGGAGAGCACCTTGCCTGCTGCCCAACCCAGCTTCATCACGAAATCAGGGGTGATCGGGAATTCGCCAACCTTGCCGCGGACACCATCGGTGCCGAAATACTTTCTTGCCATTATCTGTTCTCGTTTTTTTATTTGGATATGAAATCTTGTCCCGTCATTACCATCCAGCCAGCGCGCAGGGCATCCATAGTCTCTCGCACATCGTGCACCCGGATGATCCGGGCACCATGTTGCATCCCGATGAGCGCGCAGGCCAGGCTGCCGGCCAACCGATCATCAACCGGTCGGCCAAGCAGGTTGCCTATCATAGACTTTCGCGACATGCCGACCAAGAGCGGAAGCTGGTAATCGAGCAACTTGCTCTGCTGTGCCAGTAGTTGATAGTTGTGTGCCAGCGTCTTGCCAAAGCCGTAGCCCGGGTCCAGCAACAACTGCTGGCGCCGTATCCCGACGGCCAGACAGGCGGCAATACGCTCATCGAAGAAAGCCCTCACCTCCCCCAGCAGGTCATCATAATGGGGTTCCGCCTGCATGGTTCTCGGTTGGCCTTGCATGTGCATCAGACACACTGGTACGTCAGCTTCTGCGGCAACCGCCAGGGCGCCGGGTTCAAGCAGCGCCCTGACATCATTGATGAGATGGGCTCCCGCCTTGCAACCTTCGCGCATCACGGCAGCCTTGGAGGTATCGAGGGATATCATCACATCCAGCTCGGCGACCAGCCGCTCGACCACGGGGATCACCCTGTCCAGCTCTTCCTGTTCGTTCACGTCAGGGGCGCCAGAACGGGTCGACTCGCCACCAATATCGATAAGTGTTGCCCCGTCAGAGACCATCTGACGCGCATGGGCCATCGCCCGTTCAATCTGACTGAAATGACCGCCATCGGAGAAGGAGTCTGGGGTGACATTGAGGATCCCCATGACATGGGGGCGTTCGAGGGAGAGGCTGAGCCCTTTGCTGATTAGCTGCATCTTCACTTCCGTTTGCATAAAGAAAAACCCCGGGACCAGCCCGGGGTTTGCATCATTACAGTTTATTTGGCCGGGAGATCATTGGCCTTGTCGATATCGACATCAGCCACCTGCTCGACCTCGGTCACAGCCGGTTTGGCATCCTCTGCGACAGTGGCACCACCTGACGGAGTATCGCTGTGCTCATCATGCCAGTTGCTCGGAGCACGCACCTCGCGACGGGCCATCAGATCATCGATCTGCTTGGCGTCGATGGTTTCGTACTTCATCAGCGCATCTTTCATGGTGTGCAGTACGTCCATGTTGTCCAGCAGGATCTGCTTGGAGCGGGCGTAGTTGCGATCGATAACCTGCTTGACCTCTGCATCAATGACTCGCGCGGTGTCGTCGGACATGTGCTTGGCCTTGGCCATGCTGCGACCGAGGAACACTTCGCCGTCTTCTTCTGCATAGAGCATGGGACCGAGACGCTCGGACATGCCCCACTGGGTCACCATCTTGCGGGCGATATCGGTCGCACGCTCGATGTCGTTGGACGCACCGGTCGAGACCTTCTCGGCACCGTAGATCAGCTCTTCCGCCAGACGACCACCGTACAGGCTGGAGATCATGGACTCCAGGTGCTGCTTGGAGTGGCTCCAGCGATCCTGCTCGGGCAGGTACATGGTCACACCCAGCGCACGACCGCGCGGTATGATGGAAACCTTGTAGACAGGGTCATGATCCGGCACCAGACGACCTATGATGGCGTGACCCGCCTCATGGTAAGCCGTCATCTCCTTCTCGGACTCCTTCATCACCATGGAACGGCGTTCCGCCCCCATCATGATCTTGTCCTTCGCCTTCTCGAACTCGGCCATGGAAACCACACGGCGGCTCTCACGGGCAGAGAAGAGCGCAGCTTCGTTGACCAGGTTGGCGAGATCAGCACCGGAGAAACCCGGAGTACCACGTGCAATCACGGCTGCATTGACATCATCTGCCAATGGCACCTTGCGCATGTGTACTTTCAGGATCTGCTCGCGACCGCGCACATCCGGCAGACCGACCACAACCTGACGGTCGAAACGACCTGGACGCAGCAAGGCCGGATCCAGTACGTCAGGGCGGTTGGTGGCAGCGATGACGATGACGCCTTCATTGCCTTCAAAACCATCCATCTCGACCAGCATCTGGTTCAGGGTTTGCTCGCGCTCATCGTGACCACCGCCGAGACCGGCGCCACGCTGGCGACCGACCGCATCGATTTCATCGATGAAGATGATGCAGGGGGACGACTTCTTGGCCTGTTCGAACATGTCACGTACCCGGGAGGCACCGACACCCACAAACATTTCGACGAAATCAGAACCCGATATGGTGAAGAAAGGCACCTTGGCCTCACCCGCAATGGCCTTGGCCAGCAGGGTCTTACCGGTACCGGGAGGACCTACCAGCAGGACGCCGGTCGGGATCTTGCCACCCAGTTTCTGGAACTTGCTCGGGTCGCGCAGATAGTCGACCAGCTCTTTCACCTCATCTTTGGCTTCATCGCAGCCTGCGACGTCAGCAAAAGTGGTCTTGATCTGATCTTCGCTCATCAGGCGAGCCTTGCTCTTGCCAAACGACATGGCACCCTTGCCACCGCCGCCCTGCATCTGACGCATGAAGAATACCCAGACACCGATCAGCAGCAGCATCGGGAACCAGGAGATGAAGATAGAGGTCAGCAAAGACGGCTCTTCCGGCTTCTCACCCATCACTTTGACATTGTGATTGAGCATGTCGTTGAGCAGCTGGGGATCCGGCGCCGGTATGATGGTGGTGAAGCGTTCACCAGTGCGCTTGACGCCATTAATGACCTTGCCATCCATCCGCACTTCACGGATCTGCTCTTGGGTCACTTCTTTAACGAAGCTGGAATAGTCCAGCTGGCGACTGGTGGTATCGCTGGGGCTGAAGCTATTGAACACCGACATCAACACGACGGCGATGACCAGCCACAGGATTAGGTTTTTCGCCATGTCACTCAAATCAATGACCTCGCAGACTGACAGTTAACGATGAAGGTTAGGGTACTACAGTTTAAAACCGGTAGCCACAATGTAGACTTCTCGTGAACGAGCACGAGACGAGTCTGGTTTACGAATCTTGACAGCAGAGAAAAGCTTACGAATTTCATTGAGATAGGCATCGAACCCCTCTCCCTGGAATACCTTCACCACGAAGCTGCCATTAGTGCGTAACACTTGATTGCACATGTCGAGCGCGAGCTCGATCAGGTACATGGCGCGGGCCTGATCCACCTGTTGGGTGCCACTCATATTGGGCGCCATATCAGACATGACCACGTCCACCTTGTCCGGACCCACTCGATCCAGCAAAGCGCCGAGTACAGTCTCCTCCCGAAAGTCCCCTTGCAGGAAATCGACACCGGCAATGGGATCCATCGGCAAAATATCACAGGCGATGACTCGCCCATTGTCACCCACCTGCTCAACGGCGAACTGGGACCAGCCACCCGGGGCGGCTCCCAGATCCACGACCGTCATGCCGGTGCGAAGCAATTTATCCTTGCCCTGGATTTCATCAATTTTGAAAACAGCGCGGGAACGCAGCCCCAATTTCTGGGCTTTTTTGACGTATTGATCGTCGAAATGTTCTTTTAACCAGCGGGTTGAGCTGGGGGAACGTTTTTTCTGGGTCATGATTATCGACTTTAAAAAACCACAAGGGTTATTAGTATTAAGGGCTAAGTGGGGGTAGAATACGCCCCTTTCAACCCTGACTTATGAAGAAATTGCCATGATTCTCAACAATAAACAGAAACAGTACCTCAAGGGCCTTGCCCACAGTCTGAAGCCCGTTGTCCTCTTGGGTCAACATGGTCTGACCGAAGGTGTACTGGCCGAGATCGATCTGGCGCTGAACCACCACGAGCTGATCAAGGTTAAGGTTGCGTCTGAAGATCGTGAGATGAAACAACTAGTTATGGATGCAATTGTCCGTGAAACCGGCGCGGTCAAGGTACAGAGCATCGGCCACGTGCTGACCATCTACCGTCAGGCCAACGAGCCGAAAATCCAGCTGCCCCGCAAGTAACAGGAAAGAGCCTCGCTCTTTCCTTCATTTCCCTTCTTCCCAAGTCGCTTGCCAAAGTAGTCGCCAGGCCCTTAACCTGCGATGAATACTCCTGGATACCCGCTATGGATCACCATCAGATTCTCACCGAAGATGAACTGGCCATGCTACGGGACTTGGGGAGCGATCAGGAGATGGCCGCCGGACAATCCCTGAGCGGTTATCTCGCCACTCCCTTGCTCGGGCTGTTGCAACGCGCCGATCAACTGGTACTCGAAGCCCGCTTTGCCGGGCATCAACTTCGATTTCCGCTGCGTTTCACTCAGGGAGACGATGGCTTTGTCGAACCACGCATCGCCGCGCCCGTCATCAAGGAGCTGGGCTCCCCCCATCTGCGCGCCTGGCGCCTGGATGAAAAAGCCCGCTTCAAGGTAGCCGAAACCGAATATCTGGTACACAGTCTGTCGCTGGATGGGCTTGTAGTGGAAGGCTTGCCGACCAGACTGACCGTTGGCACCACTCTCAGCGGTACCCTGCTCATTCATGAACTGGCCCCTCTCCCCCTCTGCGCCGAGCTGGTCAGGCATATCCATCAGCGCAATGGCATACAGGGCTGGGCACTCCACTTCCAGATGGCCAAGCCAGACCTGGAACGACTGCGAAGCTGGATGTTCCAGCGCCATCAGGATGCGTTCACCCAGGCTTACCAACCCCGCTAAATACAAACAGGGGAGCCGTGCTCCCCTGTTTCAGGCATCACCTCATATCAGAGGTAGGCGACGGCCAGGATCTCGTATTCCACATCGCCAGCCGGTGTCTTGACGATGACGACATCGTCCACTTCCTTGCCGATCAAGGCTCGGGCAATGGGCGAGTTCACGGAGATCATGTTCTGTTTGATGTCCGATTCGTCGTCACCCACGATACGGTAGACCACTTCTTCTTCCGTCTCGCTCTTGAGCAGAGTCACGGTTGCACCGAAGATGACGCGACCATTGTTGGCAATCTTGGTGACATCGATCACCTGGGCATTGGAGAGCTTGCTCTCAATTTCCTGAATGCGACCTTCACAGAAACCTTGCTGCTCACGGGCGGCATGGTATTCGGCGTTTTCTTTCAGATCGCCATGTTCACGGGCATCTGCAATCGCTTCGATTATCTGCGGACGAAGCTCGCTCTTCAGATAGTCGAGTTCTTCACGCAGCTTTTCCGCGCCGCGAACAGTCATCGGAGTATGATTCATAGTCGAAACCTGGGTTGCTTGAAAAAGAGAAGCTGCGGCAATCAAAGAGAGCCGCAGCTATCGGTTCGGATGGGGCATCTTAATATGAAGCCAGCACAAAATCCATGTCAGTCCCTGCGAGCGGGATCGCGCTTTAGCGTACTGAATGCCGCGAAGATCGTGAAGAAAAGCGAGGTAACTGAGGCAGCCAAGGCGATCTTTGCCCTGGCTGCAATATTTTCATTTTGCTTGTTTGATCAGATCCACCACAGCATCGAGCCTTGTCTCCTGCCTAAGTGGAATAATGCTTAGAGGCACTTCCAGGCTGTGTTCTCATCTGATTATCGGCTGATAGGATTCACAACAAGCATCAGCATCAGCATCAGCATCAGCATCAGCATCAAACAAGATTGCAACATGGCGTCAGGATCTGGTGTTGTAATAGTTGTTGATGCTCTTTTCCCAAGAAGTATCAGCCATGTCGGGCCAGTTATTACTATCAAACCCCGGGGCATTCTTCATATGTTCTTCATCGGTATCCATGACAAAGCATTTCTTTTCAGTATCGACCTTCAGGGCGCGCCACGGCACTGCAAACAGCTTTTCGCCGAGACTAAGAAAACCGCCGAACGACAGCACTGCGTAGCAAACCTTGCCATTGTCAATGTCCAGCATGAGCTCCTTGATAGAGCCCAGCTTTTCACCCCTCGGGTTGTACACATCGTTGCCATTGAGCGTACTGGCACTGAGTACTCTTGGGCCAAGCGGGCGGCCGGTATTGGTTACATTGGTATCGATCATTTGATGCTCCTGACATTATTTGGCAAATAACGGGATGGGAGAAGAGAGTTGACCACTGAGTGGCCAACGCGTTGACGGTTCATTTTCCCTTTTTGGCATCCTTGCGATCTTCTGCAGTGACCCGATCTTTACCAGTGGATTTTTGAGCAGCGCCGGTCGATTCCTTGTCACTCTTCCCTTTGCCTTTGCTCTCTTCGCTACGACCCTTGAGTTGATCCTTGTTCATGGTGAACTCCTGATAGTGATATGAATGAGGGCGCGAGAACCGGAAATGGAAATGGGATCCTGCACCAGCCATCATGAGCATAAATCGAGCAGAACAGGGGGTCTGTACGCTGACATACATAGAAAACAGGGTTTGTAAGAGCACTGAATAATTGACGCCGTGGATCCAGCGGCGGGCAGGGAAGGCATGAACTGGCTTGAATCAATGCCAATGATGGCGATCCTCAGCGGCGCAAGCTCTCGCAGCCTCGAGAAGCCGATCAGCGCGACGACAACTATGTTGCCGCCGGATTGGCGGATCAGGTGATGACAGAAACAAAAGATTGATAGCAATTCAATCTGCTGCTCACGCCCAATATCCTTGGCAAGTCGCCATCACAAAGCGGTTGAGCGGCACTTCAGTGCGGCCCTAAAAGGAAAACCGCGGCTATCGGGGATAACCGCGGCAAGCGGAAGTGGACTTCCTGGTGAACACTACTTGGGATCAGAGACGCCAATCGGGGCCGACACTGTCGGTTTGCCCTGCATGATGGAGATCTCCACTCGCCGGTTCATACGCCGATTGTCCGGATTGGTGTTGGGCACCAGGGGCTGGGAATCCGCCATGCCTTGCACCACCAAGCGTTTACCATCAAAGCCAGGAACCTTGATCATCTGGTGAGCCACCGCCACCGCACGCTGGGATGAGAGATCCCAGTTCGATTGAAACAGCTCATTTTCAGTCGCTATGTTGTCGGTATGACCCGACACGGTTATCTCACCTGGCACATCTTTCAACAAGCTGGCGACTTTGCGAATAACCGGCCAGAACTGGGGTTGCAAGAAAGCTGAGCCGGCCGGGAAGGCGGCTTTCTCACGGATCCGTGATGATAATCTGCTGACCCAGGGCCTCCACCTCAATGGCACCATCCTGAATCTGGGCTTTCATCTGCTCGGCCAGCGCCTTGGCCAGGGCATTGGACTGCTCCTGCTGCTTTTGAACCTCTTGCTGCTTCTGCGCCTCTTGCTGGGTATCACCACCGCTCAGCTGCCCTTCAACCTTGTCGTGGCCACCCGCCTGATCGGCATCGCCGGGCTGAAAATCCAGCTCGGTCTGGGTCATGTCGATGGTCTGCTGCATGATAGTATCGATGGGGGTCGGTTCGGGACGACCAGGTCTGAACTCCAGCGCAATGACAGAGGTTCCTTTGGGGATATCTTTCACCTCCAGAATGTTTTGTACGCCGAATGCCTTCTCCATGGAGCCTGCGATCTGCTTGAACTTCTGTACATCCATCTCGGCAAAGGAGAGCAGCAGCACGAAGAAGCACATCAATAGCGACATCAGATCGGCGAAGGTCCCCATGTAACCGGGCAGACCAGGTGGCGGGCACTTGCACTTAGCCATGGGGATTACTCGCTGCCATTGTTGCGTTTGGACTGGTTCAGGTAATTTTGCAGCATTGACTGGATTACCCGCGGGTTCTGTCCATCCTGAATGCCCATGATGGCGTCCAGCACCAGGCAGCGGCTCAGTTGCTCTTCACCGCTGCGCAACTCCAGCTTGTCGGCGATGGGGATCGCAATCATGTTGGCCTCGATGGCGCCATACAACGTGGTCAGCAAGGCTACCGCCATGGCCGGACCGATGGATTTGGGGTCACTCATGTTGGCCAGCATGGCAACAAGGCCCACCAGGGTACCTATCATGCCCATGGCAGGGCCCAGATCTCCCAGCGCCCGAAAGACCTTGATGGCGATGACATGGCGCTCCGCGGTCAGCTCTATGTCTTTCTCCAGCACGGCGCGGATGACATCCGCGTCATGACCGTCCACCAGCATATCGATGCCTTTTTTCATGAAGGTGTTTGGTACTTCGGCGGCTTCCAGCGCCAGAAACCCCCCTTTGCGGGCGGCATCAGCCAACTCGACCGCCTTGATAATGAGGTCATCCAGCTTGTCGCCCTTGTAGAGGAACGCCTTGCCAGCAATCTTGAACGCCATCAGAAACTGACCGATGTTGAACTTCATCATGGCGATGAAGATGGAACCCAGAATGGTGATGTAGACGGAGGGCATATCGATGTACATGCTCATGGGGCCCCCCAGCAGCATACCGTACACCACCACCCCAAATCCCAGCACTATGCCAATCAGACTACCTAGATCCACGTCCCTACTCCCCTGTCAGCTGAAATTTGTTATATCTGTAGTTTGTTGAATTTTCTGCTATTGGCTCGTCAGCGGCAAGGGCCACCACATTTTTCCTTACCAACAAGATGACTTATTATCGGCCACTTTTCCGAGAGTTTAAGCCGACCGCACTTTTCTGCCTCCCCCCTGTGCGTCGTCGATGTTAAGATAAGCCGTTTTTTTCAATCCCCGAGGATGAACATGGCCAGTAAGAAAATCGACCGCCTGAGTTTTGATGCCACTCTGGAAGAGCTGGAAACCATAGTTCATCAACTGGAACAAGGTTCCTTACCGCTGGAAGAGGCGCTCAAGCAGTTCGAACAGGGCGTCCATCTGGTACGGGCTGGCCAGCAGAAGCTGGAACAGGCCGAACAGAAGATCCAGATCCTGCTGACTCAGGCCGATGGCACTGAGCAAGCAGTCCCCTTCCAGCCAGAGCAAGGAGAGGAATGAGTGACGCTGGACGATTTTTCCCGTCTGCATCGGCAACGTATTGACGACTGTCTGTCTGCACAACTTGAATCCTTGCCCGCCATGGCCCCGCGTCTGCGCGATGCCATGCGCTATGGCCTGCTGCTCGGCGGCAAGCGGGTGCGCCCCTTCCTGGTCTATGCCGTGGGCGAGATGCTGGGCGTCAAACGCGAGCTGCTGGACGGCCCTGCAGCGGCTGTGGAGTGCATCCATGCCTACTCGCTGCTGCACGACGATCTGCCCGCCATGGACAACGATGATTTGCGTCGTGGTCAACCGACAGTACACAAGGCATTTGATGAAGGCACCGCCATCCTGGCCGGTGATGCCTTGCAGACCCTGGCCTTCTCCATTCTGGCAGATCATCCCCTGCCCGACCGGCTTCTGGCCAACCGGGTACGTATGCTGAGCACACTGGCCCGCGCCTCTGGCTACCTTGGCATGTGTGGCGGACAGGCACTGGATCTGCAGGCCGAAGGCCGCCAGATCAGCCTCCCCGAGCTGGAGCAGGTGCATCGCCACAAGACTGGCGCCCTGATCGAATGCGCAGTGGCACTCGGTGCCCTGTGCAAGGCCGACGTAGACGACACCACACTGGCGGCGCTGCAAACATACGCGGCAGCCATAGGGCTCGCTTTCCAGGTACAGGATGACATCCTCGACATCACAGGGGATACAGTGACACTGGGCAAGCCACAAGGCTCTGATCTGGCACAGGAAAAAAGTACCTATCCGGCCCTGCTCGGACTCGACAATGCCCGTGAGCTGGCTCGCGAACTGCACGGTAAAGCCTTAACAGCCTTGCAATCTTTGCCCTACAATACCGACATTCTGGAAGCGTTTGCCGATTACATCATTGAGCGAACCCACTAAACGCTGGATAACAGTAACAATATGAGCGTTGATATAAGCAATTTCCCCAACCTGGCCCTCGCGGATACGCCGGTCGAGTTGCGATCCCTGCCCTTCGAACGGCTGCCGCTGTTGTGCAACGAACTGCGTGAATATTTGCTGCGTTCGGTGAGTCGCTCCAGTGGTCATCTCGCCTCCGGGCTCGGCACCGTCGAGCTGACGGTCGCGCTGCACTACGTCTATAACACCCCGTTCGATCGGCTGGTGTGGGACGTGGGTCATCAGGCCTATCCCCACAAGATCCTGACCGGGCGTCGCGACCGGATGCAGAGCATTCGTCAGAAAGACGGCCTGCACCCCTTCCCCTGGCGCGGCGAGAGCGAGTATGACGTGCTCTCGGTCGGTCACTCCAGCACCTCCATAGGTGCGGCGCTCGGCATGGCCGTTGCCGCCGAGAGCGAGGGCCTGGGTCGCAAGGTGGTGGCAGTGATTGGTGACGGCGCCATCACCGCCGGCATGGCATTCGAGGCGCTCAATCACGCCGGCGATGTCCACAAGGACATGTTGGTGGTGCTCAACGACAACGAGATGTCCATCTCCGAGAATGTGGGGGCGCTGAACAACCATCTCGCCCGCATCATGTCTGGCAAGCTCTACACCACCATCCGCGAGGGTGGCAAGAAGGTGCTGGCGGGGCTGCCACCGGTCAAGGAGCTGGCCAAACGGGCCGAAGAGCACCTCAAGGGCATGGTAGTGCCCGGTACCCTGTTTGAGGAGCTCGGCTTCAACTACATAGGCCCCATTGACGGTCATGACATTGAGGCGCTGGTCGAAACCCTGCGCAACATGCGCAATCTCAAGGACCCGCAGCTGCTGCACGTCAAGACCAAGAAGGGCAAGGGCTATGAGCCTGCCGAGAAAGACCCCATCGGTTATCACGGTGTGCCCAAGTTCGATCCGGACGAATGCACATTGCCCAAAGCGAGTGGCGGCAAGCCGAGCTTCTCCGCCATCTTCGGCCAGTGGCTGTGCGACATGGCGGCGAAAGACGAGAAGCTGGTCGGCATCACCCCCGCCATGCGCGAGGGCTCGGGGCTGGTCAAGTTCAGCCAGCAGTATCCGGATCGCTACTTCGATGTGGCCATCGCCGAACAGCATGCGGTCACCTTCGCCGCCGGCCTAGCCATCGCCGACAAGAAACCTGTGGTTGCCATCTACTCCAGTTTCCTGCAACGGGCCTACGACCAGGTGATTCATGACGTGGCGCTGCAGTCATTGCCGGTGCTGTTTGCCATCGACAGGGCTGGTCTGGTAGGCGCCGATGGGCCAACCCATCAAGGGGCATTCGACATCAGCTTCCTGCGCACCGTGCCCAACATGGTCGTCATGACCCCGTCCGACGAGAACGAGTGTCGCCAGATGCTCTACACAGGCTATCAGTGCAACCAGCCAGCTGCGGTGCGTTATCCCCGTGGCAGTGGCACAGGTATCGAGGTGCAGACCGAGATGCAGGTGCTGGAACTGGGCAAGGGGCGCATCGTCCGCAACGGCAAAGGCACCGCCATACTGGCGTTCGGTACACTGCTGCAGCAGGCCAGGGCTGCCGCCGAGGCACTTGATGCCACTCTGGTGGACATGCGCTTCGTCAAGCCAATGGATGAGGCGCTGGTGCTGTCGCTTGCCGCCAGCCACGACCAGTTCGTGACCATAGAGGACAACGCCATCATGGGCGGTGCCGGCTCTGCTGTGAACGAGCTGCTGATGCGCAACAAGCAGTGCAAACCGGTGCTCAATCTGGGCCTGCCGGATCGCTTCGTGGAGCAAGGCACCCAGGAGGAGATCTATGCGCTGCTGGGACTCGACAGCACGGGCATTCAAGCCAGCATCGAGGCCTGGCTGCAAGCCTGACGCAAGCACTGGCTGCAATCGCAAGCAATAAAGAAGGGCGCCTTATGGCGCCCTTCTTTTGTTTTCACTTCTGACCCGAGTCAACCCTTGTAGATCTTGGGGTTAAACACATCCCTCAGCCAGTCACCCAGCAAGTTGATGACCAGCACCAGCACCACCAGACAGATGCCGGGGAAGGCGGTGATCCACCAGGAGCCCGAGAAGATGTAGTTGAAGCCGACACTGATGAGCGAGCCCAGCGAAGGTTGATCCACCGGCATCCCCAATCCAAGGAAGGAGAGTGCCGCTTCGCTCATGATGGCGTTGGCCACCTGAACGGTGGAGATCACCAGGATGGGCGACAGGCAGTTCGGCAGTATGTGACGGAACATGATGCGCGGGGCACGGAACCCCATCACCTTGGCCGCTTCCACATATTCCTTCTTCTTCTCGGCAAGCACAGAGGCACGCACAGTCCGCGCATACTGGGGCCACTCGGCAATGCCGATGATCACCACCAGCATCAGGATGGCAAACTTGGAGTAAAACTCAGAGCCAAACGTTGCCTGGAAGATGGCGGAGATGATGATGGCCACCATCATGGTGGAGAACGACAGTTGCACGTCGGCAAAGCGCATCAGCAGGCTGTCGATGCGACCACCGAAGTAACCGGCGATCAGACCGATGACGATGCCGAGCACCAGTTGCAACCCCACCGCGAACAGACCGATGGAGAGCGAGATGCGGGCACCATAAAGGATGGTGCTCCAGATATCGCGCCCCTGGTTGTCGGTGCCGAGCCA
This sequence comes from Aeromonas salmonicida subsp. salmonicida, assembly GCF_001643305.1. GTDB lineage: Bacteria > Pseudomonadota > Gammaproteobacteria > Enterobacterales > Aeromonadaceae > Aeromonas > Aeromonas salmonicida. The sequence continues at coordinate 32,955 of NZ_LSGW01000047.1, forward strand.
GAAGCGCTCTTCGCCACCATCCAGCCAGGAGGGTGGCAGCTCCGCATCCATCAGATCAAAGCTGGTTTGGTCATAGACGTTGTGCGGTGCCAGCCAGGGCGCCAGCAGCGCCGCCAGCACGAACACCACAAACACCGCAAAGCTGAACATGGCTACCTTGTCCCGCAGGAAGTAGTAGACAAAATCAGAGTTCTTGAATCGAGCCCAACGGCTTGGGCTTGCAGTTACAGCGTTACTCATGCGCTTACCCCTTGGCGGTCAGGTTGACGGTCGGGTTGATGAACCCGTAGAGCAGGTCGACCAGGGTATTGGTCACCACGAAGATAAGTCCCACGAAGATGACGTAGGCAGTGATCAGCGGCGTATCCACTCTGTGGATCGCCTCAAGGAACAGGAAACCGGTTCCCGGCCACTGGAACACGCTCTCGGTCAGTATGGTGTAAGCCACCATGGTGCCGATCTGCACGCCACCGACGGTAATCACCGGCAGCATGGTGTTTTTCAGAGCGTGCTGGTAGTAGACCTTGTTGTTGTCCAGCCCCTTGGCACGGGCAAACTTCACGTACTCGGATGAGAGCTGCTCCAGCATCTCGGAGCGTACCAGCCGGATAAACAGCGGCAGCATGATGGAGGAAAGCGACACGGCCGGCAGGATCAGGTGCAGGATACCGTCCCAGGTGAAGAAACCCGACTCCCAGCCCAGCACATTGGCGGTCTCGCCACGGCCATAAGCCGGCAGCCAGCCAAGCTGGATGGAGAAGAGGTACATCAACATGATGGCGGTCAGGAACACAGGGATGGAGATACCTATGCTGCTCACGGCCATGATGATCTTGGTCAGGATGCTGCGCGGGCGGATCGCGGAGTAGACCCCAAGCGGAATGGAGACCACTACTATGATCACGGCGGCGCCAAACACCAGCTCAAGCGTCGCTACCAGCTTGTCGAGGATAACCTCGAGGGCCGGTCGCTTGAAGAAATAGGAGGTGCCCAGATCCCCATGCACCGCATTTTTCAAAAAGCGGCTGTATTTGATGAGGAAAGGATCGTTCAGGCCCATCTTCTCGCGCAATTCGTGACGCTGGGCTTCGGAGACGGATTGTCCCACCAGCTCGCGCAACGGATCCCCCAGGTTGTCCTGGATGGAGAAGGCGACCAGGCTGATGACGAACATCACTATCACGGCCTGATAGAACCGTTTCAGCAGGAATGTAAACATGCTTGTCCTTCTACGTGGCCTGTGTCTTGGCACAGGCTTCTGTTAATGGCGGGGGTCGCCACAGGCTACCCCCGCTCAGTCCTTCCTTGCGACTCGCTTACTTGCCGACCACCAGATCGCCGAAGTAAGGGAAGTTCATTACGTTGACGATGGGCTTGATGTCGGCGTTTTTCTTGGCGCCATACGCCAGATCTTCCCAATGGAGCGGCACATAGGCTGCGTCGTCGATCAGCATGGCTTCCACCTTCTGCAACATGGCAGCACGCTTGGCCGGATCGGTTTCGGTGTTCGCTTCCATCACCATCTTGTCAGCTTCTGCGTTGGCATAGCCCGCGCAGTTGTACTGACCCATGCCGGTCTTGGCATCCTTGGTGAAAGTCAGGAATTCGAAGAAGTTGGCACTGTCTTCGGTATCCGAGTGCCAGCCGATCAGCTGCATGTCAGCGGCGCACTTGTCAAACTCGGGCCAGTATTGCGCCACCGGCATGGTCTTCAGATCCACCTTGATGTTGATCTTGGCCAGCATGGCGGAGACAGCCTGGGCAATCTTGACGTCGTTGACGTAACGGGCGGCCGGAGAGATGAAGCTCATCTTGAAGCCCTGCTCGTAGCCCGCTTCCTTCATCAGCGCCTTGGCTTTGGTCAGATCATACTGGGGCTTGAGCGCTTCGTTATGACCGGCATAGCCTTTCGGGCTCAGCTGGCCAGCGGGGGTACCGAATCCCTTGTTGATCTTGTCGACGATACCCACCTGGTTGATAGCGTAATTGATCGCCTGACGAACTCGCTTGTCTTTCAAGGCCGGGTTGGTGTTCTGGTTCAGCTCTATGATGATGGCGCGAGTACCGGACAGGGTCACCAGCTGGGTGTCCTTGCCATTCTTGACGCGCTCCAGATCGTTCGGAGCAACCGGATAGATGACATCCACGTCCCCGCCCAGCAAGGCGGCAACACGGGTCGCATCTTCCTTGATCGGTACCACGGTCAGGTTGTCGACGTTGCCCTTGGAAGCCTTGTCCCAGTAGTTGGCGTTGCGGGTGTACTCCAGCTTGACGCCCTGCTCGCGGAACTTGACGCTGAACGGACCTGTACCGGAGACATTGGTAGAAGCATAGGAGTCGCCGTTCTTGACGATCTCGGCCTTGTCTTTACCTGCTTCTGTCTTGCCGGTATAGAACTTGGAGTCCATCGGGAAGATATAAGTGACGGTCTGCAGCACCAGCGGGAACGGCTTGGCGGTGATCAGATCGACTGTGTAGTCATCTACCTTTTTCACTTCGGCGATAGGATCGAAGATGGCCTTGAAGTCGACGGAGGATTTCAGGCGATTGATGGTCCAGACAACGTCATCGGCAGTGAAGTCGTTGCCGGAGTGGAACTTGACGCCCTTGCGCAGATGGAAGCGGACAGTCTTGTCGTCGATACGCTCGAACTTCTCGGCCAGACGTGGCTCGAATTTCAGATCCTGGGTGTAACGCATCAGGGGATCGAACACCAGGTGCGACATCTCCAGGGTCTGGCCGGAGAGCTGCTCCTGCGGGTCCAGCGAGGTGGCATCCGATGCAACGGCGACCTTGATGTCGACGGCAGAAACGTTAAAGGCGAGGCCGGCGGCGAACAGCGCCATGGCGATCTTGGATAATCCTTTCTTCATGTCTTTCTCCATGCTTTTGGCTTTCTTATTGACAGACAAACCGGCGAACCGGTGCTTTCCTAGCTTGCGATTTCCAGCCCCTCACGGGACATTCCCTTGAATTCCGGCATGAGGGAAATCAGCTTGCGGCTGTACTCATGCTCGGCATTGGTAAACAATTTTTCGGTCTCGGCCACTTCCACCAGATGACCGTGCTGCATCACACCGATACGATCGCACATCTGGCGGATCACCGGCAGATCGTGGCTGATGAACAGCATGGTGAGCCCAAGCTCCTGCTGCAGATCCTTGAGCAGGTTGAGGATCTGGGCCTGGACCGACACATCCAGCGCCGAGGTGGGCTCGTCACAGATGAGGAAACGTGGGCGGGTCGCCAGGGCTCGGGCGATGGAGATGCGCTGACGCTGACCGCCGGAGAACTCGTGGGGATACTTGACCCCGGCACCACGGCCGAGCCCGACGTGATCGAGCAGATCGTTGACGATCCCCTCGATCTGGCTCTCGCTGCCCGCCAGCTTATGAAAACGGATGGGCTCGGCGATGATGTCACGCACCTTCATGCGCGGGTTCATCGAGGAGTAAGGGTTCTGGAATACCATCTGCATCTGGCGGCGCAGGGGGCGACGCTCGCGCTCGCTCTTGAGCGCGGTGAGATCGATCCCCTCGAAGAAGATCTTGCCGGTATCGGGCGGATAAAGGCCCGTGATGGCGCGGGCTATGGTGGATTTGCCGGAGCCCGACTCCCCCACCAGACCGAAGGTCTCCCCTTCGAAGATCTCGAAGCTGATGTTGTTACAAGCCCGCACGTACTGGCGGCGGCTCGGGAAGATGGAATCCTTGGTGACAAACCTCAGGTCCACGTTCTCCACCCGCAGCAGGGCCCCTTCGTAAGCGCGCTCGTCCTGACTCTGACCGAGCCAGTGGGTCTTGAGATCGATATTGGTATCCGGCGCACTGGCATCCTCGATATAGGAGACCAGCGGGAAGCGCACCAGTTTGACGTCCGAGCGGGGCACAGCCGAGATGAGGCTGCGGGTATAAGGGTGATTGGGGCGGCCCAGTACCTGTTCAGTGGTACCGAACTCCACCAGATCGCCGCGGTACATGACCGCCACCTTGTCGGTGACGTTGGAAACCACGCCCATGTCGTGGGTCACCAGCATGCAGCCCACCTGGCGCTCTTTGCAGAGGTTGCGGATGAGCTGGAGGATCTGATCCTGAATGGAGACGTCGAGGGCCGTGGTCGGCTCATCGGCAATGATGAGCTCGGGATCGCCACTCAGGGCGATGGCGATAACGACCCGTTGACGCATGCCGCCGGAGAACTGGTGCGGATACTGCTTGATGCGCAGCTCGGGCTGCGGGATCCCCACAGCCCCCATCAGCTCGAGGGCCTTGGCAAAGGCCGCCTCACGGGAAAGGTCGGTATTGGCCAGAATGGTTTCCACCAACTGCTGTTCAACGGTGAACAAGGGGTTGAGGGAGGTCATGGGATCTTGAAAGATGAAACCGATGCGGGAACCACGGATGGCTCGCATCTCGTTCTGGCTCTTGCCGGAGATGAGTTCGCCGTTGAGATAGATGTCGCCACGGGCGATGCGACCCGGTGGGCTCAACAGGTCGATGACGGCGTTGCCTATGGTGGATTTTCCGGCACCAGATTCGCCTACCACACCGACAATCTCCCCTTTTTCGACACACAAAGAGAGATCTTTGACCGCGGCCAGCACCCCATAGCGGGAGGGGTACTCGATCCGCAAGTTTTTCACTTCGAGCAAGGACATGTTTACCTCTGCGGGGGACATCCGTCCCAAATAATTCGTCCGTAAATCAGCCGCAGATGCCGGTTTGCCTTGGTACTTATCTTGAGTGCTTGTTCTGAGTAAGAAACGCTCAATCCATGAGGCAGTTAAACCAGCGATCCGGGCGGGTTTTTTGCATTTTTTTGGAATAACCCGCGAGTAACTTAGACGGTTTAACCGCGAGTGTAAATGATCGGGTTATACAATTTCGCAATACTTTGCCTAGCCAGGGTGTATTCCGATAGTCATAAATGATGACTTATGTCACATAACCAGACTATATGACCACCATCAATCATTTTTAGTGCTTTTACTTTCAACAAAGGCGCAACATGCGGGAATATTCACTATCAGCACAATAGCATTAAGCTTCGAATGAGTAGTGAATATTTATGTGAAATGATTTTTAAACGGCAGCATATGCCAGTGAATGAAAATTAAACAGTGGTATATAGGGGGATGCCAGCGTGGTCATCCCCCTGACAGGGTAATTCAACCCAGCCAATATGCCAGTAATTGCATACAAAGCAGGGCGAACAAACCGGCGATGAGATCGTCCAGCATGATGCCGAGTCCGCCGTGAATGCGGCGATCAAACCAGGAGATGGGCCAGGGCTTGAATACATCGAACAACCGGAACAGCACAAAGCCGGCCAGCACCCAGGTCCAGCCGGCTGGCGCCGCTATCATGGTCACGCCAAAGCCGATCACTTCATCCCAGACGATGGCGCCGTGATCCGGCATACCGATGGCGTCAGTGGCACTCTGACAAATGCGAATACCCGCCACGAAACCCACCACCAGCAGGGCAATGAACCAGGGAGTGGAAAGCCCGCTCACCAGCAGGTACAGCGGTATGGCGGCCAGCGTCCCCATGGTACCCGGTGCCTTGGGAGAGAGGCCGGATCCAAACCCCACCGCCAGAAAATGGAGCGGGTTCTTCAGGTTCAGCCTTTTCAGCTCGGGCTTTATCATAAACAAGGTCATGCGAAGTGATCCCAGCCTTTCAATTGCAGCTCGACCGTTTGCTCGCCGCGGACATAGTCGATACCCGGCTCACCGGCCAGGATGCGGCCTATGCGGGTGAACTTGACGCCACAGTTGGCGAGTGCCGTGTCCAGCGCGCCGCGATACTCCTCGGGCACGGTGAAGCAAAGCTCGTAGTCATCACCCCCGGCCAGCGCCAGCTGCCAGGCATCCTGCTCGGGCACCGCATCCTGCAGCACGGGCGAGAGGGGCAGCAGACCAAGGTCAATCTGGGCCCGCACGCCGGAGGCCTTGAGGATATGGCCGAGATCCGAGGAAAGCCCATCTGAAAGATCCAGCGCACTGCCCGCCAGCCCGCGCAGGGCCTGGCCGGCCAGAATACGGGGATGGGGATGATCGAGCCTGGGCAGCACGGCGGCCAGCTGGTTCTCGTTGAGGGTGCGCTTGCCAAGCAGATGGGAGAGCGCCAGGGCGGCATCCCCCAGGGTACCGGTCACATAGATGCCATCACCGGCCTTGGCGCCGCTGCGCATCAGGGCTCGGCCTGCGGGAACGGATCCCTTCACCGAGACTGTGATGGAAAGCGGGCCGCGGGTCATGTCACCGCCCACCAGCGCCACATTGTAGTATTCGGCCAACTCCAGAAAGCCTTCGGCAAAACCTGCGACCCAGCTTTCATTGATGGCGGGCAGGGTCAGTGCCAGCGAGACCCAGCGCGGCTCGGCCCCCATGGCGGCGAGATCGGACAAATTGACCGCCAGCGCCTTGTAGCCAAGATCCACCGGATCCATGTCGGGAAAAAAATGGACGCCGCTCACCAGGGTGTCTGTGCTCACCGCCAGCTGGGTATCCGCTGGCAGGGTCAGCAGGGCGCAGTCATCTCCAGGGCCCATCACCACGTCCTTGCGGGCGTGGGGGATCTTGAAGTACTTATCAATCAGCTCAAATTCACCCATGCAATAAAAAGCCAGCGGTTAGGCTGGCTCCTCTCTTCAAAGCGGTTCACGATCTTGCTGCGAAGCCGTAAACACGCTCGTGATGCTGATGGACATCAGGATCAACGCTTGTTCAGCGTCTTGATCACCTTGTCCAGTACACCGTTGACAAACTTGTGGCTGTCATCGGCAGCAAAGGCCTTGGCCAGCTCGATCGCTTCGTTGATCACCACACGGGGCGGCACATCATCGCGACGGGTCAGCTCATAGGTCGCCAGACGCAGGATCGCCTTGTCCACCATGTCCACTTCTTCCAGCGGACGGGAGAGGAAAGGTGCAAACACCTTGTCCAGCTCGTTGCAGTGGAGGGCTACCCCGAACAGCAGATCGCGGAAATAGTTCAGGTCCACACCCTTGGTGTCCTGATCGATCTTGAACTGCTCTTCGATGTCGCCCACGTTGGCCCTGGTCATCTGCCACTGGTAGATGGCCTGGGTGGCGCAATGGCGGGCTTTACGGCGCTCGGACGGTTTCAATGTACTTCTCCTCGTTACACGTCCAGCTGTTTCAGGACGTTGATCATTTCGAGCGCGCTCAGTGCAGCCTCTGCACCCTTGTTACCCGCCTTGGTACCGGCTCGCTCGATGGCTTGTTCAATGTTTTCGGTGGTCAGCACGCCGAAGGCAACCGGAATTTCATATTCCATCATTACCTGGGCCATGCCCTTGCTGCTCTCGCTTGCCACCAGCTCGAAGTGATAGGTGCCGCCACGGATGACGGTGCCCAGCGCAACTATGGCATCGTATTGACCACTCTTGGCCAGCTTCTTGATAGCCAAGGGAATTTCGACGGCGCCCGGCACGCGTACCAGGGTGAGATTGCTGTCCTGGACTTGGCCTTGACGCTTCAGTACGTCCACAGCACCGTCCACCAAGCTTTCGTTGATGAAGCTGTTGAAACGGGCAACGACAATAGCAACGCGCGCCTCAGGAGCGGCGATATTTCCTTCGATAACCTTCATTGGAAATCCTGTATCTGTGCAATCAAAAGGGGCCGGAGTCAAAAGTGCGCATATTCTAGCACAACAGACCCACGACAAAAACCATGGCCGCAACGGGCGGCCATGATCGCAATGTCATGCGGGCGACGTGCTTATTCGCCGACGTATTCCACCACTTCCAGGCCGAAACCGCCGAGGGCGTGGTATTTCTTCGGTGAGCTCAAGAGCCGCATCTTGCCAACCCCCAGGGTCTTGAGGATCTGGGAGCCGACACCGACCCGACGCGAAGTACCCTGCCACTTGGCCCCTTCCGGTTGCAGCCCCTTGTCGGCGGCCTCAAAGCCCTTGACCCGCGCCAGCAACTCGGCGCCGTGGGCCTCGGCCCCCAGGATCACCAGCACGCCGCCTTCCTGGGCGATGCGGGCCATGGATTTGGGCAAGGGCCAGCTGCGGGCAGCATGGCGGTCGGTCAACAGCAGATCGCTCAGCACATCGTGCAGGTGCACCCGCACCAGAGTTGGCTGCTCGGTCTGGATGTCACCTTTCTTCAGGGCGAAGTGAACCTGATTGTCGATGGTGTCACGGAAGGTGATGAGCTCGAACTCGCCAAACTCGGTGGGCAGTTTGCACTCGGCCACCTTCTCCACCGTGGTTTCGTGCTGGTTGCGGTACTCGATGAGGTCGGCAATGGTACCGAGCTTGATGCCATGCTGCTCGGCGAACACTTCCAGATCCGGACGACGGGCCATGGAGCCATCCTCGTTGAGGATCTCGACGATGACGGAAGCGGCCTCGTAACCGGCAAGACGGGCCAGATCCCAACCCGCTTCGGTGTGACCTGCACGGGTCAGCACACCACCATCCTGCGCCATCAGCGGGAAGATGTGGCCCGGCTGCACCAGGTCGGCGGCCTTGGCATCGGGCGCCACGGCGGCCTGTACTGTGACGGCGCGATCCGCCGCCGAAATACCTGTGGTCACCCCCTCAGCCGCTTCTATGGTCACGGTGAAGGCAGTGGAGAACTGGGCATTGTTGCGATCAACCATCAGCGGCAGCGCCAGCTGCTTGCAGCGATCCCGGGTCAAGGTCAGACAGATGAGGCCACGGCCGTAACGGGCCATGAAGTTGATATCCTCCGGGCGGACACAGGAGGCGGCCATGATGAGGTCCCCTTCGTTCTCCCTGTCTTCGTCATCCATCAGGATCACCATCTTGCCAGCCTTGATATCGGCAATGATTTCCTGGGTTGTGCTCAGCGCCATGGGCTACTCCATCAACTTGCTTCGGGAATTGAGCCCGGAGGCTCACTTTGATACAGAATTATGTTGCTCTAGATGGGGGCTCTGGGCCCCATTTCAATCAGAGCGGGATCACAGAAAATCGTTTTGGTCAGCGGTTTCGCCACTTACAGAAAGCCGGACTGGACCAGTTTCTCCAGAGTCAGGCTGGAGGTAGCAGCGTCCTGCGCCTTGCCTTGCATCAGCCGCTCCAGATAACGGGCTATCTGATCCACCTCGAGATTCACGTGATGACCCGGTTTCCAGCGGGCTATGGTGGTCTCCTGGGCGGTGTGCGGCACTATGGTGAGGCGAAACAAGTCCCCCTGCACGGCATTGACCGTCAGGCTGATGCCGTCTACCGCGATCGACCCCTTCTCGGCGATGTAGCGAGAGAGCTCGCCCGGTGCCTTGATCCAGTATTCGATGGCGCGACCGCTGCTGGACTTGCTCTTCACCTCACCCACCCCGTCCACATGACCGGAGACCAGATGGCCGCCAAGCCGGGAGGTCGGCATCAAGGCCTTCTCCAGATTGACGGGATCGCCCACCTTGGCCTTGGCAAAGCCGGTGCACGACAGGGTCTCCAGCGACACATCGGCGGTGTAACTCTTGTCGCCAAGACCAATCACGGTCAGGCAGACGCCGTTGGTGGCAATGGAGTCGCCCAGCTTGACGTCGCCAAAATCCAGCGTCGGCGCGTGGACTGTGAGCGCCATGTCCTCGCCCTGGCGGCGCAGCGCGGCAAGGGTTCCCACCGCTTCGATAATTCCGGTAAACATGCAGATCACCTTGATGATGACGGGGCCGGTTCGGCCCCCGATAACGATTGGAAAATCAGGCTATCCTGGCGGTGATGCGGATATCCTGTCCCACCAGCCGCACATCCTTGATGCAGAGCTTGGGCGCCTGGAAAAGACGGGTGAGCGCTGGCAGATGGAACAGGCCACGCCCCTCATCCCCCATCAGTTTCGGCGCCTGATAAAGCACCAGCTCATCCACCAACCCCTTGTCCAGCAGGGCACCGCAAAGCCTGGGCCCGGCTTCCACCAGTACGGAATTGATGTTCCGCTTGGCCAGCAGCATAAAGAGGCTGACCAGATCCAGCTTGCCATCCAGCAGGGGCAGCTCCAGTTGCTGCACCCATTCAGGCCAGTCGCCAGCCGCCTTGTGACGGGCCAGCAAGACAGGGCCTGTGCTCTGGAACAGGGGCAAGTCCGGGGTCAGCCGGTTCCGGGAATCGACGATGACCCGCAGAGGCTGGCGCAGCGTCTCTTTGGCATAAGTGGCCTTGAGAGAAGGGGGCAGCTCATCCCAACGCACCGTCAGCGAGGCGCCATCGGCCAGCACGGTTTCGGCGCTGGAGAGCACGGCGTCGTGACCGGCGCGCAGCCGCTGCACATCGGCACGGGCCAGGGGGCCCGTTATCCACTGACTCTCGCCGCTTGCCATGGCGGTGCGGCCATCGAGGCTGGCACCGAGTTTGACGGTCACCAGCGGAAAAGCGGTACGCATCCGCTTGAAAAAGCCCGGATTGAGCGCCTCGGCTTCACTCGACAGCAAGCCAAAATCGGTCTTGATGCCCGCTTCCGACAACATCCGCAGACCACGCCCGCCCACCTCGGGGTTGGGGTCGACCATGGCCGCCACCACCCGGGTCACCCCGGCCTTGATCAGCGCCTCGGCGCAAGGGGGGGTGCGACCATGATGGGAGCAGGGCTCCAGGGTCACATAAGCGGTAGCACCACGGGCTTCGTCACCGGCCTCATGCAGGGCATAGATCTCAGCATGGGGTTCTCCGGCTCGTTTGTGCCATCCCTCGCCGACCACAACGCCGGCTTTCACCAGCACGGCGCCGACACAGGGATTGGGGGCCGTGGTATAGCGGCCGCGGCGGGCCAGTTCAAGGGCCCGATTCATCCATTGGTAATCATCTTGACTAAACATCTGGGCTCCCGTTCAAAGCGAGAAAATGGGCGTTGCAGGTTCGATTGGCGCAGCGTAACCGGACATTGGGAAGCTTATTTCTCCAGCTTGGCGATCTCTTCGCCGAACTCGCGGATGTCCTCGAAGCTGCGATAGACGGAGGCAAAACGGATATAGGCGACCTTGTCCAGGCTCTTGAGCTCATCCATCACCAGATTACCCACCAGCTGGGAGGCGACTTCGCGCTCACCGGTGGCTCGCAGGCAGGACTTGATATGGTTGACCCCCTTTTCGATGGCTTCCATGCTCACGGGTCGCTTCTCCAGCGCCCGCAGGATGCCACCACGCAGCTTCTCTTCATTGAAGGGCTCGCGGGAGCCGTTGGACTTGATGACACGGGGCATCACCAGCTCGGCCATCTCGAAGGTGGTGAAGCGCTCGTGACAGAGCAGGCACTCACGACGGCGGCGTACCTGATGGCCTTCTGCCACCAGACGGGAATCGATCACCTTGGTATCAACCGCACTACAGAAAGGGCAATGCATCGGACCTCCGGCGTTAACAAACAGGGCACCTGCCCCACAGGGGCAGGATCTTGGCGGGCCAGTGTAGCACGGCCATCCAAAACCGGTAAAAGCCCAGAAAAACAATATGTCACCGTCTATATTCCTTAAACACTTCAGGGGGTGCGAAGTCCCTCTATGGCCGTTGCAGGCAAGCAGATGACGGTATTTGCATCCGCTTCGATCAGCGCAACAATGGCGTCTCTCGGGCCTTCTCGCCAGGCATCCGTTGCATAGAATGCCGCCTGGGAAGCGCTCAGATGCGCAAGATCATCGTATGCCCGCATCAGAAAATAGGCATCCGGATCATGCAGGGAGGGGCCGTGGCTCACCACATCCATTCCCCATTTGCGGTGCAGTGGCATGCTCTGCTCGGTCACCAGTGCATGAAACGCAGCGCGGCTCCCCGCCTTGAGCCGATAACTGCGGATTTCCAGCACTCTCTTCATCGCACTTTCTCCAGCTAAAAAAATACCGCCAGCAAGGCGATATTCAACCCTTCAGTCAACCTTGAGCTCAGTCGTCATAGGGCAAGTCGTCGGGCTCACAACCTGCGTGGTCGGGTGCCGGATCGTGCGCAAACTGCACCGCATCAATGTGAGTGTGCCCCTCTATCAATGCCTTGCACACCCTGTGCATGCCATCCATGACCCGACCTGCACTATCCAGAATGATGGGATAGGCAAGGGAAGCACTGGCAATCAACTGACAATGCTCGGCTATGCTGCGCACCGTGGGTCTGGCCACGCCGTGTCCGTACCAGTGATCGGTATCCAGCTCGGCAATCTGTACCAATGGCACAGCTTGCACCGGCAAGCCATGGCTCAACCGCACCAGACGCCGTACATCCCATGCCAGCAGCCCCTCCGGGCTATCGCGAAAATGGTACTGGGCACGGATGGACACGATCAGATCGTCATCTGTGATCCCGGGCTGGGCTGGCATTATGCCTCCTATATCAGCACAAGCTCGGCGCCCATGGCGGGGCCGAAACAGAAAAAACAATGCCACCCGCAGGTGGCATTGGTCTCAAACCAGCATGGCTGGTGTATCAGGCATAAACCGGGAAACGACGGCAGATATCCAGCACCTTTTCGCGGGTGTTGGCCAGCACTTCGTCGTTGTCATGGTTGTCCAGCACGTCACAGATCCAGTTGGTCAGATGGATGGACTCTGCTTCCTTGAAACCACGGCGGGTGATGGCCGGGGTACCGATCCGCACACCTGAGGTGACGAACGGGGAACGCGGGTCGTTCGGCACCGAGTTCTTGTTGACTGTGATGTTGGCTTTGCCAAGAGCGGCATCGGCTTCTTTCCCGGTCAGCTCACGGCCGATCAGATCAACCAGCATGAGATGGTTGTCGGTACCGCCTGAGACGATCTTGTAACCGCGCTCGATGAAGGTCGCCGCCATGGCTTTGGCGTTTTTGACGACTTGAGCCTGATAGGTCTTGAACTCGGGCTCCAGCGCCTCTTTGAATGCCACTGCTTTACCGGCGATGACATGCATCAGCGGGCCACCCTGGCCGCCCGGGAAGACGGCTGAGTTCAGCTTCTTGTACAGATCTTCGTCGTCAGCGGCGGAGAGGATCAGACCACCACGGGGACCGGCCAGGGTCTTGTGGGTAGTGGAGGTAACCACGTGAGCGTGGGGCACCGGGTTCGGGTAGACACCAGCGGCAATCAGACCGGCTACGTGAGCCATGTCGACGAACAGCCAGGCACCAATCTTGTCGGCGATTTCACGCATGCGGGCCCAGTCAACGATACCTGAGTAGGCGGAGAAGCCACCTATCATCATCTTCGGCTTGTGCTCGACGGCCAGACGTTCCATTTCGTCATAGTCAATCTTGCCGGACTCATCGATACCGTAAGGAATGATGTTGTACAGCTTGCCGGAGAAGTTGACGGGGGAGCCGTGGGTCAGGTGACCGCCATGGGCCAGGTTCATGCCCAGCACGGTGTCGCCCGGCTGCAGCAGAGCCATGTAAACGGCACTGTTGGCCTGGGAGCCGGAATGCGGCTGCACGTTGGCGTAAGTGGCACCAAACAGTTCCTTGGCGCGCTCGATGGCCAGGGTTTCAACCACGTCGACGTACTCGCAACCACCGTAGTAGCGCTTGGCCGGATAGCCTTCAGCGTACTTGTTGGTCAGCTGGGAGCCCTGGGCTTCCATGACGCGGGGGCTGGTGTAGTTCTCAGACGCGATCAGCTCGATGTGCTCTTCCTGACGACGGGTCTCGTCTGTGATGGCCTGCCACAATTGCGGATCATAATTGGCGATGGTCATGTCACGTTTCAACATCCGTTTCTCTCCTGAAAATCGTTTGCGCGTTAGGTGAAGTGGGCCCGCGCATTGTAACGTGAGCTGGATCAAAGAGACAGTCCAACCACCCAAAAAATTGTTTATAAAATGTAAAATGTGTCGCAAATTTCGAAGTCAGTGCAGGCTCTCCCTTTAGCTATAGCGCTGGCATTCGTGCTGACATTAGTGCTGGCGAATAATCCTCCCTCTGTCCATCCGTCCCCGATACCCATCACACCATAGCCCTGCCAGTAAACAGAAACCGGGACAACAAACAGCAAAAACCAGAGCCGGATCATGGATATAGCCGTTACTAACAGATAACATCTTTACACGGCACAGCGGTTGCACCGCCAATAGATGGAGGCAAAACATGCCGGGCAAGACTCTCGCCACGCCCCAGATAGATCTCGATTTGCACCTTCCCCTGGCACTGAGCTTTCGCCAGCCTGCCTGCCGACCGAACGCTGGCAGCAAGAATTTCCACTCGACACACCTGTTCCATGGCGGGTCAAGCCTCTCTCATCCTTCCTTGCATCACCTCAACACGGGGGTACACCATGATGGATAACCTGATGCTTTTTCTGATCATATCGGTATTCGCTGTTTTCTATTGGGTCTACTATACCGGCAGTCGCAAAAGCCCTTTCACCACCCAGTGGGAGACATTGCCCACCAAAGAGCAGTATCTGGCGGCGCACCCGGAGGCCATTGATGGCGATATCATCTTCTGCATTCACTGCGGCCATCATCAGCAACTGGATGTCGGCCTGCTGCACCAGACCGATTTTCGCCGCCAGCATATCTGCACCCATTGCAAGAAGGCGATCTACCGCGAAGAGATCTGATATCTGATTCATCACCTTGGGATCCGCCAGCTAGCCGGGGCCGATTACTCCTAATGATCCTCGACCAGGCTCAGAGCCAGCGACCAGGCTTCTGCATCTTCGTGGGCTCCAAAGCGCCCCGGCACGAAATAGCCGATGGGCTGCCTCAGTTCGAGACCCGCCCTCTCTGAGTTGCCATCAATACGCCCTGAAAACGTCGCCATCAGCGGCGTTTTTTCTGGCTTGTTCGCCGAATTGTCACCTATGGGTTAACTTTTCTGCCAAAGCCGTTAGAATCGGGCTCACTCTGTTTCCCGCTTGCCATCCACGGAGGAAAAATGCAGGAATTTCTGGCCACTAGCGAACGTCGGGCCGAACTTTACTGGTGGTTCGCCACCCTGTTTAGCGCCGAGCTCAGCGATAAACAGATCGCCGAATACGACAGCTACGATGTGCGAAGCTTCCTGAAGAGCCTCTCCACGCTGGATCCCATGCGCCCGGCCGTCACCGAGCTTAATGAGGCCATCGCCCGTCTGCTGGTGCGTGACGAGCGCGCCACTGCCCTGGCGGCCGACTTCAAGGGACTGTTTCTGGCCGATACGGCCGTTCAACCTTATGAATCCGCCCATCTGGATGCCTCATCCCTCGGCCGCATGCAGCAACGACTGGTGCGCCTTGCCATCGATGTCAGTGCCAAATACCCGCAGCCGGTCGATCATCTTGGGGTCGAACTGGATCTGATGGGCAACCTCATCATACGTGCCGCCGAAGCCCCCAGTGCCGATCAGCGTGAACAGTGGCTAGGCGAGCAGGAAGCCGTGCTGCATGGCCATCTGCTGGCCTGGTTCCCCCATTTTGAAGTCGCTTGCCGCGCTGCCGATCCCTTTGGTTTCTACGGCGCCAGTGCTCGCTTGCTGGGTGTATTCCTCACCATGGATGCCAACTACCTCAGCCTGGTCAAACCGGCATCCTCCGCCGACTAAGCCGATGAAAACCGCCCTGCTACTGATCGCCTGCTGGCTGCTGACCCTGATCCCGCAGGATCAGGGTCTGACGCCGCTCTTCAGCTTGCTGTTCAATCCGGACAGAGATCTGTATGGCACGGCCCAGCTCACCGGTTTCGGCGGCATACTCTTGACCCTCTATCTCGCCAACCTGGGGGTGGAGGTGGTGCTTCGCCGCCGTTTTCAGATAGCCGGCATGCTGACCCTGCTGGTCGCATGGATAGGCTTTATCAATGCCAGCGGCAGCGAAGCCCACTGGCTCTTGCTACTTGCCCTCTCCCTGCCCTTTCATGTGCTCGGCCTTCTGGTGCTGACGCGCGGCATTCAGGCATTCGGCCGCCAGAAAGGCTGAAAAACCGCCAAAAGTATTACAAATCATGACAGCCGGATCCCCGCATTCCTCGTCCCAGCAAGGTCGGCGTGGTGAGAGCCGGTAACATCTGCTTACATTCAGCTCCCATTCAGTTTTGTTGCAACCGTTATAGTGCGGCTCCTTTTTACCAACCGACACAGGAGCAACAGCATGCCTCCACAGGATGCGCGCATCACGGGTCTCGATCTGTTGCGAGGGCTTGTCATCTTCATGGCCGTCTTCGAGCACTACACCGGCTATCTCAACTACTGGTACATCGATTTTTTCAACCGTGAACATGCCCTCTGGGACAGCTTCTATCTGTCACACAAGGCGATGGCCGGCCACCTGCTGCCCATGGATAACACCACAGCACAGGTCTCGGCCTGGCTTATCCCCTGGGTGAGCCAGATCTACCTGGCCCTGGCGGCCTTCAACCTGAGCCGTCGCAGCCAGGAGCGTTTCAGACCACAACTGGGCGGCAAGCTGGTGCTGTTTGCCAGCATCATACTGATCCTCTATGTCGAAGGGCTGGTCATAGCCCCCAACTTCGGCGAGGCCATCTCTTTCTATCCTGTCATGCTGTGGATGTGCCTGCTGGATCAATTCGGCGTGCAGACCCTGCTTGGCAATATCGACAGTTGGATGAAGCTGCACGTGCATCCCGACTATGAGCTGGATGCCCGCCTCGATCTCTTCATGGCCAGCGGCTGCTTCGGTTTCCTGTACGGCTGGTGCTGGCATCAGCGCCCCCAGTGGCGGGATCGCCTCAATGGCCTGGTACTGACTCTCTCCCTCATCGCCCTCGTTATCTATCTTGCGTTTGGCGAGAGCAGTTCGGTCGAACTCAGTGATATCTACGCCAACGAGCACGAGCTGGCGCTGGACATGACGGGACGCGCCGGGATCTGGGGCATGGAGTTTCTGGTGATCGGGGCCGTACTCTGGCTGCATCAGCGCAACATCAACCTGTGCTGGCGACCGCTCAACTGGATCGGCATGTATTCGCTGACCGTCTTCATCTTCCACAAGAGTATCTTCGTGCACCTGTGGGGCCCCTTGCTGCTGTGGTGGACTGCCCGCCAAGGCACCATTCTGCCCAACAGCTTCGGCCTTATCATGCTGCTCAGTGCCACCAGCGTGCTGCTCATCTATGCCTTCCAGCGCTCCGGCATCATCTGCCACCTGATGGGCATGCATCAGGACAGAGACTGGGTGCGGCTCTATGGCAAGTAGTCGCTGGCTGCTGCTGACCCTGCCACTCGCGCTGCCCTTGTCGGCCAAGGAGCAGGATAACCTGTGGCAGGTGGGCGGCCAGTGGCAACTCGACAGCAATCAGGCCGGGGTCAAGGCTGACGCCAGCGCCCACTTCTGGCTCGCCTATGAGCGAGAAACCATGGTCGGCCTGATCTTTGCCGATGGGCAGAGCGCCGGGCTGGCCTTGCCGCTCTACAAGCAGAGCTTCCTCGCGCTGGGGGTCAGTCCCATGCAGGTGGTGGATCGCACCCGTTTCAGCGCGCTCTGGCGCCTCGGCTGGCAACTGGACGAGGATCATCAGCTGAGCCTGGGTCAGCTCTATGATGTGACCGGTCGCTATGGCCATATCTGGTATATGGAACACAGCCTGCCGCTGCCGGCAGCCCTCTCCCTCAATCTCTGGCTGACGCGAGGCAGCCAGGCTCACATGGCGGCCTATGGTGCCAGCGAGGGGTGGCGGGATTGGGGCGTCACGCTGGAGCGAAGCTGGGGCTGGCAGCAATGGCGACTGGGTACAGAGGTGGGCGCCAAACAGTGGCTTATCAAGGATCGCGATTGGCAACCCGTGGTGAACCTGACCCTGAGCTATCGCTTCAGCTGGTAACCATCACTTCAGCCGGCAACACGACCAGATAGGGGGCAAATGCAGCCCTATCTCTTCCCTCCAAAGCGCTTCATGCCATACTGACAACACCTTAAATGACAAAAAAGTCAATTCAGGAGCCGTCATGCAGGAAGAGACATCCGAATCCATGCCAGATCCGCCAACGCCGGGTCAACTGAATCCAAACGAGCTGCAACAGCTGTTTGAGCTGGCGCCGTTCGGCATAGGCGTGTTCGACCGCTACTTTCGCTGCCGCAGCGTCAACCAGACGCTGGCCGATATCAACGGCCTCTCCCGGGAAGATCACTACGGCAAATACCTGCGTGACATAGTGCCGACGCTGGCCCCTGTGCTGGAACCCCTGTTTCAACAGATCATCAGCAGCGGTATTCCCCAGGTGGAATTGAGCCTGAGCGGCCAGACGGAGGCCCATCAGGGCCAGCAACGACGCTGGCAGGCAATCTACAGCCCCATGCTGGATGAACAGGGCACCCCTGACGGCATACTGACCATAGTGCGGGATGTCACCGAGCAGTATGAAGTGCAGCAACGGCTGCAACTGGCCATGAGTGCAGGCCAGATTGGCGTCTGGGAGTGGCATGTGGCCGAAGACAGGTTGCAATTTGATGGCCAGGTCGAACGCCTGCTCGGCACGGCCGCCAACCAGTTTCAGGGGGGAATGGATAACTTCATCAAGCGCTTCGATCCCGTGTCGGGGGAGCAGCTCAGAACCGCCCTCAACGGCACGGCCCCCCTTCACCTGACTTTGAGCTACCTGGGGCCCAACCAGATGCGGGGCTGGGTCGATCTCCATGCCGATCATGTGGCCGCCACCGACACTCAGGGACGCCGCATCATGGGGGTGATCCACGATGCAACCGATCGCTGCAATCAGGAAGACAAGCTGCGCCAGGCCAATGTGGTCTTCGACACCACGGCAGAAGGCATCATCATCATGGATGGGCAGCGCCAGATCATTTCGGTCAACCCGGCCTTCTGCAACATGACCCAGTACGAACCGGACGAGATAGTGGGCAAGTCACTGGAGGCCATCATGCATCCCCGTCGCCATACCGACATTGACTACCCCTGGCACACCCTGCTGCCCGGCAGCCACGCCTGGCACGGGGAGATGATGTGTCTGCGCAAGGATGGCGACTACTTCACCTCCTGGCAGCATGTCAGCGCCGTCTATGACAGCCGCCACAACACGGCCCACTATGTGATCACCTTCTCCGACATCAGCGCCATTCGCAAGGCAGAGGCGCAGCTCAACCACCTCGCCTATCACGATCCTCTGACCGAGCTTGGCAACCGCAACCTGTTGCAGGAGCGGCTCGAACTGGAAATCAAGACGGCCCAGCTCAATCGGCAGCAACTCGCCCTGCTGTTCATCGACCTCGACGGTTTCAAACTGATCAATGACAACCTGGGCCACAGGGCGGGGGATCAACTGCTCAAGCTGCTGGCCGGGCGCATCCGCCAAAGCCTGCGTCACAACGATGTGGCTATTCGGCTAGGTGGAGATGAATTCCTCGTGCTGATCCCCTATTTCGAACAACAGGATGAGCTGGCACAGCTCGCCGAACAGCTGCTGGCACGTCTGCGCGAGCCGGTCGAACTGGAACACGAGCAGGTCGCCATCTCCGCCAGCATCGGCATAGCCCTCTACCCTGAGCACGCCCGGAGCCCGGACGCCCTGGTCAGTGCTGCCGACAACGCCATGTACGAAGCCAAAAGCCAGGGCCGTAACGGCTATCTGTTTTACAGTCCCGACATGGCCGAACAGACACGGGAACGGATGAGCCTGGAGCAGGGGCTGCTCAAGGCCATTGATCAGCATCAGCTCTGCATCCTGTATCAACCCATGACGGATCTGGCCAATAACCGCCTGAGCGGGCTGGAAGCCCTGTTGCGCTGGCAACATCCCAGCGAAGGCATGATAGCGCCAGCCCGCTTCATACCGGTGGCAGAGGAGTGTGGTTTGATAGAACAGATTGGGGAGTGGGTAATGCGCACCGCTTGCCAGCAGGGACAGGCATGGCTGGCGGCCGGGCTGGCCGTGCCACGGCTCTCGGTCAATGTGTCGGTAAGGGAGATGCGCGCCATTGGCTATGTGGAGCGGGTCGCGGCCATCCTGGCGGAGACCGGCTTCCCGGCGGAGCGGCTGGAGATAGAGGTGACGGAAAGCATCATACAGCGAGTCGACCATAGCTTGCAGCTGTTCACCCGCCTCAAGGCGCTGGGGGTGCAGATTGCCATCGATGACTTCGGCACCGGCTTCTCATCCCTGAGCTTGCTCAAAAGCCTGCCCATCGATCGCATCAAGATAGATCAAACCTTCGTGCAGGCTCTGCCCGATGACAAGCACAGTCGGGAGCTGTGCCGTACCATCATCAACCTGGCCGACAGCCTGGGCATGGCTGTCACCGCCGAGGGGATCGAGACCCAGGCCCAGCGCCAGTTTCTGCAATCCCTGCACTGTCAGGAGGGACAGGGCTACCTGTTCAGCCACCCCTTGACCGAACCCCATCTGGCTGCCCAGCTGACTCCCCGCAAGGGAGTCTGGTGCTGAAGCCGGCAAGTGCTGCAAGAATCGCTCAATGATCGAAAATACGGCTCACTCACTGAACGTCAGCCTGGCATCCCACCCCTCGCTCTGGCCCTGGAGCGAGTCTGCCATCAGTGCATCCTTCGGGTAGCGCGGTTTTGGCTGCCCGAGAGTAACTGTCACAGGGGGTTTGCGCGCCAGAAATGCATTGCCCATCTGATCGGCAATACGCTCTCGCACTGCTGGCGAGCCGCTCTGATCGCGCGTCACGGGGAACTCTTTGGGTTGGGGAGCAGCCAGTGCGGCTTCATCGGCAAGCGTAGAGGCATCGGACTGCCAGAGGGCGGTGCAAAGGAGCAGGGACAACATGGCTATCTCCATCGATAAAACCGATGTTTTTACTCAATCACCGATGAATTGTCACGAATGGCACTGTAAGCAGATGTTTCCATCTATCCAAAAGTCTAATTGCCCTCGTACGCCAAAGGTATAAGTTGTTACTTAATCATTACAAGAATGTATTAAAAGGAGTGACAGATGAGCGAGAGCAAGGTCTACCCGGTCAAAGCCCACATCAGCAACGGCGCCCTGCTGGACAAGGCAGGTTACGAGGCCATGTACCGAGCCTCCGTGCAGGATCCGGATGCCTTCTGGGGTGAACAGGGAAAAATCATCGACTGGATGAAGCCTTATACCAAGGTAAAGAACACCTCGTACGACCCGGGGCATGTCTCCATCAAGTGGTATGAGGATGGCCTGCTCAACGTCTCGGCCAACTGCCTGGATCGCCATCTGGCACAGCGCGGTGACAAGGTGGCCATCATCTGGGAAGGGGACAACCCGGCAGAGGATCGCAAGCTGACCTACCGCGAGCTGCACGCCGAGGTGTGCAAGTTTTCCAACGTATTGAAAGCACAGGGTGTGCATCGGGGTGATGTGGTCTGCCTCTACATGCCCATGGTGCCGGAAGCGGCCATCGCCATGCTGGCCTGTACTCGTATAGGTGCCGTGCACAGCATCGTCTTCGGCGGCTTCTCGCCGGAGGCCCTGGCCGGCCGCATCATTGACTCAGGCTCCTCCATCGTCATCACGGCCGACGAGGGGCTGCGTGGCGGCCGCCCTGTCCCGCTCAAGAAAAACGTGGATGAAGCGCTCACCAATCCGGATACCCGGGTCAGCAAGGTGATAGTGCTCAAGCGCACCGGCGGCAACGTTGCCTGGCACAACCACAGGGACATCTGGTGGCATGAGGCAACTGCCGCCGCCAGCAGCGACTGCCCACCCGAGGCAATGAACGCCGAAGATCCCCTGTTCGTCCTCTACACCTCCGGTTCCACCGGCAAGCCCAAGGGAGTGTTGCACACCACCGGCGGCTATCTGGTCTACGCCACCCTTACCTTCAAGTACGTGTTCGACTACCACGAGGAGGACATCTACTGGTGTACCGCCGACGTGGGTTGGGTCACGGGCCACTCCTATCTGGTCTACGGGCCGCTCGCCAACGGCGCCACCACCATCATGTTCGAAGGGGTGCCCAACTACCCGGCCACCAACCGCATGAGCCAGGTGGTAGACAAGCACCAGGTCACCATCCTCTACACGGCCCCGACGGCGATCCGCGCCCTCATGGCCAAGGGCCGTGATGCGGTAGAGGGCACTTCCCGCCAGAGCTTGCGCATCATGGGTTCAGTGGGCGAGCCCATCAACCCGGAAGCCTGGGAGTGGTACTACCGCACCATAGGCGAGGAACGCTGCCCCATCGTCGATACCTGGTGGCAGACCGAGACCGGCGGCATCCTCATCAGCCCGCTGCCCGGCGTCACCGATCTCAAGCCAGGATCGGCTACCCGTCCCTTCTTCGGGGTGCAGCCGGCGCTGGTGGACAACATGGGCGAGCCGCTGGAGGGTGCAACCGAGGGCAACCTGGTGATCACCGACTCCTGGCCGGGTCAGATGCGCACCGTGTTTGGCGATCATGAGCGCTTCGAGCAGACCTACTTCTCCACCTTCCCGGGTCGTTACTTCACCGGCGACGGCGCCCGTCGCGACGAAGATGGTTACTACTGGATCACGGGACGGGTGGATGATGTACTCAACGTATCCGGCCATCGCATGGGGACCGCCGAAATAGAGTCGGCGCTGGTCGCCCATCCCAAGATCGCCGAGGCGGCGGTGGTGGGAGTGCCCCACGAGATCAAGGGTCAGGGCATCTACGCCTATGTCACCCTGATCGCCGGGGAAGAGCCGAGCCGCGAGCTGCATAAAGAGGTGAAAGAGTGGGTGCGCAAGGAGATTGGCGCGATTGCCACGCCGGATGTGATCCACTGGGCGGAGGGGCTGCCGAAGACCCGTTCCGGCAAGATCATGCGCCGAATTTTGCGCAAGATCGCCACCGGCGAGACCGACAGTCTGGGGGATATCTCCACCCTGGCGGATCCGGGTGTGGTGGACAAGCTCATTCGCGAGAAGTCGGAAGCGGCCTGATCCCGCCCCTTCTCAGCCTCCAAAGCCGGCCCTGTGCCGGCTTTGTCGTCTCTGCTACTGAGCAATTTAACACCTCACTGGATAGTGCAAAAAACAGACAGATGTAGAGATTAGACCAGTAAAATGCTGCTAATTTTCACGAAATCAATATAATTGCGAAATCTGTGTGCCAGTGCACACCGAATTGCGCAGAAAATGGCTAGATTTCTGGTAGTCCACAAGATAGCTGGTAGATAGCAGCATTATCATCGAGGATGTACTCAATATGTCGCAAAATCACCGTATTCTCCTGCTCAACGGGCCAAACCTGAACCTGCTGGGCAAACGGGAACCGGGCATCTACGGCAGCAAGACGCTCGATGAGATCGTCGCCGATCTGAAGCACAACGCCATCGAACTCGGCGTCACACTGGAACACCTGCAATCCAACGCCGAACATGAGTTGGTCAGCCGTATCCACCAGGCCATGGGCCAGGTGGATTATATCATCATCAATCCAGCCGCCTTCACCCACACCAGTGTCGCCATCCGCGATGCGCTGCTGGGTGTCGCCATCCCCTTTATCGAGGTGCACCTGTCAAACGTCCATGCCAGGGAGCCTTTCCGTCATCACTCCTATCTGTCTGATGTCGCTAAAGGAGTAATCTGCGGGCTGGGTGCAGATGGCTACCAATTCGCTTTAACCGCGGCCGTGCATCAGTTGCGCGCGGCTTGATAATCACTGATCAGATAAAGAAGAAAGAGAATGCTAATGGATATCCGCAAAATCAAGAAGCTGATTGAACTGGTTGAAGAGTCCGGCATTGCCGAACTGGAGATCTCCGAAGGTGAAGAGTCCGTTCGCATCAGCCGCAACTTCTCCGGTCAGGTGACCACCGCCATGCCGCAGATGATGATGCAGCCGGCCATGGCCCCTGCCGTCGCACCGACCGCAGATGCGGCCACCCCGAGTGGTCACCTGATGCGCTCCCCCATGGTTGGCTCCTTCTATCGCTCCTCCAGCCCGGAAGCCAAGCCGTTCGCGGAAGTCGGT
Organism: Aeromonas salmonicida subsp. salmonicida; assembly: GCF_001643305.1. Classification (GTDB taxonomy): domain Bacteria; phylum Pseudomonadota; class Gammaproteobacteria; order Enterobacterales; family Aeromonadaceae; genus Aeromonas; species Aeromonas salmonicida. Next base: position 56,735 of record NZ_LSGW01000047.1, read on the forward strand.
CAGCACGTCAATGTCGGCGATACCCTGTGCATCGTCGAAGCCATGAAAATGATGAACCAAATCGAGTCTGACAAGACCGGCGTGATAAAAGCGATCCTGGTTGAAAATGGTCAGGCCGTCGAATTTGACGAGCCGCTGTTCATCATCGAATAAGGGAAGTTGCCACCCATGTTGGACAAAGTAGTCATCGCCAACCGCGGTGAAATTGCCCTGCGGATCCTGCGCGCTTGCAAAGAGCTCGGGATCAAGACAGTGGCCGTTCACTCCACCGCCGATCGGGAGCTCAAACATGTGCTCCTGGCCGACGAAACCATCTGCATCGGCAAGCCTGCCAGCGGTGAATCCTACCTCAATGTGCCGGCGATCATAGCCGCTGCCGAGGTCACGGGTGCCGTTGCCATCCACCCGGGTTACGGCTTCCTCTCGGAGAACGCCGATTTCGCCGAAGTGGTCGAAAAATCCGGCTTCATCTTCATCGGCCCTCGCGCCGAGACCATTCGCCTGATGGGTGACAAGGTCTCCGCCATCGAGGCGATGAAAAAAGCGGGCGTACCTTGCGTGCCTGGCTCTGACGGCCCGGTCGACAGCGATGCCAAGCACAACGCCGCCATCGCCAAGCGCATCGGTTATCCGGTGATCATCAAGGCCGCCGGTGGCGGTGGTGGTCGCGGCATGCGCGTGGTGCGCAATGAAGCCGAGCTGGCTGCCGCCATCGCCCTGACCAAATCCGAAGCAGGCCAGTTCTTCAAGAACGACATGGTCTACATGGAGAAGTACCTGGAGAACCCGCGCCATATCGAAATTCAGATATTGGCAGACGGCCAGGGCAACGCCCTCTATCTGGGCGAGCGTGACTGCTCCATGCAGCGTCGCCACCAGAAAGTGGTCGAAGAGGCACCGGCACCCGGCATCACTGAAGAGATGCGCAAGTTCATCGGCGAGCGCTGCGTGCGCGCCTGTATCGAGATCGGCTACCGCGGTGCGGGGACCTTCGAGTTCCTGTACGAAAACGGCGAGTTCTATTTCATCGAGATGAACACCCGTATCCAGGTTGAGCATCCGGTCACCGAGATGGTCACCAGCGTGGATCTGATCAAGGAGCAGCTGCGCATCGCCGCCGGCCAGCCCCTGTCGATCACCCAGCAGGACATCCGCATCCGTGGCCATGCCATCGAATGCCGGATCAACGCCGAAGACCCGGCTACTTTCATGCCGTCTCCCGGCCTGATCCAGCGCTTCCATGCGCCGGGTGGTCTGGGCGTACGTTGGGATTCCCACATCTACGCCGGTTACAAGGTACCGCCTTACTACGACTCCATGATCGGCAAGCTGATCTGTTACGGCGAGAACCGTGACGTCGCCATCGCCCGCATGCGTCAGGCGCTGGACGAGCTGGTGGTAGAAGGGATCAAGACCAACGTCTCCCTGCAAAAAGAGATCATGAAGGACGAAAACTTCCAGCACGGTGGTACTAATATCCACTACCTGCACAAGAAGTTGGGTCTGTAAGGATCCAAGGCAGAACAATGACTTCCGATAGAAGTCAGCTCCGCAAGGAGCCTCTGTTGAAAAAGGGCCATGGCGACATGGCCCTTTTTTGTTATTCTTGCGCCCCTCAAAATTGTCGGAGGCCAAGGTGAATCGTTTCGCGCTCGCTCGTCGGGAAGCAGCCCTCTGCCTGCTGCTGACCCTGCTCTATTTCTTTGCCTGGTATGGCACTGCGTATTTCATCCCGGAAGAGATCGAATACTGGGACATGCCACTCTGGTTCCTGCTCAGCTGCATGGTGATGCCGCTGCTGTTCATTGTGCTGTGTGGCCTGATGGTGGATCGCCTGTTTGTGGATATTCCCCTCGATACGCCTCACCCCCATGCCAAGGAGTCCCCCCATGAATCTTGAGCTGATGCTGCCGCTCATCATCTATCTGGTGCTGGTGCTGGGAGTCGGCTTCTGGGCCAGTCGCCATCGCACTGGCGGCGACTTCGTGCAGGAGTACTTCATCGGCAACCGCAGCATGGGTGGTCTGGTGCTCGCCATGACGCTGGTGGCTACCTATACCTCGGCATCGTCCTTCATCGGCGGGCCGGGTGCCGCCTACAAGATTGGCCTTGGCTGGGTACTGCTGGCAATGATCCAGCTGCCCACCGTCTGGCTTACCCTGGGGGTGCTCGGCAAGAAGTTCGCCATCATTGCCCGCCGGGTCAATGCGGTGACCATCAATGACATGCTGTGGGCCCGCTACCAGAGCAAGGCGGTGGTCATTCTCGGATCCGTTACTATCATCCTCGCCTTTATCGCCACCATGGTGGTGCAGTTCATCGGCGGTGCCCGCCTGCTGGAGACGGCCACCGGCCTCTCCTACCAGCAGGGTTTGATGCTGTTTGCCAGTTGCGTGCTGCTCTACACAGTGATCGGCGGCTTTCGTGCCGTGGTGATGACCGACGCCCTGCAGGGGATCATCATGCTGATCGGCACCGGCGCCTTGCTGGCAGGGATCCTGATTGCCGGGGATGGATTACCCAACCTCATCCACCAGCTCAAGGTGATCGATCCCAAGCTGGTGAGCCCGACGGGGGCCGGCGATATGCTGACCCAACCCTTCATGCTGAGCTTCTGGATCCTGGTCTGCGTCGGTGTAGTGGGGCTGCCCCACTCGGCCCTGCGCTGCTTCGGCTATCGGGACAGCAAGGCGCTCCATCGCGGCATCCTTATTGGCACCGTCGTCAGTGCCCTGCTGATGTTCGGCATGCACCTGGCCGGCGCCCTGGGCCGCGCCATCCTGCCCGGCATGGACAGCCCGGACAAGATCATGCCCTCCCTGATGATGGAAGTGCTGCCGCCCTGGCTGGCCGGGGTGTTTCTGGCGGCACCGATGGCGGCCATCATGTCCACCATCGACTCCCAGCTGATCCAGGCCTCCGCCACCCTGGTGAAGGATCTCTACCTCAACTACCTCAATCCCAAGCAGGAGAAGCTGGAGGTGCACATTCCTCGCCTCTCCCTGCTCTGCACCCTGATCCTGGGCACGCTCGTACTGCTGGCGGCGCTGCAGCCCCCCGAGATGATCATCTGGCTCAACCTGCTCGCCTTCGGTGGCCTGCAGGCCGTGTTCCTGTGGCCGCTGGTACTCGGCCTTTACTGGTCAAGGGCAAACGGGCCGGGCGCCCTGGCCAGCATGGTATCCGGCATCGTCTGCTATGGCGTACTGAGCCAGTGGGGGATAAAACTGGCCGGACTGCATGCCATAGTACCGAGTCTGGGACTGGGGCTGGTTGCCTTTGTGCTGGTCAGCCTGCTGACTCCGCCCCCCTGCCAGGGGGTTCGGCGATTATTCGAACAGCAATAACAAAGAGATTAATAAAGGGTTCCAAAACTATCCCCAAATAGGTGTTTTACGGGTAAACTGTGCGCCAAGTCACAAAACTCAGCACCTTTATGCCAGTACAGAACGCCAGACAGACCCTGATCCAGGCCCTGCAACGACTCGGTTACGCCCTGTTGTTGCCGGTCTCCATACTGCCACTGGCTGCGCTGCTCTACCGGCTCGGTCAACCGGATGTACTGGATCAGGCTGTGCTCTCCCTCACGGGGCGCGCCCTGTTCAGCCAGATGCCGCTCATCTACGCGGTGGCCATCGCCTTCGGCCTGAGCCGACAAGGAGAGGGCACTCAGGCGCTGGCCGGGGCGGTCAACTTTCTGCTGCTGAGCTCGGCGCTGGGCACCCTGGCCCCCGGCCTGCATGCAGACATGATCTGCGGCCTGCTGGCGGGGCTCACCACCGCCATCATCTACCCCTGGGTGAAACGGCGCACCATGCCTGGCTGGCTGCAGATGGCACAGGGGGATTTCGCCTGCCTGTGCACCTCGGCGATCGCCTGCCTGTTGCTGGCGTTTCCTCTCTCCCTGTTCTGGCCGCTGCTGGAGCAGGGCATCACGCTGCTGGCCTCGGAACTGCTCACCACCCCACTGGGCGCCTTCTGTTACGGTACCCTCAACCGGCTGCTGATCCCCCTTGGCCTGCATCAGGTGCTGGGCAGTCTCATCGGCCTTGGCGAGAGCAACCTGCAGGCGCTGGCCACCGCCCAGCCGCTGCATGAAGGCTATGTAGCCGGTCTCTATCCCATCATCATGTTCGGCCTGCCGGGCGCCTGCTTTGCCATCTGGCTGCACCGCCAGCGCATGCAGCGACTGCCGCAGGGTGGACTGCTGCTCACCCTGGCGCTCACCTCTGCACTATTGGGGATCACTGAGCCCATCGAGTTCCTGTTCGCCTTCACCGCTCCCTGGTTGTTTCTGGCTCATGCCCTGCTGACCGGGTTGTCCCTGGCCATCTGCAGCGGGCTTGGCATCCAGGTGGGTAGTTACTTCTCCGCCGGTCTGCTGGATCTGGTGCTGAGCTATCAGTCCGGCGAGCACAGCTTCTGGCTCATTCCGGTCGGCATACTCTTCTTCGTCGCCTACACACTGCTGTTCTATCAACTGCTGGAACGAGCGCCTCTGAGCCTGCCGAGCAAGCCCATCGCCAATGAGCACCCACGGTTGGCCAGTGTAGCCCCCTCGGATCCCCAGATGCTGGCAATCCAGTACCTCAAGGCGCTGGGGGGCATGGACAATCTGCAAGCCATGAGCGTCTGCCTGACCCGCCTCAGCCTGCGGGTGTGCGACATAGCGCTGGTGGATCAGTCCCGCCTGCCGGGGCTGGGTTGCCTCTCCTGGATCCAGCTCAACGACCATCAACTGGTACTGGTGCTGGGCCCCAACGCCAGCCTGATCGAGGGGCAGATCCGCATGCTGGCGGAGCGTCAGTCGGTAGCGCTCGGCCTCAAACCCAATCAGGAGTCTGCCAGCCCAGGCAACTGGTAGGCTCAGGCGAACGGCAGCCGCTCGGCGACAAAGTCCATCAGCGAGCGCAAGGCAGGCGCCAGATGTTCCCGGCTCGGGTAGATGAGATAGAAGGGATTGGGCGGTATGGGGTGATCCGGCAGCAATTTCTGCAACCGCCCCGTCGCCAGATCCTCCTGACAGACATGGTGTGGCAACAGGGCAATCCCGCCTTCGTGCAATGCCAGCTCCCGCAGTGCCAGCAAGCTGTTGCTGATGCAGGCCCCTTGCGGCCGCCAGCCCCCCTCCTGCAATGGCCACACAGGCAATGCCGAGTGCACCAGACAGGGGTGAAGCCCCAACTCAGACAACTGCTGCGGCGCGCCATGAGCCGCCAGATAACCGGGAGCCGCCACCAGATGGCGCGGCACCTGACCAATGCGCCTGCAAATGAGACTGGAATCTTTCAGCGGCGCCGCCCGCAGCGCCAGATCATAACCCTCCCCCACCAGATCCAGCTGATCGTCGCAGAGGGTCAGCTCCAGCACCACCTCGGGATAGAGGGCACGAAATTCGGCCAGGATCCTGCCAAGCAGCAGGGTACCGGTCGCCTCGGGCGCCGTGATCCTTACCCGACCAGCGGGGGCGGCGCGCAGCCGCGCCATCGCCAGATTGGCACTACGGGCCAGCGCCAGCAGCGCCTGGCATTGCTCCACGTAGATCTCACCCTGTGGGGTCAGGCTGAGCCTGCGGGTGGTACGCTGCAGCAGTCGCACCCCTAGCTGGGTTTCGAGCCGCGAGATCTTCTGGCTCACCGAGGACTTCGGCATGCCAAGCGCCTCGGCGGCACCGGTAAAACTGCCCTGCTCCACCACGGTAGCGAACAGCCCCATCAACTCCAGATCGACATTGTTCATATATTCAAACAGTCTTTACCAATTACCCATCTTAATAAGAATAATTAACCAGACTAGAGTAGCTGGCAATCCCAATCCATCCGATTTGAAAGGAACTGCCATGAAAGCCATTGCCCTCACCCATTATCTGCCCAGCGATCACCCCCACTGCTTCATCGAGGCCAATCTGCCCGACCCGACCCCAGGCCCGCGGGATCTGCTGGTGAAAGTGACTGCCACCTCCATCAATCCTGTGGATACCAAGGTGCGCGCCCCCAAGGCCAAGGTTGAAGCCAGCCCGCGGGTACTGGGCTGGGATGCAGTCGGTGAAGTCGTGGCCGTCGGCAGCGAAGTGAGCCTGTTCAAGGCGGGCGACAGAGTCTGGTATGCCGGCGACATCAGCCGCCCGGGCAGCAACAGTGCCCTGCAACTGGTGGATGAGCGCATCACCGCCCTCGCCCCTACCAGCCTGACCGACCTGGAAGCCGCCGCCCTGCCGCTCACCGCCATCACAGCCTGGGAGACACTGTTCGAGCGCATCGGCCTTCGCCGCGAGAGCACAGGCAAGCTGCTGATCATTGGCGGGGCCGGTGGGGTAGGCTCCATCGCCATTCAGTTGGCTCGCCAGCTCACCAATATGGAAGTGATTGCCACAGCCTCCCGACCAGAAAGCCGTGAATGGTGTCTGGAAATGGGCGCCCATCAGGTGGTAAGCCATCACAAGCTGCAGGCAGAGCTCACCGCTCTGGGCATCACCCAGCTCGACGCCATCTTCTGCACCAATGCTACCGAGCAGCACTGGGATGCCATGGCCAGCCTCATTCGCCCGTTCGGCCACATCTGCACCATCGCCGAATCCAGCGAGCCCTGGGATCTCTCCCTGCTCAAGAGCAAGAGTGCCACCTTCGGTCAGGAATTCATGTTTACCCGATCCCTGTTCCAGACCCCGGACATGATCGAGCAACACAAGCTGCTTGGTCAGGTTGCCTCCCTCATCGACCAAGGGGTGCTCAAGAGCACACTCACCCGCACCCTGTCCGAACTGACCCCGGTCACCCTGGCCCAGGCCCATGCCGAGGTGGAAGCCGGCCGCATGGTGGGCAAGCTGGTGATCGACATGAGCAGATTTGCAAACTAATCCCTTATAGGTAAAAACTGCACCATCATGGGGTGATTTCACCAGTGACAGGCCCCAACAGTGCACAGTTCATATCAGGCACCAGACAGTCACCACGCAGAGTCACCATAAAAACGACATAAAAAAGGGGCCATCCCGCTGGGATGGCCCTAAATACCTGAACGTTGGGGTAACAATCACACACATATCCTTATGCAGGACATACCCATCTTTGCATCTTGTGTGCCAACGCCCCCACTTCCCCCTGTTCCATCCCCTCACGCCTGCCATCCGTACTTGTTTCCCCCAGCCAGCACTAATGCCGAAAAAAAAAGCCACCCTAAGGTGGCTGAAAAAAGATGACGGAACTTTCCTAGAGCAAAGCATTCAGCGGGAACAGGTTGCTTCCCGTCACCCAATGAGGAATACATTAACCGTGCCAACTCGGCAGAGTTCTCTTCCTGCGCCATGCAGACATGGGCAAACCACGACAGCACAGGCCCATGATGATAGAATCTCGCGGTTTCACATTTATGAAGAGTCGACGCAATGCCCTGGATACAAATTCGAATCAACGCCACTGCCAAGACGGCAGACAAGGTGAGCAACATGCTGCTGGGGCGTGGAGCCCAGGCCGTGACCTTTATGGATGCCCAGGATGTCCCCGTATACGAGCCGCTGCCCGGTGAAACCCCGCTCTGGGGCGAGACCGAAGTGATGGGTTTGTTCGATGCCGAAACCGATCCGGCCCCCACCATCGCCTTCTTCCAGCAGATCTTCGGGGAAGACGTGGGCTACAAGGTCGAACAGCTGGAAGACAAGGACTGGGTGCGCGAGTGGATGGATCACTTCCACCCCATGCAGTTTGGCGAACGGCTCTGGATCTGCCCGAGCTGGCGCGATGTGCCAAACCCCGATGCGGTCAACGTCATGCTGGATCCGGGTCTGGCATTTGGTACCGGTACCCACCCCACCACGGCGCTCTGCCTGCAGTGGCTGGACGGGCTGGATCTGGCCGGCAAAACCGTGGTCGACTTCGGTTGTGGCTCCGGCATCCTCGGCATTGCCGCCCTGAAACTGGGGGCCGCCCGCGTCATCGGCATCGACATAGACCCGCAGGCCATTCAGGCCAGCCATGACAACGCGGAGCGCAACGGCGTGGCGGGCCAGATCGAACTCTACCTGCCGGCGGATCAGCCGCAAGACGTAGAAGCGGACGTGGTGGTGGCCAACATACTGGCCGGCCCGCTGCGCGAGCTGGCACCGCTCATCGCCGGCCATGGCAAGCCAGGCAGCCTGATGGCGCTCTCCGGCGTGCTGGAGAGCCAGGCCCCGGAGCTGGAAACCATTTACGGCCAGTGGTTCGACATGGACCCGACCGCGGTAAAAGAGGAGTGGTGCCGCCTCTCCGGCCGCAAGCACGGCTGATGGCAACCACCTCATACAACAAGGGCACCGATGGGTGCCCTTGTTGTTTCCGCCATCCTCTCGTATCTCCCCTGCTCACTGCCCCACATACAAGCAAAGGCCCGGACTTCGGCCGAACAATCTGGTGCTGCTGCACCACAACAACGCAGCGGACACACCTTGGCCTCAGACCATAAAATAGCTGTAACCATATGAATAAAAATGACTAAATAGCCATATAACTGGATGGCATATCCCTTGCAATTTGCCTCTTCAGAGACTTTCACCATTGAACGTCATATTGGAGAAGCGTATGCAGCAACAGGATTGTGCGAAACCGGAACTGAAACGAACCCTGGGGGCTTTTCACCTGTGGGGGATCGCCGTGGGACTGGTCATTTCGGGGGAATACTTTGGCTGGAGCTACGGCTGGGCGCAAGCAGGTACCATGGGCTTTCTGGTCACCTCCCTGCTGGTGGCCACCATGTACACCGCTTTTATCTTCAGTTTTACCGAGCTGACCACCTCAATTCCCCATGCAGGAGGCCCCTTTGCCTATGCCTACCGTGCCTTTGGTCCGGTCGGAGGATATATCGCAGGCTTTGCCACCCTGGTGGAATTTGTGTTCGCGCCGCCCGCTATCGCCATGGCGATAGCGGGCCTACCTCAACGTCCAGTTTCCGGCCATAGACCCCAAGTGGGTGGCGGTGAGCGCCTATCTCATCTTCATGACCCTCAATCTGGTCGGAGTCGGTATCGCCGCTACCTTCGAGTTGCTGGTCACCCTGCTCGCCATTTTCGAACTGCTGGTCTTCATGGGAGTAGTAAGCCCGGGTTTCAGCGCCAGCAATTTTATGCTCAACGGCTGGGCAGGCCAGCAGGAGTTCAGCCTCGGCGCTCTCCCCGGTATCTTTGCCGCCATCCCGTTCGCCATCTGGTTCTTCCTCGCCATTGAAGGCGCCGCCATGGCAGCCGAAGAGGCCAAGGAGCCGAAGAAGACAATTCCGAAAGCCTTCATCGGTGGCATCCTGACCCTGGTCATGCTGGCCATGGGGGTCATGGTGTTCGCAGGTGGCGTCGGAGACTGGCGCCAGCTTGCCAACATCAATGATCCCCTGCCCCAGGCGATGAAGATGATAGTGGGCGAGAGCAGCGGCTGGCTGCACATGCTGGTCTGGCTGGGGCTGTTCGGCCTGATCGCCTCCTTCCACGGCATCATAATGGGCTACTCACGCCAGATCTTTGCCCTGGCCCGGGCCGGTTATCTGCCCGGTGCCCTGGCCTCGGTCAACCGCCGCTTCCAGACCCCCCACTGGGCCATTCTGGCCGGTGGCGTTGTGGGGATCCTGGCGATATTCTCCGACTCGCTGATCGTCATAGGCGGGCTATCCCTCACCGCCAACATAGTCACAATGGCGGTGTTTGGCGCCATTGTGATGTACATCATCTCGATGGCGGCCCTGTTCAAGCTGCGCCGCAGCGAACCGGCACTGGAGCGCCCATTCAGAGCCCCTCTCTATCCTTTTGCTCCGGCTCTCGCCTTGGGACTGGCAGTACTCTGTCTGGTCGCTATGGTCTATTACAACGGCTTGCTGGCGCTGATCTTTGGCGCCCTTATGCTGGCGGGCTATGCCTACTTCCGTCTGACCCATGATGAAGGGATTGCCACCAGTGACGGTGAGCTGGTCAAGGCAAGCTGAACCAGGTCCTCTGTGCCCATCAGGAGCAAGGCCATGCGCTGGCCTTGTTTCCCCCCCCCCAGCATCGACGAGAGAGCCCCATGTATCGCACCCAACTGTCACACCACGGCTATCAGTTTCCCGACCTTCGCACCCTGATGGCCAAGGCGACCCCTGCCCGTTCAGGTGACTATCTGGCCGGCGTGGCCGCCCACAGCGCCGAGGAACGCATGGCGGCCAGGATGGCGCTGGCAGACCTTCCGCTCAAAACCTTCCTCAATGAGGCGCTGATCCCTTACGAGCAGGATGAGGTAACCCGCCTCATCATGGACAACCACGATCATGCTGCCTTCGCCCCCATCAGCCACCTGACGGTAGGGGATTTTCGCAACTGGCTGCTGTCTGAGACGGCCAACAGCCAGACCCTGGCACACATAGCCCCCGGCATCACACCCGAGATGGCAGCCGCGGTCAGCAAGCTGATGCGCAATCAGGATCTCATCCTGGCCGCCAAGAAGTGCCGGGTCGTCACTGCCTTTCGCAACACTATTGGGTTGCCCGGCCACCTTAGCGTGCGGCTGCAACCCAACCATCCCACCGATGATCCTCAAGGGATAGCGGCAGCCATGCTGGACGGTCTGCTGTACGGCGCGGGAGATGCGGTGGTCGGCATCAATCCCGCCAGTGACAACCTGCCCGTACTGGCCAGCCTGAACCAGATGCTCGACGAAGTGATCCAGCGTTTCGCTATTCCGACCCAGTCCTGCATCCTGACCCATGTCACCAACACCTTGCAGCTCATAGAGCGCAATGTGCCGGTAGACTTGGTGTTCCAATCCATCGCCGGTACAGAGGCTGCCAACCGAGGATTTGGTATCGATCTGGCCCTATTGCAAGAGGCGTATGACGCTGCCCTCAGCCTGGGGCGTGGCACCCTTGGCAACAACGTCATGTATTTCGAGACGGGCCAGGGCAGTTGCCTCTCGGCCAATGCCCACCACGGACTGGATCAGCAGACCTGCGAGGCCAGAGCCTACGGGGTAGCTCGCCACTTCAAGCCGTTGCTGTGCAATACCGTGGTCGGTTTCATCGGACCGGAATACCTCTATGACGGCAAGCAGATCATCCGCGCCGGACTGGAAGATCACTTCTGCGGCAAACTGCTGGGGGTGCCGCTCGGCTGTGACGTCTGCTACACCAACCACGCAGAAGCTGATCAGGATGACATGGACACCCTGCTCACCCTGCTGGGCAACGCTGGCCTCACCTTCCTCATCGGCGTTCCCGGGGCGGACGACATCATGCTCAACTACCAGAGCACCTCGTTTCATGACGCCCTCTATATTCGCGAGCTGCTCGGCCTCAAGCACGCACCGGAATTTGCAGACTGGCTGGTGCGGATGCAACTCACCAACCCTGGTGGCCAACTGCTCGATGCCAGCCTGCGCCACCCTCTGTTAACGGCTTTTGGCCAAAGCGGCAAGGTGGCCTAATGAGCAAGGATCCCCATGACATGAGTGACATAGTTCACCTCAATCCCTGGCTGGAACTCAAACGCTACACCTCGGCCCGCATAGCGCTGGGGCGCACCGGGGTCAGCCTGCCCACAGAGGCACTGCTGGCGTTTGGTCTGGCCCATGCACAGGCTAGAGATACTGTGCACCAGCCCCTGGAAGTGGCCGCCCTGACCAAAGCACTGCACGCCACAGGACACAAAGTTCTGACGGTGCAGAGCGCCGCCACCAGCCGGGAAGAGTATTTGCATCGCCCGGATCTAGGCCGACGGCTGAACGATGCCAGCCGCCTCCTGCTGAGCCAGCTCCCGCAAACAGAGGCCGATCTCGCCCCCCTGGAGTATCAGACCCGGCAGGCTGAAGCCGATCTCGTCATCATGCTGGGTGATGGACTCTCCTCCACCGCTCTGCATCAGAATGCCCTGCCCTTTATCGAGGCGCTGCAACCCCATCTCAGGCGCCTTGGGTTGGCCTGTGCCCCTCTGGTGATCGCCAGCCAGGCCAGAGTGGCACTGGGAGATGAGGTAGGGGAGCTGCTAAGTGCCCGGGCCGTACTGGTGATGATTGGCGAGCGCCCCGGCCTCTCCTCCCCCGACAGTCTGGGGCTCTACCTGACCTGGCAACCCAGAGTCGGGTGCATGGATTCACAGCGCAACTGCATCTCCAACGTACGTCCCGCCGGGCTCGATTTCCCCCAGGCGGCTCACAAGCTGGCCTGGTTGCTGGAGCAGGCCTTCAACCGCCGCTTGACCGGGGTTGCCCTCAAGGATGAGAGCGGCGAGCTGGCCAGCCTGATCGAACACGACGCCCCGCGTCCCCCTTGCCGTCCAGCATGACAACGGGGCGGCCAGCCTGGTCCGCCCCATCACCAATTCCAAACTGAACCACTTGAATCTGCAATGAAAACTGGGCATCGTCTCGCCTGCCCCCGCCAAGAAGCCAAGGGGCGCGCCTCTACCCCTCAGGACAATTGCTTGATACACAAGAGGAACGGATGAAGATTGCCATTTTGGATGACTATCAGGATCAGGTTCGTCACCTGCCCTGCTTTACCTTGCTGGCGGGTCATGACGTTACCATCCTCAACCAGAGCGAACCCGATACAGCGCGCCTCGCCGCAACGTTGGAGGGAGTAGAAGCACTGGTGCTGATCCGCGAGCGTACTCGTATCGACGAACAGCTGCTGATGCGGCTTCCCACCCTTAAACTCATTAGCCAGACCGGCAAAATCAGCCAGCATATCGACCCGGCACTGTGCCAGCGGTACGGCGTTGCCGTGGCAGAAGGCGTAGGCAGCCCTATTGCTCCCGCCGAACTCTGCTGGGCACTTATAATGGCAGCCTCCCGCCATATTCCGGCTTACACTCGCGAGTTGACCAACGGCCAGTGGCAGCAATCTGGCTCACTCGGCCTGGGACGCCCCCTGTACGGTCTGACGCTCGGTATCTGGGGCTACGGCAAGATAGGTCAGCGCATTGCTCGTTACGGCAATGCATTCGGTATGTCTGTGCTGGTATGGGGTAGCGAATCTTCTCGTCAGCGGGCGACACAGGATGGATTCGACGCCGCCCCCAACAAGACAGCGTTTTTCCAACGTGCCGATGTCTTGTCCCTGCATCTGCGGCTCAACGAGCTCACTCGAGCCTGTGTCACCCGTGCCGACTTGGCTCGAATGAAGGCAGACTCTTTGCTGGTCAATACCAGCCGGGCCGAGCTCATTGAATCTGGCGCACTCCATGCGGTGCTCAGTGCGAATCCCACCCGGCGAGCGGCACTGGATGTGTTCGATAGCGAGCCCGCCAACCTGGATAACGAACCTCTCCTGGCTTTGCCCAACCTGCTGGCCACACCGCATCTGGGCTATGTGGAGCAAAACAGCTATGAGCTCTACTTTCGCAAGGCATTTGAAAATGTGCTGGCCTTTTCCGAGGGCAGGCCACAACACCTGGTGATGCCGGCTCTGGGCTGAGGCTCACTCTTATCCTGCTGACAAAGCAGTAATATATGCCTCTGTCAGTGCGCTTGTTGCCGGTGGACAGGTCTGCACTGGAGGTGCTGCGCTTGCGCGACAGCCAGCCACCCAAATCGCCTCATGCCAACCAGAGAGCAGGAATCCCCATGACCGAATATCAGAAGATGATCAGCAGCCAACCCTACAACTGCATGGCGTCGGAGCTGGATGTCCTGCGCCGTGAAACGGCGCGCCGCTATCGACGCTTCAATCGGGTGGAAGAGGAGGATGAACAGCTGGCGCTGTTGCAGGAGATAGTCGGCGAGCTGGCGGAGAACGCCTTTATCTGCCCGCCGTTTTACTGCACCTATGGCCGTCATATCAGCCTGGGGGCGGGATCCTACGTCAACATGGGGGCCACGTTTCTGGACAACGCACCGATCCGCATCGGCGCCAACGTAATGATAGGGCCGAACGTGCAGATCTACACAGCTGCCCACGCGCTGGCCGCCGATGAGCGCATCCAGGGGGGGGAGACGGCGCTGCCGGTGACCATAGAAGACAAAGTCTGGATTGGCGGCGGCGCCATACTGCTGCCCGGTGTCACCATCGGGCGGGAGGCCATCGTCGGCGCGGGGGCAGTCGTCACCAGAGACGTGCCTGCCGGCGCACGGGTGGTGGGCAACCCGGCGCGGATCCTGCCTGTCAACCGCTGAGACGCCCCGCGCTCATGCAAACAAGCGCTGATCCTGACGCACGGGCTCAGGCACTTCCCAGCAAGCGGTCGATACAGTGCACCACCTGCATGCTGGCGCTTTCCATTGTCTTGAGCTGCTCGACCATCTCCTTGATATTGCCCTGCTGGCGAGCATGAAGGGCTGCTTTGCCACTCTCGTGTACCCGTTTGTGTGGCCCATCCAGCTCGCGAAACCCGGGCTGCCGGGCAAAGAGATCGGCGCCTTGTCCCTCGAAATACCACCTGCCCAGCCGACATTCGGTATGACCATTGACCGGTTCATGGAAGTGCTGCTGATCAATAAGGCGATAGATGGTGTTCTTCCAGACCGCATGATCGAGCTTGGTAGTATTGAGGAAAGAGGTGGTGGCAGCACTGTGGATCACCTGCTGCATCCTGCCGGATTGAGCCAGCACCTGGGCCACTACTGCATCGATCTGGGAAGAGGAAGTCGCCACTTCGGCTGCGCTGGCCTGATTGTCATCGATGATGAGCTTGATATCCTGCGCCTGGCCGACAATCTGTTTGACCAGCCCCTCAATCTGGCGGCTCGCTTCGTGGGCCTTGCTGGCCAATTGCCGCACCTCGTCGGCCACGACGGCAAAGCCGCGTCCAGCTTCCCCGGCTCGGGCTGCTTCTATGGCCGCGTTGAGGGCCAGCAGATTGGTCTGTTCCGAAATACCCTGTATGGCCGCAACAAACTGGTTGATGGCCGACGTGGTGGCATCGAGCTGGTTGACCACCTTGAGGCTACGTTCGGCTTCACCTGTGATCGCATGGGCCCGATCGGAGAGGCGGCCGATGGCACTGCGGGTCTGGGCGAACAGTTGATCCAGCTCCGAGAGCGCGCTCTTCTCTTCCATCAGATGTTCGGCACTGCCCGCCAGCGCTTCACGCACGCTCTGCAGCATCTCGCCCCCCTTGTTCTAGCACGAGATCACCTGGTTGAAGAGGTCACTACTCTCCCTGCTACTGCGCTGCATCTGCTCATACTCACCTATGGTGGCGCGCAGCTCGGCCAGCGCCTGCTGGTGTTGCTCCTCCTTGAGACTCAGGGCCTCCCGCAGCTGCTGATTTTCCATTTTTAGTTTGCTGTTGAACCACATAAAGCCTCCGGCTGGCAAGAAATGCAGAGTGGACTACCTCAATGGGAATAACCCACTCTCTTGTTATTATCTGCCAGCGAAGCGGGATCCTGACCCCGATTTTATAAGGAAAAGCGTGAACCTTGATCGCGATCCAAATCTCAATTGGAGCTACAAAAAATCTTGCCCATAAAAATAAAGCCCAATGTCATGAAGACGTTGGGCTGTAAAAAGGTGCTACGGAATTGCGACTCTCATCGCAGAAAATTAGAAGGGGTCACCTTCTAAACTGGCACAGGGATATTAACGAGGCGCAAACGTTTTACATAGCGTAATCAACCAGGATTGAGAACAGCCTCTCACTATTTAAAAAATTCCCTGCCAAGCCCCGCCCCCCTCTTGGCAAGCATTTATTTATCAGTACAGCCTCAGGATCGTGATCGGGCATGATCAAAAAAGCCCTGACAAGTCAGGGCTTTGGCTGAAATTCATACGACTTAGAAGTGGCGGACAAACTCATCCGGCGGCAGTTCACGCAACTTGCGCGCCTCCAGCATGGGGGTGCCGAGGTAGAGAAAGCCCACCAGTTGATCCTCCGGTGCCAGTGCCAGCCCCTTGTTGATCAACTCATCGAAGATGAACCAGCCGGATCGCCAGATGCCGTTGAAGCCCTGGGCTTGTGCCGCCATCTGCATCGCCATCAGGGCGCAACCGGCGGAGAGCTCCTGCTCCAGTTTCGGCACCTTGGGGTGGGCCTGATAACGGGTGGCTACGGCCACCAGCAAGGGAGCGCGCAGCGGCGCCTCCTGGCACTTCTTGATGCTCTCTTCATCTTCGCCACGGGCACGAGCAGCCTCGGCCAGCAGATCCCCCAGCCGCTCACGCCCCTCCCCTTCAAACAGGATGAACTGCCAGGGAGTCAGGGTGCCATGATCCGGTGCGCGCAAGCCCGCCTTGAGGATATTGTCGAGCACCTCACCGCTGGGGGCGGGTGTGGTCAGGCGGCCACAGGAGTGGCGGTTGAGCAACAGAGTGAGGGCATCCATGGGCAAATCCTTGTCAGGGGCTGTGATGGCGCTACCTTAGCACAGCGCACAATGAAGAAAACCCCTGAGGCTCAGGGGTTTATCGCAATATCAGACCAATAGCGGGCCAGGGCGGAGTAACTAGATAACGGCGGCCAGCTCGGCCCCTTGGCGGATCGCCCGCTTGGCATCCAGCTCGGCGGCCACGTCGGCGCCACCTATGATGTGCACCGGCTTGCCTGCCGCCTGCAAGCCGGCCTGCAGCTCCTTGAGAGGCTCCTGGCCGGCACAGATGATCACCTGATCCACCGGCAGGCACTGTTTGGCTTCACCTATCTGGATATGCAAGCCTTCATCGTCGATGCCAAGGTACTGGACGCCGGAAAGCATCTGCACCTTGCGGTTCTTGAGCACGGTTCTGTGGATCCAGCCGGTGGTCTTGCCCAGACCGTCACCCACCTTGCTCTCCTTGCGCTGAAGCAGCCAGATCTGGCGCTCGGGGGCGTCGATCTCCGGCGTGATCAGGCCACCGCGCTCACCAAGCTGCTTGTCGATGCCCCACTCCTTGAGCCAGTGATCGCGATGTCCGTCGGTACCGCTATCAGCCTTCTTCTCCACAAGGTACTCGGCCACATCAAAGCCGATGCCACCGGCACCGATCACCGCCACCTTCTGGCCGACCGGTTTGTGATCCCGCAGCACGTCGATGTAATTGAGCACCTTGGGATGCTCTATGCCTGGTATGTTCGGGGTACGCGGGCGTATGCCGGTGGCGAGGATCACTTCGTCAAAGCCGCCGCCGAGCAGACTCTCGGCGCTCTGGCGCTGGCCGAGGTAGAGCTCGACGCCGCACTTCTCCAACCGCCTGGCAAAATAACGCAGAGTCTCGTGAAACTCCTCCTTGCCCGGGATCTGCTTGGCAAAGTTGAACTGGCCACCAATCTCGCTCGCCTGATCGAACAGGCTCACCTGATGGCCGCGCTCGGCGGCGTAACAGGCGAACGCCAGCCCGGCCGGACCCGCCCCCACCACCGCCAGCTTCTTGGGCTGGGGCACGCGGCCAAACGTCAGCTCGGTCTCGAAACAGGCGCGGGGATTGACCAGGCAGGAGGCGCGTTTTTGCTTGAACACGTGATCCAGGCAGGCCTGGTTGCAGGCGATGCAGGTGTTGATCTCGTCCGCCCGGTTCTCGGCGGCCTTGATGACAAATTCAGGATCCGCCAGGAAGGGGCGCGCCATGGAGACCATATCCGCTTCGCCGCCCGCCAGAATGCGCTCGGCCACTTCCGGGGTATTGATCCGGTTGGTGGTGATGAGCGGCACTGTGAGGTGCTTTTTCAGCTCGGCGGTCACCCAACTGAAGGCACCGCGCGGTACGCTGGTGGCTATGGTGGGGATGCGCGCCTCGTGCCAGCCAATGCCGGTGTTGATCAGGGTCACGCCGACCTGCTCCAGCGCCTTGCCAAGGGCTACCACCTCCTCCAGCGTCGAACCCTGCTCCACCAGATCCAGCATGGAGAGACGGAAGATGATGATGAAATCCGTGCCGACCCGCTCGCGGATGGCCCGCACTATCTCCACCGGGAAGCGCATCCGGTTCTCATTGCTGCCGCCCCAGCCATCGGTGCGCTTGTTGGTACGCTCGCAGATGAACTGGTTGATGAGATAGCCTTCCGACCCCATCACTTCGACGCCGTCGTAACCGGCCGCCCTGGCCAGCTGCGCGGTGGAGGCAAAGTCACGGATGGTACCGCGGATCTGCCGCTCGCTCATGGCGCGCGGTTTGAACGGGGATATGGGCGCTTTGAGGGCGCTCGGCGCCAGACTGAAAGGATGGTAGGCATAGCGGCCGGCATGGAGGATCTGCAGCGCTATCTTGCCCCCCTCCTGATGCACCGCCTGAGTCACCTTCTTGTGCTTGGCGACTTGCCAGGGGAAGCTCAGCTGTGAGCCGTGGGGCACCAGCCGCCCACGCAGATTGGGGGCTATGCCACCGGTGACGATGAGGCCGACACCGCCACGGGCGCGCTCGGCATAGAAGGCGGCCAGCTTGTCAAAGCCACCCTTCTCCTCTTCGAGGCCGGTATGCATGGAACCCATCAGTACCCGGTTCTTCAACTGGGTAAACCCGAGGTCAAGGGGCGTCAGCAACGTAGGATAAAGGCTCACAATGCCTCCAGTTAATTTTTTGTTATCAAATTGCAGCTAGAGTAAAGAATCAAAAATGCTTTTTCAAACAAATGTTTGGACATTTTTTCAGCGAACAGGCGTATTCCGAAGCAAGAAGGGGTGACAGGGCTATCGATCGCACCGAAGCGGAAATGGCAATTCACCGGCCAACTGGTTAATAATGGCCTTTCTCTACCCATTAACAGGGCGATAACGCGGCTATGTCTATTTTCAAAGGTCTGGGTTGGCTGTTTCGCAGTCTGTG
This sequence comes from Aeromonas salmonicida subsp. salmonicida, assembly GCF_001643305.1. Taxonomy (GTDB): domain Bacteria; phylum Pseudomonadota; class Gammaproteobacteria; order Enterobacterales; family Aeromonadaceae; genus Aeromonas; species Aeromonas salmonicida. The sequence continues at coordinate 75,401 of NZ_LSGW01000047.1, forward strand.
GCGCCTGCTCAATTTCACCCGGCTGATGCTGGTCAATCTGCTGTTTCTCATTCTGGTGCTGGTCATCGTCTTTAGCATCAGCCAGAAAGAAGCACCCAGTGCTCCCATTGAAGGGGCGTTGACCCTCAATCTCAACGGCGTGCTGGTGGAACAGCGCACCCAGACAGATCCCACTGTGCAGTTGCTGCGCCAGGTGGACAGCAGCGACGAGCAGCCGAGCGAGATCCTGCTTTCTGATCTGCTATGGGCCATTCGCAGCGCAAAAGATGACGACCGCATCAAGGCGCTGGTGATCAAACCACAGGGATTGCAAGGCACCAGCTTGTCCAAACTGCAGGAGGTGGCTGGCGCCATCGACGAGTTCAAGGAAAGTGGCAAACCTGTCATCGCCATGGCCGACTACTACAACCAGGGTCAGTATCTGCTGGCTGCTCACGCCGATCATGTGCTGCTCAATCAGAGCGGCGCCGTACTGATCGAGGGACTCGGTGTCTACCAGACCTACTTCAAGTCGGCGCTGGAGAAGCTCAACGTCACCCCTCACGTGTTCAAGGTCGGTACCTACAAATCCTTCGTCGAACCCTACACCCGGGACGAGATGTCCCCGGAGAGCAAGGAGGCGAATCAGCGCTGGCTGGATCAGCTGTGGCAATCCTATGTAGCGGACGTGGCCGAGCAGCGGGAGATAGAACCCGAGGCCGTCGCCCCAAGCAAAGATCGTTTCCTCGAGCTGCTGCGCAAGGCCGGCGGCAACGCCGCCAGCTACGCCCTCGACAATGGTCTGGTGGATCAGCTCGCCACCCGTGACGAGATGACCCAGGCTGTCATCAAGGAAGTGGGTGAAGACGAGGATCACGGCTGGAAAGGGGTCGGTCTGAAAGAGTATCTGACAGCCGCCCCCGAGCAATATCCCCAAAACGGCAAGGATGAGGTGGGCCTCATCGTTGCCAGCGGCGCCATCATGGATGGCGTACAGTCGGCCGGCACCATAGGTGGCGACAGTCTGTCGGATCTGCTGGCCGATGCCCGCCGTGACGACAAGGTGAAAGCCGTGGTACTGCGGGTCGACAGCCCGGGCGGCAGCGCCTTCGCCGCCGAGCAGATCCGCGCCGAGCTGCTGGCGCTGAAACAGGCTGGCAAGCCGGTGGTGATCTCCATGGGCAGCTACGCCGCTTCGGGCGGCTACTGGATCTCCGCCGATGCGGACAAGATCTTCGCCTCCCCTACCACCCTCACCGGCTCCATCGGGGTGTTCGGCATGTTCGCCACCATAGACAAGGCGCTCTCCCAGTACGGGATACACACAGATGGAGTAGGCACCACGGATTACGTCGGTGTCGGCCTGACCCGCGCCCTGCCTGAACACGTAGGCCAGGCCATTCAGCTGAGCGTGGAAGATACCTATCAGCGCTTTGTCGGTCTGGTGAGCAAGGGCCGTGGCCTGAGCCCGCAAGAGGCGGAAAAAGCCGCCGAAGGCCGGGTCTGGACCGGCCAGGATGCCAAGGCGCTGGGTCTGGTGGATGAATTCGGTAATCAGGAGGACGCCATCAAGGCGGCGGCCACGCTTGCCAACCTCAAGGAGTGGCAGGTCACCCCCATAGAGCAGGAGGAATCTGCCAGGGACAAGTTCCTGCGCCAGCTGTTCGACAGCAGTGCCCAGGCGCTGGCCCCGCACCTGCAAAGCTGGTTGCCGGCCGGATTTGGCAAGGCGCTGGTGGAGGTGAACCGCAGTCTGGATCCGCTGACCCGCTTCAACGACCCTCAAGGCACCTATGCCTTCTGCCCGGTCTGTGTGCAGTAAGCGGACACCCTCAATAAAAAAACCGCCCTCGGGCGGTTTTTTGCATCTTGCTCAAGGGGCCTGATTCACACCAGCAGGCCGGACTCGTGCCAATGATGCAACTCAGCCAGTACCCGGGTCTCCCGCGCCGTCCACTGGGGGCAAGGGCCCGCCAGCTGGGTCTTGTTGGTTTGTAGCGCATCATCCAGCTCGAACCAGCCCGGAGTGAAACCTAGCCGTACCTCGTATGGCTGGGGGCGAGGTTCACTCCACCCCTCACCGACCCGGCACAGGTAATAGAAAGAGCGGATGCAATAGGCATCATAGTCGGCCTCCCGGGCAGCGCGGTACTCCCTCGTCTGGCCGAGCAGGGCACCGACCTCCACCAGCTCGGCACCACACTCTTCCCGCAGCTCGCGAGCCAGGGCAGTGCCGTGGCACTCCCCTTCTTCAATGCCGCCGCCAGGAAACATGAGATCGCCGTTGACCCGGGAGTGCACCAGCAGCAACCGGTCGCCACGCAGGACAATGGCCCTGACAGTCACGCGCTCCAGCCGGCGGCCATCAATGGCCACCTGGCCGTGCATCAGCTGGATGTCGAAGGGATGAGGCCAGTCACTGGCCAGTTGGTTTATGTGGTTCATCAGGGATCAGGGACGATAAGTCCCGCTTTTTAGCTGCTCGACTATGGTGGCGGCCTGCAGATCCCAGGCCTCCTGCTCTGTCTTGCTCAAGGAGTGATAGAGACCAAAGCGTTTGGCCGAGACGTCAGGAGAATCCTGAAACGACTCGCTCACCTTGCCCCACAGATAAGCCAGACCGTACTCCTTCTGGCCCATGTAGAGGGTGCTGAGAGAGGTGAGGATCCGGCTGTTGACCTTGTCCCCTTCTCCATAGAGGGAGAGGGCATGGTGCATGAGAGTGATGGCTTTCTGTGGGGCACTCTTGGCATAAATGCCTCCCAGCGCCAGTTGCAGCTCGGGCTCCTCGAGCACCGGCTGCCCCTCCAGCGCCGTGAACTGCTCACGGGCCTGCTCGTTGGTGTTATTGGTCCAGTGCCAGAGCAGCAGATAGGGATCCTGCGAGTTGCGGGTAGCTGCATCGAGCTCGGCCAGCTGATCACCGGCCGCCAGCATGCCTTCCACTCTGGGGCTCTTCTGCTCCCTCGCCGTCTTGTACTCTATGTTGGTCGACCGCTCCGCACACTTGAGATAACGCTCCAGATTGCGCATCAGCTCGTACTTGCGCCTGTCCGTCCCCTCTTCTTGCAGATAGAAGCGGCTGCGGATGATGTCGGTCCGCTCGTAGCGGCACCAGCCATCGTCCACCAGGTCCTGACACAGCTCGGGATGATTGGCACAGATGTTGTGGATCCTGTCATCGTTGCAGGCAATCAGAGTCAGGCCGCAGGAGAGGCCGAGCAGTACGGAACGTAGTGGAAAAGGGGTCATAGTTCACATCTGGTTGGTAACAATGGGAGCCTTGTGCAGCCACCTCTGGCTAGCAAACCGGCTACATATCCATTACAATGCGCGCGCCGTATAAGGCCGCGATTGCAGAATGATATAACGAAATATACACCCCTACACTGATCTGCATTCGACGAATTTCTATTTGCCCCAACAACGTGAAATAAAGGATCTGGTTAATGACCCACGAGCACTACTTGCAGGCGTGGCAGGAGAGCCAGGAGCTCGCCGAAGCCATGCAACCCTTGATAGGTCGCCTCTACCGACAACAAGGGATCGAGATCACCCTCTACGGACGCCCGCTGCAAAACGCCTCCACCATCGATATCCTCAAAGCCCACAGGGTCGTCCGCCGTCATCAGGGCTCCCCGCTTCCGATCCAGCAAAGCTTCCCCCTGCTCCAGGCTATCCTGGCCTTGAACCCCACCGCCGCCGAGATCGATCTTGGCAAGCTGGCCGTCGGCTACTGGCAGGATCACCAGGACGAAGCAGGCATTGACGATTACCTGCGTGCCAGGTTGGCACCAGCACTGGGGCGGTGTGACATCCCGCAACCGACGGACGTGGTGCTCTACGGTTTTGGTCGCATCGGCCGCCTGCTGGCCCGCCTGCTCATAGAGCGTACCGGCGCCGCCAACTCACTGCGTCTGCGAGCCATAGTGGTGCGTGGCGGCCGTGAGGGAGATCTGGAGAAGCGCGCCAGTCTGCTGCGCCGTGACTCGGTACATGGCCCCTTCAACGGCTCCATCGAGGTGGACAGTGATCGCAGTGCCATCATCGCCAACGGCACCTTCATTCAGGTGATCTACGCCAACAGTCCGAGCGACATCGACTACACGGCATACGACATTCACAATGCACTCATCGTCGACAACACGGGTGTCTGGCGCGACGAGGCCGGTTTGAGCGAACACTTGAAGGCGCGCGGTGCCGCCCGTGTGCTGCTGACGGCGCCGGGCAAGGGCGACATGAAGAACGTGGTGTTCGGGGTCAATCATGAAGTGATCGGGCCGGATGACAAGATCATCTCTGCCGCCTCTTGTACCACCAACGCCATCACACCTGTGCTCAAGGTGATGCAGGACAAGTACGGCATCCGCCACGGCCACGTGGAGACGGTCCACTCCTACACCAACGATCAGAACTTGATAGACAACTATCACAAGGGCGAGCGCCGCGGTCGCAGCGCAGCCCTCAACATGGTGATGACCAGCACAGGTGCCGCCAAGGCGGTGGCCAAGGCACTGCCGGAGCTCAAGGGCAAGCTGACCGGCAACGCCATTCGGGTGCCAACCCCCAACGTGTCGCTGGCCATCATCAACCTCTCACTGGATCAAAGCACCGACAGGGAGAGTCTCAATGCCTATCTGCAGCAGATGGCGCTAAGCTCGGCCCTGCATCGCCAGATCGATTTTAGCGCCAGCACAGAGCTGGTCTCCTCCGACATGGTGGGTTCCCGCTTCGCAGGCATAGTGGATTCCCAGGCCACCATCGCCGAGGGGGATCACTGCGTCCTCTACGTATGGTATGACAACGAGTTCGGGTACAGTTGTCAGGTAGTGCGGGTGATGGAGCAGATGGCTGGCGTAGTCCGCCAGGATCTGCCTGCATAGCCCGCCAGGATCTGCCCGTCAGATCCTGGGTTCATGGCTCAATTTTCAAGGAGAAGCCGGATGTCGTTTCAACAGGGTGAGTTTCAACAGGCCATCAGACAGATGCCCAAAGAAGTGTACGAGCGGCTCAAGACAGCGGTCGAGCTGGGCAAATGGCCCGATGGCAAACCCCTGAGCGACGAGCAGAAGGCAACCTCGCTGCAGGCCGTGATGGCCTGGCAGGCGATGCACCTCGACAATCCCGAGCACATGAACATAGGCCGGGACGGCGAGATAGTGATGAAGAGCAAGAGCGAGCTCAAGCGTCAGTACCGTGACGAGGAAGAGATAGTGCGGATCGACCTCAGTCACTGAGGCAGGCCGCCCATCCCGTGCCGCGACCGGATACGGCAAACAGCAAAGAGGGGAGCCATGGTGGCTCCCCTCTTTTTTCCTCTCCCCCCTCATGGTGAGGAGGCCAGAAGCTGTTCACGACCTGTCGCGAGAAGGCGTCAGCAAGGTGAAGAGCAGCGCAGGAACCGGAGTGTATAGGCATACATGAGCCCTCTTGTTCACAAACAAGCGAGCAGCACATGAGCCTTGATCACGGCTTCGCAGCAAGATCGTGGACAGTTTCTCAGGGCGTCAGCTCGCCGCGCAGGGACTGTTGCATCAGCTCGCGGATGCGGGGTGCAGGCAAGTCCAGGCTCAGCAGGAAGTGCAGCTTGGTGAGCGCCGCCTCGGCAGTCATGTCAAACCCCGAGATAACCCCGGCACGGGAGAGCGCATTGCCGGTGGCATAGCCCCCCATGTTGACCTTGCCGTGCAGGCACTGGCTCAAGTTGACTATGATGACGCCGCGGGCAGATGCCTCGGAGAGCAGCGCCAGCATGGCCGGATTCTGCGGCGCATTGCCCACGCCAAACGAGAGCAGGATCAGCGCCTTCACCGGTTGCTGCAATATGTTGGCGATTACCTCGCTGGAGATGCCAGGATAGAGGGTCACCACGCCGATGGGTTGGGGGGTAATGTCGTGCAGCACCAGCGGACGATCGGACGGCTCCCCCAGCTCACCCGCTTCCAGCGAGATGGCGATACCGGCATTGAGCAGCGGCGGATAGTTCGGCGAATCGAAGGCGTGGAAGCCATCGGCGTGCACCTTCTTGCTGCGGTTGCCACGATAGAGCTGGTTGTTGAAAAACAGCGTCACCTCGTGGATCGGGTAGTTGGCAGCGATATAGAGGGCGTTGAGCAGGTTCTGCTGACCATCGGAGCGCAGCTCGGCGAGCGGGATCTGGGAGCCGGTGATGATGACCGGCTTGTGCAGATCTTCGAGCATGAAGGAGAGCGCAGAGGCGGTGAACGACATTGTGTCTGTGCCGTGCAGGATCACGAAACCGTCGTATTTCTCGTAGTTGCCTTTAATGTCCTCGGCGATCCGCTGCCAGTCCGCAGGCGTCATGTCGGAGGAGTCGATAAGGGGGTCATATTCGTGGATATGGTAATCCGGCATCTCGGGTCGATGAAACTCGGGCATCCGCGCCAGACAGTCTTCCATAAAGCCCGCCATCGGCACATAACCGTGGTCGGAACGCTGCATCCCTATGGTACCGCCTGTGTAGGCAATGTAGATGGACTTCTTCACACCCTCTCCTCTTGATGGACCGGCAACCGGCAAATTAATAAAGGAATAAACCGACAACTTCACACCTGACCGGTTTCCTCTTGTGGGCTGGAAACCGGCGAATTATAGAGACTGGCGCCCCAAATGACAGCCGGGAAATAGCAGATCCGGCCCATAACATGACGCTTGTCCCAATAGTGTTAAATGTCACAATAAAGTTTAAAGCCGACCATTTATCTGACAAATATGGATATAAGCGGTGCTTTTTGCTACTATCCGGCGGATTTTTCATAAATCTCATCTGGATGCCTGATCAATTCAGGCCCGCATAGATCCCGCCTTTGCGTGGGACCGGGGCTGCTAGCCCCTTCTTTGTTGGCACTTGAGCCACCCTGGTTTTTATCCCGGCTGAATCTGTGAGTCTTCATCAACGAAAGACACAGCCAATCAACATGGGAGTACTGAATGTTACAACTTGATTCCTACGCCACCCTGGTCGCAGCCACCCTGGTGTTGCTGTTTGGCCGCTTGCTGGTGACCCGAGTCGGGCTGCTGCGCACCTTCAACATCCCCAAACCGGTTGCCGGCGGCCTGGTGGTCGCCCTGGTACTGTTGCTGTTGCGCTCCACCCTCCAGGTAGAGCTGCAATTTGATACCAGCCTGCAAACCCCGCTGATGCTGGCCTTCTTCGCCTCCATCGGTCTCTCCGCCGATCTTGCCAGCCTCAAGCGCGGCGGCAAGGCGGTGATCACCTTCCTGATGGTGGTGACCGGCCTGCTGCTGGTGCAAAACACCCTGGGCGTGGGTCTGGCAACCCTGCTCGGTCTGGACCCGCACATGGGACTGCTGGCCGGCTCCATCACCCTCTCCGGCGGCCACGGTACCGGTGCGGCCTGGAGCGCCACCTTCTCCGAAAAGTACGGGGTGCAATCCGCCGCCGAGCTTGCCATCGCCTGCGCCACCTTCGGTCTGGTACTGGGGGGCCTCATCGGTGGTCCGGTAGCACGCTATCTGGTGAAAAAAGTGCAGGTACCCGGTGAGGAGCACAACAAGGACGACGCACCACGGGGCTTCGAGATGCCCGACATGGAACGTCCGCTCACCACCTTCAGCCTGATCGAGACCCTGGCGCTGATCGCCATCAGCCTGAAAGGGGGGGAAATGCTCTCCACTTTCCTCAAAGGCGGCGCCTTCGAGCTGCCGGTCTTCGTCTGTGTGCTGTTTGTCGGCGTGCTGCTGCGCAACCTGCTGACCCTGCTGAACTGGCACGAGGTGAGCGATCGGGAAGTCTCTTTGCTCGGCAACGTCAGTCTGTCGCTGTTCCTGGCCATGGCGCTGATGAGCCTGAAGCTGTGGGATCTGGCGAGCCTTGCCCTGCCCATCTTTATTTTGTTGGTCGCCCAGACGGTGGCGATGGCGCTCTACGCCATCTTCGTCACTTTCAGGGTCATGGGCAGCAACTATGACGCGGCCGTGCTGGCGGCAGGCCACTGCGGCTTCGGCCTGGGTGCAACCCCGACCGCCATTGCCAACATGCAGGCCATTACCCAGCGCTTCGGTCCGTCCCACCTGGCGTTGCTGGTGGTGCCCATGGTGGGTGCCTTCTTCATCGACATCATCAACGCCATGGTGATCAAGTTGTTTATGGCACTGCCTTTCCTGTAAGCCCGCCAGCAACCACAAAATAAAAGCCCCGCACTCGGCCGAGTGCGGGGCTTTTTCATGGCGGTCTCTGCCGCCTGAAATCCGGTTCCTTACAGGATAAAGGTCGACACCTGCTGGTTCAGGTCGGTGGCACGACCCTTGAGGCGATGGGCCTGATCCAGATCGCGCATGGCGGCGGCAGTAATCTCGTCACTCACATCCTTGATGGCGGTGGTGTTCTGGGTGATCTCGCCAGTCACCTGGGTCTGCTCCTCGGCTGCGGTGGCGATCTGACCCGCCATGTCGGAGATAAGCGATACGGCCTGGGTGATCTCTTCCAGCGCGGCAGCGGCGGCATCGGCGTCTTTCACGCTGTTGTCGGCCAGACCCTGGCTGGTCTGCATCAGGCTGACCGCACGGGCAGTAGTCTGTTGCAGCGTCTCGATAGTGGACTGGATCTCCTGGATGGAATCCTGGGTACGACGGGACAGCACTCGAACTTCGTCCGCCACCACGGCGAAACCACGACCCTGTTCACCGGCACGAGCCGCTTCGATGGCCGCGTTCAACGCCAGCAGGTTGGTCTGCTCGGCAATGCCCTGAATGGTGGAGAGGATGCCGGAAATGGCCTGGGCGTGACGGCTCAGCTCGCCGATCACAGCGGTCGCCTGCCCCACCTCTTCGGCCAGACCGTTGATGGACTGGCGGGTCTGATTCACCAGCATCTTGCCCTGCTCACTGCTCTGGGCGGATTGCTGGGCGGCGGCGGCCGTGCTCTCGGCGTTGCCGGCGATCTCCATGGTGGCGCTCGCCATCTCGGTGACGGCAGTGGCAACCATGGTCACTTCCTGTTGCTGGCGCTGCAGCTCGTCCACCGAGGCCTGGTTGGTCACCAGACTGCGCTCGGCGTCGGCGTTCAGCTCGTTGGCCAGCTTGCGGATATTGGCGATCAGCTGATGCTGACTGCCGACGAAACGGTTGAAGCTGTTGGCCAGCTGGCCCACTTCGTCGTTGGCGTCGATCTTGATGCGCTGGGTCAAATCACCGTTACCGTCGGCGATGCGGGCCAGGGCCTGGGAGACCTTGGTGAGCGGGCCGAGCAACAGGCTGACCAGCCAGGAGATGGCGAGAATGCTGCCCACCAGCACCAGCAGGGCAAGACCGAGCTGGGTCATCAGCAAGGAGGAGAGCGGCGCCTCCAGGGTAGCCTTGTCCAGCACCAGTACCAGTTCCCAGTCGGTATCCGGGATGTCTACTGCCATCAGCAGCTTGTCACGGCCTTCGCTGTCAAAATAGGCAGGGATCAGGGTATTGCCAGCCTTGCTCTGATCGATGAGGGCATTGGTCAGATCGTTGTCGATCTCGGTGGCCGGCTTCATCGCCTTGGCTGCGTCCTTGTACGCGATGACGGTACCATCCTTGTGCATCATGATGGCAAAACCGTCGGCGGGCAGCTTCATCTTGGTGATGTCTTCTACCAGAGATGCGATGGAGAGGTCACCACCGACCACGCCGCCCTGAGCGGGTTGGGCCAGCGTCACCACCATGATGTTGTAGGCGACGTCCAGATAGGGCTTGGTCACAATGAGGCCGCCCTTGCTCATGGCTTCCTGATACCAGCCACGGGAGCGCGGGTCATAACCGCTACGGTTGATGGAAGGATCCGAGTCGTTCATCTTGCCATTGCCCTCACCGAAGTAGGTGAGCTGGAAGCGACCCGACACTTGCGCCTGTTGCAGGGCATTGAGGGGGTCGGCACTGGCCTTGTTGCCAAGCGCCTGGATCACGTCGCGACGGGCAGAGAGCCAGTGACTGACGCTGGCTGCCTGCTGGCTGCCCAGTCGTTGCACCTGTTCCTGACTGCCTTGCAGCAACAGGGACTTCTGGCTGGTATAGCTCTGCCAGGAGAGCAGCAGGATCACCAATGACAAGGCGATCACCACCGACAAGAGTATCTTCTGCTTGAGTGATAGGTTTTTCATCATGATTTCTTCTTATGAGGTCAGGAACCGGATTTCCCAAAAGAGTGCACAGCACTGCGTAGTTATTAGCGACCCGGCAGGCGAAAACTGAACCTGCAAATGAGTCTGCGGACGATATTTTCCACCGAGTTGGGGAAAACTGCACCAGAAATTGACTACCGGATGCGCACAAGAAGAGGCGACCCTGTTTATTCCTTCCACAATTGGCTAGAATATCCCGTTTTTAAATCACATCGACCCCGAGAGTTTTCACGATGTTTGAAGTCAATCCTGTATTAAACAAACTTAAGGAGCTGTCTGAGAGGACAGAGCTTCTTAGGGGGTACCTTTGACTATGACGCCAAGAAAGAGCGTCTAGAAGAGGTCAACGCCGAGCTGGAACAGCCGGACGTATGGAATGAGCCCGAGCGCGCACAAGCGCTGGGCAAGGAGCGCGTCTCCCTGGAGAACGTGGTCGGCACCATTGACGTCTTGACACAAGGTGCTGAGGACGTCGAGATGCTGGTGAGCCTGGCGGTGGAAGGGGAAGACGAAGATACCTTCAACGAAGCCGTGGCCGAAGCCGATGTACTTGAAACCAAGCTGGTGGACCTCGAATTCCGTCGCATGTTCTCCGGTCAGCACGACGGCTCCGATTGCTACATCGACATCCAGTCCGGCTCAGGTGGTACCGAAGCCCAGGATTGGGCCAACATGGTGCTGCGCATGTACCTGCGCTGGGGCGATGCCCACGGTTACAAGCCGGAACTTATCGAGCTTTCTGACGGCGACGTGGCCGGCATCAAGTCCGCCACCGTCAAGTTCACCGGCGAGTATGCCTTCGGCTGGTTGCGTACCGAAACCGGCGTCCATCGTCTGGTTCGCAAGTCACCGTTCGACTCCGGTGGCCGTCGCCACACCTCATTCTGTTCCGTATTCGTCTATCCCGAGATCGATGATGACATCGACATCGAGATCAACCCGGCCGACCTGCGGATCGACGTCTACCGCGCTTCCGGCGCCGGTGGTCAGCACGTCAACCGGACCGAATCCGCGGTACGTATCACCCACATCCCGACCGGTGTCGTGGTACAGTGCCAGAACGATCGTTCCCAGCACAAAAACAAAGATCAGTGTATGAAGCAGCTGAAAGCCAAGCTCTACGAGCTGGAAATTCAGAAGCAGAACGCTGAGAAGCAAGCCCTCGAAGAGACCAAGTCCGATATCGGCTGGGGCAGCCAGATCCGTTCCTATGTGCTGGATGATGCACGCATCAAGGATCTGCGCACCGGCGTCGAAACCCGCAATACCCAAGCGGTACTCGACGGCGACCTGGACAAGTTTATCGAAGCTAGCCTGAAATCAGGCCTGTAAAAACAGAACAGCAGGAATCACCATGTCTGAACAAACCACAACTCCGGAAGTCGACCACACTCTCGAACTGAACAACGAGATGACGGAGCGTCGTTCCAAGCTGGCCGCCTTGCGCGCCCAGGGCAACCCCTTCCCCAACGACTTCCGTCGTGACAGCCTCTCCGGCGATCTGCATGCCGAATTTGGCGACAAGAGCGCCGAAGAGCTGGTGGCCTTGGGTAAACAGGTGAAGATTGCCGGTCGCATCATGACCCGCCGGATCATGGGCAAGGCGTCTTTCGCCACCCTGCAGGACATGGCTGGCAAGATCCAGATCTACGTGACCCGTGACGATCTGCCGGAAGGCTTCTACAACGAGCAGTTCAAGAAGTGGGATCTGGGTGACATAGTCGGCGTGGAAGGGACCCTGTTCCGTACCAACACAGGCGAACTCTCGGTACACGTCTCCACCATCCGCCTGCTGACCAAGGCACTGCGTCCGCTGCCCGAGAAGCACAAGGGCCTGACCGACCAGGAAGCTCGCTGCCGCCAGCGTTACCTGGATCTGATCGCCAACGAAGAGTCCCGCAAGACCTTCATGATCCGCACCAAAGTGGTTGCCGGCATACGCAAGTTCTTCAACGACAAGCGCTTCATGGAAGTGGAAACCCCCATGATGCAGGTCATCCCGGGTGGCGCCTCCGCGCGTCCGTTCGTCACTCACCACAATGCGCTGGACATCGACATGTACCTGCGTATCGCCCCCGAGCTTTACCTGAAGCGTCTGGTGGTCGGTGGTTTCGAGCGCGTGTACGAGATCAACCGCAACTTCCGTAACGAAGGTATCTCGGTACGTCACAACCCCGAGTTCACCATGATCGAGTTCTACATGGCCTATGCCGACTACATCGATCTGATGGACCTGACCGAGGAGCTGCTGCGCACCCTGGCCCAGGACATTCTGGGTGACACCAAGATCCGTTACGCCAAAGAGGGCGAAGAGGGTCTGACCATCGATTTCGGTCAGCCGTTCCAGCGCCTCACCATGGTGGACTCCATCCTGAAGTTCAACCCGGATGTGACCCCGGCGGATCTGGCTACCCTGGAGAGCGCCAAGGCGGTTGCCAAGCATCTGCACATCGAGCTGATGAAGGGCTGGGAGCTGGGCCACGTGATCACCGCCATCTTCGAAGAGACGGTAGAGCACATGCTGCTGCAACCCACCTTCATCACCGAGTACCCGGCCGCTGTTTCTCCGCTGGCGCGCCGCAACGACGTGAACCCGGACGTGACAGACCGCTTCGAATTCTTCATCGGTGGCCGCGAGCTGGCCAACGGCTTCTCCGAGCTGAACGATGCGGAAGACCAGGCCAAGCGCTTCCAGGATCAGGTGAACCAGAAAGAAGCCGGTGACGACGAAGCCATGTTCTACGACGCCGACTTCGTGACCGCGCTGGAACACGGCCTGCCGCCCACTGCCGGTCAGGGTATCGGTATCGACCGTCTGGTGATGCTGTTCACCAACAGCCACACCATCCGTGACGTCATCCTGTTCCCGGCCCTGCGCCCGCAACAGAAATAAGCTCAGAGTGCAGGCCAGGCCTGTGATTCGATGGCAACGAAACGCCCCGCAACTGCGGGGCGTTTTTTATGGCGACCATTATGGCGAACATAGAGGGGCGCACACTTGTACCTTACAGGGTGGATGGCAGCAGCCACTCCCCCTGCCAGAGGGTCAGCGCCTGGCCCGACATCAGCACGCGATCCCCCTGCAACTCGAGCACAAGCTCCCCGCCGCGCGCCGAGATCTGGCGCGCCTTCAGTCGAGTTTTGCCGAGACGCGCGGCCCAGAAGGGCACCAGAGCGCAGTGGTTGGAGCCGGTGACGGGATCCTCATCCACCCCGACCCAGGGAGCGAAATAGCGGGAAACGAAGTCATCGCCTGCACGGCTGGACGGGGCCGTCACCATCAGTCCCCGCCCAGGCAGGGCACGCAGGGCATGAAAATCCGGTACTAGCCCCCTCACCTCCTCTTCGCTTTCAAGCTCCAGCAGGAACTTGGCACCGGCCGCCAGGGTCTGCCGCGGCGTACAGCCGAGCGCAGCCCCGTAAGCCGGGTCCAGCACCAGTGGCGTGAGCGGGATCCGCGGGAAGTCGAGCTGGATCCATTCCCCCTCGCGCCGGGCCAGCAAGACGCCGCTGCGGGTCTCGAAACGGATGACCTCCTGAGGGGCCACCTCCCCGGTCTGCCACAGCACGTGGGCGGCGGCGAGCGTGCCGTGACCACAGAGATCCACCTCGACCTGAGGGGTAAACCAGCGTAGCTGATAACACGCCGCCCCTGCCGGTGTGAGAAAGGCGGTCTCCGACAGGTTGAACTCGGCCGCCATGGCCTGCAACTGCGCATCGGACTGGGCCGGCCCCAGCACCACCACGGCCGGGTTGCCGCCAAAGGGCTGCTGGCTGAAGGCATTGACATGAAACAGTCTGATAGTCGGCATTCGTTTTTCCTGTGACGTCACGACGGGGCTCATTCTTCGCCGTTTATACCATGAAACAGGGCGCAGCCCGAGCAGGCTCAAGCCAGGATCCCTTGGGGTTTTAATGCATTAATAGAATAAAAAAGACATTTTTATTCTTTGTTGTTATCCATCACACCCCTTAACCTGACCAAAAATCAGACCATGGAAGACGCGTGTGATGCAATTGAAGGACTCCCTGACCAATCTGGCCCCCCTCTCTGATGAACAACAACGTCAGCTGAACCAGGCATTATCAACCCTCAATACCCAGCAACTGGTCTGGGTGAGCGGCTATCTCTACGGTCTCTCCCAATCCGGCAGCCAGCCAGTGGCGGCTACGGGTGCCGTGACAGCACCCGGCGGCAGCCTGACCATTCTCTACGGCTCCCAGACCGGCAATGCCAAAGGGGTGGCCAGTGCCATCAAGGCGCAGGCCGAGGCACGCGGCCTGCCGGTGACCCTCACCTCCATGGCAGATTACAAACCCAAGCAGCTCAAGAAAGAGACTCACCTGCTGGTGGTAGTGAGTACTTACGGGGAGGGTGAACCACCGGAGAGTGCCGTCGATCTGTTCGAGCAGCTCAAGAAGGGCAAGGTTGGCAAACTGGAGGGGCTCAAGTTCGCCGTGCTGGGGCTGGGTGACAGCTCCTACGAATTTTTCTGCCAGACAAGTCAGGACTTTGACAGCCTGCTGACCAAGGCGGGCGCCGATCGCATTCATGAGCTTGCCAGCCTGGATGTGGACTATCAGGATGCCGCCAAGGCCTGGGGCGAGCAGGCGGTCAATGCCATTGCCGCCACGCTATCTGCCGGGGTTGCCACCAGCAGCGTGGCGGGGGCGGTACAAGCGGCTGTCGGTCACAGCCAGTACGACAAGGCCAATCCCTTCCCGGCCCGCCTGTCGGTGAATCAGAAGATCACCGGCCGCGATTCCACCAAGGATATCCGCCATATCGAGATCAGCCTCGAAGAGTCAGGGCTGACCTATCAGCCTGGGGATGCCCTCGGGGTCTGGTTCGACAACGACGCCGACCTTGCTGGCCCTGTCCGGACGCAGTGGTGACGAAGCCACCGCCCATGGCAGCCTGCGCGAGGTGCTCACCCGCAATCTGGAACTGACCCGGTTGCACGGCGGCTTTATCACGGGGTTGGCAGAGATCTCGGGTAACGCAGCGCTCAAAGACCTGGCCGGTGACAAGGCCCAGGTCAATGCCCTGGTGGCCTCTGCCCAAGTGGTGGATGTGCTCAAGCGCTTCCCGACCGAACTCAGCGCGGAGCAGTTGACTGGCCTGCTGCGCCCCCTCACCCCTCGCCTCTACTCCATCGCCTCCGCCCAGAGCGAAGTGGAAGAGGAGGTGCACCTGACCGTTGGCGTGGTGCGCTACCCGCAAGAAGATGGCACTGTGCGCAGTGGCGCCGCCTCCTCCTATCTGGCGGACAGGCTGGCCGAAGATGCCGAGGTACGGGTGTTTGTGGAGCACAATGACAACTTCCGCCTGCCGGCCAATCCCGATACCCCCGTCATCATGGTGGGACCGGGCACCGGCATAGCTCCGTTCCGCGCCTTTATGCAGGAGCGCGAGGCACAAGGGGCCGAAGGCAAGAACTGGCTCTTCTTCGGCAACCCCCACTTCACCCAGGACTTTCTCTATCAGGTGGAGTGGCAGCGCTATGTGAAATCGGGCCTGCTGTCGAAGATCTCGCTGGCCTTCAGCCGGGATCAGGCCAACAAGATTTATGTGCAGGACAGACTGCGTGAATCGGGTCTGGAGCTCTACCAGTGGCTGGAAGCAGGTGCTCACTTCTATGTGTGCGGCGATGCTAACCAGATGGCGAAAGATGTGCAGGAAGCCCTGCTGGATGTGATTGCAGAACACGGTCACAAGAGCCGTGAGGAAGCAGAAGAGTATTTGAGCGAATTGCGTCGTGCCAAACGTTATCAAAGGGATGTCTATTGATGAGCAAACAAGTGATTCCGGGACCGGTCGAAGGACCGCTGGCCGACAACGAGCGCCTCAAGCGCGAGAGCAACTTTCTGCGCGGCACCATAGAGCAGGATCTGCAAGACCCGCTCACCGGCGGCTTCAACGGCGACAACTTCCAGCTGATCCGCTTCCACGGCATGTATCAGCAGGATGACAGAGACATACGCCCGGAGCGTACTGCCCAGAAGCTGGAGCCCCTGCACAACGTTATGCTGCGCGCCCGTCTGCCGGGCGGCATCATCACCCCGGCCCAATGGCAGGTGATCGACAAGTTCGCCGAGGAGCACAGCCTGTATGGCAGCATCCGCCTGACCACCCGTCAGACCTTCCAGTTCCACGGGGTATTGAAGCGCGACATCAAGCTGATGCACCAGACCCTCAACAGCACCGGCATAGATTCCATCGCCACCGCTGGCGACGTGAACCGCAACGTGCTCTGCACCAGCAATCCGGTGGAGTCTGAACTGCATCAGGAAGCCTACGAGTGGGCCACAAAAATCTCCGAGCACCTGCTGCCCAAGACCCGAGCCTACGTGGAGATCTGGCTGGATGGCGAGAAGCTGGCTGGGTGGGGACGAGGAGCCGATCCTCGGCTCCAACTACCTGCCGCGCAAATTCAAGACCACAGTGGTGATCCCGCCCCACAACGACGTGGATATCCACGCCAACGATCTCAACTTCGTGGCGATTGCCGAAGGCGGCAAGCTGGTGGGCTTCAACGTGCTGGTGGGCGGGGGGCTCGCCATGACTCACGGCGACACCAGCACCTACCCGCGCAAGGCGAGTGACTTTGGCTTTATTCCCCTCTCCCACGTATTGGAGGTGGCGGCCGCCGTGGTCAGCACCCAGCGTGACTGGGGCAACCGGGTCAACCGCAAAAACGCCAAGACCAAGTACACACTCGAACGTGTTGGAGTCGAGGCGTTCAAGGCCGAGGTGGAAAACCGCGCAGGTATCCCCTTCGCCGAGAGTCGCCCCTATGAATTCACCAGCCGTGGCGATCGCTTCGGCTGGGTCGAGGGAATCGATGGCAAGCACCACCTGACCCTCTTTATCGAGAATGGCCGTTTGCTGGACTTCCCGGGCAAACCGCTCAAGACCGGCATGCTGGAAATCGCCAAGATCCACCAGGGGGATTTCCGCCTGACCGCCAACCAGAACCTCATCATCGCCGGCGTCCCCGCTGGCGAGAAGGCGCGCATCGAAGCCCTGGCTCGTCAATACGGCCTGCTGGATGACGGCGTGAGCGAGCAGCGCAAGCAGTCCATGGCCTGCGTGGCCCTGCCCACCTGCCCGCTGGCGATGGCCGAGGCCGAGCGTATGCTGCCGGCGTTTGTCACCGACATCGAAGGCTTGCTCACCAAACACGGGCTGGCGGATGACGCCATCATCTTCCGGGTCACCGGCTGCCCCAATGGCTGCGGCCGCGCCATGCTGGCGGAGGTGGGTCTGGTGGGCAAGGCACCGGGCCGCTACAACCTGCACCTGGGTGGCAATCTGGAAGGGACACGCATCCCGCGCCTCTATCAGGAGAACATCACTGAGCCGCAGATCCTTGCCGAGCTGGATCGGCTGATCGGCCGCTGGGCTGCCGAGCGCACTGCGGCGGAGTGCTTCGGTGACTTCGTGATCCGCACTGGTGTGGTGGCCCCCGTCATCGACTCAGCGAGGGACTTCTATGCCGCTTGATGTCACTGAAAATGGCCGTCTTGACCTGCAGGCCCTGCTGACCCTCGGCCGTGAAGAGCAGACCGAGGCGCTGGCCCCCCTCAACCGGGAGCTGGACACCATGAGCGCCCCCGAGCGGGTGCGCTGGGCGCTGGCGAACCTGCCGGGGGAACATGTGCTGTCATCCAGCTTCGGCATCCAGGCCGCGCTGATGCTGCACCTGGTGAGCAGTGAGCGGGCCGACGTACCCGTGGTACTCACCGATACCGGCTATCTCTTCCCCGAGACCTACCGCTTTATCGATGAGCTGACCGAACGGCTGGCGCTCAATCTGAAGATATACAGGGCAGAACTGTCACCGGCCTGGCAGGAGGCGCGTTTCGGCCTGCTGTGGGAGCAGGGGGTGGAGGGGATCACCCGCTACAACCAGCTCAACAAGGTGGAGCCCATGGACCGCGCCCTGAGCGAGCTGGGGGCCCAGACCTGGTTTTCCGGCCTGCGCCGCGAGCAGGCGGGCAGCCGTGACAAGCTGCCAGTGCTGGCCATACAGCGCGGCCGCTTCAAGTTCCTGCCTGTCATCGACTGGAGCAACAAGGACGTCTTCTACTACTTCAAGGAGTTCGACCTGCCCTACCACCCACTGTGGGAACAAGGCTACCTCTCGGTCGGCGACGTGCACACCACCACCAAGTGGGAGCCGGGCATGAGCGAGGAGCAGACCCGCTTCTTCGGCCTCAAGCGCGAGTGCGGCCTGCACGAAGAGAGCGGCGAGCACGACGGCTCAGGTATCTGATCCCTCTTCAGGGTTCTGACAATGAAAAAGCGCCCGGCAACTGCCGGGCGCTTTTATGGGTGATATTCAGCGCGTGAAGGCGCGCCCTGATGGCGTGGCACCTTCTTGCGCCCTGATTATCCGCTTACTTGGCGGCGCGAGCCTGAGTCAACCAGTCGTTGACCTGGGCTTCGTGTCCCTTGAGCCAGGCCATCACATGGCGCTCGATATCCGCCTGGGTGTTCTGACCCTTGTTCATCAGACCGTTCTGGATATTGATGTCATTGAGGGGCAGCTTGACGATGCTGAACAGCTTGGCGGCCGCCGGATTGGCTTCGGTAAACCCCTTGTTGGCGACGATGTGCATGGAGTTGACGGGGAAGCCGTAGTTTTTGCCATTGGGCAAACGGGTCTTGTCCGAATCCTTGGCATTGGCAGGGACTTCCAGCCACACAACGTCACGTCCCGGCACCAGCTCGCTGCTCAGCCAGTAAGGCGTCCAGGTGTAGTAGAGCACCGGCTTGCCACTCTGATAGCGGGCCCGGGTGTCGGCGATCAGGGCCGCGTAGTTGCCCTGCTTGTGGGTGACGGTCGGGGTCAAACCAAACGCATCCAGATGATGATTGATGGCCTCTTCACAGCCCCAACCCGGGTTGCAGCCCACCAGATCCGCCTTGCCGTCGCCATCGCCGTCAAACAGCGCCGCCAGCTTGGGATCCTTGAGCTGACCCAGATTGGTGATGCCGTACTGGGTTGCCGTCTTCTTGTCGATGAGATAACCCTGGGCGGCCCCCGATACATAGGTGCCCTGACGGAAAAATACCTTGTCGCCGCCAGCCTGTTCGTACTTGTTGTTTTGCAGCGGGATCCAGTTAAAGGCCAGGAAGGTGCCGTCGCCCTGTGCCACCGAGGCGTAGGCCACGTTGTAGTCCACCTCCTGCACAGGCTGGACGTCATAGCCGAGGCGACCCATCAGCTTGCTGACCAGCAAGGTCTGGAAGGTCTCTTCCGGCAGGGAGCTCTGCAAGGGTTGAACGCGGATCCCCTCCCCCGGTGATTCGGCACTGGCCACGGCGACAGAACTCAGCAACAGGGAGTTCAGCAGCAGTGTGCTCAGGGTCAGTGTCCTGGTAATGGGTTTCATGCGTTTACTCCTTTGTAATCAATAGATTTGCTACGGCCACGCAGGCGCATCAGCAGGGCCACAGGGCCATGTTGATACCAGCGGCCTGTGCGGCTGCGATCCCGCTGCCCCATTGCCTGGGTCAGACGGTCGAGCACTATGGCCAGCAGCACTATGCCTAGGCCACCGATGGAGGCGAGCCCCATGTCGAGGCGACCAATACCGCGCAACACCATCTGGCCCAGACCACCGACCGCTATCATGGAGGCGATCACCACCATGGAGAGTGCCAGCATCAGGGTCTGATTGACCCCGGCCATGATGGTGGGCATGGCCAGTGGCAGTTGTACCTTGAACAGCAACTGGGAGGGGCTGGCGCCAAACGAGTGGGCCGCCTCCACCAGATCCTCAGGCACTTGCCTGATCCCCAGCATGGTCAGCCGGATCATGGGTGGCAGGGCGAAGATGACGGTCACCACCACACCGGGCACGTTGCCGATACCGAACAACATGACGATGGGAATGAGGTAAACGAAAGCCGGTGTGGTCTGCATGGCATCCAGCAGCGGTCGGGTCCAGGTAGACAACCGCTCGCTACGAGCCAGCATAATGCCGACCGGCAAGCCAATCAGGATGCAGAAGAAGAGCGAGTTCAGCACCAGCGACAGGGTCACCATGGCATCGGACCAGGCACCTATGAGCCCGATCCCGACGAGAGAGAGCAGGGTGCCAAGGGCCATGCGGCCATTGACCATCTGCCAGGCTATCAGGGCCAGCATCCCCATCATCAGGGTGGATGGCACTGTCTGCAGCAGATGGGTCATGGCGTTGAGAGTGACCTCTACCGGCGCCCGGATCAGCTGAAATACAGGGCGCAGGTTCTCGACCAGCCAGCCGATACCGCTCTCCACCCAGACATCCAGCGGCACCAGTGCCTGCTGGAAGGGATCCAGCCAGTCGACAGCCGCAGAGGTATCCGTCGCTTCAATCTGGTTCTGCCAGTCAGCGGCTTCAGTCTCTGTGCTACCCCAGGGATCCGTGGCAACAGTCGTGGAGGCAGAGGCACCCCAGGGGTCGGCCTGCGCCTCATCGGCCCGGACGGGGGCACTCGCCAGCAGCAAGAGTGCCAGCAAGCCGGTCAGCAGACGATGAAAGGGTTTGATATTCATACCGGGGTACTCCTGTCCAGGGTGTTCAGCAAGTTGGCTTTGGAGATAAGGCCCAGGTAGGTGCCATCTTCCTCGACCACGGGCACCTGACAGGGCGCTGAGGCCACCTGACTGATGAGTTCATTGAGCGAGGTGTCGCCCAGGATGGGCTGGATATCGGCCAGCAAGGCCTGCTCCAGGCTGCCTTTGTTTTTCACCGCCTGACCGAGCGACTCGACCGAGACGACCCCGAGGAAGCGACGACTGCGATCCACCACGTAACCGAACTCCCGCTCCTGGTCCTTGAGCTGACGCAGGGCGTTGCCCGGTCCATCCGTGGTGTGCTTCTTGATAAGCGGCATCTGCTTGCGACTGACGATATCGCGGGCACTGAACACATTGGCCAGATCCACGCCGCGAAAGAAGGCACGCACATAATCGTTGGCCGGTTGGCTCAGGATCTCGTCGGGGGTCCCGACCTGGATCACCTGACCGTCCTGCATGATGGCGATGCGATCGCCGATGCGCATCGCTTCATCCAGATCGTGGGAGATAAAGACGATGGTGCGCTGATGGCTGGCCTGCAGCTTGAGCAGTTCATCCTGCATCTCGGTGCGGATCAGCGGATCCAGCGCGGAGAAAGCCTCATCCATCAACAGTATGTCGGGGTCATTGGCCAGTGCGCGGGCCAGACCAACCCTTTGCTTCATGCCACCGGAGAGGGCATCGGGGAAGGAGTCCACCAACTGGCCCAGACCCACCTGATTGAGTGCCTGGCGGGCACTTTCCTGACGTTCGAGAAGCGGCACACCGGCCAGCTCCAGACCAAAGGCGGCATTTTCCAGCACGCTCAGATGAGGCATGAGGGCAAAAGATTGGAACACCATGCTGATCTTCTTGCGCCTGACCTGACGCAGCTCGCTGTCCGAGATGGCGGCGATGTCCTCACCGTCGATCAACACCTGACCACGGGTCGGCTCGATAAGGCGGTTGAAGAGACGCACCAGGGTAGATTTGCCCGAACCGGACAAGCCCATTACCACAAAGATTTCTCCCTCGTGGATGGCGAGATCCACCCCATGCACACCCAGGGTCTGACCCGTCTTTTTCAAAATGCTGGCGCGGTCGTGCCCTTTCTCCAGCAATTTGAAGACTTTCTCCGGCTGTTCTCCGAAGATTTTATAGAGTGATTTGACTTCGAGTTTGACTGTCATACTGTCCTATTTTTATTGTCGGCATCTTGATAATTAACCCGCCGAACGCTAACCAATTACTTACTACACTAAGCAATTTACACCAAAAACGAAAGAACCATAAGAGTCCCCACAAAACAATGAAAACATAACATATTGATTTTAATGGTTTATTTTTGACAATAAAAACCCACAAATCGACAAGCATGACCCATGCCAGCATGATTTTTTGATTAGATGACTAATATATTAATCATGCTTGTTAGGGAAAAATCCAATGGAGTCGGGCTGTTATGGTGCGATTCTCGGATGCAGTGATCCCCTCGCAGGAAAAACCTGCAAAATCATTACAACCCTAATGATTTGATTGGGGAGAAAAGAGGTAGAAAGAGGAGCAAGGAGGAAGTGCCAAGTGCAGCCCTGACAGATGATATGTCTCTCGGGCGGCCCAGTTGCAGCAAAGAAAAAGGCCCCTTGTGCAGCACAGGGGGCCTTTCATTTTCAACGGTGACCCGGAGATCTCAGCGCCGCTGCCAGGTTTCGAAGCAGTAGGGATGAGGATTCTTCTCGTCGGGCTCATGGGGTTCGCGCTCAACGCAATGCCACTCGTCCTCCTCGAAGGCGGGGAAGCAGGTATCCCCAGCCACCGCCAGATCGATTCTGGTCAGATAGAGGCTGTTAGCCTGTGGCAGCAGTTGGCCATAGAGATGACCACCGCCGATCACCATCAGCTCGTCCACATTCCCGGCGTTTGCCAGCAGCATCAACGCGGCCTCGACAGAATCGACTACCTCCACCCCGTCGGCCCGGTAATCGGGATTGCGGCTGATCACCAGATTGCGCCGCCCTGGCAGCGGCCGACCAATGGATTCAAAGGTCTTGCGCCCCATCAACACAGGCTTGCCCAGAGTCACCCGCTTGAAGTGGGCCAGATCCGCCGGCAGGTGCCAGGGCATCTGGTTATCCAGGCCTATCACGCGATCGTGCGCCATGGCGGCAATCATGGAAATCTTCATGGGGTCAGCCTCTCACTGCGTCTGTCAAATAATGGGCCGGTTACGGTACACGACCAGGGAGGGGATCGCCAAACCGAAACTGAGAGCCCCCACGATAAACAGTGCCTTGAGGCCGTTCTCCACCGCGCTCTGGATAAGCTCCATGGTCACCCCCGAGATATTGAGCTCCACCACGGCGATCATGGTCTTGAACGCATAGCTGCCGGGGATCATGGGAATGATGGAGGCGACGCTGAACACGGGCCGTGGCGCCAGCAGGCGACGAGACCAGTAGACACAGACAAAGCCGACCGTGGTCGCCGCCGCCAGGGTTGCCCACTCGATGGGCATGCCGTAATGGATGAGCAGGGTACGCAAGCTGTGGGCCAGGGCACCGCCCATGGCACAGTACTTCAACATGCGCGGCGGCACGTTGAACAACATGGCAAACCCCACGGCCGGAATGGAAGACCAGAAGGCATCCTTGGCCAGTAGCCAGATCAGATCCATCATACCTTCCACCCCCAGATACCAGTGACCGACATGGCCAGAATGATGCCGAGGTTGATCCGCGCGCTGATGGTCAGCAGGCCAAGTCCGTTCCTGCTGGCCAATACAGAGTCAAAGTCCTTCATACCTTCCACCCCCAGATACCGGTCACCGACATGGCCAGAATGATGCCAATGGCTGCGCTGATGGTAAGCAGAGTTGCCGTGCCCCAGCGCGCAAGCCCCATGTTGAAGTAACCCTTCACCATGTCGGAGACAGCATTGATGAGCGGGAAACCCGGCACCAGCAAGAGCACGCTGGCTGCCATGGCGAGATAGGGCTGGGCGCCCCAGTTGAAGAAAGTGGCGCTGGAAGAGAGCAAGGTGGCGATAAAACCGGTCGCGGCAAAGTTGATGAGCGGGCTGTGGTGATGGCGGGCGATCAGCTGGCGCACCCGCATCGCTACGGCAGCGGAGAGACAGGTCACCATGAAGATGGGCCAGTCACCGCCAAACAACAGGCTGAAGGCGCCGCAGGAGAGCCCCACCATGGGGACCACCAGCCAGGGGTGGTAATGAAACGGCACTATACCATCGAGCCGCAGACGCACCTCTCGTGCCCCTATCAGCTCCTTTTCCGCCATGATGCAGATACGCTGGATTTCGCACACCACCTGCATGTTGATACCGTGTTCCCGCACCCGGCGGGTAGTGGTGACACAACTGCCCTGATAGAGGCTGGTGAGCACTATGGCACTGGAGGAGATGGCCATCTCGACGCTCTCCAGCCCAAGCGCCATGCCGAGCCGGACCGTGGTCTGCTCTATGATGCGGCTCTCCGCCCCGAACTGGGCCAGCATCTGGCCCGCCTTGACGATGATGCGGGTGATCTCTGTCTGTTGATCCCGCGACAGCACCCGCCTTGGTGTGATACTTCTCATAATCCCTTCGAGTCGTAGCAAATTTAAAGTATCGCCATATTAGCCTAACTGTCGGCACCATTCATCCACACCGATCACGGCAATAATCAATTTTTAATAAAACAGCTGATGCCACTAAAATACATCAAATGGATTACAAATAACTTCAGATAAATTAACGTCACCAAACGAGCCTCACCTGGTAACGAATATATTATCTAAAATAATATTTAACTGAATTATTAATGAAGGGCGTTATTTCTTCTTGTGGTAATAATCAAAGAAAGAAACAACATTATTTTCCCTATAGACGGGCGCCTGATCGGCATAGAGATTGGCATTGAGCTGGATCATCTCGCTGCGCATGGAATAAAAGGAGTCGTGCATCATGGCCGCAATACGAATACAGCTGTCCATGTTGTTCTTGGCCAATTGACGCTGGCAGTCGATGCGAAACTGCAGGCCGCGCAGCCGCTGTTGCTGCTCTGGGCTGACCCGGTCGATCAAGCCCTCTATCTGCTGGCGCAGCAACTCGTCGAGCCGCTCGGGCTCCGCCACAGCCAACCGTCTCAAGGTATCAAAATCAGGCAACTCCATATGCCCTCCCGCGGCCAGCCGCTGCATGGTGATACTCAAACAACAACGATTAGCTCATAATTCAACCAACCGTATAAGAAGTTATATAAGACGATTACCCGCCTGGTTCAATCCATACAGCCCTCTTTCGAACCCGATTGCGCCAAAAAATGACGGCAACGGCAAGCTGCTACTGGCTTATTCGTTATGGATCAACCGATTATTCCTGAATATTTTCCCTTAATTTGTTTATACATTTTTATGGCGACGACACCCTAGCCTTATGTCTTATTGAAAGGGAACCTGCAATATTGCTTTTCATTCGGCACTCGATGTTGAGCACCACACTCGCCGATACCTGGCCTCGTTTAACATATCTCACTGATTATGTTATTTTATTTGCCACTTATTCAGCGCAACCAAGAGCAGACCATGAGCAAGGCAAAAATCGGCATCGTCACCGTCAGCGATCGCGCCAGTGCAGGCATCTACGAAGACCTCTCCGGCAAGGCCATCATAGAGACGCTGGGCGCGTATCTGACCTCTGAATGGGAACCCGTCTATCAGGTGATCCCGGATGAACAGGATCAGATTGAAGCAACCCTGATCCGGCTGGCAGACGAGGAGCAGTGCTGCCTCATTGTCACCACGGGCGGCACTGGCCCGGCCAAACGGGATGTGACCCCGGAGGCCACGGAGGCGGTGTGCGATCGCATGATGCCGGGCTTTGGCGAGCTGATGCGGGCCGAGTCCCTCAAGTTCGTGCCGACCGCCATTTTGTCGCGCCAGACCGCAGGCCTGCGCGGCAGCTCGCTCATCGTCAACCTGCCGGGCAAGCCCAAGTCCATCCGTGAGTGCCTGGATGCTGTCTTCCCCGCCATCCCCTACTGCATCGACCTCATGGATGGACCCTATCTCGAGTGCGACGAAGCCGTCATCAAGCCGTTTCGCCCCAAGAAATAGGTAAATGGACGGGGGATGTGACCCCCCGTCCATCTCTTATTTGCGGCCGTATACCTTGACCCCGGCCTTGCTCCCCTCCGAATTGCCATAGACCTCGATCCGCTTGATGCAAAGGCGGCTGCCGAGGGATTTCCAGTCCGATTCCTGATCCGCTTTCAGATCCTTGTCAAAAGTGAGGGTCTTGCTGCTGTCGTTGCCATAAAACACCTTGACCCGGTTAAGGGTCAATTCCCGTCCTGCCTTGACCATGATGGACTTGGCAGGTCGGCAGACAATGATGGGAATAATGGCGGCATGGTCGCCCACTCCCAGCAAAAGAGTCTTGCCCAGCCGAAATTCATCATCGGCCATGGCCGGCGCAGGCAGCGCCAATAAAAGGGTAGACAGCAAGAGCGCATTGAAGCCGCGGCGCAGGTGGGGTTGAACAGAGAAAACAGCAGATGGAACAGACAATATGCCTCCCGAAAAATGGGAGGCATCTTAATTCATCAAGACCAAACCCAGGCTGTACCGGCGCCCTGCCCGCAGGCAAGGCGCATGGCTTCAGGACCAGCGTTTGAAGATAAGGGAGGTGTTGATGCCGCCGAAGGCGAAGTTGTTGGACATCAGATAGTCCACCGCCAGCGCGCGACCATTGCCTACCACATGATCCAGCGGGGCACAGGCCGGATCCGGCTCTGTCAGATTGATGGTGGGGGCAAACCAGCCCTCCTGCATCATCTCCAGCGACAGCCATGCCTCAACGGCACCGCAGGCCCCCAGGGTATGACCGAAGAAGCTCTTGAGCGACGAGATAGGCGTCTTGTCGCCAAAGATGGCGGCGGTGGCGTGGCTCTCGGCAATGTCGCCCCGCTCGGTGGCCGTGCCGTGGGCGCTGATGTAGCCGATGTCGGCCGGTACCAGCCCTGCCTGGGCCAGCGCCATCTCCATGCAGAGCTGCATGGTCTCCTGCTGGGGCTGGGTCACATGGGCGGCGTCGCAGTTGGTGGCAAACCCCACCAGCTCGGCGATGATGGTGGCTCCACGCGCCTGCGCATGTTCCAGCTCCTCCAGCACCAGGGTACCCGCCCCCTCGCCAATCACCAGACCGTCCCGCTGCCGGTCGAACGGCCGTGGCGCCAGCTCGGGGTTGTCGTTCATCTGGCTGGTGGCAAACAGGGTGTCGAACACCACGGCCTCAGACGGACAGAGCTCCTCCGCCCCGCCGGCCACCATCAGGGTCTGGTAGCCGTGCTTGATGGACTCGTAGGCATAGCCAATCCCCTGGCTGCCGGAGGTGCAGGCGCTGGAGGTGGGGATCACCCGTCCGCGCAGGCCGAAGAAGAGGCCGGTATTGACCGCCGCCGTGTGCGGCATCATCTGCACATAGGTGGTGGCCGTGATGCTGGCGGTGCTCTTGTCGTTGAGCATGACCCCGAAAGCGCGGATGGGATCCGTGCTACCAGTGGAGGAGCCATAGGCGATGCCGGTGCGACCGCCGGTCAGCACAGGGTGGTCAAGCAGTCCGGCACGTGCCAGCGCCAGCTCGGTGGCCACGGTCGCCAGCTGGGAGACTCGCCCCATGGCCCGGGTCTTCTTGCGCGGATAATGGGCAGGCAGCACAAAGTCGGTAATGGGCGCCGCCAGCCGGGTGTTGAGCCCCTCGTAGATGGCCCATTCCGGCATAGTCACCACAGCGTTGCGTCCCGCCTGCAACTTTGCCCGCACACTTGGCCAGTCCTGGCCGAACGCCGTCACCCCGGCCATACCGGTTACTACTACCCGCTTCATACCATACCGCCATTCACAGAGATAAGCTGGCGTGCCACAGAGACAGCGCCATGTTGAACCGACATCAGGCAATTGCTCATAAGCATTCGCGTCATACCATGCCCCCGTTGATGGAGATGACCTGCCGGGTCACGTAGGCAGCGATATCCGACATCAGGTAGGAGACCAGCCCCGCCACCTCGTCGGCCTGCCCCATGCGCTTGAGCGGGATCAGCTTCATCGCCTCCTCTTTCACCTCGGCATCGACCATGCCGGTATCGATGAGGCCAGGTGCCACGCAGTTCACCGTGATCTTGCGCTTGGCCAGCTCCAGCGCCAGCGCCTTGGTGGCCCCCATGATGCCGGCTTTGGCGGCACTGTAGTTGACCTGGCCACGGTTGCCCATCAGGCCGGAAACCGAGGATATAGTCACTATGCGGCCGCCCCGGCGCAGGCCAATCATCGGCATGATGCAGGGCTTGAGCAGGTTGTAGAAGCCATCCAGATTGGTGTGCAACACCCCGTCCCAATCCTCGTCCGTGAGGGCGGGGAAGGCGGCGTCACGTATGATTCCGGCGTTGCAGACCACGCCATAATAAGCGCCATGCTCGGCCATGTCGGCTTCCAGCCGCTCGCGGCAGCCCTGACGATCGGCTATGTCGAACTGGATCAGGCGCCCCTGTCCCCCTGCGGCTTGCAGGCTCGCCAAGGTGGCCTCGGCACCTGCGCGGTCGCCGTGGTAGTGCACGACGACGAAAAAACCGTCGGCAGCCAGCTTGAGGGCGATGGCGCGGCCTATCCCCTTGCTGGCGCCCGTGACCAATACGGTAGAGATCATGAAGCTTCCTTACGCTAACAAATCGGACAATTCGCCGGGTGCGGGCTGATAGGTCGAGAGGCGCGCAGTGGCACACTCCTGCCTATCTTGCAGGATCCGGCATTCGAAACTGGCCATGCCGCCGTCTTGCAACAGGCAGCTGGCCTCTATGGTGAGCAGGGCTCCCGCCGCAAAGCGGGTGGGCTGGCAGCGATATTTGCGGGTACCGAGCAGCATGCCGATGCGCACTGGCTCGCCGCGCAATCGCCCCTGCATGCCGGCCCAGGCGGCTATGGTCTGGGCCATCAGCTCTATGCCTGCCCAGGCGGGCAAATTGCCCTCGCCATCGAGCAACAAGGCGTGCCGGGGGCCGACCCGGGTCTCGCAGCGCACCTGGCTCGCATCCACGGTGCAGAGCCTGTCCAGCAGCAGCATGGGGGCCTGATGGGGCAAAAGAGTGTCGATGGCGGGCAGCGGTACGAGCTCATTCATGAGGGGGATAGTCCAAACAGCAGGCTGACATTGTTGCCACCGAAGGCAAAGGAGTTGGAAAGGATCCGGGGTGCCGCAAGCCGAGTGGCGCCACTCACCAGCCGGATGGGGGCCAGCACCGGATCCGGTGTCGTCACCCGCTGGGGCGGCAACGGCAGGGCTCGCTCCAGCAGCAGACAGGCGAGCGCGGCCTCGATGGCCCCCGCGGCGCCCAGGGTATGGCCGGTGAGCGGCTTGGTGGAGCTGCAGGGTACCTTGTCCCCGAACAGGCGATGCACGGCCTGGCTCTCCATGGCGTCATTGAGGCGGGTGGCCGTGCCATGCAGGTTGATATAACCCACCTGGTCAGGCGCTATACCGGCCTGAGCCAGCGCCATCTGCATGGCCGCCTCGGCCCCCACGCCATCCGGATGAGGGGCCGAGATATGCCAGGCATCGGACGACTCGCCCATCCCCAGCAAGGCCAGCGACGCGGGTTGTTTGCTCAGCAAAAACAGCGCAGCCCCCTCGCCTATGTTGATGCCCTGTCGACCGTTGTCGAATGGCTGGCAGAGGGTGCCACTGAGGGACTCCAGGCTGTCAAAACCGTTGATAGTCAAGCCGCACAGGCTGTCGGCGCCACCGACGATCACCGCATCCACCAGTCCGGCCGCCAGCATCCGCTGACCGCTGATGAAGGCGCGGGCGCTGGAAGAGCAGGCGGTGGAGAGGGTGTAGGCAGGCCCGGAGATGTCGAGATAACGGGCCAGAAATTCGGACGGAGAGCCCAGCTCCTGCTGGCGATAGTCAAAGGCCGGGGGAATTGCCTCCCCCCGCCGGGCGGCGGCGATCGCCAGCTCGGCCTCGCCGATCCCGGCTGTGCTGGTGCCGAGCACCAGGCCTACCCGCGCAGGGCCAAACTCCACCAGCGCCTTGTCCAGGGCCGGGCGGATCTGCGCCAGCGCCGCCAGCAGCAGGCGATTGTTGCGCGAGGCATAAGGGGCCAACGCCGCCGGTATTTCCGGCAGAGCGCCCTCGACCCGCCCCACCGGGGTCAGGCGACCATCCAGCAAGGTCTGGTTGTGGCGGGTGAGCGGCGTGCTCCCCTCTGCCTGCCAGGCCAGCAGGGCCTCGGCGCTGGCATCCCTGCCCTCCCCCAATGCCGAAATGAGGCCGTAAGCCGCGATATAACAACTCATTGGGACAGCGTCTCCAGCTGCAAACGGTAGTGAAATACATGCTGTTGCAGGCTGACCGGCTCCCGTACGCCACCCTTGTCCTGGTACCCGATCTCGGTGACCAGGGCGCCATCGGGAGAGCGCAGCCGGCGTGTCAGCCCTTGGTCCCGCAGCGTCCAGCCCGGCGGCAGCTGCGGCTGCCAGCTGGCCAGTGGCCAGTAGCAGAGCATGACGTCCGCCAGCACCTGGGTCACTGGCGGCATGCCGGTGGCGAGCAGCGGGCTCAGTTGTTGAGTCGCTATGCCCTGCTGGTCGTAACGCACCCGGAACAGCCGGATCCCGGTCGGGGTCAGGCCGACCAGGGTCAACTGGCTGCCATCGGCCTCCAGCACAGTCATCAGCTGATGGGCACCCTCACCCACAGTGGCCGTCAGCAACTGCTGGCGATAGAAGGGGGTGGCAAGCACAGGGGCCGGCAGAGCCATGACGGTCCCCTTGTCGAGATAGGCGGTGGGGGCAGGCTGGCTGCTGCAGCCCCCCAGCAAAAAGATGAGTAATACAAACAGTGATCTTATTGTCATGTTGGCTCCCGGCTATCCTGCCCTGACAACTTGGGCTCCCGCACCGCGCCATCCGGTTGCACGCGGTCCAGCACCAGAGGCGACAACAGGAAGGCAGTAAAGATACCGCCGCTCAACACCAGACCAAAGCCCGCTATGGCGGGGGTGTGACTCAGCGCCAGCAAGCCGAACGCCAACTGGGTGGTGAGGTTGGCCAGCAGGATGGCGAGCAGGGTGGAACTCTGCCGCGCCAGCTGGTTGCCACAGTGGGCAAAGAAGAGACCGTAGTCGATGCCGATGCCGAAGATGAGGCTAAGCGCCAGCACACCAAACAGGGTGAGCGGCTGGCCGCAGGCGGCAAGCAGCGCCAGCCCCATGGCGAGAGCAATCAGGTTGACCAGCAGCACCCGGGACGCCCTGGCTGCCCCCATCCGCCGCCAGAGCAGCAGGGCCACCAGGCCGATGGCCAGCAGCAGCAGTTCGGCCAGCTTGATCCGGTAGTGGGCAAACAACTGGCTCCACTCGCTGCGCTGATCCTGCCAGTAGATACCCTGCTCGGCAGCTGCCAGCGCCGTCAGGGCGACCTCGTCCTGCACCCCGACCAGCGGCACCCAGATGGCGACGCGGCCATCCTCCAGCGAGAGCCACAGCAGACGGCTCCCCTCGCTGACCGTGCTGGCAAGCCAGGCTGCCGGGGTCAACCAGTCAGGCTGACGGTCAGGCCCTTGCCCCCCCGCTGGTATTGGCACTCCGGCCTCTTGCAGTCGGGTCACCACCCGGGGCAACAGGGCCCGAATGGCGGCCGCATCCTGCTGCTGGCGCGCCAGCGAGGGCAGCCAGCGACTGAGGGAGACAAAGTCCCGCAATGCGCCGCTATTTTTAAGCTCGGTCAGCTGATCATCCAGTCGCTCCAGCCGTTGCAGCGCCTGTTCGGCATCCGTACCCGTCACCAGAAAACCCTGCATGCCCCCCTGCTGACCGGTCAGGGCCTTGATCTGGTTCTCCTGCGCCTGCAGTTCCACCGGCAAGGGTTGCAGCCGGCGTATGTCGTCATCCACCTTCAGTTGGCTGATGCCAAGGGTGGCCAGCAGCAGGCAGAGCAGCGGCAGGCCGATGCGCACCAGGCGACGCTGCTGCCAGGCTCTGAGCCAGGCCATCAGCAGTGGCTGACTGCGCAGGGGCCGGGTCTGCAGGGGGCCCGACCAGCGCGGGAACAGGCAGAGCACAGTGATGAAGGCGCTGAACAGGCCCGCCAGTGCGCACACCGCCAACTGTTGCAGCCCGGGGAAGGGGGCAAACCAGAGCAGGCCATAGCCGATCAGGGTGGTCAACACCGCCAGTGAGAGGCTCGGCAGCAGCCGTAGTCGGGTCTGATGCGGCGTCTCGTCGTCACCGTGCAGCCGTCGCTCGCACAGGAAGTGGATGGCGTAGTCGATGGCGATGCCAATGAGGCTGCTGCTGATCACCAGGGTGAAGAGATGGATCTCGCCAAACAGGATGAGCACAGTGCCCAGCCCCCACATCAGCCCCACGCAGATGGGCAGCAGGGAGAGCAGCAGCGCCCGGGTCGAGCGAAATACGCCCCAAATAAGCAGAATGACTCCGATCATGGAGCCAAGCCCTATGGTGGAGATGTCCTGCTGGGCCAGGTTGCTGGCGTGCTGGCTGTAGAAAAGGGTGCCACGGCGCAGCAGCTCGGCACCGGGATAGGCTTCGGCCAGCCGGAGCTCGGCGTTGTCGAGCACCCTCAGCAACCCCTGATTGCGCTGGATATCGAAGGCGGAGAGATCCAGCTCGGCCCGCACCATGAACCAGTCGCGACCCGCCTTGTCCCGGCTGACCAGCCAGTCCTCCTTGAGCTGCATGGGGCCGCGGGCCTCTGCCAGCACTCCGGCCCGGGTCAACAACAGCGGATCACTCTGCAACTCGGCGCGGGAAACACCGCCAAAGGGCGAGTAGATCTGGCCAAGCACCCATTGGCTCCAGCCCTCGGCGCCAGCCGCCAGCCGGGCCCGGCCCGCTTCATCCAGCCGCTGCCAGGCGAGACTGTGCAGATAGCCCTGCCAGGCGGGGGCCAGCTCGGGCTGATAGCCCTTGATATGGGAGAAGGCCGCTATCTGGTCGAGCTGTTTTACCCACAGCTCGGCCGCCGCCTGCCCGTTCTGTCCGGCAGGCAGGCTCAGCATCCAGACCAGCTGGCGATCGAGCTGTTGCAGCAAGCCCTGCTGCAACGCCGGATCCAGATCGCTGCGGGATTCGTGGGGCAACAGATCCATCAGGCTGGTGTTGATGCGGCTGTTGGGCAGCTGCCAGACCAGCACGGCCACCAGCAGCAGGCAGAGGCCGATCCAGATAGTGCCAAGCCGGCGCCAGGTGGTTTCAGATTGCAGCAAGGTCGATTCTCCCGGCCAAACCAAGGGCAGTGGCAGTGGCAGTGGCAGTGGCAAGGTACAATACGGGGCTAGTGGGCAGCAAAGCGGGCCTGCTCCTCGTGGGTCAGTGGCAGGCTTCGCTCCTGCCAGGCGCTGAAACGGATGCGGGTGCTGTCACCCTGCTTGTCGGCAATGACCAGCTCATCCAGCTGCCCTTGCCCGCTCAGGGTGAGGCTGGCGAACACCTTGTCCAGCGGCGTCAGGGTCGGCACCAGCAGCAGCTGCCAGCCCGCCTCCGTGCTCTGAAAATCGATCTTGAAGTAGCGGCTCAGGGTCGCCTCGTCCGAGCCGAACAGCGCCAGCAGCATCTGGCTGAATTCAAGCAGCTGGGGACTGTCGATGACGGTGGCGGGCTGACCCGCCATCTGCTGCACCATGCGTTGTGGCGTCAGGGTCAGGGTCAGGGCAAAGGGCTTCTGCTGCTGCCACCAGAGACCAAGGTCGCGCACCAGCAGCAGCTCGCCGGAGGCCTTGAGCGGCTGGCTCAGCCCCGCCACCTGTTTCTCCTGCTCGAAATGGGCCTGTCTGACCGGACTCAGGGTCAGCAACTGCTGTACCTGATCACGGCTCAGTGGAGCCGCCTGCAGCGGCAACGCCAGCAGCAGGGTCAGCCCGATCATCAAGCGGTTCAGAAGGCGGCTCACTGGCTCACCCCCAGCTTGTCCAGCAGCACCTGGGGCGAGGCCAGGCACATCTCGCCGCTCGCCTTGCTCACCGCCACCTGGATGCTGTAGCCCTTGCTGGTGCGAGTGCCGCTCGCGGCATCGCTCAGCAGGTAGTCGATCTTCAACCGGTTCTGGTACTCGGTCAGGGTGGCGCGCACCCGCACCCTCTGTCCGAAGCGCAGCGGTGCCAGGTACTTCATCCGGGTATCTATGATGGGCCAGAGGTAGCCGGAAGCCTCCATCTGCGGGTAGTTGTAATCGATAAGATCGAGCAGGGCGCAGCGGGCCAGCTCTATGTAGCGAAAGTAGTGACCGTGCCAGGCGACCGCCATCATGTCCACATCGTGGAAGGGGATGGTCACTTCCACTTCAGTGCTGATCTGCCAGGGTTCATTCTGCATGGGTTGTCTCATAGGGAGTGCCCCTGACAGACTAATGCAGCCATCATGTCCACGTCGTGGAAGGGGATGGTCACTTCCACTTCGGCACTGATCTGCCAGGGTTCAGGTGCAATCCGGGTACAGCTCATAGCGAAGATTCCTGATAGAGGGGGTAGTGACGCAGGCGAATGCGGGCGATCAGCGCCCTGAGCTCCTGCTCCAGCGCCCTGTCTTCCAGCAGAGGCGCAAACTCGGCCCGCACCTGCTGCACCATATGGGCCAGGGCCGGGCTGAGCGGGCGGGTGAAGGGCGTGGGCTGGGCCAGGCGCAGCTCGACCCCCTGTACCGCCGCCAGCAGACAGGCGGCCCCGACTTGCTCGGTCAGGGTCAGCACCCGCAGGGCATCGCGCGCCGCTATGGTGCCCATGCTCACCTTGTCCTGGTTGTGGCACTCGGTGGAGCGTGAGAAGACGCTGGCGGGCATGGTCTGCTTGAGCGCCTCCGCAGTCCAGGCCGAGACGCCGATCTGCACCGCCTTGAAGCCGTGGTTGATCATCTGCCGACCGGCCGGCGCCCCCGAGAGGTTGCTCGGCAGGCCGCCGTTGAACTTGGTGTCCACCAGCTGGGCCAGCTGGCGATCCAGCAGGTCCGCCAGATTGGCGATGGCCGTCTTCATGCTGTCCATGGCCATGGCGATGTGGCCGCCGTAGAAGTGGCCACCGTGCATCACGTGCTCCCCCTCCCCGTCGATCAGCGGGTTGTCGTTGGCGCTGTTGAGCTCGTTTTCGATGAGCTGGCGCCACCAGGGCAGGCTGTCGGCCACCACACCGATGACGTGGGGCGCGCAGCGCAATGAGTATCTGTCCTGCAGCCGGTCGCTGTGGCGCGGCAGCTCGCCGGCCACCAGATCCGACCTCAGCCAGGCCGCTATCCCCTGCATGCCGGGGTGGGGCTTGACGGCAAACAACCGCTCGTCGAAGTGGAAGGCGTTACCCCCCATGGCGACGCTCACCAACGCAGTGATCCGGGTCGCCAGTTGCATCAGGTAGTCGGCGCGGGCGTAGGCGAGACAGGCCAGCGCCGTCATCACGGAAGTGCCGTTCATCAGCGCCAGTCCCTCCTTGGGTCTCAGGGTCAGGGGAGTGATCCCCAGCTCCTGATAGACCTCGGCGGCGGGACGCAGTGCGCCATCGTGATGGAGCTCGCGCTCCCCCACCAGCACGGCGGCAACGTAGGAGAGCGGTGTCAGATCGCCGCTGGCGCCGACGGAGCCCTCTTCCGGTATGCGCGGTATGAGATCCTGTTCCAGCAGCCAGCAGAGCCTCTCGAGCAAACCCGGGCTGACGCCGGATACCCCCTGCGCCAGGGAGCAGAGCCGGGTCGCCAGTACGGCGCGACCGGCATCGAGCTCAAGATCCTCCCCCAGCCCGCAGCCGTGGAAGCGGGTCAGGTGCAGCGGCAGCTCTGGCACCAGCTCGGCGGGCACGGGTCGGGTCACCGAATCCCCGTAGCCTGTAGTCACCCCGTAGATGACCCCCTCCTCGGCCAGCAGTCGGTCGAGAAAATCGGCGCCCCGCTGGATGCGGGCCATAAAGGCGGGATCCCGGTTCAATGCCGGGCGGGCACGACGCTCTGCCAGCGCCACCACATCTTCGATGGTCAACGGCTCGGCACCGAAGGTGACGTACTTCATCTCACTCTTGTTCATCGGTCAGCTGCCAGAAATCAAAGAAGTTGAACCAGTCCAGCGGGGCGCGCAGGCAGTGATGCTGCAGGCGATCGGCATAGGCCTGCACCCGGGACGCGAGTATCTGTTGTCGTCCCTGGCGCGGCAGACTGAGGCTGTCGGCAAAGGGCTCGAAATGCACTCGAAAGCGCCCCTGCTCCTTGAGGCCGAACATCAGGTAAACCGGGCAACCCAGCACACTGGCCAGGGCAAAGGGACCGAGGGGAAAGGGGGCCGGCGCGTCGAGAAAATCGGCCCAGACCACCCGCTTCTCCCGGGTCACAGAGGTGCGATCGCCGACGATCACCACCCATTCCCCCTGATCCAGCTTCTCCTTGAGCAGGATGGCGGTATCGGCCCCCATCTCCTGCACCTGGATGAGGTTGAGCCGTGAATCCGGGTTGATCTGCTTGAGCAAGGCGTTGAAGCGGGCCGCGTGACGGGTGAAGACCAGCGCATTGATGCGCACCTCCCCCTTGCGACTGCCAAGGGCCCGGCACAGCTCGAGGTCACCGAGGTGAGAGCCCAGCAGTAGCAAGCCCTTGCCGCTGTTGATGGCGGCCTCGTAGTGCTCCCTCCCCACCAGCTCGACCTGATCCTCTGCTATGTCGCCGCGCCAGCCGGCCAGCTTGTCGAGCGCAGACTCACCAAAGCGCAGGAAGTGGCGAAAGCTCGATCTCGGCTCAGGGGGGAGCCGTATGCCCTGAGTACGGGAGAAGGCCTCAAGCCGGGCCAGATAGGCTTGGGATGCCTGACGCTGGGCGCGGCCGGTCAGCCAGAAGTAGCCGATGACGGGATAGAGCAGCAGAGAAAAGCCCCGCCGCCCCAGCAGGCGATAGCTGGCCAGCATGATCTGCATGCCGAGCAATGAGCCGCGCTCCGGCGTGCGCGACCAGTGGGTCCGGCGCTCGCGCCACAGCCGGGTCGCCCATGACCAGAGGCGGCGAGGCCCGCTCGTCAGGCGCAGCAGCAGATCCCACAACAGGCGGCACACCAGCCGGGTGTGCATCCAGGAGATATCGCGGTTGTCGCGCCAGAGCTGGAAATGGGAGCTGCCATCGGCGGGATAGATGACCCGGGTCGGCACGAAACGCACCGCCACCCCGGCCCAGTGCAGGCGCACCATCACCTCGGTGTCAAAATCCATCCGCCTGCCAAGCGCCACCTGTTCGAGCAGCGCACAGCTGGCCGCCAGCGGATAGACCCGAAAGCCGCACATGCTGTCCTTGATGGTAAACGACAGCGTCTCGATCCAGACCCAGACATGGGTGATGTAGCGGCCATAGAGGCGCCCTTTGGGCACGGAATCGTCGTAGACAGGGCGCCCCGAGATAAGCGCTTCGGGATCCCGGTGCGCCTCGGCCAGCAGGGCCGGAATGTCTGCCAGATCGTGCTGGCCATCGGCATCCACCTGCAGGGCGTGGCTGAAACCGAGGCCATGGGCGTGGCGCAGCCCCGTCATCACGGCGCCGCCCTTGCCCTGGTTGTGCGAATGGCGCAGCAGGGTGACCCAGGGGTGGCAGGCGGCCAGCCCATCCAGCGCGGCGGCGGCGACGGGTTCGCTGCCATCGTCGATCAGCAGGCAGGGCAACTGGTAGCCGGCCAGCCGATCCAGTACGGCAGCCAGGGGGCCGGCGTGGTTGTAACAGGGGATCAGGATGCAGGGCGTCATGGGATGAAGCGCACCCGTCCGCTGCTCGCCAGCTCATCCCCCAGCGTATAGCTGAAAACGAGCTGATCCTTTTGTGGCTGCCACTGCAGGCTCAGGCTGCACTCGGCCCCCGGCCGCAGCGGACGCTGGAACTTGAGCTGATCCAGCCCGTGAAACGGCAGCTCCAGGTTGAGCCGACTGGCGGCATAGTGCATGACCCAGTGGATCTGGGTGACCCCTGGCAGCAGGGGCGCCCCGGGAAAGTGGCCCGCAAACCAGGGCAGCTCCGGATCGAGCCGCAGGTGCAGGCGCACGCCATCGGCCAGCGTCTCGCAGCCCAGCACTGTCGGCAGCGAGTTCATCGGCAGCGTGTCAGCAGAGAGGCTCATCGAACAGCTCCTTGAGTTGTGGCCAGGGGCGTTTTCCCTGGGCGTTGACGGGCATGCTCTCGACCCGGCGCAGGCTGCGCGGCAGGGCGACCGGTTCGAGCCAGGGGCGCAGTTGCTGGCGCAGGGCCAACAGGAAGCGGCCCTGACCCAGTTCAGCCCAGCGGGCGGCCCCCAATTCGCTCAGCACTAGCACGGCGCCGAGGATCTGACGCTGGCCTTGCTGCAGGGGCAGCACGGCGGCCTGCTCCACCTCAGGCAGGGCTTGCAGGCGCGCCTCCACCTCGTCGAGGGAGATTCGCTTCTCCTCCAGCTTGATCACCCTGTCCTGACGCCCCAGCAGCTCGAACCCTGCCTCCTTCATCAGGATGCGATCGGCGCAGGCCAGCCAGCCGTCCTCTGCCAGGAAGGGGGAGCGCAGCAGCAAGCCCTGATCCGGGCCGACCCGCACCTCAACCCCGGGCAAGGGAGTCCAGGGGGTCTGCGCCTGATTGCGCTGGCGCCAGCCGATGCCGCCGGTCTCGCTGCTGCCGAAGATCTCTACCGGCAGCTGGCCGAGCAGCGCCCAGGCCTGATGGGCATCCCCGGGTTGCAGGGGACCGCCAGAGGAGACGATAAGGCGGCAGCCCGCAGCGGGAATGGCCGGATCGAGCCGGCTGAGAAAAGCGGGGGAAGCGATCAGCACCCAGGGGGCGGTTTGCACCGCCAGCTGCTCCGGATAGTCGATGCTGCGGCGATCGAACGGACGACCGAGGGCCAGAGGCAGCAGGATGCGAAACAGCAGGCCGTAGATGTGCTGGTGACTGACGCTGGCCAGCACCCGGGTATCGGCCAGGGTCTCGCCCCAGAGCGCCATCTGCACCCGCAGCTCGGCCTCCAGCTGTGGCCAGGCTTTGGGGATCGCCTTGGGCTCGCCGGTGGAGCCCGAGCTGAACAGGGTCAGATCGAGATGCTCGGGTGTCAGGTCGGCGCGCTCTGCATCCCGCTCGTCATGGCAATCGGCAAGGGGCAGCCGCAACTGGGGCATATCAAGCCCATCGACTGGCAGCTCGCCATCGGTGAGCAGGCCGTCAAACTGATCCCGCAGCGCCAGCAGCCCGGCCACCCGTTGATGGCCCGGCAAGATGGCTTGATGACCGCCGAGGGCGCAGGCGAGCAACGCTTGCGCAAACAGCAAGCTGTCATCGAAGCAGAGCGCCCAGCGCGCGTGCGACTGCCCGGGGCGAGCATGGCGTGCCATGGCCCGGGCCAGTTGCAGGCTGCCAAGGCGTAGCTCGGCCAGAGTCACCTCACCGCCTTGACCGAACGCCACCAGCTGGTCGTCGTCCTGCTGCCAGAGCGTTTGCAGCAGGGTCATGGAGCCAGCCTCTTCATCAGCCGCCGGCGTACCAGATACTCCCCAGCCATCAAAGCGCCCATCAACCCATAGCTGATGAGGCCGTTGTAGAGGCTCCAGAGCGCCAGATCGCCGTACCAGATGGTGAAGGCCGCCAGGGCGCCATTGACCACGAAGAAGCCGCACCAGATCTGGGTCACCCGCCGGGTGTAACCGATGGCGACATCCGGCAGGCGGGGATCCTGCAAGCGGGCCAGCCGCTCCACCAGACTCATGGGGCGGGTCAGGCTCCAGCCAAACAGGCAGAGCAGCGCCAGGCTCACCGCCAGCGGGTAATAGAGCAACCAGTGGCGGGCAGAGAATAGCGCCGACAGCAGGATCAGCCCCAGACCGATGCAGGCCAGCAGGCGACCCAGCCAGAGCCACTCGGGCAGGGGACCAAACCGGACCCGCCGCTTGAGCAGACCCGGCAGCAGCCGCAAGGAGAAGATGACCAGCAGACCCACCAGCAGCGGAGTCTGGCTGGTGTGAGTCAGCCCCCAGTACACCGCCAGCGGGTAGAGCAGGAGGGCACCACCGGCCAGCCAGGAGAGCCAGCGCGTCATGATCTGGCGCGCATCCGCATCAGGCGCCGGCGAGCAGACGCTCGACCGCATCCACAACGTCATTGACGCTGCGCACCGACTTGAACTCTTCCGGCTTTATCTTCTTGCCGGTCAGCTTTTGCAGGTGCACCACCAGATCGATGGCATCTATGCTGTCGAGCTCGAGATCCTGATAGAGGCGTGCCTCGGGAGTGATGGCCTCTTCATCGACTTCGAACAGATCGACAAGGGCGGTTTTGATCTGGGCAAAGATGTCGTCACGGGTCATGGCTCAGGCCTCCCCTTTCGACTGGGCCTGCACCAGGGCGACCAGGGCTGCGACTGAGGCAAAGTGACGACGGGTATTCTCATCCTCGGCGGAGAGCACTATGCCGTAGCGGCCCTTGATGGCAAGGCCCAGCTCCAGCGCATCGATAGAGTCCAGTCCCAGGCCATCACCGAACAGCGGGGCCTGGCTGTCTATATCTTCAGGGGTCAGTCCCTCGAGGTTGAGACTGTCGATGATGAGTTGTTTGATCTCTAGGTGCAGGTCTTGCATAACTGTTCCATACGCTGTCATTGGAGCCCTGTTTGCAGGGTCCGGGTGAGAAAACGGGTCAACTGGCGCGCGGCCAGAGCGCTGCTCTGTCCGGTAGCGACCACCTCGTCTGGCGCCACTTGCGGCAGGAATTCTATGGTGAAGGTCGGCTTATTTTCCGGGATCTTGAACCATTTGTCCTGCTTGGTGAGAAATCGGGTGTTGCAGTGGATCCGCACCGGTTGCAGGGGCACCTGGCTGCGCACCGCCAACTGGGCAGCGCCCCGTTGCAACTTGATGGGCTCCCCCGGTGTGGTGCGGGTGCCCTCAGGGAAGATCAGCAACAGACCGCCGGCCTGGATCCGCGCCATGCAAAGGGGCAGGAGGCGCTCCGCCT
Organism: Aeromonas salmonicida subsp. salmonicida; assembly: GCF_001643305.1. Taxonomy (GTDB): domain Bacteria; phylum Pseudomonadota; class Gammaproteobacteria; order Enterobacterales; family Aeromonadaceae; genus Aeromonas; species Aeromonas salmonicida. The sequence continues at coordinate 116,047 of NZ_LSGW01000047.1, forward strand.
CTACGTTGGGAATATAATCTGCCGCCCTGACCACACCGCCCACGAAAGGGTTGCGCCAGAGGGATTGCTTGACGATGCAGTCGCACACCGGCATCTCGGCGGCCAGCATGACGTAATCGAGCAGGCTGGGGTGATTGGCCACTACCAGGGCGCCGCGCAAGTCGACGGGCATGCCGCTCACCCGATAATCCAGCACGCCCCAGCCGCGCAGCACACCAAGAAACAGCCGAAAGCTGTGGCGTATGGTCAGCTGGGCCAGGGTACGCCGTCGCTCACCGCGCAGGCAGAGCGCCAGCAACGGAAACCAGAACAGGGTGAGCAGCAGACCGCCCACCCCGAACAGAGCGAAGCCAAGGGCCGTGCCAAGCAGGCGCCAGCACAGGTTCAGCGCCGCTGCCATGTCCACTCCTGCCGGCCATTGCAAAGGGTCAGTGCCGATTCATCCCGCAGCAGGGCCCGCCAGAAGGCCAGCGACTGAGGCAAAGTCGAAGTTGCCCCGGATCCCGGACTCACGCCACTCGCAGCTTGGCAGCACCACTGCTCACCGGCCTGCAATATCAGCCCCAGTGCATGGGGTGGCGCCTCGTCTGGCAGCCAAGGGTGATGAAAATCCGGCACAGGCCCCTCGAACGCCACCAACAGCACCTGTTGAGCACCGGCGTGCAAGGCCGCAACCGCCTCGGTAAACCCCGCCATCAATCCGCCCTCTCCCGCCGCCAGCGACGTCATCGGAATGGCGGCCTGGCCCTGGATGGAACAGAGGCCGGCGGCCGTATTGTGGACTGACATGGAAAAATCCGTGGGTGAGAGCGCCTGTCTGGCCGCCAGCGCCTGCAACAGGGTCACGGAACGAGCCAGCTCGCCGTGTCGACTGACGAAGATGGCGTAATCGACGGGATGGCGGGCCAACAGGCTCAAGCCGACCTGCACCGCCAACCGGGAACCCTGGCTCAGGCGACGCGCCATCATCATGGGCAACAGAGGAGTGGCAGGAAATGGTACCGCCGCAGGCCATTGACCCCACTGCGCCCACTCCTGCCAGTCGCGTTCGTCGACCAGACCTGGTGACAGTGCCTGACTAGCTTGCAGCGAAAAAGAGAGCATATTTCAGGCAACCTGTCCTTAACATTTGGCGTGAGCGCGAAGACGGTAAAAGGCACTCACCCGCTGGGCAGTGCCTGCTCCATGGAAATTAACAATTGGAGTCATCACATTAATGCTGCGCGAATAATACCATTATTCGTCAAAAATAATAGCTGGCGCAGATTATCTATTGGCATAGTGATTGAAAATAAATGATTTGTGTTGTCTCATTGCCATGCCCTCAATATTGAATATCGTCGCAAGGAATATTATGAAAGTTATTAACAAGGTATCCCTGTTGCTGGCCTGCGCCCTGCTGGCCGCCTGCTCCACCAGCCAGCCCATTCGCAATATGGCCGCCAACCCGGTTGCCTTTACTCTGACTGAAGATCAGGTAGCCAGTGCCATTATCACGGCGGGGATCAGTAAAAGCTGGGTAATGAAAAAAGAGAAGCCAGGACTTATTCGCGGCCAAGTCAATGTGCGCCAACATCAGGCGGTGATCGATATTCCATATAGCGCTCACGACTATTCCATTAATTATGTGAGCAGCGTCAATCTGGATGATAAAGGCAAGGGCAACATTCATCGCAGTTATAACCGCTGGGTACTGGGCCTGAATCAGGCCATCCAGACCGAACTCGCCCGCGCAAACAGCCGCTGATCCGGCAGGAGCCATCCAGTGAACCACTATCAGGCAGACCCCTATAACGCGCTGGAGGCCATCAGTGCGGCCCAGAAGATCGCCTTCGGGCCCATGTTGTTCCAGGCCAGCTGGTGTCTGCGTGAAACCGGGGTGCTCGCCTTTCTCGAGACCCGTGGCCAGCAGGGTGCGCCGCTGGCACAGATAGCCCGTGCGTGCGAGCTGAGCGAATATGCCGTCAGCGTTCTGCTGGACATGGGGCTCAGCGGCGGACTCTGCTACCTGGCCGGCGAGCACTATGTGCTGGGCCGGGTCGGCAAATATCTGCAGCACGATGCCATGAGCCGGGTCAATTTCGACTTCACCCAGCACGTCTGCTATCAGCCCCTCGCCCACCTGCTCGATGCCATCCGTCAGGGCACACCGGCCGGCTTGCAGGAATTCGGCCCCTGGCAGACCCTCTACCCGCACTTGAGCGAGCTGCCGGAGCCTGCCCGCAGCAGCTGGTTTGCGTTTGATCACTTCTACTCCGACTGGGCGTTCCAGCAGGCCCAGGACAAGGTGTTCAGCTATGAACCAAGCCACCTTTACGATCTGGGCGGCAACACCGGCAAGTGGGCCATCGCTTGTGCCAAGCGGGATCCCGCCCTGCACGTCACCATTCTGGACTTGCCCGAGCAGCTGGCACTGGCCCGCCTGAGTATTGAAGAGGCGGGTCTCGGCGAGCGAGTACAGGGTCATGGGGTGGATCTGCTGCAACCGGGCCCCTTGCCCGGCGAGGCAGACATCTGGTGGATGAGCCAATTCCTCGACTGCTTCAGCCACGAACAGATAGTCGCCATCCTGAACCGGATCCGGCATTGCATGAAACCCGATGCCCGGGTCTGCATCCTGGAGCTGTTCTGGGACCGGCAGACCTTCGAAGCCGCCAGTTTCAGTCTCAACGCCACCTCCCTCTACTTCACCTGTCTGGCCAACGGCAACAGCCGCTTCTATCACTCCAAACAGATCTACCAGTGCCTGCGCGAGGCGCATTTCCACGTGGAGGAAGAGCACGAGATCCCGGGCCCGGGCCATACCCTGCTGGTTGCCCGCCCGCTGCACACGGGGCCATAATGCCCGCCGCAGATCGGATATAACGATGAAACCTGAAGGAGTACGGCATGATGCGTAACTGCATGGCACTGTTGGCACTCGGCCTGACCCTGGGCACCTTGACCAGCGGATGTGCTGACATCAAGGAGGCGGGCAGAACCGTGGGGCATACCACCCGCAACGTGACCCGCGAGATTGGCCACACCACCCGGGATGTGACCCGCGAAATTGGTCACGGTACCCGGGACACCGTCAAGAAGATAGGTGACGACCTGAACGACTGACAACAGGGGCCCAGGCCCCTGTTGTCGTTACCGCGAGTCAGTTGCTCCACATGGCCATCAGCCGGGATTCCATGGCCTCTTCCTGTTCATCCGGCAGCTCGGTGAAAAGATCCAGTCCGGTCTGCTCCTCCACCGCATCCACAGTCACTATGTAATCCGCAAGCCGGCTGGCCGATACGTTCTGTTGCGGCAGGACGAAGGCGATCGCCTCCTGGTTGGCCACATCCATCACCACCCGGTAGTAGGCGTGGGGCACAGTTACACCGTTACCGATAGCGCCATCGGAGTTGGTGAAGATGGGGCCCGTGATCACCTGAACATCCTGATAGGCGATGGCCCACTGGCGGGTCTTCTCTTCCAGAATGCGCCAGGCCCCCTGATTGAGCGCCGGCAACTGCGGTGTCATGTTGGTCAGCAGGAAGCTCTGCTTCATGGTAGCGGCGGTGGAACGCATGTCCGCCGCGGGCGCCTGATGACCCCTGTCGTAGCCCGACCCCTTGTAGTCCGCCAGGGTAGCGCGGAACTGCACCGGCACCTCCCTGTCTTCGGCGAAGGCATCCTTGCGCGGCACCTGACCCTGGCCGCTGGCCGCCGTCATACGGTAAGAGACCCAGTCTGCGACCTTGGTGTCATAGTTGTATCCGGCGGCATAACCGTCCCGGCACAACAGCTGACTGGATTGACTCGGGACCCCGAATGTGACGTGATCCTTGCACTGGAAGCCTGCCGCCAGGGCCGGAAAGGTGGTGAGAGTGAATCCAATAGCCAGAACTAATTTATTGATATTATTCATTATTATGCCACTCCTTGTATTGGGCGGAGTGATTTGACACCAGGTCGGATGAGTTAGGCAATCGAACAGATTGTGAGCGTGTTGAAATTGTGAAGAGGGCTGCAAATCGGTGAAATCCCCGTCGCCAGCTGGGGGATTGTCATCCCCTTGTCATTATGCTGAATACGGTACTTTGGCTTTTTTATCAGATAGATAGAGCCATGAAAAAGCGGGACCTCTGCCCCGCCTGGATTCAGACTCACGACCCGGTCAGCTCTTGACCTGAGGCCTGGGTGTATCGGCTTGGGAGGGCGGCAGGATCGGCAGCACTATCCGGGGCTGCTCGCCGGTCAGGCTCTTGAGGTAGGCGGTCATGTCGTCAGCGTCCTGCTCGCTCAACGCCTGGCCCAGCTGGATGTCCGCCATTATCTGCACCGCCTCCTTCAGATCCCAGACTGAACCATCGTGGAAGTAGGGGTAGGTCAGCTCGATATTGCGCAGGGTCGGCACCTTGAACCAGCCGATGAACTGCTTCTCGCCCGTCACGCCGCCACGGCCCTGGGCCGGGTTGTCGGTCTTGAACTGCTTGACCAGCCCCATCTTCTGATAGGAGTTGCCACCGATGGCCACCCCGTTGTGGCAGGCGGTGCAGCCCTTCTCCTTGAACAGCTGATAACCCTTCAATTGATGCGCCGTCAGCGCCTTGCCGTCTCCCTTCAACCAGAGATCGAACGGCGCGTTGGGGGTGATCAGGGTCTCTTCGAAGGCGGCGATGGCGTCTGTCACCTCATCGATGCCAAAGTCCGCCTTGCCGTAGACGGCGCTGAAACGGCTACGATATTCGGGCAGGGTATGCAGGGTATCCACCGCCAGCTTGTGGGTGAAGGCCATCTCAAGCGGATTTTCGATGGGGCCTGCCGCCTGCGCCTTCAGATCCTTGGCGCGGCCATCCCAGAACTGCACGAAGTTGAGGCTGGAGTTGAGCACTGTGGGGGAGTTGATCGGTCCCTCCTTCCACTTGTGACCGAGGGAGCTGACCTGGTTGTCCACGCCGCCGGTCGCCAGGTTATGGCAGGAGTTGCAGGAGATGGCGCCGGATTTGGAGAGCCTCGGCTCGAAGAACAACATCTTGCCCAGCTCGACTTTCTCTGGCGATCCCACCTTGACTGCCTCGACAGGTTGGATCGGTTCGACTGCCCACCCCATCCCCGGCAGGCCCAACGCCAGCAACAAATAATATTTATTCATTTTTCTCTCTCCCTTGTAGCTGTGCATAACAGCAAGCTCAGCCTGACCGGGAACGCTTGTGCGTTATTTGCTCAAGATCAAATGAGACCAACAAAAACCACAATAAAAACAATGAATTATTATATTTCAGACGGACTGGTGGCGGGGACTTGCGAGGCAAAAAAGAGCTGAATTTCGATGAGTGAATTATGAACAAATCCATCTTCAACAACAGCCGATTAATTAGATTGCTGTCATTGAATAAAGCGATTATTCAATATGCAGTGGCAGCCACCTGTTAATTAGATCCATTTTATATGCATCATAAATATGATCTGTCATACGGCTGTTAATAATAAAAATACTGTCTAACATTCTGTATCCCGCATTTTAGATAATGCCATCCACTGTTCCTTCACTTATTAAGGAAGCGGATGGCTGTGCTTTTCAATCAAGATAAGGATGTATGATGAGAAAGTCTCTGTTGGCCTGCTCTTTGTTGCTGTGCCCCGCCGTCTTCGCTGCCACCCCGCACTGGGAGTACAACGGTGAAGCAGGGCCGGCACAATGGGCCAAACTGACGCCGGAATTTGGCCAGTGTGCAGGCAGCAACCAGTCGCCGATAGACCTCGACGGTCTGGTCGACGCCCAGCTGGTTCCACTGCAGTTCCACTATCTGGCGGGCGGTAAAACCCTAGTCAACAATGGCCATACAGTACAAGTCGGCTATGCCCCGGGCAGTGCCTTGATGCTCGATGGCATGCGCTTCGAGCTCAAGCAGTTCCACTTCCATGCTCCCAGTGAAAACCTCATCAAGGGCAAATCCTATCCGCTGGAAGGGCATCTGGTGCACACCAATGCCAAGGGCGAGATCGCCGTGCTGGCCGTGATGTTCGAAGCGGGCAAGGCCAATCCGGCGCTGACCCGGGCCTGGGATCAGTTGCCAGCGAAAACGGGCGAGATCCACACCCTCAAGGCACCGCTTTCGGCCGAGCAGTTGCTGCCAGCCAATCGCGACTACTACCGCTTCAGCGGTTCGCTGACCACACCGCCCTGCTCGGAAGGGGTGCGCTGGCTGGTAATGAAGCAGCCGGTCCAGGTGAGCCAGGCCCAGATCGATGCCTTCAAGGCTGTGATGCACCACCCCAACAACAGGCCCGTGCAGCCACTGCATGGTCGGCTGGTATTGCAATAATTCACCCGGGCGATCACAGAGCCGAAATAGAAAAGAGGGCCAAGGGGCCCTCTTTTCTCCATTGCGACAGCTGATTACAGACTGGCGGCGATGCGCGCCCCCAGGGCGGCGTTGTTCAGCACCAGCTGGATGTTGGCCGCCAGGGAGTTGCCGCCGGTCAGCTCACACACCCGCGCCAGCAGGAAGGGGGTGGATGCCTTGCCCTTGACTCCCTGCTCGTCCGCCTCTTGCAACGCCTGTTTGATCGCGGCATCTATGTCGGCCTTGGGCATGGCGAACTGGGTCGGGATCGGGTTGGTGACCACGGCGCCACCGGCCAGTCCCAGCTCCCACTTCAGACGCAGCGCCTCGGCGATGGCCGCCGGGGTGTCGAGGCGGTAATCTACCTTGAAGCCGCTCTCGCGGGTGTAGAAGGCGGGCAGCTCCTCGGTCTGATAACCGATGACGGGCACACCCTGAGTCTCCAGATACTCCAGGGTCAGGCCGATGTCGAGGATCGACTTGGCACCGGCACACACCACGGCGACCGGGGTCTGGGCAAATTCTTGCAGATCCGCCGAGATGTCGAAGGTCTCCTGGGCACCGCGATGTACGCCGCCGATACCGCCGGTGGCAAACACCCGGATACCGGCCATGGCGGCAATGATCATGGTGGAAGCCACAGTCGTTGCGCCCAGCCCCTTGTTCGCCAGCACGAAGGGGATATCCCGTCGGCTGCACTTGGTGGCGTCGTGACCGGCCCGGCCCAGCGCCTCCAGCGCCCCTGCATCCAGACCCACCTTGAGGCGGCCATCCAGAATGGCGATGGTGGCCGGTACGGCACCGTTGTCGCGCACCACCTGCTCTACCTGGCGCGCCGTCTCCACGTTCTGCGGATAGGGCATGCCGTGGGAGATGATGGTGGACTCCAGGGCAACGACAGGTTTGCCGGCGGCCAGGGCAGCGGCGACTTCAGGTTGGATATCGAGGTAAGCGTTCAACATGGGTACTCCTCCAGCATGCGTTCAACGGCGGCCTTGGATAGGCCGGAAAAGACGGTATCGGAACAATTGACGGTGAGGGCGGCGCAGCCGAGGGCGAAGCGGGTGGTGTCGGTCATGTCGCTCTCCTGCAACCAGGCGTGGGCCAGCCCTGCCATGAAGGCATCGCCACCGCCGGTCACGTTGACGACAGGGCTGCCGAGCACGGGCAGATGGCCCTGGCACTCCCCGTCGCTGTAGAAAATCCCCTGATCGCCGAGGCTCAGGAACAGCCGCTGCACCCCGGCGCGGTGGAACCAGGCTGCCGCCATAGGCCAGGTATCGGGCCCGGCAATGGTGAAGCCGCACAGCTGCTCAGCCTCGCTGCGATTGGGCTTGAGGATGTGGATCCGGTGCAGCCAGGGGCGGATCTTCTCCACCTTGGCCACGGAGACTGTGTCGACGAAGATGATGTGCTCCCCTTGGCGCTCGAACAGCCAGTCCAGGGTGTGGGTGGCAAGGTTGGTGTCGAGCACCCAGAGCCGGGCCGCGCCAAGGAAACCGGTGAGCGGGGTAAGCCGGGCCGGCGTAAGCTGGTCGATGATCGCCATGTCGTTGACGGCGCAGCTCATCTCGCCGCTGCCATCGTGCAGGCTGAGGTAACAGGAGGTGGCCTGCCCCTCCAGCACCAGCACCTGCCGCACGTCAACGCCGGCGCGCTGGCTCACTTCCAGCAGATGATGACCGTACTGATCGTTGCCCACCGCGGTCAGCAGCCGGGTGTCGGTGCCAAGCCGTGCCAGGTTCTCGGCTATGTTGCGCCCTACCCCGCCGGCGGAGGTACGCACTCGACCGGGGTTGGAGTCGCCGATGCGCAGGTTGTCATGACTGCAGCCGCAGATATCCATATTGGCGCCGCCGATCACCACGGCGTAGGGTCCTTCCCGCAGCACATAGCCGCGCCCCTGCACATAGCCCTGGCGCATCAGGCTGGAGATGTGGCTCGCCAGCGCCGAGCGGCTGATGCCGAGGCGATCCGCCAGCTCCTGCTGGGCAATCATGGGATCCTGGCGCAGCAGGGCGAGGATCTCTTGTTCACGCTCAGTCATAGACAAACATCCAGTTACAAACGTTTGTCTATTATTTATGAAAAACGTTTTCCCGCCATCCTCTCGTGCAAGAAATGTCGATTTGCGCACAAAAAATCAGCTGCAAGCTGCGACGGGTTTCTCGTCTATGTACGCCACTTTTCATGTGCGGGCGGGCGACTGCCGCTTATAATGCGGCCGCCACAGAGGAGAGAGAGATGAAAGAGTCGGATTACGGCTGTGAGGGACAAACCAATCCACAGTCACCAACAGAGGACGCATCCCCGTATTGCTGCATCGGACTGGTCAATCCCAAGTCACCGGAGAACGTGGGGGCCGTGATGCGTGCCGCCGGTTGCTACGGGGCGGACGAGGTCTACTACACGGGCAACCGCTTCGAGCTGGCACGCCGTTTTGCTACCGATACCAAGCAGATGGTGGACAAGATCCCCTTGCTCGGGGTCGAGGCGCTGCTGGACTTTGTGCCGACCGGCTGCACCCCTGTGCTGGTGGATCTTATCGAGGGGGCCACCTCGTTGCCGGATTATGTCCATCCTGAACGTGCCTTCTACATCTTCGGCCCCGAGGATGGCACCCTGGATCCCGCCCGCTTCGCGGCAGTGAAGGAGGTGATCTATGTCCCGACCCTGGGCTGCATGAACCTGGCCGCCTCGGTCAATGTGATCCTCTATGACCGGCTTGCCAAACGCCTGAGGGCCAAGGGATAATAAGCATCTGGTCTATGTGACTACACAGCAAGGCAGCATGAACCAGGTGCCTCGATCAACGTTATCCTCTACGACCAGTTGGCGAAGGGATAACCTCAGTCCTGAGCCGTGGCGCTGTGACGAACAGTCAAACCGTAATGGAAAATGTGCTGTTCATTGGCAAGTTGTCAGAATTGGCGGCCGCGGGAGCTTCTTGACGCTTGTTGGTCGGCTCCTCTTTCTTGGCGGCTTCCGCCTGCAGGCGAGCAATTTCCGCCATGATCAGTTCCAGTTGTTGTTGCAGGACTTTGATCTGCTCTTGCTGTGCTTTCGCTGATTGGGGATCCGCTGCCGCGCTCTCATCTTTCTTGTCTGTGAGCGCTTTTATCTGTTCCCTAATCTTTGCCGATTTTGCTTCTAATTGAGCAATTCTGCTTTGAGGGTCGCCAGATGCACGGCTGCCTATAGAAGCTGTATCGCTGCGGCCGATAGCGGCTGATGGAAGGGGCACTTGCATGTTATCTCCCTAGATTTTCGATAGATTTATCTTTCTATCGACCAGAGAATGAGTTACTTCACTCCTTTTCCCTCTGTAGTTGCATCAGTTACCGCTTGGCTCGACTCTTTGTTCCAACTCCTTGATAAAACCGCGATAGTAATCATGGAGCTGGTAGCGGCGATAGATCTCGGCCAGGGTGCCGCTGCGGATCAGGCGCACCATGCCCTGATCCCAGAGTTGCTGCAGGCGGGCCCCCCGCTCGGTATCGGCAAAGATGGGGTAGGTCGGGATCCAGCGCAGGAAGGTACGATTCATGTTGGCGGGAATGGAGTCGGCTGAATAGAGCACGCCGGCTGTCAGGTAGTAGCGGTAACGCTCCTTGGCCAGCAGTTGCAATGCCATGTCGTGGCTGTCAATCTCGTGCCAGCGCATGGAGACCGGTATGTACTTGTCGAAGGCCCAGCCCCGCAGCCACAGCACCCCCTGCCCTTTCAGACTGTTTTCACCCAGCCACTGGGGTTGCCACTTCTTGAGCATCAGCACCGTCAGATCGTCGGCAGAGGCGGGATAGTCCGGCTGGCGTACGCCGTTGACCTCGTCCCGATAGACCCCCATCGCCATGTCGCCCCCCTTCTGCGCTACCACCGCCAGCGCCCGCTTGTAGGGCACTATGTGCGGGACGACCTCATAGCCATGGGGCTGATAGATGGCGCCGACGATATCCAGATAGATGCCCCGCCCATCGGGCTGACAGAAAGCGGGCCAGTCATCGCAATAGACATGCAAAGGGTCGGCCCTGCCAGGCAAGCAGAACAAGAGAAACAGCAGCGAAAGCAGCAGACGAACCATGATTCACAATTTCCTCGGTGGCGATGCGCTCATCGGGCGGATCAGCCTGCGCGATGAGTACACCAAAGCCATACCACATGATATGGGGATCTCGAACCGAATCACCTCTTTTTCCCTGTTTTGCGAGCGAGTCGAGGGTTATTGCCCTCTGAATGGGTATTATTGACAATAAGATTCATTAGTAACCCAACCATAGGGGAGCCTTCATATGCCATCCATCAAAACCCTGCTCTGCCCCGTCGATTTTTCCCAGATGTCCCAGTCAGTGCTCGACTATGCCGTGTTCATGGCCCAGAGCCATCAGGCCGAGCTAAAGCTGATCCATGTGGTGGATCAATTGCATGGTTTCGACAGCTACAAAATCCTGCACATGACCGCCATCGAGATCACCCACGAAATGGAACGCCAGGCCAAGACCCAGTTGAAAGAGCTGGTCGCCACCCTGCCCATTCCCGCCAGCTTCGAAGTACGCTTCGGCCGCGCCGCCGACGAAATCGTCATTCAGGCAAAAGAGGAGAAGGTTGATCTCGTGGTTATGGGCAGCCATGGCCGTTCCGGCCTCAGCCACCTGCTGGTGGGCAGTGTCGCCGAGTCAGTGGTGCGCCACGCCCCCTGCCCTGTGCTGGTTGTCCGCTAACCCTTCCATCGCCAATCAACGAACTAAGGCCAGCACTCTGCTGGCCTTATCTCTTTCAGAAACGCGCTCAACCGTGGGCGTAGATGACGCTGCCACCCTTGATGGTGTCTATGATGGCTCTGGACAGCTCCTTGGGCAGCGCAGGGCAGCCCCAACTGCGGCCCAGCTTGTCATATTTGCGCAGATGCTGCGGGCTGGCATAGCTGGCCCCGTGCACCACAATTGCCCGCTTGCGGGCATTGCAGTTCTTGCCCGGGCTCAGGCCATCGAGACGCAGTGAATAACCGTGCTTTCCCTGATAGGTCTCGGCGGTGCGATAGACACCGAGGGAACTCTGCCTGGAATTCAACTGATTGGAGAACTGGCGAGCGGCCAGCTCACCTGAATTGCGACCATGGCTGACCCAGGTGTGGTAGAGCAACTTGTGGCGTTTCACGTCGATCACGAACAGTCGGCGCTGGGTCGAGGGCTTGGTGTAATCAATGATGGTGAGGATGGGTTTGCGCTTGTGGCGCACGCTCTGGTAACTGTCGATGGCCTTGCGAAACACCTGCTTGTCGAGCTTGCCTGCCAACCCAAGCTGACGATAGAGATCCTGATCCCAACTGGCATGGCTGCTGGCACTGAAACAGATCGCTCCGAACAGGAGCGGCAAGCTCAACCAGAGCGCACCAAATCGCTTTATCCAATCTGTTTGCTTCATCCTTGAATCTGCTCCCGTTTTTGTTGGTAGCGCAGTGTGCAAAACATCGCCACAGCCTGCTGGATAGTTATATGCAAGCCCCTGATGGGGCGCAAGAAAAAAGCACAAAAATGCCGACCATGGTCGGCATCATGCAATGCGTTCTGGTTGTGCTATCAGGCGCAGATCAGATAGTCCGCCAATCCCACCCATTTGTAGCTGGTCAGCTCGGTCAACCCCATGGGGCCGCGGGCATGCAGCATCTGGGTCGACACCGCCACCTCGGCACCCAGGCCAAACTGGCCACCGTCGGTGAAACGGGTGGAGGCGTTGACGTAGACAGCAGCCGAACCGGCGCCGTTTACGAAACGCTCCGCATTGGCGAGATCATTGGTGAGGATGGCATCGGAGTGACCGGCATTGTGCTCGCGCATGTGGGCCAGCGCCTCGTTCACGTCCGCCACCAGCTTGATCCCCAGGGTCAACCCCAGCCACTCGGTATCGAAGTCTTCCGGGCCTGCTTCGCACAGGTTGTCGGCACCAGCCAGCAGTGACATGGCGTTGGGAGCGGCCACCAGGGTCACCTGGCGCTCGTTCATCAGGCGGACCAGCTGCGGCAAAAAGCTCGCCGCAATTTTCTTATGCACCAGCAGGGTATCGAGGGCATTGCAGGCCGAGGGGCGCTGCACCTTGGCATTTTCGATGACCGCCAATGAGCGCACCGGATCGGCACTCTCGTCCACGAAGACATGGCTGATGCCAAAACCACCGATGATGACGGGGATGGAGCTGTTCTCCTTGCACATCTTGTGCAACCCGGCGCCGCCACGGGGGATGATCATGTCCACATAGCGATCGAGACGCAGCAGCTCGCCCACCAGCGCCCGATCCGGATTGTCGATGTACTGTACCGCTTCGGCAGGCAAGCCGGACGCAGCCAGCGCGGCCTGGATCACCCGCACCAGTTCCAGATTGGAGTGGAAGGTCTCGCGACCGCCACGCAGCATGCTGGCATTGCCTGTCTTGAGGCAGAGACTGGCGATGTCGATGGTCACATTGGGGCGCGCCTCGTAGATGACGCCGATGACGCCGATGGGCACCCGACGGCGGGAGAGGCGCAGGCCGTTTTCCAGCACCCGGCAATCTATCTCGGCACCAACCGGATCATCCAGGGTGATCACCTTGCGCACATCGGCCACTATCCCGGCAAGGCGTGCCGGGTTGAGCAGCAAGCGATCCAGCATGGCTTCGGAGAGGCCTGCCTCACGGCCTGCCGCAATATCCTTGTCGTTGGCAGCCAGGATCTGGCTGCTGCGTGCTTCCAGCTCATCGGCAATAGCAGCCAGCGCCCAGTTTTTCTGCGCCGTACTGATGGTCGCCAGCTGATAGGCGGCTTCACGGGCCGCCTGCCCCATTTTTTCCAGACTCATAACCTAATCCCTTTGTCTCTCGACTCTGGGTACCACCCTGGAGCAGTACCATATCGTCTCTGCGAATGGACCATTTATCCCGTTCTATCGAACGGCCTTAGAGCAGTACCATATCATCTCTGTGAATGGCCACGGCACCATAGCCGTAACCCAATACCTGCTCGATGCTGTCCGAATGCACGCCGCGCAGCTTGTTGAGCTCTACGTGATCATAGCGACAGATGCCCCGCGCCAGCTCGACGCCTTTGGGATCGAGAATGCGCACCACGTCGCCCCGGACGAAGTCGCCCTTCACGGAAACGATCCCCTTGGGCAGCAGGCTGGAGCCTTTGTCCTGCATGGCGGCAACAGCGCCTTGATCGACCTGGACTTCACCGTGCGGGGGCGGGCCTGCCAAAATCCAGCTCTTGCGCCCTTCCAGCGGGGAAGCGAGCGCCGGGAACAGGGTACCGATACGCTCACCTCTGGCGAGACGACCGATCACCTCGGGCATCTGGCCGGTAGCGATCACCACCTTGACCCCGGCACGGCGCGCCACATCGGCCGCCTGCAGCTTGGTTGCCATGCCGCCAGTGCCGAGCCCGCCGACACTGCCACCCGCCAACTTGCGCAGCGTGTCGTCTATGGTCTGCACCTCTTCTATCAATTGTGCATCAGGGTTACTGCGCGGATCGGCGGTGAACAAACCCGTCTGATCGGTCAGCAGGATCAGCAGATCGGCATCAGCCAGGATAGCGGCACGAGCCGAGAGGTTGTCGTTGTCTCCCACCTTGATCTCAGCGGTTGCCACGGCGTCGTTCTCGTTGATGACGGGAATGATGCGATGATCGAGCAGGGTTCGCAGCGTATCGCGAGCGTTGAGGTAACGCTCCCTGTCCTCCAGATCGGCGCGGGTCAGCAACATCTGACCGATATGCAGCCCATAGAGGTTGAACAAGTCCTGCCATACCCGAATGAGCTGGGTCTGGCCTACCGCCGCCAGCATCTGCTTGTTGGGCAGAGTCGGCGCCAGCGGAGGGTGGCCCAGATGTTCACGCCCGGCGGCAATGGCCCCCGAGGTGACCACCACGACTCTATGGCCGTGACGATGCAAGGCGGCACACTGTCTGACCAGCTCCACCATGTGGGCACGGTTAAGCTGGGAAGATCCCCCTGTGAGCACGCTGGTGCCCAGTTTGACGACTATGGTTCTGTTTTCCATGGGAGCAAGAAGGCTGAAAAATTAGGAATCCCTTTATACCCACGGCCCTGTTGCCCTGCAAGGCAATTAAGCCCGCGAGCTGTACTCGGATAAAGGAAGGGGCCAGACATGGTTGCCTTGCAACAGCATCGACCAGGACTAAAGAGAGAGTGTGTGTGAGTGGAGGAAAGCAGTGTGGAAAAGATGGCCCTGCGAGTGAATGGACAACTCGCAGGGCATCAGATCATCAGGCGGCGGTGACCGCCAGCTCGTTGGTCACCTGCTCGGCAGGGGCCAGCTGGCACTCCAACAAGGTGAGCTTGTCACTGATGAGCTTGTAGAAGCGGTTGAGGGTTCGCTCGACTTCTGCCTGGTGCTTCTTGGGCAGCGGCTTGTTGATCCACTCCCCTTCTGCATTGTAGAAACCGACCTGATAGTGATAACTGAAGCTGCGATCCTGCTGTTCCAGCACAAGCCACCAGCCCCAGAACTCCCGCTTGTCCGGTGCCGGCTTGGCACTGACACAGACGGAAAGACAGTCGAAACGGTAACGGCCCTCTTCACACAGGTCCTCACGTAAATAGGGGCCGATAGCGGCAAACTGCCTCAGCAGTCGCTTGTAGGTCACTCTTTCTGACATGTTAACCTCCCTGTTGAACAAGCCACATCACCTGGGTGACGTTATGTTTTTAGCGCTAAATCATGTACATAGGTGTTTTTTAAGCCAGTCGATCATCTCTTTCAACGCCTCGTCGTACACCTCCAGCAAGGGTTGTTTGTCGAACACCACTGCCTTGCCATTGTGGCTGGCGGCTGCCAGCGCCCGTACATCTTGCTCGGGGCAAATAAAATCCTTCTTGTGTCCGATACTTAATATCGGCACGGAAGTGCGAGTCCCCAGTAATCCTTGCGTCTTGAGTGAAAATACCTGGCACTTGGTGCGCAGCAACTCCCACTGAGCCGCATCGGCTCCAAGGCGGTTCGCCAGTCCGTCGCGCATCATGCGCGGGCAGCGGGCAAACATCTCCTGATTGGTGAACACCTGATTGACGCCGGCACCGATGCAGACGACGGTTCTGAGTTTGAACGGTTCGATGAAGGCCAGCCGTGCCGCCACATTGCCCGCCAGACGAAAGCCCACCAT
Source organism: Aeromonas salmonicida subsp. salmonicida (assembly GCF_001643305.1). GTDB lineage: Bacteria > Pseudomonadota > Gammaproteobacteria > Enterobacterales > Aeromonadaceae > Aeromonas > Aeromonas salmonicida. Next base: position 131,521 of record NZ_LSGW01000047.1, read on the forward strand.
GGCGATGCGCTGATGATCGACCCAGGCAACCTCGGAAAGATGGTTCAACACTGCCTGATGCAGGCGACTGGTGTCCTGCACCAGCGGCCAGTGTTCGGCATAGCCGATGCCCGGCATATCCAGCGACAACATGCCGATGCCGTTGGGTTCCAGATACTTGAGGTAAAGGCTGAGGAAATCGACCTGCAAGGAGTCTATGCCACCGCTGACGATGACCAGAGGCACGGGTTTGTCGATGGTCGGCAGATGCAGATAGCCCTGAATGCTCTTGCCACGAAATGGCACCTGTATCTCTTTGAGGGGGACCTTGAACAGACGGCCAGCCTCGCGGTAAGCCATGTTGCAGAGCAGCTGAGCCTGATCGGCCAGCTCGTCATTCTTGAGATGGGGATAGCTGGCGATGGAGTAGTAGCGTACCGCCTTGAGCAGATCTTTGAGGGCTGGCGCCGAGTCACCTTGCTCCGCGAGTGCCCGCCCCTGCTTGAAGTAACTGCCAGCCAGCAGACTCCACTCGTAGATCCAGTTTCCGGGCACATATCCCTTGATGGTATCCAGGTAACGCTCGTGGGTGCGCTCACCCTTTCCCATGGCGATGCAAGCCAGGGTCTGTTCCACTTCGACCGGATCCGCCCCCTGCCAGGCCCAGGTGGGTCGGCGCAGCAGACGATACCAGTGTGACGACATGGAACCGTCGATAAAGGTTTCGTCCAGATTGGCATCTTGCTCTTCCACCGGGCTGCTGTTGGAGATTTCAGACGTCTCCAGCACCTTCTTTACCCGGGTGAAAAGCTTTTCGGTCAGGTTAAGGTCATCATTCAAGTCCAAAGCAATTACTCATACTGTCAGGCAGTGGTCCCATCTTAACCACTTTTCACGCCAGGCAGCCAGTTACACCACAAAAAAACAGGGCTCCGGATGGGAGCCCTGTATGGTGATTACTCTTCGTCGCAGATTGGATGGGCAAATTCCAGCGCCATATCCCATGGCTGCTCAATCCAGGTGTCTTGCGGAATGGCGACCTCGAAATCATCCACCAGCGGCTCACCCATCGGCTTGGCGAAGATGGTGATGAACTTGGCTTTGGGATAAAGATCGCGGATTGCCTTGGCAGTGCCACCGGTATCCACCAGATCGTCCACCACCAGCCAGCCTTCACCATCACCTGCGGTGGTGGCAGCCTTCACCACCACCAGATCACGCTGGTTATTGTGGTCATAGCTGGAGATGCACAGGGTTTCGACATTACGGATGCCAAGTTCGCGAGCCATCAGCGCGGCGGGCACCAGACCACCACGGCTAACCGCTATGATCCCTTTCCACTGGCTGACAGGCAGTTGACGACGGGCCAGACGGCGCGCTTCACGTTGCAGGTTATCCCATGAGACGTAGAATTTTTTCGGCATGTTATCGATCTCGAAGAGTTATATAAAACAATTACTTAAAAAATAATCGCCTCGCGTTCACGCGCGGCTGAGTCAATGCTGGCGCCTCTGTCTCCCGAATTCGGCTTGCACGTTGGCTGCCCCAGGGCTGGAACCTCGGCAGCAAAAACGGATTCAATGAAAGCGGGATGGGCATAGCTGTCGGCCATGTCGTTTGGAGGAAAGACCCCAGACAGGCTGTTGGGCCGGGATGATAGCACCGTTTGCGGATAAATTGACTGGCAAACGTATGCGAAATACAGGAAAAAAACTGCATCATCCCGCTCGCGCCATTCGGCTTTGGCCTGCCACACGCGCTGCATAACCAGACGCTGGCGCCAATTGCAGATAAAAAAATAGCAGGGGGAGGATAGATTCCTCACTCACCTGCTGCTGCATCTTGCGTGTTGCCCCTGTGGGGCGCCCCTGGCTTAGCGGTAAGCGAAGGGATTCGGGTAGCTATAACCCTGGGTATAAAGTGATTGGGCAAACCAATAGGTTGAATTGCTGCCGGACATAGTAAAACTCCTGATTGCTTAACAAGTTACGTACCTTTAATGCGGGCTCAAATCCTTGAACAGATACTCGGTTCCATGGAGGCGCACTTGCTTTGCTTCGGTTCCCTGGAGGCACTCCTCGTCATCCTGACGGGTGGCGAACCACGGTCACTAATTTACCAGTCGGCGCCATAAACACAATGTTTTTGTGATGTGTGTCACATAATTTCTTTTGTGCTGGGTCTGGTCACTCACACATCGGCTGCACGCTGTGAAGCGCCAGATTGTCAGCACAAGTCGCCCGCAATTTGCGCTGTTCGCTCACATTTTTGTGTGATTGACTGTATTATCGTTATCCTCTTCCCCGGCCCGTTGATGGGGCCCAATCATTTTCCTTGCTGGTAAGGAGTCCCGACGTGGCACAGCTTAGTTCTCTCTCTCCCAAACTGATTTGGCATTTCTTCGAGCAGATCTGCTCCATTCCCCACCCTTCCAAGCACGAAGCCCGCTTAAGCGCCTGGATAATGCAGTGGGCCCAAGAGGAAGGTCTCGCGGTCAAGCAAGATGCCGTGGGCAACATCATCATCAAAAAGCCGGCCACCCCCGGGATGGAAAACCGCAAGGGTGTGGTGCTGCAGGCCCATATCGACATGGTGCCCCAGGCCAACGCCGACACCCGGCATGATTTCACCCAAGATCCCATCGATGCCTATATAGACGGTGACTGGGTGACGGCACGCGGTACCACCCTCGGTGCCGACAACGGCATGGGCATGGCCGGCTGCCTGGCCGTGCTGGCCGACAAGAGCCTCAAGCATGGCCCGCTGGAAGTGCTGCTGACCACGGACGAAGAGACCGGCATGACGGGCGCATTCGGACTGGAAGCAGGCTGGCTGGAAGGCGAAATTCTGCTCAACACCGACTCGGAAGAGGATGGTGAGGTCTACATGGGTTGCGCCGGTGGCGTGGATGCCAATATTCGCTTCCCGCTGGAGCTGGTAGCCCCTACCGAAGGTGAAGGGTTTGAACTGCAGGTGAAGGGGCTGCGTGGCGGTCACTCCGGCGTTGACATCCACCGCGGTCGTGGCAACGCCAACAAGCTGCTGGTACGCCTGCTCAAGGCTGCAGAGCCACTGGGGGTGCGTCTGGCCGAGATCCATGGCGGCACCCTGCGCAACGCCATTCCGCGCGAAGCCCGTGCCAAGCTGCTGGTACCCGCTGCTCACGTCAATGAATTCAAGGCCCTGGTCGATCGCTACGCCGGTATCTACCAGAGCGAACTGACCGCCACCGAAGCCAACCTGACAGTGCTGCTCACGGCTCAAGACAAACCGGCCAAACTGATGAGCGAGACCCTGCAGGCCCGTCTGCTGGACGCCCTGATGGCCTGCCCGAACGGCGTTATCCGCATGAGCGATGCCATCCCGGGCGTCACCGAGACCTCCACCAACCTCGGCGTCATCAAGACGCTCGAAGGTGAGGTCTATGTGCAGTGCCTGATCCGCTCCCTCATCGACTCCGGTCGCGAGAGCGTCGAACAGATGACTCGCTCCCTGTTCAATCTGGCCGGTGCCAGCTGTGAATTTACCGGCGCTTATCCTGGCTGGGCGCCAGATGTGGACTCCCCCGTCATGGCACTGGTACGCAACAGCTACCAGACCCTGTTCGGCGAGATGCCCAACGTCATGGTGATCCACGCAGGCCTGGAGTGCGGCCTGTTCAAGAGCGCCTACCCGGATTGGGACATGGTCTCCTTCGGCCCGACCATTCGTGGCGCCCACTCACCGGACGAGAAGGTACATATCCCGGCCGTCGAGCGCTTCTGGCAGCTGCTGGTCCATGTGCTGGAACAGATCCCGGCCAAGTAAACCTGCAAGCTCATCAGCGGGAGTCGGCCTCTGATCTTTCGCAGAATAGGCTAGTCCGCTAGCACTATGATTTATGCCCCGCCCAGTGCGGGGTATTTTTTTGCAACCGTCACCCGCGGAGCCGTGCCAGCACACTCCCGAGGAGTCGGATCGGCGCATCTGCAGGTCCCCTTCTTTGATCCACCCGCCCTTCATCTGTTTGAGCATCCCAATACCGCCATCCGGCGATGCATGTCTCTGAAACCGTCTCCATGAACAGAACTGGGTTTGAAAACCTTTTCCATGATTTATGTAACTTTACCACTCAAAAAGTTGATCCATATCACATAAGGCCATAGGATCAAATTGTGACTCAGGTCACAAACAACAATTAGATAACAGAGCGATGAGGTGAATATATGTTTGAGAACCTGGCAGTATTGTTCCACCTTAAGGGTGCAACCAGCAAAAAAGGCGCCGTAGAGAAAGACACCTACGCCCCGTCAACCCGTGAGTACTACTTCCGTTACGGTGCCTGATGCATCAGGGAAGTACATTAAAAGTAGTAAAATTACACACATTATAATCCGTACAACAGCCACCCCATGTCGGGGCCGCTGTCCTGCCCTGGCCAGATGTTCCACGGCCAAACCTGAACTCCAACCATGAAGATGGGGCCCACAGGCCCCATTTTTTTATTGCTTCTCTTCCCTGCCCTCTGGCTGTGACGCCGGCAGCGGCATCACACCGCCTTTCCCAACGGCACCGCCTCAGCCACCGGCAAGGGGGTGTGGCAAGCTACCTCATGGGCATCCCCATCACAAATCTGCAGGCTCGGTGCCGTATTGCGGCACAGATCCGTGGCATGGGGGCAGCGTTGATGAAAGTGGCAACCGCTGGGTGGCGATATGGGAGAAGGTACATCGCCGGTCAGCAGGATGCGCTGGTTGCGACGGCGCGGATCCGGTACCGGAATGGCCGAGATCAGCGCCTGGGTATAGGGATGGCGAGGGGACAGGTAGAGGGTTTGCGCATCCGCCAGCTCGACAATCCTTCCTAAATACATGACGGCAATGCGATCCGAGATGTGTTTCACCACCGACAGGTCGTGGGCGATGAAGATGATGGCGAGGTTCATCTCCCGCTGCAGGTTGAGCAGCAGATTGACGATTTGGGACTGCACCGATACATCGAGGGCCGATACGGCCTCGTCGCACACCAGCAGCTTGGGCTTGAGGGCGATGGCGCGGGCGATGCCGATGCCGATGCGCTGACGCTGACCGCCGGAGAACTCGTGGGGGTAGCGATCCACCGCACTTTTCGGCAAACCGACCTTGTCCAGCAGCGCCAATACCCATTCTCGCCGCTGCTGACTGTCGCCCTTGCCATGAATGATGAAAGGCTCTTCCAGGATCTGGCCCACCGTATGGCGGCTATTGAGGGATTCTGCAGGATCCTGAAACACCATCTGCATCTCCTGGCGCAGGGAACGCATCTCTCTGGTCGAGAGCTTGGTGATATCCCGCCCCTCGAAACTGATGGTGCCGGCAGTCGGCTCGAACAACTTGAGCAGTGAACGCCCCAGGGTGGACTTGCCACAACCTGACTCCCCTACCAGCCCAAGCGTCTCCCCCTGTTTCAGATCGAAACTGATGCCATCCACCGCATAAACGGTGTAGTGCTTGCGCAAAAAGCCACCGCCCAGCCGAAAATGCTGTTTCAAATCCCGCACGGATAAAAGCGTGTTCATACGGCCAGCTCCTTCCAATGGTGACAGGCAACCCTGTGGTGGGGATTGAGCTGTTCAGTCGCCGGAATGGCGATCACACAGAGCTCGGTGGCGTGTGGACAGCGATTGGAAAAACGACACCCGGCCGGCATCTCGTGCAGGGCGGGCACCTGACCCTTGATGGTCTTTAGCAGGCTCTTGGGCACATCTTCCAGCCGAGGGATCGAGCTCATCAAACCATGAGTATAGGGATGGTGCGGACTGTCAAACAGCTCAAAGACATCGGCCTGCTCCACCGCCCGGCCGGCGTACATCACCACCACCTCGTCGCACAGCTCGGCCACCACACCAAGGTCGTGAGTGATGAAGATGATGGCCATGCCCGTCTGGGCCTGCAGCTCTTTCATCAGCTCCAGGATCTGGGCCTGGATGGTCACATCCAGCGCCGTGGTGGGCTCGTCACAGATGAGCAGGTCCGGCTCGCAAGAGAGCGCCATGGCAATCATTACCCGCTGGCGCATGCCACCCGACAGATTGTGAGGGTAGACGGCAAAGCGCTGGGTTGGCTCAGGTATGCCCACCTTCTGCAGCATGGCGATAGCCGCTTCCTTGCGCTGGACCTTGCTGTACTCTGGCCTGTGAAGGCGAAACACCTCCATCAGCTGATCACCGACCGTCTGCACCGGGTTGAGCGCCGTCATCGGCTCTTGGAAGATCATCGAAATACGGTTGCCGCGAACCTTGTACATCTGATCCGGCGCCAGGGTGAGCAACTCCTCTCCCTGAAAGCGGATGGAACCCGCCACCACCTGACCATGGGGCTTGGGCAAGAGCCCCATGATGGCGAGCGAGGTGACGCTCTTGCCGCAGCCGGACTCGCCGACTATCCCCAGAGTCTGGCCCGGGGCCACAGAGAAGCTGACCCCGTCGAGTACTTTTATCTTGCCGTCGTCGACGGCGAACTCCACCTCGAGATCACGTACCTCGAGAATAGAGGCGCTGCTCTGGCCGTTATCAACGGTGAACTTCACCCCATTATCTCGGACGTCGAGGATGGGAGCCTGTATGGTTGGCATAACAGCCGCTCCCTTCTCAATGGCATCAATAATGTGCATAGGTCTTGTCGAGCAGGTTGATGGGCGCCAGCGCCTCTCCTGCCTCCTTGGCTTTCAGGGTCTCTTCCTTCACCTTGGGATCGAGCCAGAGCAGACCGCCGCTGCTGTGGGGATAACCATCCATGGGCCAGTAGAGCTGATCAGGGGTATTTCTGGTGGCCGGCACCTCGGGCAGCATCACATGGCGCCAGCTGCTGGCCCGCACATAGTTGAGCTGCACCCCGGGCACGAAAATGGCGAGATCATAGATGAGCTGCTGGATCTGACGGGAAATCCCGGCCCGCTTGGCCATGTCGAACTCTATGTTGTAAGCGTCGATCAGAGTGTCGAGCTCCTTGTCAGCCACGTTGAACAAGTTGTTGGTCTGGGGCTTGTTGGCGTTGGCCGAATGGAAGGATTCCCAATACTGGGGATAGAGACCACCGCCGCCCCAACCGAGCCAGGCTGCCTCGTGTTTCTTCTCCAGCATCACCTTGAAGCCGGTGGCGCCATCCACCAGGTTGAGCTCCAGATCCAGGCCCGCCTTCTTGGCTTCCTCTTTGAGCACAGTCAGTCGCTTGGAGTGCTCCTGGGTGGTGTAGGTGAGCGCCAGGGTCAGCCGCTCGCCCTTGTCATTTTGCAAGATGCCGTCCGGCCCCGGTTTGTTGTAGCCGCCCTTGGCGAAGTACTCCCGTGCCTTGGTGATGTCATAAGTCCGGCTTGGCAGTGACATGTCGGTAAAGTCACCGAAACCCGAGCCGAAAGTGGTCGCCCTGTCATAGTCGCCACGCAGTACCGTCTCGATCATCTTGTCTAGGTTCATGGCATGCTGAATGCCGAGGCGCACGTTCACGTCCACCAGCTTGGGGTTACTGACATTGAGGTGTACCCCCTGCCCCCCCTGCTTGGTGTCGGTCATGGCCATCACCTTCTGCACATACCCTTTCTTGTATTCCGGCGTGACTGCTTTTTCATGCCACCAGTTGGGCAGGATCATCTCGAAGGTATCGAGCTCCCCCTTCAGGAAGTGGCGAAACGCTATGTTGTGATCCCGGATCACCTGTACCTTGATGGTGTCAATATTGAATCTGTGCTGGTTGTAACGATCGTCTTTGGCCCACCAGTCTTGCTGCTTGCTGAAGGTGATGGACTTGCCCTTCTTGACCTCGCTCATCACATAGGGGCCAGTGGTCGGGACCACGGCCCAGTTGTACTTTTTCACCCAGTTGGGGTCGAGCTTGTAATAGTGCCTGGGCTGAGGCCACAGCTCAGTGGTGTTGAGCAGGTCCAGCTTGGCCTTGCGGCTGCCCGCCTTGACCAGAATGGTGTGGGCATCAATCTTGTCTACCACCACCACTTCGGTGGTGTAGTAGTTGTTGAACCAGGGGGCCCGGATCTCCTTGGAGCGCATCATTTCGTAGCCGAAGGTGTAGTCATCGGCGGTAACCGGCTTGCCATCGGACCACTTGGCGCGCGGATCCAGCTTGAAATAGACGGTCTGGCTGTCTGGTGCTATGGCCCAATGAGTCGCCAGCGATGGTATGGGATTGCCAGTATTGGGGTGAAAACTGATGAGTCGCAGCTGGTTATCCAGAATATAGGAGCGGAACGAACCATTGGAGTCCGGCCCCACGGTGCGAAACGTCAGGGGAAAGCTGTCGACAAACATGGTGATGGCACCACCGGGCAGCGCCTTGGGAGACGCGAATGTCGGGTCAGTATCGTTGGTCTCCCACTTGAGATCTGCGGGCAGACTGGCGGCCCAACCCCAGGATCCGTTCACCAGTAGAAAAAGAGCACCTATCCATTTGATTTTATTGTTCATGTTTGACTTCCAAGTCTAGCCCCTGCACTGGGGGTCTTGATTGATAACGGGTTTATCCCTTGCTCCCGGGTCCGCCTCTGGTGGCAGCCCGCCCTTCATTAATTACTGTTCGTAGCCAGCGTATACCAACGCGATGTAGCGCCAGCTTCGTCACTGATAACGGGTAAATTTGCGCGGGTCAAACGCCTCGCGGATCGCCTCGCCAATAAAGGAGACCATGATCAGCACCAGACTCACCGCCGCCACCACTGAGCTCACGATCCAGATGGCATCCAGATTGTTGATGCCCTGGGAGAGCAATTCACCCCAGCTTGGGGTCGGCGGCGCCAGGCCAAAGCCCAGATAATCCAGTGCCGTCAGGGTGGAGATGTTGCCCACCACAGCAAACGGCGCCAGGGTGACGATCATCATCAGGGTATTGGGCAGTATGTGGTTGAAGATGATGCGTTTGGTGGTGGCCCCCTGGGCCCGCGCCGCCATCACATAGTCTCGCGCCCGCTCCTTGTAGGTGAGGGTACGCATGTACCAGGTGATCCCCATCCAGCCAAACAGCACGTTGATGCCGACAAAGAGGCCAAAGTTGGGTTTGGCCAGCGACACCAGGATCATGATGACGTAGAGAAACGGCACCTGAGACCAGATCTCGATGAAGCGTTGCAGGATGAGATCAAAGCGCCCGCCGAGGAATCCCATCATGCAGCCTATGGTCACCCCTATGGCATAGCTGGCCGCCAGGGCGATAAAGGCAAAGCCGATGGCGATGCGAAAACCGTACACCAGCCGCGCCAGCACGTCGCGACCGCTGGTGTCGGTGCCAAGGAAGTGGCGCTCCGCCACACTGGGAGCATAAGGGGGATAGGCATCCTCCTTGAAGTCCTGCTCATAGGGGTTCCAGGGCACCAGCGGCAGCAGTACCCAGTCGCCTTTGCCTTGTGCTGCGAACTTGGCTTTGAGCTGGCGGTAATTGGTCTCGTACTCGTAATCTAGCCCGAAGTGCTGGCCCGGGATCACATCACCGTAAGTGGGAAAGTGGAGCTGGCCCTGATAGCTCACCATCAGTGCCCGGCTGTTGACCAGCAGCTCCGCCAGCAGGGAGAACACCACCAGGGCAGTGAAGATGACAAACGAGTAGAAACCGCGCTTGATCGACTTGAAGCGCTTGAGTTTTTTCAGCGTAACCGGGTTGAGGTTCATGGTTATTCTCCAAACCGCACGCGGGGGTCAACAAGGGCTACGCAGATATCGGAAACGATATTGCCCACCAGCATCAGCATGGAGGTGATGGCCAGAATGCCCATGACGGTGGGGTAATCCCGCTCGACGATCGCCTCGTAGCCAAGCAGGCCTATGCCGTCGATGTTGAAAATGGTCTCGATGAGGAAGGAGCCGCCGAAGAAAACAGTCAGCACGCTGCCAAGATGACTGGCAATCGGGATCAGGCTGTTGCGCATGGCGTGGTCGGTGACCGCCTTGCGAAACGGCAACCCCTTGGCCACGGCGGTACGCACATAATCCGCCGACAGGTTCTCCATCAGGCTGTTTTTCATGGTCATGGTCAGGATGGCGAAATCCCCGATGGCGTAGGCGATGAGCGGCAGCAGGGCATGGGCAAAGACGGTGCGGACCTGATCCCAGCTGCTCTCCATGGATTCAAAGTCGTCCCCCGGAAAACCGCCCATGGGCAGCCACTCCAGATGGAAGGCGAACACTGTGATGAGGAAGATCCCCACCACATAGGCGGGCAGCGCATAGGCCATGTAGATGAGCATGGAGCTTAAAGAGTCAAAGCGGCTGTTATGCCTGAGGGCTTTGGCAACCCCGAGCGGTATTGACACTGCATAACTGAGCAGAAAGGTCGCCAACCCGAAAAAGGCCGTCACGGGAAGCTTGTCCTTTATCAGATCCCATACTGGCTCGTAGTAGCGGGTCGACTCCCCCAGATCCAGCACAGCCAGCTTCTGCAGCCACTCCCAATAAGCGACCAGCATGGGCTTGTCCAGCCCGTAAAATGCCTTCAACTCCTCGATCTGTTCATCGGAGAGCGCCCTTGCTGCCACTGGATCGCCCGGTCTCATTCTGTGAGACCTGAGCCTGCAACAGCATGCGTTCGACCGGGCCGCCCGGCACGAAACGGGTGATGGAGAAGACGAGCAGGGTGATACCGAGAAACGTCGGGATGATCAAAAGCATCCGACGTAAGAAATACGACAGCATGGTGAAACCTCGTCCTTGTTGTTCTTGTGTGGCTAGTCAATTCCGATGACCTGCCTGTCCTTCCTGGCATTACTCACTGGATAGTCTGTTTATTGGCAGACAATCCGCTCGGTCACTGTAAAAGCTCTGCAACAAAAATCAAGTACAAGAAAGGGTAAAACCGATGGAAATGGCCACTTGGTGTAAAAGCCGCAAGAAAATGACGTTTTTTATTTAAAAAAGAAAAATCAAAACAAAACGCTGGCTATCAATTAAATTTTAAAAAAAATAAACAGTTGTTTAACTGCTATTAAAGAAAACCCAACCACATGAATTTAAATGGCTTTATCTTCCAGCCTGCCGAACTGAAAACGATATCAACACAACACCTCTATATTGTTCTACGGGTAACTACCAATGGTATCTATCGCCACTAAAACAGTGTTTCCTCCTTTTTTTTCTCATTTTCACAAAACAAGATACAAAGAGATACCAGCATTAATAATAAGTTCATCACTTTTTAGTTAGGCGACACAAAAGGCATTTAACAAAACTTTCACATTGCTTTGAATGTTATTCATAGAATTATTCACTGAGAAAACGCCACACAAATAACACACTCCTCTTATTGCGCTCAGCTTGCACTCAGCGCTCTGCTTTTCCCCTGCTCCATTGACGTCACCAGCCAAAGATTGATAAGCCTTACGCATCGCTCCAACGAGGGCGGTATGGAAGCAAACAAAAAACAACCAGGAAGGATATAAGCGATGCTTAGGAAAAGCAGACTCTCTGCTGCCGTAGCGTTTGCCTTGGCGAGCGCGGCAGTTATGACCACCCCTGTCTTGGCCGAAGAAGGCCAAAACGTCGAAAAGCTGCAAAAAATCAAGGTTACCGGCTCACGTATCTCCCGCGTCGATGTGGAAGGTGCCACCCCTGTTGTCTCCGTCAGCAAAGCCCAGATAGAGCAATCAGGTCAGCAGACAGTGGCAGATTACCTGAAGCAAGCCTCCTACAACTCCTTCGGTGGCGTATCCCCCGCCTCCGGCAGCTCTTTTCAATCCCAGGCTACCGTAGGCCTGCGCGGCCTTGGCTCGGAGCGCACCCTGATCCTGTTGAATGGCAAACGTGTCGCCGGCTCTCCCACCATGGGTGGTACCTCCATCAACTTGAACACCATTCCCATGGCGGCGGTTGAACGAGTGGAAGTGAACCTGGATGGTGGCTCGGCCATCTATGGCTCCGATGCCATCGGCGGTGTCATCAACGTGGTGCTCAAAGAGGGCTATGAGGGCTTGACCTTCCAGGGCCGCATCGGCAGCCCGACCGAAGAGGGGGGGGACGAGAAGAGTGGCTCCATCGTCGCCGGTGTCGCCAGCGAGAAAGGCTCCCTGATGGCGGTCTACGAGCACGACAAGAAAGACGTCGTTTACGCTCGCGATCGCGACTATCTCGCCAAGCAGGGCAACGACTCCCCCAGCGTCTATGGCCGCAACGTGGAAGGTATCACTGGCCTGGATGCCAATGGCGACCCCATCTGGAAATATGGCCCGCTGGCGGGTGCAACCAATGCAAACGGCACCTGCAAGGAGCCCTTCACCAATTTCGAAGGCGGTTGTAACTTCAACTATGGTCAGGTTGCCGCCACTACCGCCTCTCGCAGTCGTGACACTCTCTATTTGAATGGTCGTTATCATATCAACGACAACGTCGACTTCGTACCCCAGATCATTGGCTCACGGGTCGAGAGTTTCGGTCGCTTTGCACCCGCAGCAGGGGTGTTCACCATAGATCCTGCCAACCCGAAAAACGCCAAGTTCTTCACCGACAACGGCCTGGATGCCGCAGCCACCCAAGGGCTGGGTGAGGCTGCCTATGCCTACTACCGTTTCAGCAACGTCGGTACCCGTGACAACCTGGTCACTGACACCACAGGCAGCATGAACCTGGGTTTTGAAGGCACCCTAGCCACCGAAAGCGTCGGTGACATGCAGTGGAACGCCGGTTACATGTACTCCAAGACAGACAACAAGGAGAACGGCACCGGTTATGTGCTGAAGTCTGCCGCCCAGAAGGCGATCGAGGATGGCAAGTTCGTCGGTGGCGAGTTTGATGCCTCCACCACTGCCTCCATGGCCGCCGATACCAGCCGCCGCTCCACCATGGACTTCTACCAGTGGTATGCCGGTGTCCAGTGGGACATGGGCGAACTGCCGGCCGGTCCGGTCAGCTGGTACGCAGGCGCCGAGTACAACGACTGGGTCTATGCCGACAAGTACGATGCCCAGTCAGAAGCTGGCAACATCATCGGCTCCGCCGGCAACTCGTCCGGTGGGGTGCGCGACGTCACTGCCGCTTATATCGAGTCACTGGTACCCATTACGGATGAAGTTGAGCTCAACGTAGCCGGTCGTTACGACAAATACAGTGACTTTGGCAGCGCCTTCTCACCCAAGGCCAGCCTGCGCTACCAGCCGCTGGACAACCTGATGCTGCGCACCTCCTGGTCACGTTCGTTCCGCGCTCCCAGCCTGAGCGATCTCTACTCTGCAGACTCCGAGTCTGCCGACTGGGCCAAGGATTATGTCTATTGCGCAGCGAACGGCATTTCGGCGGCAGCATGCCCGAATCAGCAATACACGACCATCCGTACTGCCAACGAGAATTTGAAGGAAGAGACGGCCGATACCTGGAACTTCGGTGTGGCCTACAGCCCGCTGGATGATCTGAATCTGTCGCTGGACTACTACACCATCAAGATCACCGATCTCATCCAGCTGAACTCCCTGCAGTCCATCATCTATGACGAGCTGAACAACGGCAGTTCCAGCAACATAGTGCGTAACAGCCAGGGCAAGATCAAACAGGGCACCGCTCCCATGGTCAACCTGGGTGAGCTGAACACCAGCGGCCTGGACTTCAAGGCGGACTACAAGTACGACCTGAACATGGCGACGGTGCGCTATGACTTCGGTGGTACCTATATCCTTGAGTACAAGGAAGGTCTGTATGCCGGTGGCCCCGTCATCGACAAGATCGGTCAGAACGGCATGCCACAACTGCGCTTCAACACTGGGGTCGGTGTCAATGTGCCCCAGTGGTGGAACATGGATACCTACCTGAGCGCCAGCTACATCGACTCCCAGAGCCAGGACTACATCGCCGATACCGGTGCTGAAGTGGGTCACATTGCATCCCAGACTACCTGGAACCTGAACGTCGGTGTGGAAGCGCCCTGGGATGGCAAGATCCAGGTCGGCGTGAAGAACATGTTCAACACGGCCCCGTCACTGGAAAGCGATGGCTTCACCTATGACGATGAAGTGTACGGTATCGACGGTCGCATCTATTACCTCGACTACACCCAGAAGTTCTAATCAACCCCGTTGATATACGACCCAAGCCGGCCCGGTCGGGCCGGCTTTGCCCAACGTCCAAGGAAGTTACGGAGATAGGGTAATCCTATGAAGACAAGGACTATTAAAATGAAGAAAGCGCTCCTCGGCAGCCTGGTATCCGCTGCCTTGCTGACCAGCTTCAATCTGAGTGCCGCCTCTGCCGGTCAGGCAGTGGACGCTCAAGCCGCCACCGACAATGCATCCAAAGTTTCCCAGCAGAAGATCGACAACTACGCCGAGTCTGCCGAGTCTGCCCTGGCACAGTACAAAGCCGCCCTGCGCCAGGTCGACAGCCTGCGCGCTTACAACGAGCAAGTGGGCAAGATGGTCGACTCCCAGAGCAGCGAGCTGGCATCGATGCAGCGCCAGATTGCCCAGATCGATCAGACCAGCACCGAAGTGGTGCCCTTGATGCTCAAGATGATCGACTCCCTAGAGCAGTTTGTATCGCTGGATCTGCCGTTCCAGAAGGTCGAGCGGGAGGACCGCGTAGCAGCCCTGACCGACCTGATGAACCGGGCCGATGTCACCATCTCCGAGAAGTACCGCAAGATCCTGGAGGCCTACCAGATCGAGGAGGGCTTCAGCCGCACCATAGAGGCCTACAAGGCCAGTCTGGACAAGGATGGCAGCGAGAAAACCTACGAGTTCCTGCGTGTCGGCCGCATCGCCCTGCTCTACCAGTCCCCGGATGGTAACGAGACAGGCATGTGGAACAAGAAGACTCGTCAGTGGGAAGCCTTGCCACAGGAGTATCGCAGTGCAGTCGAACAGGGCTTGCGTATCGCCAAGAAGCAGGCACCGCCCGCGCTCATCAAGCTGCCGGTTCAAACTGCGGAGAAAGCATCATGAAAGGAATCAAACTCGCCATTGCCTCCCTGATCGCGGGAGCCACCCTGATCACCCTGCCGGTGACCGCAGCCGAAAAACCGGTGGACTTGAATGCCCTGCTGAGTCAGGTCAAGGCATCCAGCCTGAGTGAATCCCAGCTCAACAAGGAGCGGGAAGCCCGCTTCCTGGCAGACAAGAACGAGCAAGGGGCCCTGCTGGCCAAAGCCAAGGCAGAGCTCGCCGCCGAAACCGCCAAGGGCGAGCAGCTCAAGGCCACCTTCGATGCCAATGACAAACAACTGACCGAACTGACCGAGACCCTGCGCCAGCGTTCCGGCAACATGGGCGAGATGTTTGGCGTGCTCCGTCAGTTTGCAGGTGAGTTCAAGGGGATCTTCAACGCCTCCGCCCGCCGGGTCGAGCACCCTGAGCAGGCCGCGTTGCTGACCCGTCTGGCCGAGAGCAAGGAGCTCCCCTCCAGCGACGACTTGACCGCCTTCTGGACCACTACCCTGGGCCGCATGGTCGACGGTGGCAAGGTGAGCCAGATACCGGCGACCGTGGTGTATGGCGAGGGCAACCAGGCCGACAAAACCGTTACCCAGATCGGTGAGTTCAATACCGTCTCCGAAGGCAAGTACCTTACCTTTGTGCCGGAAACCGGCAAGTTCGAACAGCTGCCCCGTCAACCCGACAAAGGCGTATTGGAACCGATCGCCGAGTTTGAGCAGGGTGACGGTGGCGTCAAGCCCATCTTTGTCGACCCGTCTCGCGGCGTGATCCTCTCCCTGCTGGTGCAGTCTCCGACCTTGAAAGAACGGATCGATCAGGGGGGCGAGGTAGGTTACGTCATCATGGTACTCGGCGTGCTCGGTACCCTGCTGGCCCTGTTCTGCGGTGCTCGTCTGTCCCTCATCGGCGGGTCCATGCGCAAGCAGCTGAAATCCGACCAGATCATCAAGGGCAACCCCATCGGCGAAATGCTGGGGGCCTACCAGAGCCATCGTGGTGACAACATAGAGGATCTGGAATCCAAGCTGGACGAGATCATACTGCGCAACGTGCCCAAGTTCGAAAAGGGCATCAGCATCATCAAGCTGATCGCCTCGGTTGCCCCCCTGCTGGGGACAGTGGTCGGCATGATTGCCACCTTCCAGGCCATTACCCTGTTCGGTACCGGCGATCCCAAGCTGATGGCTGGCGGTATCTCCGAGGCCCTGGTCACCACAATGCAGGGTCTGGTGGTCGCGGTCCCCATGCTGTTCCTCTACACCATAGTGCAGACCCAGAGCCGTCGTCTGATCCAGGTGCTGGAAGAGCAGAGCGCCGGTTTCGTCGCCCGTTATCAGGAAAGCCTGCACGCCACCAAAGCAGCAGCGTAAGGAGTCTTCCATGTGGTTCTGGTTGATTGAAGAAGTCGAGTCGGTCCGCCGGTTTCTGGGATTGGGGGGCGACGTACTGGTCGCCCTGTTCTTCCTCACCCTGATGATGTGGGCCCTGCTGCTGGAACGCTGGTTCTACTTCATGGCGGTCTATCCCAAGCAGGTGAAGCAGACCAAGACGGCCTGGCTGGCACGCAGCGATCACCTCTCCTGGTCTGCCAAACAGATCCGGCGTGAACTGGTGTCGCGAGTCTCCATGGCGGTGGACAAGGGGATGCCAGTCATCAAGGTGCTGATCGCCCTCTGTCCACTGATGGGGCTGCTGGGAACCGTGGTCGGCATGGTGCAGGTGTTTGACACCCTCGCCATCACAGGCACGGGTTCCCCCCGCGCCATGGCATCAGGGATCTCCAAGGCGACGGTACCGACCATGGCGGGCATGATTGCCGCCCTTTCCGGCCTGTTTTTTGTCAACCAGCTCGATCACAAAGCCAAACTGGCGGTGCAAAAGCTGGAAGACAACCTGAAACACGGTTGATGCAGGATGCATACCCCCGGCTAGGCATGACCTGCCGGGGGCACAGAACAAGCAAGGAGTTTCTGCTATGAGAAAACGTTACAGCGACAGCGGTGCTGACGAGGCGGCTATCGATTTGACCCCCATGCTGGACATAGTGTTCATCATGCTGATCTTCTTCATCGTCACCACCTCGTTCGTCAAGGAGTCCGGCGTGGAGATCAACCGCCCGAGCGCCAGCACGGCCGAGACGGTGAAGAAGGGGAACATCATGGTCGCGGTTCGCGAAAATGGTCAGGTCTGGGTCGACAAGCGCATCGTCGAAGTGGGTGCCGTGCGCGCCAACATCGAACGGCTGAGGGCCGAGAACCCGGAGAGCGCCGTGGTGATCCAGGCCGACACCGAATCCCGTTCCGGTCTGGTGGTCCAGGTCATGGATCAGATCCGCATGGCCGGTGTCCAAAGCATCTCCATCGCGGCAGACAAGAGCAGCTGATGCCGGAGCGAGCGCCATGAGATACCTGATATCGTTAGCTGTCTCCTGTGTGGTGGTGTTCTTCCTGTTTCTGGGAATGAACAAGCTGATCACACCGGATCACCGGGAGTTGGTGGAATCCGAAGACGTCAGCATGACCGACTTCATCCGCCTCAAGCCCCAGGAGACGCTGCAAGAGAAACAACGGGAGCTGCCCAAGCCGCCGCCGCCGAACCGCCCGCCTCCCCCTCCCGAGATGGAAGTGGCCAGTACGGACAGGCCGCAGATGGAAAGCTCGCCCATGGACATGCCCAAACTCGACATCCCGGTCAACATAGGGGGCGGCAATGCCCTCGGTGCCTACAGCACGGGCGGCGGTGGTGGCGGTATGGGTGGCAACAACGGTGCCATTCCGCTGGCGACCTTCGAACCCATGATGCCCCGCAAGGCGGCGCTGGCCGGGCTCGCTTCCGGCAAGGTACTGGTGGAGTTCACCGTGACCGAACGCGGCACCGTCAGCAATATCCGCATCGTGAAGGAAGAGCCGCGCAGCTATGACCTCGGCAAGGAAGCGCGCAAGACCATCACCAAGTGGACGTTCAAGCCGGCCATGGTCGATGGCAAGCCGCAAGCCAGTCGCATGCAACAAGAAATCGAGTTTGCGACCAACTAAGGAAGGTGGCGATGAAAAAGTTACACACCCTGATCCTCGCCCCGGTTGCCATGGCGGTGCTGCTCAGCACCGCCAGCTGGGCCGCCGAGCAGCCAGCCCTGTCTGACCGTGCCTACCGCGCGGTCAACAAGGCGCAGGCGTTGATCACAGAGAAGAAATACGGCGAGGCCAATGCCAAGCTGCAGGAGGCGCTGTCCGGTGCCGGCGAGCGGGTCTACGACAAGGGGGTGATACTGCAGACCCTCGGCTTCGTGGCCGCCCAGCAGGAGAAATACGGTCAGGCGACCAAGTATTTCGCCGAGGCCATCGCCACCGGCGGCCTGCCACAACCCGTGGCACAACAGGTGCGCTACAACCTGGCCCAGCTCTACATGGCGGAGGGAAACTTCAAGGGTTCCATCAGCACCATGAACCAGTGGTTTGCGAGTCTCGGCAAGGATGAGAAACCGACCCCGCACGCCTACATCACCCTGGCCAACGCCCATGTGCAGCTCAAGCAGTATCGAGAGGCCATCCCTGCGGTGGATCAGGCCATCAAGCTGTCAGCGGGCAAGGCACCGGAGTCCTGGTATCTGCTCAAGATGGCGGCGCACTACGAACTGAAACAGTACAAGCCGGCCACAGAGGTGCTGACCGCTCTGGTGGACAAGTTCCCGGAGAAGAAGAAGTACTGGACCCAGCTCTCCGCCATGCACATGCAGGCGGGCAACGATGCCAAGGCGCTGGCGGCGCTCGAATCGGCCTACAACATCGGCACGGCCGAATTGCAGCGTCTCGCCAACTACCTGGCCTTCGCCGGCATTCCCCACCGCGCCGCTCGCGTGATGGAGAAGGCGATGAAGGAGGGGAGCATAGAGAGCAGTGCGGCCAACTACAAGACACTGGCCAACTACTGGCACCAGGCCAAGGAGCTGGATCCGGCCATCGATACCCTGGCCAAATCCTACAAGATGGCCCCCAGTGCCGAGCTGCAGCTCAAGATGGCACGCATGATGATCCAGAGCAAACGCTATCAGGATCTGGTGGCCCTGGCCGCCAAGCCGGCCGCCAATGCCAATGGTGAGCAACGCGCCGACCTGAAGTTCCTGACCGGAGTCGCCTATTTTGAGCAGCAAAAACCGAAGGAAGCATTGAACGCCTTCACCCAGGCAGCACAGAATGGCAACGTCAGTGGCCGCGCCTCCCCCTGGATAAGCTTCCTCAAGGAGCAACAGGGCGGTGCCGTCACTCAATAAGTGCCCGAGCGCACTGGCCCCGGCCATTCACTCCCGGGTCGAGGTCAAGGCTCAATGACGCGAAACGGGTGCGGGCGCCCTCCCCGCCCCCGTTTCATACCACAAGGGGTTCGCCCCACCGCTTGCCTTGGTGGCAATTGGCCGCTCCCCGGAGCGGTCTTTTTTATGCCTGCGACCTCCTCTTTATATATGCCGTCATAAAAAATCCGGAGCCTGGGCTCCGGATTGGGTCATTCATGGATACGGGCATTACCTCATCGGTGAGGGTGTCGGCTGCGCCCGCTCCGTTGCACCATCAGTAACTGCATACCAGCTTCCAGCTGCCATCTGTTGCCTTGGGCTCGCTGCTGATCCACCAATTCGCCTGCCACACCACCTTGTTATGGGTGATGCGATCGCCACCACCTGCGTGATCCCCTTGCGGCCAGGTCGGGTAGGCCTTGTAGGCCGCCGGATTGACGTTCTGGCTGCTACAGGTGGCGCCGCCCGGGTTCTCACCACCGCCCGAGCCCAGTACGGCCTCTGGCAGGGTCGGGAACTCGGCCTTGAGGCCTATAGTCTGGCTGCCGCTGATGATACGCATGCCGCTCGGCACGCCGGCGGCGGGCAGGTAGTAGGTCATGGCGACTTCAACTTCAGCGCCCGGCGCCAGGGTCTGCCAGCTCGGCAGGTTCATGGCGACCTTGTGGAAGTCCTTCTCGTTGGCAATGCCCTCCGAGTTGTCGTTGCCACCGCTCTCGACCACTTTCAGCCCCATGCCACTCTGATCCGTGATGGTGTCAGAGGTGGACGTCGGCATCAGAAACTCGATGCGAGCGCCGCCCGGAATGGTCTGGGTCGACTTGTTGACCAGCTTGAGTTTCGGGTTGATCGGGTAGTTGGAGTCCCCTTCCTTGAAGCCGGAGAGGCTGACCTGGATGTCGAGCTGGGCACTCGGCGCGGCCAGATCATTCTGCTTGTTGTTGTAGGGAGTTGCCTTGGCAAACTTCTCGTAGGCAAGCGTAGTCAGAGTGCTGCCCATGCCGTACTCGTTCTTGGCCGGATCGAAGGCGTAGTCGCCCGCCATCTCCCAGAACATGACGCCACCCAACCCGCGCTTGATGATGTAGTCCAGCTTGTGACCCATGGACTCTTCATCTTCGGTGGAGAGGAACACCTTCTTCTCATCGTTCCAGAGCCAGGGCGCCTGCGCCTTGTCATCGTAGTAACGGACGTACTTGCCCTGCATCACGTGGGCCGGGTTGTTGGGATCCAGACCCCAGGCAGTGCCGTAACTTGGTAACGTTGTGATGCCCAGGCTGGCCGCGTTCTCCAGGTTCTTGGCATGCCACATGGGCACGGCGCCACCGCCGATCTCCTTGCCGTTCTTGTCCAGATCATGCCAGATGTTGTCGATGCCGACCACACCATTGCCGCACGGAATCGTACTGCCACCGGTGCCCGGCTGACACTCGTTCTGGCTCGGCAGGGCCGCCTTGCCACCCAGACCGTGACTACCACCGCTCACCCCCTGCCAGCCGCGAGTGTAATAGGGCACACCCACGTTGATCTTGCCGGCCGCCAGGGCGCCACGGAAGTAGTGGGCAGACCAGGCGGCGTTGAGGTAACCGATACCGCCAAACTGGGCCTGATTGTATACGCCCCAGTGGGAGAGTTCGGGATCGGCATTGTTGTCGAACAGGGCCGCGTTGTGACCGACAAAGTGGTTCCAGGCACCGTGGAAGTCATAGGTCATCAGGTTGACGTAATCCAGATACTGGGTGACCTGGAAGTTCTCCATGCCTCGCAGCAGGTAGGCTGACGCCGGTGAGGCTATGGTCAGCATGTACTTGCGACCATCCTCGGTACCGGCATTGTCGAGCCGCGCCCGCAGTGTCTTCATCAGCACCTCGTAGTTGGCAAACAGCTTGGCACGGCACTGGTTGGAGAGCGGGAAGTCGTTGGGGTTGCCTGCATCCTTCATGGAGGTGGGGTACTCGTAGTCCACATCCACCCCATCGAAACCGTACTGGCGGATGAAACTCACCGCCGAATCGGCAAAGGCGTTGATGCCGGCTGTGTTGACCGAGCAGTCGCCCTTGGTAGTGGCAGTATAGAAGCCGCGGGTATCGGCCCAGCCCCCGACCGAGATAAGGGTCTTCACGTCCGGATACTGCTTCTTGTACTTGGAGATCAGGTTGAAGTGGCCCTGATAGGCGAATTCGGGATCCATCTCGGCGCCCGGCACCCCGTCCCAGGTCAGCTTGGTGGCTGCATCATCCACCTTGATCTGGTGACTCTGCTCATCCACAGCCGCGAAGGCGTAGTTGATGTGGGTGAGCTTGTCCCAGGGGATGTCGTTCACCAGGTAGGCGGGCAGGCCATTCTTGCCAGTGCGCCAGGAGGTGAAGTAACCGATCACCCGGCGGGCGTGGTCATCCCCCATGCACTCGTAACCGTCCGGGCGATAGATCTGGCGAATGTCACAAGAGAGATTGCCACCGGTGGGCGGCAGCGCCGCCTCTTCCACCTGCACATCGACCTGGGCAGACTCGCCCACCAGATTTTCCTTGTCGGTCGCCACCAGCTTGAGGGCGGCAGCCCCCTTGCTCTGGGGCGTCCAGCTCACCTGCCAGGGGGCGCTGGTATCTTCGCCCACCTTCTTGCCATCCACGTAGAGTTCGACCCTGGCCACGTCATTGTTGGCATCGGTGACATTGCCACTGACCGCCACGCTGCGCCCCAGGGTCACCTTGGCACCGCTGGCCGGGCTGCTGATACTCACCCTGGGCGCCTCTGGCGCGACCACGGCGTTGACGCTGAAGCTGGCATCCGCCTCGCTCAGCACGGCGCCATCCTTGTCCAACCCACGAGATTTGAGTTGATGGGGGCCGACACCGGTAGCGACCCAGCTGGCCGACCAGGGGGCCCCGCTGCTCACCGCCACCGGCTGACCATCGATCAGATACTCGACCTTGACCAGGGCGCTGCTGTTGCCACTCAGGGTGACCGCAAGGGCCACGGGTACACCTTCGTTGAAAGCGCTACCAAGAGCGGGCGAACTGATTGCCAGCCCAAGGCCCGGAGTCGTGCCGCCGTCGTTGAACAGCTTCCAGGCATCGGCCCAGACAGCACCCACACCGGGGGCATAGTGATAGGGGGATGCCCCGCACCAGCCGGAGTAGGGAAATTCTTTGCATTCGTAGAGAGCGCCTGCGTTGCTGACCACATCACCAGCCTTGTAAGCGGTGCCGGCCTGATAGGCGGGATAAGCGGCTTGTGCCCAAGCGGGCATGGCAGCCAGGGCCACCAGCATGGCAAGCCTGCTGGGCCTTAAGGTCTGTTGCATATTGTTATCTTCCTTGTTTTGTCTTGGCATTGGTCACCAGGGCAAAGAACAAGCGCAACCGGCGTGATGGGAGCAGACAACTGGCAATGGACGTGCCACAAACACCACCTTCACCCTGGGAAGCCCCGCTATCTGGATCGACTGATCTGGAGACCGGAGGCATTGCGTCCCGGCATTTCGACCGGTTTGCCCTTTACCTGGGTTCCGTGAGGAACAAGCCGAGTATAGGAATCAACCAGCAGAGTCTCAATCTTCATTCTCGAAGAAAAATATGTGGATGCAAGCCAGATCACACTTTCCCGAGAACAGTGAATTAATGATTTTGTCATTAATTTCATAACGTTAGTCAGGTCAAAAAAACCAGCACTGCCCTCATTTGCATCCCGGTAATGTGCGTTGGCTCACTGGTATGACGTGCCAGAAATGTGACAATGCGCGCCCTTGGTCAAGGTGCCAAGGCTATGGAAACACTGGCAAAAAATAAAAAAGGAACCGTTATGAAAGGAACACGTGCCCTGCTGTCGCTGGCCGTGGGGCTTGCGCTCGCGTCCCCGTCCGTCCATGCCGCCAGCTTCAGCTGCCCGGCTGACAGTGCCCTCACCCCCATCCCCGTCATTCAGGGCATTGGTGGCAAGAGTCCCCTCATCCCCGATGGCAAGTTCGAAAGCGCCCAGAGCGTCACGGTCAAGGCGGTGGTCACGGCACTTGGTGAGAGTCTCAACAAGGGTTTCTACCTGCAGGATCTGCAAGGGGATGACAATCCCCAGACGTCGGATGGCATCTTCGTCTACCTCAACGACAAAAACTTCGCCAGCAAGTACCCGGACATCAAGCCGGGTGCCGAAGTCTGTCTGGAGGCCAAGGTCGAGGAGTACTACAACCACACCCAGCTCAAGCCGGTCGTTGACAGCGGCGCCCCGCGTCTGCAGGTTCTCGCTCAGGGCTCTGTGCCTGCCGCCGTGCCGCTGCGGGTACTGGAAAACGAGACCCTGGCCAGGGCGCTGGAGCGTCACGAAGGGATGCGGGTACGCCTCGATGCCGACAGCACACTCAAGGTAAGCCGCAACTTCAGCTATGACTACGCCGCCAAACGCAACAATCTGGTGCTGTCACACCAGGCACCGCTGATGAAGCCGACCCAGCTGCATGCCGCCGACAGCAAGGAAGCCAAGGCGCTGGCCAGGGCCAATGCCCGCAACCGGGTATTCCTCGAGTCTGACTTCAAGGCCGCCGATGGCAAACTGCCCTGGCTGCCGGGCTGGGATCCGGAGCAGGGTTATCTGCGCATCGGCGATGCCCCGGTCAATCTGGATGCGCTGGTGGGCTACAGCTACAACGAATACCGGTTGATAGTGCCGCAGGATCAGGTGATCACCGCCGGCGATCTGCTGCGCACCAGCGATAACGATCGCCAAAGCGCACCGGCCCGTGCCGATGGCACCAACTTGCGTATCGGCAGCTTCAACGTGCTCAACTACTTTACCAGCCACTCCAGCGTGGGGGGGGCCCTCAATGTGCTGTGCAAGGATCAGGCGGATGCGGACAGCGCCAAGGGCTGCAACCGCGGCGCCAAAAACCTGGAGGACTTCCAGAAACAGCGTGCCAAGATAGTCAACGCCATCACGGAGATGGATGCCGATCTGCTCGGCCTGATGGAGATGGAGAACAACGGCTTTGACAGCCACTCCGCCATCAGTGATCTGGTGCAAAGCCTCAACGCCCAACAGAAGGAAGCCGACAAACAGTACGCCTTCGTGGCCCTGCCCAAGGCGCGGCTTGGCGACGAGCGCTTCTTCGGCGGCGACGCCATCATGGTGGCCATGATCTACCGACCCGCCAAGCTGACGCCGCAGGGGGATGCCAGCGTCATTACGCTGCCGGTACAGAAATACCAGGATGCGAAAGGAGTCGAGAAACAGGCCTCCCAGCGTGACTCCCTGGTGCAGAGCTTCACCGTCGAGGGCAGCAAGGAGCCGCTGACCCTGGTGGTCAACCACCTCAAATCCAAGGGATCCGGCTGCCTGGAGAACCTGGACGGCAAGGAGCCGGCCGATCTGCAGGGCAAGTGTACCGAGTTCCGGGTCAGTGCCGCCAAGGTACTGGGCGAAGCGGTGAACACGCTGCCGGGTATGGTCATGTTGGTGGGTGACCTCAACTCCTACGCCAGGGAAGATGCGATCCGGGTGCTGACCGACTATGTGCCGACCGAAGGTCAGCGCAAGATAGTCTCCGCCTCCCGGACCTTCCTCGGCGAGCAAGTCTATGAGCAGACCGGCAGCGAAGTGAGCAAGAGCTATGGCCTGATCGATATGAATGTCAGGTTCAACAAGGAGAAGGCGATCTCCTACAGCTACGAGGCCGAACTCGGTACCCTGGACTATGCCCTCGCCAACCCGGCACTGGCCAGCAAGGTAGTCGCGGTCGCCGACTGGCACATCAATTCGTTCGAGAGCAGCCTGTTCGAATATGGCCGTGGCTTCACCGGTGACATGATCAAGTCCGACAATCCGTTCAGCGCCTCCGATCATGACCCCATCATCGTCGACCTCAAGCTGAAGGAAGAGAGCAACGGCGGTGGTGGTGCCATGAGCGCCCTGTTGCTGGCCCTGCTGCCCCTGGCCTGGCGTCGTCGCCGCAACTGATACGACTTCGCCATCATGCCAAAAGCCCGCTGCGATGCGGGCTTTTTTACGGGCAGGAGACGGCCGGACACAAAATGAGCCAAAACAAAAAGGCCACCGCGATAACGGTGGCCTTTTGGCTTCTTGTCACAAGAATTTGGTGGAGCTACGCGGGATCGAACCGCGGACCTCTTGCATGCCATGCAAGCGCTCTCCCAGCTGAGCTATAACCCCGAATTTTGTACTCAACAAATGGTTCTGGCGGCCATCTGTCGTAAATAGTGGTGGAGCTACGCGGGATCGAACCGCGGACCTCTTGCATGCCATGCAAGCGCTCTCCCAGCTGAGCTATAACCCCGAATTTCGTACTCAACAAATGGTTCTGGCGGCCATCTGTCGCAAATAGTGGTGGAGCTACGCGGGATCGAACCGCGGACCTCTTGCATGCCATGCAAGCGCTCTCCCAGCTGAGCTATAACCCCTTTGATTCCAGATTGTTCGAGGAGAATTTGGTGGAGCTACGCGGGATCGAACCGCGGACCTCTTGCATGCCATGCAAGCGCTCTCCCAGCTGAGCTATAACCCCAACTCACCTCGGCGCTGACGAAGTTATCTCCGGCAACGGAGGCGCATGATAGGCATCAACCGCTTTGCTGTCAACCCAAAAATAACACCGGCTGGAGCGTTTAGTCAAAATTCAAGCAGTTAGCTGTTTTTACCGGCAACCTTGCCGCTATCTCGCTGTTTTATGTCACAAATCTGGTTAACCGCGAAAAACAAAGGCTCCCTTGCGGGAGCCCTTTATTGTCAGCGGAAGGCAATTTATCCGGCTGCCACCAGTCGCGGCAGCAGGCGACTTACTCGGCGGCCATGCGCGCTTCGATATACGCCAACGCGCGATCGATGCGAGCCAGCACGCGCTCTTTACCCACCAGCGCCATCACGGCGTCGATACCAGGGGACTGACCCAGACCGGTCACGGCCACGCGCAGCGGCATGCCGACCTTGCCCATGCCCTGACCCAGCTCGGCGGCAGTGGCTTCAATCAGCTCGTGCAGCGCTTCGGTGGTCCAGGTGTCCAGAGCGGTCAGCTTGGCCTTGGCCAGCGCCAGCGGCTCGGCAGCCACGCCGCGCAGGTGCTTCTTGGCAGCCGCTTCGTCGATCGCCTCAAAATCTTCAAACAGATAGCGGCTCTGGGCGGCCATCTCCACCAGGGTATTGCAGCGCTCGGCCAGCAGAGTAACAACTTCTGGCAGTGATGGGCCCTTGCTGGTGTCAATCTTCTGGTTTTCCATGTGCCAGGCCAGATGCTTGGCCACATAGGCCGGGTCCAGGCTGCGCATGTAGTGGTTGTTCAGCCACAACAGCTTGTCGGTGTTGAATGCGGAGGCGGACTTGGAGATGGCATCCAGGCTGAACAGCTTGATCATCTCATCCAGGGTGAAGATCTCCTGATCGCCGTGGGACCAGCCCAGACGCACCAGATAGTTCAGCAGCGCTTCCGGCAGGTAGCCGTCGTCGCGGTACTGCATCACGGAGACGGCGCCGTGGCGCTTGGAGAGCTTGGCACCGTCGTCACCCAGGATCATGGAGACGTGGGCAAACTCCGGCACGGGCGCGTTCAACGCCTTATAGATGTTGATCTGGCGCGGGGTGTTGTTGATGTGGTCTTCACCACGCACCACGTGGGTGATCTCCATGTCCCAGTCATCGACCACCACGCAGAAGTTGTAGGTCGGCGCGCCATCGGTGCGGCGGATGATGAGATCGTCGAGCTCGGTATTGGCGAACTCGATGCGGCCACGGACGTGGTCATCGAATACGACTGAACCTTCGGTCGGGTTGCGGAAGCGAATAACGTGCGGCGCATCTGCCGGGTGATCGTGGGCGCTATCCCGGCACTTGCCGTCATAGCGGGGCTTCTCGCCGCTGGCCATCTGGCCTTCGCGCAGCGCGTCCAGGCGCTCACGGGAGCAGTAGCACTTGTAGGCACGGCCATCGGTCAGCATCTCGTCGATGATGCCGTTGTAGCGGTCGAAACGCTTGGTCTGGTAGTAGGGGCCCTCATCCCAGTTCAGCTCCAGCCATTCCATGCCCTCAATGATGGCGTCGATCGCCTCCTGAGTGGAACGTTCCAGGTCGGTATCCTCAATACGCAGCACGAACTCACCGCCCTGGCTCTTTGCAAACAACCAGGAATAGAGTGCGGTACGGGCACCGCCGACATGCAAAAAGCCGGTCGGGCTGGGAGCAAAACGGGTTTTGACTTTCATCTTTAAGCCTTGTGTAGAGGGCCTTGGGCCAATTCGTTAGAAAAAACCGTCGCATTTTAGCACTCAGAATCCCGGATGGGAAAACCATGAGGCCGTTGCGGGCTAAAGTAGGGGGTTAAATTTGCTGCCCGGCCGCCTGCAGCCTGATATTTGAGGGGGATCGCAAAACCGAAGCGGCATTTCCGATTTGCTATGGGGAGTGTTGGAGAGCTGCCTCCTCCGGCCGATATCCAAACAACTCTCACACTACTTCTCACGACACAAGGAAGAGACGATGCAGTTCCGTTCTATCCAGAATCGAATTCTGGTAATGGCCGGGATCGCCATGACCGCAGCCCTGGTCATACTGATCCTGCTCAACCAGTATTCCGGTCAACAGACCCAACAGCTGACCATCAGCTCCAGTCGCGCCGCCCTGCAGCAAGAAGCCTGGCAAAAGGTGAGTGCCAACGCACGGGCCGAGGCCGCCACCATCACACAGTTGCTGCAAAAGGGGCTCTCCTATACCCAGCAGATGGCCAGTGCCCTCGCCTTGCAACAAGAGGGCCTGCTGCCGCTGGATCGCCAGCAGGCCACGGATCTACTCAAGGCGCAGCTCGCGCTCGAACCACAATTATATGGCGCCTTCGCCGGCTTCGAGCCGAACGGCTTCGACGGCCAGGATGCCACCTTCGCCGGTCAAAGCACGCTGGGCAGCGACAGTCAGGGCCGCTTCGTGCCCTACTTCTATCGTGACAAGGACCAGATAGGCACAGACCTGCTGCTTTCCATCGAAAAGACCGATCCGGATGAATTCGGCAACCCGGCCAACGACTACTACTCCTGCCCGAAACGGGAGGGGCGCTCCTGCCTCATCGACCCCTTCAAGGTGGATATCAACGGCCAGCAGGTGCTGGTGAGCACCATCACCACCCCCATCATGGTGGCAGGCAAGTTCAAGGGGATCGCCGCGCTGGATCTGGCTGTGGACTCCATCAGCCGTCAGGCCCAGTCCCTCAACAGCAACATCTATGACGGCAAGGGCGAGACCCTGATCGTCAGCGCCGCCGGCGTCATCACGGGCACCAGCGGTGACGCCAGCCTGCTTGGCAGCCGGGCCGACAAGCTGCTCGGCAACCAGTGGCAGCAATATCTGAAACCGGAAGTGCAGCGTCAGGAGCTGGACGAATCGTTTCGTATCTCAGTGCCCATCATGGTACCAGGCATGAGCCGCAACTGGGCCATCATAGTCACCCTGCCCTACAAGGTGGTACTGGCGGGCGCCGATCAGCTGGAAAGTCAGCTAAGCGACATGAGTCGGGCTGCCATGACCCAGCAACTGGTGGGTGCCCTTGTCGTACTGGTGCTGGCACTGGCCACCATGCTGATGATAGCGCGCAGTATCACGGGCCCCATCCGCCAGATGGTCAGCCTGGTGGACGATATCGCCGATGGCGAGGGGGATCTCACCAAGCGCCTCACCACCCGCTCCGTCGACGAGCTGGGGGATCTCGCCAAGGGCATCAACCGCTTCATCGACAAGTTGCAGGTGCTGCTGGGGGATGTGCTGAAAACCGCCAGCGAAGTGAATCGCCACGCCGGTGATACCGACCGCATCGCAGGCCAGACCGACACCAACTTGCAGCATCACCAGGCGGAGATGGAGCAGATGCTGACTGCGGTACAGGAGATGTCCTATGTCAGCCAGGAAGTGGCCACCCACGCCAACAACACCGCCGACTCGGCCAAGCAGGCCCAGAGCGCGGCGGATCAGGGCAAGGTACGCTTCCAGCAGGTGATCCAGTCAATGCACAAGGTGGCGGCCGAAGCAGGCAAAGGCGCCGAAGTGGTCGAGGGGTTGGCTCACGACAGCGAGCAGATCACCAACATACTCACTGTGATCCAGGGCATTGCCGATCAGACCAACCTGCTCGCGCTCAATGCCGCTATAGAGGCAGCACGGGCAGGCGAACAGGGCCGAGGTTTTGCGGTGGTGGCCGACGAGGTGCGCAAGCTGGCGGGCAACACCCAGCAGGCGGTGCAGAACACCCAGGAGCTGCTCGAGAAGATCCGTCTCAGCTCGGCCAATGCGGTCAGCGCCATCAATCAAAGCCAGCAGCTGACCCATCAGGCGGTGGGCGAGGCGGATCTGGCGGAAGAGGCGCTCGCCAGCATCTATCAGGCCATCTCTACCATCAACGACATGACCTATCAGATCGCCTCCGCCGCCGAGGAGCAGAGCTCCGTCTCCGAGACGGTGTCCGGCAATCTGTCAAAAACCAACGCACTGGCCAACGACATCGCTCAGGATGCGACCGAAACGGCCAAAGCCAGCCAGGCATTGCGTCAGGCAGCCGAGCGTTTGCAGCAATTACTGGGACAATTTCGTCTCAGCTGACAATTTTCCTCTCTCGGACTCTCCCCCTCGGGGGCGAGTCCGTTTACCATAGGCAACGAATTTGCCTGATGGCAGGCAATGTAGTGAGAGGTAAATGCCGTGCCCACCCCGGACCGTCGCCCACGTGGCCATAACAGACGAGCCCAGCAGCGTCGACAAGACGAATCACAAGGATCCCTGCTCCATCGTATCAATGCCGCTACCCTGCGCCAGCGCATCGGCCAAGGGATGCGTGGCCTTGGCCAACGCGGCCAGGAGGCCAGCGCAGGCAAATTCAAGCTGGCCAACCCGCTGCCCCGCAAACACACCATAGGCCTGCTGGTGCTGGTGCCCATCTGGCTGCTGTTGCTGGCTTGGGAACCTGCGCCTGCCATGCCGACAACCGCCCCGTCCGGTTCGCTCGCCGTGCCGCTGGCCGTGCCAGCCGAAGCGCTGACTACTGGCAATGGCACCTCGGCCGCCAAACCGGTCGAAGAGAAAGTAGATGGCAGCTGGCTACAGCACGATGTGCAAGCCGGTGAAACCCTCTACTCCATCTGGCGCAAGTTCGAGCTGCCAGGCGCCGAGCTCAGTCGCCTGATTGCCATCGAAGGGCCGGACCGCCCTTTGACCCGGCTGCAATCGGGCAAGTCGGTGTTCATTCTGGTGGATGACAACCGCCGCATCCAGCGGGTGGAGATCCGCTCCTACGGTCAGGCCATCTATCGGTATGACCGGCAGGGCCAAGGGTTCGCCCTCAAGGAGTGACAAAACGGGAGGCCATGAGCCTCCCGCTTTTTGATCCAGCACCGTGAAATAAGCCGCTGACTTCACAATATTTTTAGCTTGCTCAAAAAATGAAAAGCGCAAAATTGACAAGGATCTGCTCTCACGTACAATCGTTTGTGCTTTAGACAGGGATTGTTCTACATGCTACTGGGACAAATTGACGTGGTCAGTCATGCTTCAACCCCTGATTCCTAGGCAAATGCTGCCCAACAAGGCTTAGTTTCATTTCGTTATAGATAGGACTTACCACATGTCTGACATTCGCACCGGCCAAGTAAAATGGTTTAACGAAACCAAGGGTTTTGGCTTCATCGAGCAATCCCAGGGACCGGACGTTTTCGTTCACTTCTCCTCCATCCAGAGCACAGGTTTCAAGACCCTGGCTGAAGGTCAAAAAGTCCAGTTCACTGTGACTCAGGGCCAAAAAGGTCCTCAGGCTGAGAACGTTACTCTGCTCTAAGCCACGCCAGTGAGCCTGTAGGAGGAGACCTGCTCCTCCTATTTTTTTGCCTGCCGTTTACCACGCCACTATTGTTCATCGCCCGCTTGTGACCAGACCCTCTCCGGGTTGTGACTGCGCTTGCCCGCCATTTCCCTCTTGTCGCCCCTCACCCATCAGGCCATCACGACCACTGGGTATCAGCTCACCCCGGACCAGGGCAGCGTCTTGCTATCAGGCTAAGCGAGCTTGGCAAACGGAGGGGTAGAGCTGAAAAGCAGGAATACAAACGCATCACAGCGCGATACGGAAGTCATTTTTGAAGGATTAAAAGGAATGCTGGTACTACGAAGAGAAATTGGAGCGGATAACGAGACTCGAATACACGACCCCAGCCTTGGCTGGCATGGATGATGCTCTACCAACTGCGATTGGTTCAGTACTCGATGACGTACAGAGAGGGTATTTGAAGAGAAATTGGAGCGGGAAACGAGACTCGAACTCGCGACCCCGACCTTGGCAAGGTCGTGCTCTACCAACTGAGCTATTCCCGCAACAGGATGTCACATTGCAAATGTATTGGAGCGGGAAACGAGACTCGAACTCGCGACCCCGACCTTGGCAAGGTCGTGCTCTACCAACTGAGCTATTCCCGCATCGGGCTGGATTGAACCAGTTTCATCATCACATTTTGGAGCGGGAAACGAGACTCGAACTCGCGACCCCGACCTTGGCAAGGTCGTGCTCTACCAACTGAGCTATTCCCGCAACAGCGTTGTCATTATCTGGTCTGTGAAGATGATTGGAGCGGGAAACGAGACTCGAACTCGCGACCCCGACCTTGGCAAGGTCGTGCTCTACCAACTGAGCTATTCCCGCATCGGGCTGGATTGAACCAGTTTCATCATCACATTTTGGAGCGGGAAACGAGACTCGAACTCGCGACCCCGACCTTGGCAAGGTCGTGCTCTACCAACTGAGCTATTCCCGCACACACCATAAAATGGCATCAAAACAAATCGTGCAGCATTTGGTTGCTTGCGCTACTGCACGGGAGCCGAATTATAAGAGCAGTCTTTCCAATTGCAAGGGCTTTTTCGTCTGGTTGCGCGTGTTCGCTCAAAAGCTGGCCGAACTGTCGATTTTAGCAACCAATCGATGGCAACCCCATGCCAGGCAATCAGATCTTGAAGACGTGACTACGATAGAAGCGCAACTCGGCGATGGATTCACGAATATCGTCCAGCGCCATGTGGGAGCCACTCTTGGTGAACTGATCCAGCAGCTCGGGCTGCCAGCGGCGTACCAGCTCCTTGATGGTGCTGACGTCAACGTTGCGGTAATGGAAGAAGGCTTCCAGCTCGCTCATGTGCTTGACCATGAAGCGGCGATCCTGGCCTATGCTGTTGCCGCACAGCGGGCTGGTGCGCTCCGGTACCCACTGGCGAATGAAATCGAGGGTCTCGGCCACGGCCCTAGTTTCGTCGTACTGACTCTCCTTGACCCGGGCCACCAGTCCGCTCCTGGTATGGGTGTTGACGTTCCAGTCGTCCATCTTGGCCAGCTCTTCATCGCTTTGGTGGATGGCGATGACAGGCCCTTCTGCCAGCACGTTCAGATCCTTGTCGGTGACTATGGTGGCGATCTCCAGTACCACGTTCTCTTCGGGGTCCAGACCCGTCATCTCCATGTCGATCCATACCAGGTTCTGCGCGCTGACTGTCATGATTATTCTCTCTATTGGGAGGAATGGCGGAATTTTGCCAATTTGCATGTATCATACTGGCTTTGAATCTGTTCATAAACTGGCGAATCGAGTGGCAAAGAAAGCAAAACTCAATCTGGGTCAACAAAGCCGCGTCCAGGCCAACCGCGAGCGGCGGTTGCAAAAAGATCACACCACTGTCGTGGATGACACCCTGTTTGGCCCGGCCATTGAAGGAGTGGTGATCAGCCGTTTCGGTCAGCATGCTGACGTAGAAGCGACTGACGGCACCATCCACCGCAGCAACCTGCGTCGCAGCATCAGCAGCCTGGTGTGTGGCGACAAGGTGGTCTGGCGGCCCGGCCTCAATACCGCGACCGCAGGTGTCATCGAAGCGGTGCATCCGCGCCACTCAGTGTTGACCCGGCCGGATTTCTACGACGGGGTCAAACCCATCGCCGCCAACATCGACCAGATCATCATCGTCTCGGCGGTGATGCCCGAGTTCTCCACCAACATTGTCGACCGCTATCTGGTCGCCGCCGAGGATGTGGAGATACAGCCACTCATAGTGCTGAACAAAGTCGACATGCTCGATGAGGCTGCCCGCATCCGTGTCGAACGACAACTCGACCCCTATCGCAAGCTGGGCTATCAGGTGATCCTGGTCAGCTGTGAGAGCGGCGAAGGCCTCGATGAGCTCAAGGCCCAGTTCGAAGGCAAGATCAGCATCTTCGTCGGCCAGTCCGGGGTGGGCAAATCGTCGCTCACTAACGCTCTGATGCCGGGGCTGGATGTGCTGACCGGCGAGATCTCCGAAAACTCGGGGCTAGGTACGCACACCACTACCACAGCGCGACTCTATCACTTCCCGAGCGGCGGCGATCTCATCGACTCCCCCGGGATCCGCGAGTTCGCACTCTGGCATCTGGAAGCCGATCGCATCACCTGGTGCTTCATCGAGTTTCGTGACTACCTGGGTGGTTGCCGATTCCGCGACTGCACCCACAAGGACGACCCAGGCTGCGCCCTGCGTGCGGCGGTCGACCGTGGTGACATCAGTGCCGATCGCTTCCACAACTATCACCGCATCCTGGAAACCATGCAGGAAGCCCGCCACGGTCGGCAACAAGCCCGGACGTGACCTATTCAACCCTCTTTCCATAAAGACCAGATCAAGATCATGAGCATCACTGACAACCTGAAAATTGCCGGTCAATACTGTTTGCCCAAGCACGCCCTCTCCCGTCTGGTGGGCAAGCTGGCTGCCGCAGAAGCGGGCAACCTCACCACACGGGTGATAGAGGCCTTTATCAAACAGTACGGCGTCGACATGAGCGAAGCGCTGCACGAAGATCCAGCCCACTACACGAGCTTCAACGCCTTCTTCACCCGCGAGCTCAAGCCGGGGATCCGTCCGCTGGTCGAGGATGCCATGACCCTGGCCCTGCCGGTGGACGGCACCGTCAGCCAACTCGGCCCCATTCATCAGGGCCGCATCATCCAGGCCAAGGGCCACGACTACAGCGCCCGCGAGCTGCTGGGTGGCTTCGAGGATCTGGTGGCGCCATTCAAGGATGGGGACTTTGCCACCATCTATCTGGCGCCCAAGGATTACCACCGCATCCATATGCCGCTGGACGGCGTGCTGGAAAGCATGGTGTTCGTGCCGGGGGATCTCTTCTCCGTCAACCCGCTCACCGCCGAGAATGTGCCCAACCTGTTCGCTCGCAACGAACGTGTGGTCGCCACCTTCCGCACTCCCCATGGCCCCATGGCGTTGGTGCTGGTCGGCGCCACTATCGTCGCCAGTATCGAAACCATCTGGGCCGGCAATATAGCGCCGACCAAGCAGAAAGAAGTGGTGCGTTGGGATTACAGCGGTGATGAAGCCATCACACTGCAAAAAGGGGCCGAGATGGGCCTGTTCAAGCTCGGTAGTACCGTGGTCTGCCTGTTTGGCCCTGGCATGCTTGCCGGTTTTGAGCCCCATCTGGCCAATGGCGTCACCACTCGCATGGGTCAACCCTTTGCCAAGCTGGCGGCCGACGCATGAGTGACCAGCCAGGCTCCTCGCAAGCAAAAAACCCGCTACACGGGCTGACCCTGGAGGCGATCGTCACCGCCCTGGTCGAGCACTATGGCTGGGCAGAGCTCGGACAGCAGATAAACATCCGCTGCTTCACCGACGACCCCAGTATCAAGTCCAGCTTGAAGTTCTTGCGCAAGACCCCCTGGGCACGGGAGAAGGTCGAAAGCCTCTACCTCTATGTCCAGCGCAAGCAAGCCAAATTGAAGAAGGAAGGGCCAGATGGCGTTTAAGATTACCTACACCTACAAAAAGCAGACCAAAGAGCTCGGCTATGCGAACGACAAGTTTCGCAGCATCTACGATGCCATTGCCGCCGCCGAAGGGCTGGATCTCTCCAGCTTCCACGCCATGGAGGCCCAGCTGGCCCAAGTCTGCCGCCGCGACAAAAAGAGCGTGAAGGATTACCAGGAGAACTACTTCAAGGAGCTGGGTTTCTCCAACATCGTCATCGAACGGGACAATCTCGAAGACAAGCAGGAGTAAGCATGCGCACTCTGACTCTGATGGCCGCCTCCCTGCTGCTGGCGGCTTGCAGTACCCCGACCCAGCATATGGTCGGCAATGATCAGGATATCCACGGCTGTCGTGCCAGCGCCGGTTATCAATGGTCAGCGCTGACCAACCAGTGCGTCCGCCTGTTTGAACAGGCGGTGAGACTGCAATCCCTCAAATCGGATGAGACCGGCAGCGCCTTCGTGCTGTTCAATGCCGATCAGAGCAAGGCCGAATTGACCCTGCCAAACGGTGAGCAGACCTTGCTGACCCGACAAGGGGATGAGGGCAACTGGTCCTGGCAGGGAGGTGCTTACCAGCTCTTCCCCTGGAAAGGCTATGTGCTCAAATCCGGCGAGCAGGCTCTCTTTCACGGTGACAGCGCCCTCTAGTCGCCAGCCAGTCGTGCTGACGCTCCGAACGCCCCCGGCCCCTGCCGGGGGCGTTTTTCTTTATGTCTGGCGGCAACACAGGGGCACCCGGGTGTCAGAACCTGAAATGCGCTGACGGCGGCATATACCCTCTATTCAGGGCATGCTGACAGCCCAAAAACAAACACCCCGCTGCAAGCAAGGGGGTGTTTGATGCTGGCCACCATACAAGCAGGCGGCTGACAGAGGCGGGTCAGTTGCCCAGAGTGGCAAACAGACTCTGTTCCAGGCGCCCCTGGGAGACACAGACAGGCGTGATGGAGGGGGCCGCAACACGCTCGCCGGACGACTCAACGAAGTAGAGCTGGGTATTGCCCTTGACGTTGACGGTCGCCACGCTGTTGTTGCCGCTCTGGGTGATGATCAGATTGATCTGCAGATTGGGGTTGCCCAGCGCCACTTTGGAACCCATGGTGCCGCAATCCAGCCACTCCAGACCATCGGCGGAGTTTTCGACGTTGGCCGTCATCAGACCCGATCCACGCTGGCTGTTCTCGATGTTGAGACCGTGATCGGCAAACCACTTCTCGGCGCGCGCCCACACCAGATCCACCGGGATCTGCATCTCCTGGGTGTTGTTGGTCGCCTTGGCAACCGGCGGGTTATAGCGGTACTGCTCACCACCATTGTTGTCGCTGGCACACCCGGCCATCAGCAGGGCCAGGGCGATCCCCAATATCTTTTTCATGCTGCTTCTCTCATCCATATTATTCGGCCATCGGCCAACCGGCGGCTATTATGGCGTTGACGACACAGACTGTCAGCAGAGATCGGCAGAAATGCATCCTCGTTAACCCAAGCTTTACAAAACCCGTCTGCTATCATAGATTTGCTCGAAATTACCCCCGTGAGTGCCTGCGTGAATTCCTTGCTCACCCTGACGCTGTTACAGCAGATCATCGATCAGTTGCCCATGAATATCTTCTGTCGGGATACGGACGGGCGCTACCTGTTTGCCAACCGCACGTTTGTGGAGCAGGCCGGTCTGCAGCAAACAGAAGAGCTTATCGGCAAGACGGACATAGAGATGCCATGGGGCAACATCTTTCGGGAAGAGGATGATCGCCTGCTGGCAGAGGGCAATCCTTTGCTCTATCAGCAGCTGCACTGCAACAGTGGCGACAGCACCCGTTGGATGGAGATCCACAAGATCCCCCTCTATGACGAGCAGGGCAAGCCGGTGGCGCTGTTTGGCATGGTCAACGAGATTGGCCAGCGCAAGGAGCTGGAGCAGACCTTTCGTCAGCAGCAGCTGCTGCAGCGCCGGCTGCTTGACGCCATCCCGGATCCCATCCGGCTGGAAGACCATCAGGGACTGCTCATCGACTGCAACCAGGCCTTTCTCGACTTCATGGGCATGGCGGCGAGCGAGGCGCTCGGCCAGCGTGTCGCACACAGACTCTCCACCGAGTTACCCATGGGACGGGGCGAATACTGCCTGGTGGATGCCAACGGTCAGGGCCGCCACCTGGAGATAACCCGAGTCGATGTGCCGGACGACGAGGGCAACTCCCTCGGCATCCTGACCTTGAGCCGTGACATCACGGGACTGCGGACCACCCAGGCCCAGTTGCAGCAGGAGCAGCACTACGACAGTCTGACCGGCCTGCTCAAACTCTCCCATTTTCTGCAGACCAGCCGCCACCTCGGGGCCCGCAAGGCCAGCCTGCTGCTGGTCGACCTGCAACACTTTCGCGAGATCAATGACCGCTTCGGCATCCGGGTCGCCGATCGCCTGCTGAGCCAGGTAGCTCGTCGTCTGCAACAGCTGGCGCGGCCCCAGTCACTGGTGTGCCGGGTCGCCGCCGACGACTTCGCCATGCTGCTGCCGGAGCTGAGCGAACCGCTGGCAGACTGGAGTCGCCGCCTGCAAAACGAGCTGATGGTGCCCTACCAGATCGAAGAGCACAGGATCCAAATCCCTGTGTTCCTTGGCATTGCCCACGGCAGGGCCAACGACGCCGAACGGCTATTGAGCCATGCCGAGGCCGCGCTGGCTCAAGGCAAGCGTCAGCAGCAGCACTGTACCCTGTTCGATCCCGAGCTAGATGCCAAACTCAAACGCCGTCAGCTGATCGCGGCCCAGCTGCCGCTGGCCATCAAATCGGGGCAGCTCACCGCCGTCTATCAGCCCATCATCAGCACCCGCAACAACCAGTTGCACGGGGCTGAACTGCTCTGCCGCTGGCCCCACCCCGAACTCGGCATGATCTCGCCAGATGAATTCATCCCGCTGGCAGAGGAGCTGGGGCTCATCGGCCAGCTCGGTCAGCGCATGCTGGAACAGGGCTGTGCCCAACTGGCTCGCTGGCAGGGTGCGGCACCGGATCTGGTGCTCTCAATCAATCTGTCACCGCTGCAATTTCGTGACCCCGACCTCTGCCCGCAGATCTTCGCCTGCATAGAGCGTCACGGGCTTGCCCCCTGGCAACTGGAGCTGGAGATCACCGAAGGGGTGCTGATGGAGAACGCCGACGAGATTGAGAGCAACCTCGCCAATCTGATTGAGGCGGGGTTCCAGCTCGCCATCGATGACTTCGGCACAGGTTACTGCTCGCTCGCCTACCTGCCACGGCTGCAGGTGGCTACCCTCAAGCTGGACCGCAGCTTCACCCAGGGGCTGGCCACCAACCAGGCCACCACCGCCATAGTGCGCTCCGTCATCGGCTTGGGCCACGAGCTTGGGATCAGGATCACCGCCGAAGGGGTTGAAACCCCCGAGCAGCAAGCCTGGCTGGTACA
The DNA here is from genome assembly GCF_001643305.1 of Aeromonas salmonicida subsp. salmonicida. Taxonomy (GTDB): domain Bacteria; phylum Pseudomonadota; class Gammaproteobacteria; order Enterobacterales; family Aeromonadaceae; genus Aeromonas; species Aeromonas salmonicida. Next base: position 169,903 of record NZ_LSGW01000047.1, read on the forward strand.
AGCCGGTTGTGATCGGCTGCAAGGCTACCTGTTCAGCCGCCCACTGCCACCCGACGAGTTTGCCCGCAACTACCAGTTGCCCGGCAGCTGACCGCAGACAAAACAAAGGCCACTCGAAAGTGGCCTTTTTGTTGTCCGGCACAGCGCCGACACCCGCTGTCGTCCTTACTCCTGGAAGTAAGTACCCCACCCGTCGTAATCCACGCCGTACTTTTTGAGGATCGGCAACATTTTCTCGATGTCGGCCACTATGGTCTCTATGTCCAGCTTGCGCTCTATGGTGGCATCGAAACAGAAGATGGGGGCGCCGTCATCCAGCTCCATCTCTTCCGCGTCAGTCACTTCAAAACCGGCCTTGAACAGGTCGACGGCCGCTTTCTCCAGCTGATCGAAATCCTGACAGGCGAAGTGGTGCTCAATGTCATATTCCAGATCCGGGTTGCTGCCATCGGCCAGCAACTCGTTGACGATGGCGGTGGTCTCTGCACGCCACTCTTGCATATCAAGACTCATATTAACCCCAGCTACTACTTTGTTAGTGTCACATGCCGTCGGCAATCGGGTGCCTGCTTCGGCTCACATTCACCCGGCGCGGCATAGTTGCGGCAAAGCATACCCGCAGAGTGCATCCGGCTCAATGCGCAAGCCAAGATAGCGGCTCGCCCGGGGCCACCCCAAATGGGGTGCCATCATAAAAGGTTAATAAAGTGTAATCTGCCGCTTCTCGTGAAATGTCCCATACGGAACTTCACATCTGGATGGACGATACGCACAACCCCATCGAAAAGTACTGTGAAATCAGCACTATCCACCAGTTTTCACTCAGTGACAAGAGTCACTCAAGGGGTGTATCAAGGGACGCGGGCGCAACAGGGCCCGTACGGAAAGAGGAGCCAGCAAGGCTCCCTTTTATCATGTGAAGGAGCACATAGAATGCCTAAAAAAACAATAATGAGCCTGATCATCGGCTCAACCCTTATGATTGGAAACCACGCCATGGCCGCCCCGGTACATGGCCCGTTCGATGCCCCCCTGGCCGACGAGGTGAAGGTGCTGGATATGCTGAAGAAAAGCGGCCGCATCCCCACCCTGGCCTCCCCCGAGATGGAGCAGGCCGCCCTCGCCCGTTTTTATCGCGAGAAGTCGCGAGCCTACCAGGGCCACAGCGGCACCCTGGCGGTGAAAGAGGGCAAGATGCGGGAGACCATCCTCAAGAAGATCCGCCTGAACGGCACGGCCCGTCCCGGCGACCGGGTGCCCACCCTGCTGCTCAAGTCCATCGAGAAGGAGCACTACAACGGCAAGATGCGCAAGGACAAGATCCTCGCCATCCTGGTGGACTTTCCCGACTACCCGAAGAACAGCGTCACCCCGGATCTCACCAAGATGTACTACCCGGACTACACACCCGAGCACTACAACGACCTGCTGTTCTCCGGCAAGGGCTACAAGGGCCCGAACGGTGAAACTTTCATCTCCATGCGCCAGTTCTACGAGCAGCAATCCGGCAAGAGCTACAGCGTGCGCGGTCAGGTGGCGGGCTGGTATACCGCCGACAAGAATGCCGCCTACTACGGCGCCAATGCCACCCCCAATACCATTCGGGACCTGGTGAAGGAGGCGTTGATCCAGGTGGCCAATGACCCCTCCATCGATCTGGCCCAGTTTGACCAGGAGGATCGTTACGATCTCAACGGCAACGGCAACCGGAACGAGCCGGATGGTCTCATCGACCACCTGATGATCTTCCACTCCAGCGTGGGGGAAGAGGCCGGTGGTGGCGATCTTGGCGAGGATGCCATCTGGGCCCATCGCTGGAACCTGGGCGCCCCCTTCCCCATCCCCGGCACCAGCAGCCCGAACGGCAACTTCGGCGGCCAGTTTGCCGCCTACGACTACACCATCCAGCCCATCGATGCGGCGGCCGGGGTCTGTGCCCATGAATATGGCCACGATCTGGGACTGCCGGACGAGTACGACACCAAGTACACCGGCAAGGGTGAACCTGTGGCCACCTGGTCCATCATGTCATCCGGCTCCTGGGCCGGCGTGATAGGCGGCACAGAGCCGACCGGTTTCTCCGCCTGGGCCAAGGAGTTCCTGCAGGCCTCCCTCGGCGGCAACTGGTTGCACGGCAGCAATGTGCAGCTCGCCGATCTCAGCCCCCGCGGCAACGTCTACATGCTGGATCAAGCCAACGACAAGGGCCGCAACGACGACGTGGTACGCATCAATCTGCCCGCCAAGCAGATCCCGCTCAATCCGCCTTATGCCGGCCAATACGAATACCACGGTGGCAAGGCCAACAACCTCGACAACCGCATGAACCTCACCCTGGACTTGACCGGCAAGCAGAGCGCCAGTCTGGCGTTCAAGGCCTGGTACCAGATTGAAGAGGGGTTTGACTATGGGCGGGTGCTGGTCAACGGTCAGCCCATCCCCGGCAACCTGACCACCAGCGACGATCCGAACGGGATCGGCTTTGGCATCGGCATCACGGGCAACTCCAATGGCTGGACCGATGCCGAATTTGACCTGAGCCCCTGGGCCGGTCAGAAGATAAACCTGACCCTGCAATACCTGAGCGATGGCGGCGTGGCCGAGAACGGCCTGTTCGTGGACGAGATCCTGATCCTGGCCGACGGGGATACGCTGGTGAGCGACGGGGCCGAAGGCAACTCCGCTTTTACCTTGGCCGGGTTTGTGAAGAGCAACGGCAACGAGGCCAAGGATCACTACTATCTGGCCGAGTGGCGCAACCATGCGGGGGTCGACAAGGGACTGGCCCACATCAATGTGTCTGACCAGCTGATGCGCTACGAGCCGGGCATGTTGCTCTGGTACGTGGACAACAGCCAGGACAACAACTGGGTAGGCGTCCACCCGGGTGAGGGCTTCCTCGGCGTCGTTGATGCAGACCAACGCACTCTGAAGTGGAGTGACGGCGCCGTCGCCGGCACCCGCTACCAGATCCACGATGCCACCTTCAGCCTGGGCTTCCAGCAACCGCTCAACCTCAAGCACCCGAGCGGCTCCCTGCTGCGCGATTTCTGGGTCACCCCGAACCGGGTGTTCAAGGATTCCCGCAGCTACCAGAGCAAGGAGATCCCGGATGCGGGTCGCCTGCTGCCCGAGCATGGCCTCAAGATCAGCGTCACGGGTCAGGCCCGCGACATGAGCACGGGACGGATCATAGTCAGCCGTCACTGAGTCATCCAATGCACCCAGGGGGCTCAGGCCCCCTTTTTCATTGCCCACAACGAAAAAACAGCACAACAAGGCAGGATTGAGGGTAAAAACCGCTGACAGGAGGGGAAATTGCTCGGTTATCGAGCGAACGGTACCTCAATCTGCCCCCTGTGGTTGACACATCTGCGTATAAAGGGTTTAATGCGCGCCGTTGCCCAGATAGCTCAGTCGGTAGAGCAGGGGATTGAAAATCCCCGTGTCGGCGGTTCGATTCCGTCTCTGGGCACCAATAATTCCTCCTTAGTTCAGTCGGTAGAACGGCGGACTGTTAATCCGTATGTCGCTGGTTCAAGTCCAGCAGGAGGAGCCAAATTTGAAGGGCCCGCTCATCGAGCGGGCTTTTTTTATGCCTGTTTCAGCTGCCGTTGCAGGCTGCCAATAGCAGGGTAGCTCCACAGGCGGCGCTAAACAGCAAGAGCCCTGTCTGCAGCACGCCTTCCGGGTTTACCCCTTTCTCTTTTTTCCGACGTCGTATCCACGATGGCTTCATCGAGCCCACCTCACCCTGTTCCAGCACTGGCCCCTGCACACATCGGCAGGCGAGCCATCTTTGTATCAGCCCCCCTTTATCATCAATATTCACCTCGATAATAAATTCATCAAAGAGACCCACCCTGTCCCGCTTCATGAGCATGCTGACTCGCGGATGTGCGGGCGATCGTACGCCTGGCTCACAAGGGGGTGACTGACCGGCGGCTCCGAGCTTGAAGCACACCGACTCTGCGCCCCTGGCTCCCCCCTCTTATCCGGCCAGCTCTATCTTGCCGTAGTCGAGGCGATTCTCCTTTGGCGCGCCCTCTATGCTGCTCACCGCCTTCAGCTTGTACCTGATGATGTAGCCGAAACAGGCGAAGAAGAGGCCGATCACCAGGGCACCGACCCACTGGATCTGCAGGAAGTCGAGCTTGAACAGCAGGGTCAAGCTGGCCAGCATTAGCAGGTTGAGCCCGAAGTAACGCCACTGGCCGAGCCGCTGGGTCGTCAACCCCAGGTTGTCGGTATAGAGGCGGATCAGGGAGTCGAGGGAGTTGATCACCATGGTGATCCCCACGGCGACCATAGCCCAGTTGAAGAAGCCGGCGGTCGAGAGCCCCTGCTCGTGGTAGTAGTAGAGCACGGCGAACCAGACGGCGATGGCCAGGGAGGGAAACACCAGCATGGCCCCCAGCAGTTGCCAGGTGCGCAAGCCGCCGACGAAGCGGGCGGTGAACTGACCGATCATGATGCTCCAGGAGAACCACCAATAGAGATAAAAGGCGTGGTAATCATTGAGGGGCAGCACGAAGCGCTCTATGTGACCAAAATATCCTCCCACCAGCGCCAGCGTCGCGGCAAAGTCGGCCAGGGTTCCTGCCGGCGTGAGAAAGGCGGCGCCCCACATCAAGGCGATCAGGGCGATGAAGCAGGTCGTCGTGCCCAGGCTCAGGATCCTGACGAACTTCAGGCTGGTGCTCGAATAGATGGAGAGCGCTATCACCAGCAGCACTATCAGGTAAAAACTCGCCACCAGGCTCTCGCCATCCCCGATCTGGGGCAGATACCAGGGCAGGTTGCTCAGCAGCAGATAGGCGGTGAAGGCACAGGTGCCTATGATCACCAGGTTGTTGAGGAACTTCACCGGCGCCAGCTCAAAGAACTTCACTCTGGGTTCTATCACGCAGAAATAGAAACAGGTCAGAAAGTAGAAACCCCAGATGAGAAATCCCCAGTAACCGAATTCAATGGCAAGCGGATTGGTGAAGCCATATTCCGGGCTCGCCTGTAGATCGGCATAACCAGCAAACTCGGTGAGCGGGAACATGATGAGCCCCACATCCAGGCCGGAGGTGAGCAGGATGGCGACGAAGGTAAAGGTGCGCACCGGCGTGGTACCGATACAACGAATATTGCCCCAGCGATAGAGCACAAAGGCGATGGCGGCAAAGGTAAACAGTATTCCTGCACTGAGCCAGACTGTCATGACTGACCTCCTGCGATATCCCTTTCGTGACCAAACATAAGTGCTCCTTGTCATTGCATTGTGGTGTTCAAGAGGCAGTTCGGCTTCCTGCGGACATGACTCCCCCAACCCCGCAGTGGCGAGGGGAAATGGACACGGGATCAGGGCTTAGCTATCGCCGGTATCAAGCGCGATGGGCGATAGCTAAGGTCTGACGAACTGCCATCCGGGTGGTGGCATCTCTATTTATTCAACCCACGGGCTCAAATCAGGGAACGCACTGGCTCCCGCGGACGCTGCTTCTCCTGCCAGTGCTCGGCCAGCCCCACCTCGACCGGGTGCGCCATCAGTGGCACCTTGCCTAGGATCAGGTCGGCGGCGCGCTCGGCCACCATCAGGGTGGGGGCATTGAGGTTGCCGTTGGGAATGGTCGGGAAGATGGAGGAATCCACCACCCGCAGCCCCTGCAGACCATGAACCCGGGTCTCGGGATCCACCACCGCCATGGGATCCGTCCCCATCTTGCAGGAGCAGGCGGGGTGGTAGGCGCTCTCCACGGCACTGCGTACAAAGGCATCTATCTGCTCATCGCTTTGTACCGCCCCCCCTGGCTGTATCTCCTCTCCCCGATAGGCATCCAGGGCCGGTTGACCGATGATCTCCCGGGTCAGTCGCACGCAGGCGCGAAATCCTTCGACATCATCCGGATGGGAGAGGTAATTGAAGCGGATGGCGGGGGCCTGACGGGGGTCGGCCGAGCGCACCTGCACCTGACCACGACTGCGGGGCTTGTTATGACCTATGTGTACCTGGAAACCGTGCCCTGCAAACGCCTCCTTGCCGTCATAACGCATGGCAGCGGGCAGCGGGCAGGAAGTGGTACTGCAGATCCGGCCAAGGAACTCCGGCTTTGGAGCGAATGAAGCCACAAGACTCGAAGTGATTGGTCGCCCCCAGACCGTCCTTGTGCAGCAGCCAGCGGCTGCCGATGAGGAATTTGTCCCACAGACCCAGTTTGCCATTGAGGGTGATGGGTTGCTGACAGCGAAACTGGAAGTAGAACTCCAGATGGTCCTGCAGGTTTTCGCCCACCCCTGGCAGAGGGTGCAGTACCCCTATCCCTGCCGCCCTCAGAGTATCGGGATCGCCGATGCCGGAGAGTTGCAGCAGATGAGGTGAGCCGATAGGGCCTGCACTCAGGATCACCTCCTTGCCGGCTCTCACCTCCTCCATCTTGCCCTTGCGTTCGAAGCGCACCCCGACCGCCTGTTTGCCCTCGAGCAGTACCTTGTGGACCAGGGCACCGGTCAGCACAGTGAGGTTGGCCCGCCCCATGGCGGGTCTGAGATAGGCATTGGCACTGGAGCTGCGCACTCCCTGCTTCACCGTCATGTGCATGGGGCCGAACCCCTCCTGCTGGCAGCCGTTGTAATCCGCCGTCCCGTCGTAGCCCGCTTCCACACCGGCATCGACGAAAGCCTGATAGAGGGGATTTTGCATCTGGTTGCCATTGTTGACCCCAAGGGGTCCCTCAGCGCCGCGATACTCATCCCCACCGAAGGCCCACTGCTCGGCCCGCTTGAAGTAGGGCAGGCAATGGGCATAGTCCCAGCCCTGCGCCCCCGCCTGCTGCCACTCGTCAAAGTCTCCGGCATGGCCGCGCACATAGACCATGCCGTTGATGGAGGAAGAGCCTCCCAGTACCTTGCCCCGTGGGCAGTACATGCGCCGCCCGTCCAGATGGGGCTCGGGCTCGGTCTCGCACTGCCAGGCATACTTTTTGGTGTTCATGGGGATGGAGAGGGCGGTCGGCATCTGGATGAAAATGCTCTTGTCGCTGCCCCCCGTCTCCAGCAGCAGCACCCTGTGCTGACCATCCTCGCTCAGGCGGTTGGCCAGCACGCAGCCAGCGCTGCCCGCCCCCACTATGATGTAATCGAATTGCGTCATGGTGCCTCCTTAAAACGGACTCTGGATCGCTTGCATGCCGACATAGACGGACTTGAGCTGGGTGTAGTGTTGCAGGGTCGCCAGGCCGTTCTCCCGCCCTATGCCGGACTGCTTGAAGCCGCCCACCGGCATCTCGGCCGGGGAGGCGCCATAGCTGTTGATCCAGCAGATCCCGGCCTGCAGCTGGTGCACCACCCGGTGGGCGCGGCGAATATCCCGGGTGAAGACACCGGCCGCCAGCCCCAGGGCAGTGTCGTTGGCTCGCCGCACCACCTCCTCTTCCTGCTCGAAACTGAGCACGGACATTACGGGGCCGAAGATCTCTTCGCGGCAGATCCGCATCTCGTCCCGACACTCGCTGAAGATGGTGGGGGCGACGAAGAAGCCATCCGGCGCCATGGCCGGCCGCAGCGCCTCCCCGCCACAGCGCAGGGTGGCCCCCTCTTCCTGGCCGATGCGGATGTAGTCGAGCACCTTGCGCTGATGCTCGCGGGAGATGAGGGCACCGAAGTTGGTGGTCGGTTCCATGGGGTCGCCGACCCGAATATTGTCCCTGGTACGGGCCAGCAGCCGCGCCATGAAGGTGGGGTAGATCCCCTGTTGCACATAGACGCGGGTGCCATTGGTGCACACCTCGCCCTGGGTATAGAAGTTCGCCACCATGGCGGCGCTGACCGCCTCTTCCAGATCCGCATCGTCGAAGATGATGAGAGGGGACTTGCCCCCCAGCTCCATGGTCACCCCCTTGAGGGTCTCAGCAGCGGCGCGCATCACCTTCTTGCCAGTGCCCACCTCGCCGGTGAAGGAGATCTTGGCCACCTCGGGTACCTGACTCAGCCAGGCACCAACCCGGCCATCCCCCTGCACCACATTGAAGACGCCGGCGGGCATGCCGGCCTCGATGAAGATCTCCGCCAGCTTGAGGGCACCGAGGGGCGTCTCCTCGGAGGGTTTGAAGATCATGCTGTTGCCGCAGGCCAGCGCGGGGGCCGCCTTCAAGCAGGCAATTTGCAGCGGGTAGTTCCAGGCGCCGATCCCGGCACAGATGCCGAGGGGCTCGCGGCGGCTGTAGTAAAAATCAGCCCCCAGCTGCTGCTGATTGCCCTCGATGGCGGCAGCCAGGCCGGCGAAGAACTCAATGCTGTCGGCGCCAGTCACCACGTCCACCACAGAGGCTTCCTGCCAGGGCTTGCCGGTGTCGGCTACCTCGATGGCGGCAAGGATATCGTTACGCTCACGCAGCAAAGCCACGGCCCGCAACAGGATCCGGCCACGCTCGACCCCACTCATGGCCGACCAGAGCGCAAAACCCTTCTGGGCACTCGCAATGGCCGCAGTTTGCACTGCCTCATCGGCCACCTCGACCTCGTAGATGACGGCCCCGCTAGCAGGATTAATGACCTCGAAGTACTCGCCCGAGGCATTGGCCAGATAACGGCCGTCGACAAAATTCTGATAACGCTTCAAAGACATGAATTCACTCCGCTGGGGTCAGTCGTTGCTGGATAAAGAGTTTGCAAAGCCGCTCGGCGCGGCTGAAGTCGGGTTCAGGGCTGGGGCTCAAAGCACTGCGTAGCCAGAAGCCATCGCTCATGGGGATGTGTTGTACTGCAGACGGGCACGGTTCGTGGCTGGCCTGAGGCCAGAAAACAAGCCCGCTTTGACACAGATGTGATGGATGGTGGTGTGTTGCAAACCGAACTCGTCCACCGAAGAGATGGTGGCCTGGATCGGTTCCTGATGACGTACTTCAAAGACTCCGACTATGGGCATGTTTTTGTTAATTGATTGTTCAACCAGTAACAACCATAAAGATTAGAGCAGAAAGGATTAACCACGTAAAAAAAGTGAATAAAAAAACAAAATGCAGAAAAAAACAAAAACAAAAACAAAAACAACATTAAAAAACAAACAGATACACAATAACGAAAGGTGTGAATTTAATTTATACATCAAATAAATTTATTTCTAAAAGGTTACTATTCAGAGCAGAAAACAACCAAATTCATTTCAGTCAGTTGCCCACCCCCAGCCATGAAAACGGTCATCTGGAGGTCACAAAAACAGGGTGTGGCGGTGGCTTTTTGTCGATGCCACACCGGATGTCACCTTGATAGAAGGGGGGCAATAGACAGCGATAGACAGCGATAGACATAGAGGATGAGGATTTCATGAGCCAGAACACAAGGGGCTGACGGCGGGCACAGGATCGCGAGTAAAAGGAGGGAAATTACCCATCTTGCCACCCCTTTCAAAAACCGGCGTGACCGGGCCGGGGGCCATGGTTATGATATGGCTCCCACCACAAAATCACCTCGTTCAGGGAGAACGTCAGATGAGCAGCCCCTTGCGTTACGTGCTGGACGGCATCCATTGCGAGCCACACTTCTTCACCGTGCCCCTTGATCACCAGCAGCCGGACGATGAGGAGACGCTCATCCTGTTTGGTCGCACCCTCTGCCGCCAGGACAGGCTGCACGAGGAGCTGCCCTGGCTGCTGTTCCTGCAAGGGGGGCCCGGCTTTGGTGCCCCGCGTCCGACCGCCAATAGCGGCTGGCTCAAGCGGGCACTGCAGGAGTTTCGGGTATTGCTGCTCGATCAGCGCGGCACCGGCCATTCAACCCCCATCAGTGCCGATGCGCTGGCCCAGCGCAGCGCCCAGGAGCAGGCCGACTACCTCAGCCTGTTTCGCGCCGACAGCATAGTGCGCGATGCGGAATATGTTCGCGCCATCCTGAGTCCTGCTCGCCCCTGGAGCCTGCTTGGCCAGAGCTTTGGTGGCTTTTGCAGCCTCACCTATCTCTCCCTGTTCCCGGACAGCCTGCACGAGGTCTACCTCACCGGCGGCGTGGCCCCCATAGGCCGCAGTGCAGATGAGGTCTACCGCGCCACCTATCAGCGGGTGGCGGACAAGAACCGCGCCTTCTTCGTCCGTTTCCCCCATGCCCAGGCCATCGCCAACCGGCTGGCAAACCACCTGCACAGCCACGAGGTGCGCCTGCCCAACGGCCAGCGCCTGACGGTGGAGCAGTTGCAGCAGCAGGGGCTGGATCTCGGCGCCAGCGGTGCCTTCGAGGAGCTCTACTACCTGCTGGAAGATGCCTTCATCGGCGAGCGGCTCAACCCCGCCTTCCTCTATCAGCTGCAAGCCATGCAGCCGTTCAACACCAACCCTGTGTTCGCCATACTGCATGAGTCCATCTACGCCGAAGGGGCCGCCAGCAACTGGGCGGCCGAGCGGGTCAGAGCCGAATATCCGGCCCTGGCCTGGGCACCCGGCAAGGATTTCGCCTTCACCGGCGAGATGATCTTCCCCTGGATGTTCGAGCAGTTCCGTGAGCTGATACCACTCAAGGAAGCGGCCCACCTGCTGGCCAAAAAGGCGGATTGGGGCCCCCTCTATGATCCCGCGCAGCTGGCCCGCAACACTGTGCCTGTGGCCTGCGCCGTCTATGCCGAAGACATGTATGTGGAGTTCGACTACAGCCGCGAGACCCTCAAGGGCCTCGGCAACAGCCGCACCTGGATCACCAACGAGTACGAGCACAACGGCTTGCGAGTCGATGGCGAGCAGATCCTGGACCGCCTCATCCGGCTGAACCGGGAGCGCTGATCCCGGCCGGGCGACGAGCCCGTCGGGATACACATAATATCGAGGGCGACCCATGAGTCGCCCCACCCTTTGGAAGCAGCACAATAATAAGGACACCCATTGGATCACCCGGAAATCTCGGCCGGCTGGCTGAGCCGCCTCTTCTATCACTGGACGGGCCCGCTGCAACGCAAGGGGCTGACCGAACCCCAGGTCGGCCTCGACGATCTCTATCCCCTGCTGCCGGAAGACAGACGGGATGGCAGGGCCGATGCCTTCCTTCAGCTCACCGCCACCCAGCCGGTACGCCCCTGGCCCATCACCGCCTTTATCTGGCGCCATTACAAGGGGCGGATTGGCCTGCTCACCCTGTTGCAGCTGCTCGGCATGCTGGCGACCCTGGCCAGCCCCTGGCTGCTCAACCACAGCATGACCCAGCTCGGTGCGGGCGCCCCCACGGAACAAAAACTGCTGCTGGCTTTCGCCCTGTTTGCCTCTGTGCTCGCCGCCGGCATGCTGGCGGAGCACTCGTTGCAGCTGGCGCTCAAGATGCACGTCCCCATTCGCCGCCTGCTGGCCGAAGCCCTGCTGGCCAAGGTGATGAAACTGGGGGGCAAGAGCTTCGACGACAGGGCCGGCGGTCGGGTGCAGAACCTCATCAATCGGGATGTGTGGGACATAACCTGGATCCTGGCCGACCCCGCCATGCCGCTCACCATGGCACTGCAACTGCTGGGCACCATAGCCCTGCTGGTGTGGCAAGTGGGCAGCGCAGGCCTGGTGGGTTTTGCGGTGCTCACCCTGCTGCTGCTCATCTCCACCCGGGTGGTGCGGCGGATGAACCAGCAGGAGCAACAGCTCAAGCGCCAGCAGGACGAGCGCAACGGCATACTGGCGGAATACATCAAGAAGCTGCGGCTGGTGCGCCAGAACGGGCTAGGCGCCTTCTTCACCCGGGCGGCCAACGCCAAACGCCAGCAGGAGCTGGGGGTGCTCGGTCGGGTGCTCAAGCTCGATGCCATCAACGACAGCCTGATGCTGAGCACGCCGCTGCTGGTGACCCTGGCCACCTTCACCACCTATCTGGTATCGGGCCAGAGCCTGACCCTGCCCCAAGTGTTCACCACCATAGCCCTGTTCGCCGTGCTGCGGATCCCCATGATGCGACTGCCCTATCTCATCCGCACCCTGATCAACTTCAACACCGGCTTCAACCGGCTGTGCGAGTTCCTCAACAGCCCGGAGCAGCACAGGGATCTCACCGATGCCAGCCTGCCCGTCGGCAGCCTGCGGGTCGATTCGGTCACTGCCCTGCACCAGCAAAAGCCGGTACTGCAAGGGGCAAGCCTCATCATAGAGCCGGGGGAACTGGTGGGGATCACGGGCCCCACCGGTTCAGGCAAGAGCTGCCTCCTGCACCTCATCGCCGGCTTCGATGACAGCTTCGAGGGAGAGATCCGCCGTCACGGCCGGGTCGCCCACCTGGGCCACAAGCCCTGGTTGATGAACGACACCATTCGTAACAACATACTGTTCGGTCAGCCCTGGCACGGTGAACGCTATCGCTGGGTGCTGGGAGCCTGCGCCCTCGGCGCCGACCTCAACCTGCTCAGCCACGGCGATCAGACCCTGGTGGGGGAGCTGGGTACCCGCCTCTCCGGCGGTCAGCAGCAGCGAGTCGCCCTGGCCCGCGCCCTCTATGCCCAGGCCGATATCCTGCTGCTGGACAACCCCCTCTCGGCACTGGACCCCATCGTCTCGGCCCAGGTGCTGGAGCAAGGGCTCGCCTTCAAACCGGGCCCGACCCGACTGCTGGTGAGCCACGATCCGGACGTGCTGGCCCACTGCGATCGGGTGATCCGCATCGAGCAGGGCCGACTGGTTGAGCTCGATGCCCGCCAGCTGGCGGATCTCATCCAGCACCCGCTTCCCGCCCCCATGGTGGCACCGCAGGAGGCTGAACAGTTCAGCGAAGAGAAGGTGGTGGAAGGCAAGGTGGACTGGGGCCTGTTCGGCTTCATGTGGCAGCGTCTCGCCGCCCCGGGCGCCATCCTGATCGCCCTGCTGCTCACCCTGGGGCAGGAGGGGCTGCGCATCGCCTCGGATCTCTGGCTCGGCGGCAAGGCCGGGCTCACAGAGGTGAGTTCGCTGCTCGGCATCTATGTGCTGCTGGGGGCAGGATCGCTGGTCTGCATCATGGTGGTGCGGGTCATCAACTACAAACTGGGGCTCAAGCTGGCCTGGACCCTGTTCGACGGCATGCTGAGTCGCATCAGCCGCGCCCCCATGGCCTTCTTCGACAAGGTGCCGCAGGGGCGCATCCTCAACCGCTTCGACCGGGATCTCGGGGAGGCGCAGGAGATACTGCTGTCCATGCTGATGGGGCTGTTCGGCATGCTCATCTCAGTGCTGCTGCAGGTGGTGGTGATAGGCGTCAACATGCCGCTGCTGCTGCTCATTGCCCCCCTGGTGGGCTGGGCGCTCTATGTGCTGCAACGGCGCTACCGGGCGGTGCAACTCAAGCTGCGGCGTCAGGCATCCGTGCTGCGCTCGCCGCTCTACATCAGCATCAGCGAGACCATTCGCGGAGCCCCCGCCCTGCGTCTGGCCGGAGCCGAGCGCTTCGCGCTGGATCAGGTGCTGCTGCACTATGACAACAACCTGCGCAGTTGGTACACCACCACTTCCATCAACCGCTGGCTCGGCATGCACCAGACCCTGCTCTCCGCCGTGCTGGTAGGCGCCGTGGCGCTGATGGTGGCCTTTGGCAACAGCTCGCTGCTGGGGGCCGTCGCCATCACCTACGCCTTTACCGCCTCGGCCATGCTCAACTCCCTCATTCGCACCTTTGCCGAAGTGGAGCAGGTGATGAATGCGGTGGAGCGGGTGCGCGAATACAGTGAAATCGAGAGTGAGCGCCAGCATGGGGAAGCGCTGGTGACGCCCCATCCCGGGGTGCGCTTCGACAACCTGGGATTGCGCTATCCGGAGGCGAGCCAGTGGGCCCTGCACAAGGTGAACTTCGAGTTGGCCCCCGGCGAGAAGGTGGGGGTCTGCGGTCGTACCGGTGCGGGCAAGAGCTCGCTGCTCGGTGTGCTGCAAGCCATGTATCCGGCCTCACAGGGAGAGATTTACTACGGCGATCAACCGCTGTCCCGGCTTGCACCGGAGGCGGTACGGGATCTCTACGACACCGTCTCCCAGACGCCCCTCACCTTCTTCGGATCTTTGCGCGCCAACCTGGCACCGCTCACCGAGCAGGATGACGAGGCGCTGGAGCTGGCACTGGCCCGGGTCGGTCTGGCCGAGCGCTGCGCTGGCAGGCTGGACGAGGACCTCGACAAGCTGCAACTCTCGGCCGGCGAGACCCAGCTGCTGGTGATCGCCCGCATACTGCTGTCACGTCGCCCGCTCATAGTGCTGGACGAGGCCACCTCGGATCTCGATCACGGCGGCATGCGCAAGATGGCGGAGCTGCTCTATCGCTATCGGCCGGAGGCCAGTTATCTGGTCATCGCCCACCATCTGGAGCCGCTGCTGTCGGTGGACAAGGTGGTGGTAATGGAGGCCGGCACAGTGGTGGAGCAAGGCTCGCCGGTCAGCCTGCTGGCCAACTCCCACTCCCGCTTCCATCAACTGTTTGTCGGTCAGGTCAACCGCCAGGTGGCCCAGATAACCTGAGGCCGAAAAGAACAAGGGCTGCTCACGGGCAGCCCTTGTTCTTTGGTGGAGCCTCAACGCTCCATGATTTGGGTGACATCATCCTGCTTGATCATCACCTCCCGCCCTTCGGTATCGTAATAGCGGTACATGCCGGTGCTCTCATCCAGCTTGGGCTTGCTGTCGGTGGTGATCATCTTCCCATCCTTGGTACTCATGATGTATTGAGAGCTACACGCCACGAGTCCCAGTGCGCACACCAGGATCATCATCAGTTGCTTCATCGCCTGTCTCGTCTCCCTCTTCACCCTCACCCTCACCACGAGGATGGTGACTGAAGCCTAGCTCAACCCCATTGCCCCGGGAAAACGGATTGTCGGAACGGGATCCATGTCAAAAATCAGCTACTTACGACCACCCAGCTGGCCACTGTCACCTGCAGGCCTATCCATATCCGTCTCATTGGTCACTCCTTGCATCGACCTGATTGTCACTCGCAAAGTGGTGTGTCCCACTGGCGCAGGCCCGAGCGGATACAAAAAGGCCGGACATCTGTCCGGCCTCTTGTTACTGCCTCTTCATGACTTGGCGGGCTGACGCTCACCGGTCACTGTGGGGTTAGCAGGGTCTGCACTCCACTCGTACCAGCCACCGTCATAGACGCTGATCCGCTTCCAGTCCATCAACCAGGCGTAGAAGAAGGCTTCGGAGGCGCGCCAGCCGGTACCGCAGTAGAAGGCGGCCTGCTGGGTTGGCTCGATATTCCACTCATCCCACATAGTGAGAATCTCGCGGGCCGGTTTCATGGTGCCGTCCGGGTTGTGGAAGTCACTCATGCTGTTGGCATCCACGCCACCACGACCCCACTTGGCCCCCGGAATGTCGCCTTTCGGCTTGATGTAGCTGTAACCTGAGGTATTGCCGACAAACTCGTCCCAGGTGCGCACGCTGACCAGGGCACTGTCGGGCTGCTTGAGCAACGCCTTGGCCTGATCGAGTGTGGTGTAGTACTCGGGATGAGCCGGAATGGCCACGCCAAACTCTTTCACTGGCTCGAACTTGTTGGGCAGGCCGGTTTCGGTGCGCAGGTGCTGCACGAACCAGGCATCGAGGCCGCCATCCAGCAGGCGCACATCGGCCACGCCGGCATACATCATCAGGTGCGCCGCGCGGGCTGCCGCCATTGTGTTGCGACCATAGAGGATGACGGTAGTGTCGTGACGGATGCCATTTTCCAGCAGCAGCGCCTTGAGCGCCTCGTCAGAGACCTTGTTCCACAACGGCTCCTCTTCCAGGCGGTTGGTATCGATATAGCCAGCCCCGGGTATGTGACTGATGAGATAGGCCTTGGGTGAACCCCAATCCACTTCGAACAGCTTCCACTCCCCTTTGGGGGCGGCAACCACGGGTTTGCCTTCCTGCAGGTCCGCCAGCCAACGCGGATAGACCAGCTGCTGCCAGCGCGCCAGATACTCGCGTGGCGCAGCTTTCCACGCTTGCAGCTCGAACAGCTGCTTGATGCCCTGCTTGCGCAGCAGACGGGCCACCTCGGCCACTTCCCGCGGCTCGCCATAGAGCGCCACCGGACGATCGGCTTTCAAGCCCTTGATCTCCAGCGCCTTGGGCCATTCGTCATCGCTGTATTTCCAGTCGGCCGAGAGATTTTCGGCGCCAGCAACGTGGCCCCCCTGCTTCTCCCCTTCCATGGGCCAGCCCTGATAGAAGTGGCTGGCACGGGTATCCAGAATCACAGCCTGTTTGGCCTTGGCATCCGCCAGCGAGAGGGGTGGCAGTTCGGCTGCAAAGGCGGGCAGCGCGCACCAGAGCAACAGGGCCGTCAGACCGGTCCGCAACAGACCAATATATGCTTTCATGATGTTTTCTCGATTCATGGTAAACAAGGTTAAAAAATGGAACGGCCCAGACGCTCGGCCAGCAGCTCCAGTGCCGCCGTGCCCGCCAGCGAGTTGCCAGCCTTGTTGAGCTCGGGCGACCAGACACACACACAGAGCTCACCTGGGATCAGCGCCATGATACCCCCTCCGACACCGGATTTGCCCGGCATACCGACCCGATAGGCAAAATCACCGGCCTCGTCGTAGAGACCACAGGTGGCGAGCAGGGCATTGACCTGCTTGGTGGTGCGGGCCGGCAGCAGCGGCTCACCGGCCCCCAGCGGCACGCCGCGGTTGGCCAGATAGATGAATGCCCGCGCCAGATCGACACAGCTCATGCGGATGGCGCAGGCATTGAAGTAGCTTTGCAGCACCTTGTCCACTTCGTTTTCGAAGTTGCCATAAGCCTTCATCAGATAGGCGATGGCGGCGTTGCGGGCGGAGTGCTGATATTCGGAGCGGGCCACTACCTGATCCGCCATGATGGCCGGGTTGCCACTGAGGCGCCGCACCAGCTCCAGAGTACGTTGGCGCGGGGCCGTGAGCCGGGTCTCAAGCAGATCGCTCACCACCAGGGCACCGGCGTTGATAAAGGGGTTGCGTGGTATGCCCTGCTCGAACTCCAGCTGCACCAGCGAGTTGAACGGCTGGCCGGAGGGCTCCTTGCCCACCCGGGCCCAAATCTCCTCCTCCTGATAGAGGGTGAGCGCCAGCGTCAGGCTCAGGGCCTTGGAGATACTCTGGATGGAGAAGGGCTCGAAGGCGTCACCGGCGGTGAACAGCTCTCCCTCCACGGTACAGACCGCCATGCCGAGCCGATCGGCCGGCACCTGGGCCAGGGCCGGAATATAGTCGGCCACCTTGCCTTGCCCGAGCAGCGGGCGCACCTCGGCCAGAATGCTGGCCAGTAATTCGGATGACAACACCATAAGCGATTCCATAACTAGGGGCTGTGGAGATCCCATCCCCACTGACAAAAATCCCGCCAATGGCGGGATTTGTCTATGTACCCGACACAGGGTACCCGTAACAGGTCGCCCACAACAGGCAAGCGGTTATCAGGCCGGTTCACCGTACCAGAGGTCAAACAGTTCGGTGACCACCACGGCTTCCATCCCCTTGCCTTCCAGCCAGGATTTGAGAACGGCGCGGTCTTCTTCGGTACATTTGCCCAGTTGCTGAGTGCAGATCATCCCTTCCCAGGCCAGGTGGCCTGAACCGGCGAACGCCAGCCTACGGGGTTCAACAACCTCATCGATCATCGCATCGACTACCGCATCGATGGTCTCTTCGGCAGTGCCGACCGGGAAATTGAAACTGATGTCGAATCCCATTTCCTGGAATTCGTCGACTCGCAGTTTCTTACGCAGACGGCGGCTACGATTGGCCATGATAGCTCCTTAGGTTAGTTGACTCGTTAAATTAGTTAACGCGTTTGAAAATCAGATCCCAAACCCCGTGGCCCAGACGATGGCCCCGTTGTTCGAATTTGGTCAGCGGACGCCAGTCGGGACGAGGCACCCAATTGCCGGTGGTGGAGGTATTCTCGTAACCCTCGGCGACGCTCATCACTTCCAGCATGTGTTCGGCATAGTTTTCCCAGTCGGTGGCCATGTGGAACACGCCACCTATGGCCAGCTTCTGGCGGATATCCTGGGCAAACGCGCTCTGCACGATGCGGCGCTTGTGGTGACGGCTCTTGTGCCAGGGGTCCGGGAAGAAGAGTTGCAGGCAGGCCAGCGAACCATTCGGGATCATGTGCTCCAGCACTTCTACTGCATCGTGGCAGATAACCTTGAGGTTGGTGACGCCCGCTTCCTGGGCGGTGCCGAGGCAGGCTCCCACACCCGGTGAGTGTACCTCTATGCCGATGAAGTTTTTCTCGGGGGCATTCTTGGCCATCTCCACCAGGGAGGCGCCCATGCCAAAGCCGATTTCCAGCACCACAGGAGCCTCGCGGCCAAACAGGGCGACCAGATCGAGCGGTGCTGGCGCGAAATCGATACCCATGACCGGCCAGAGTTCTTCCAGGACCTTCTCCTGCCCTTTGGTCAAGCGGCCTTCGCGACGGACAAAGCTGCGGATCTTGCGCATGAACTTGCCGTCTTCGTTAAATACATCTTGGGTCACAGACATAATCAAATTGCTCGTTATTGCATCGGTCTGGGTCACAGACGACATGAATGGATTACTCGTTATTTCATTGCCCAGGGTCACGGATCACATGGATGAATGGCGCGTTATTTCATCAATCCGCGAAACAGGGTAGCGAATTATCCCAAGATAGGCCCAAGGCGCAAGTGTTTCGCGAAACAAATCCCCCATCGCTGACCAATTCCGCCACCACGATTGACAAATGCCACCCCCTTCACAGAATCTGCGTGGGGTCGGGCGCATGCTTGCCTGCGAAAATAAAACCATACACAACAAAGGATTGCAGTATGAAACACACAGCATTGGCGTTTGCCATCGCAGCCCTGCTGGCCGGGTGCAACACCTCCAGCAATGATTCACAGGCGCCCAGCGCCGCCGAGCAAGCCTATGAGTATCTGGTGCAACTGAGCTCGAGCGCCGAGGGAATAGGGGCCAGACCCACGGGCACTGAGGCCGAGACCCGCGCCGCAGCCTGGATCCAGGATCATCTGACAGGCTGGGGTTACGATGTGCAGAAGCAGCCGTTCACCTACACCAAGAGTGGGGCCGACAAGGCCTCCCAGAATCTTGTCGCCGAGCTGAAGGGCCAGAGCGACAAGGTGATCCTGATCGGCGCCCACTACGACAGCACGGGTGACAAGCATGGCTCTGAAGGCGCCACCGACAACGGCGCCGGTGTTGCGGCGCTGCTGGCGGTCGCCGAGGCGCTCAAGGGGCAGACCCTGCCCTACACGGTACGCTTAGCCTTCTTCGGCGCGGAAGAGAACGGCCTCAACGGCTCCAAAGCCTATGTCGCCAGCCTCGACAGCGCCGCCATCGCCCAATTGGTGGCCATGGTGAACTACGACACCATAGCCGGCGGCGACATCGTCTATGTTCACTCTGCTCACTCGGATGTGGCCGAATACAACTGTGCCGAGCCAAGCCGCTACAGCTTCGATCCCAAGGTCCGTGACCGTCTGCTGGCCATCTCCAAACAGACTGATACCCCGTTCGCCATCCACCCCAGCTACGCCGGCTATCCGGAAGGGGAGACCGGCAGCTGGTCGGATCATGCCCCCTTCGCCTGTCTGGGGGTGCCCATCGCCTACGTGGAGGCCACCAACTTCACCATCAACGGGGCAGATGGCTATGACGGCTACTCCCAGACCACCAATCCGGCGCTGTGGGACTGCTACGACGATGCCACCAAGAGCGCCTGCGACCGGGACAGCGAGACCCAGTGGGGCAAGATCTGGCATACCCAGTACGACCGTCTCGACAAGATGGCCGAGCTGTTCCCGGGCCGGGTGGAGCAGCAGCTCAGCGCCAACACGGATCTGATGATCCGCTTCCTCAAGGAACCTGGTCTGTAACACCGACAAGCCGTTAATGACGCGCGCTGGCCAGGGACCAATTCAGGGCTTTTTGCGCTCAACGGCTGCCCCCGGCCGATAATATTCGGGCAGGTGCCAAACCTGCCCTTTTTTATCGATTTTTGTTGCAGCCATTGCCTCATTTTTTAAATCTGATACAAACGGATAACTTGGCGGTCGAATGGAGCGACCGCTTACCATGCCAGAGAGAACCCTATGCAACCGTTTTTTGCCCAGCGCTTCGAGAAGGTAGAGCCTTCATTTATCCGCGAGATCCTCAAGGTCGCGGCCAATCCCGAGATCATCTCCTTTGCCGGTGGCCTGCCCAATCCGCACCTGTTTCCGGTCAAGGCCATCGATCAGGCCTGTCAGGACGTGCTGCGCGAGCAAGGCGCCGCCGCCCTGCAATATGCCGCCACCGAGGGCTTCGCCAGTACATTGCAGACCGCTATCTGGCGCGCCATGGCATGAGCGTCAACCCGGACAATATCCTTATCACCAGCGGCTCCCAGCAGGCGCTGGATCTGCTGGGCAAGGTGCTGATCGACGAGGGGCAGGATCTCATCATTGAAGAGCCGGGCTACCTTGGCGCCATTCAGGCGTTCTCCGTCTATCAACCGGCATTCCAGCCCATTACGCTGGGGGAAGAGGGTCTGGATCTGGTGGCGCTGGATGCGCTGCTGGCCAGCGGCTCCAACGCAAAACTGCTCTACGGCGTGCCTAACTTCCAGAACCCGAGCGGTGTCTCCTACAGCCGCGCCAACCGTGAAGCACTGGCCGAGCGACTGGTTAGCCACGAGCTGCTGATGGTGGAAGACGACCCCTATGGCGAGCTGCGCTTCGAAGGGGAGCACCTGCCCCCCATCGCCAAGCTGGCTCCGAACAATACTGTGCTGCTCGGCTCCTTCTCCAAGACTGTGGTGCCCGCCTTCCGTCTGGGCTGGATGCTGGTGCCGGACTGGCTGCGCCAGAAGGTCACCATCGCCAAGCAGGCCACCGACCTGCACAGCAACGCCTTCAGCCAGCAGGTGCTGCACCGCTTCCTGATCGACAACTCGCTGGATGCCCATCTGGAGAAGATCAAGGAGGTCTATGGCCGCCAGCGCGCCGCCATGGAGGCCGCACTGGCTCGTCACTGCCCGCCCGGCGTGAGCTACACCAGACCGGAAGGGGGTATGTTCCTCTGGCTGACCCTGCCTGCCAGTGTCAGTGCCATGGCACTGTTCGAGGAAGCCATCAAGGAGAAGGTCGCCTTCGTACCCGGTGCCCCCTTCTATGTGCGCCCCGAGATCAAGAACACCTTGCGGCTGAGCTTCTCCTGCGTGGATGAAGCCACCATAGAGGAAGGGGTCAAACGCTTGACCCGTGCCCTGGCCCGCATGCTCTGACAGCGCTGCCGCCTGAATAAAGAAAAACCAGCGATCTGTCCAGATCGCTGGTTTTTTTATTTCTCACGCAGGAGAAACCGGGCCTGTCAGGCTGCCAGCTGCTTGGCGAACTCCTTCATCGGCATGGGCCTGCCATAGAAATAGCCCTGCAGGAAGGTCACCTGACGCGCCCTCAGATAGGCGGCCTGAACCTCGTTTTCCACCCCTTCGGCAACCAGCATCAGGCCGAGCCGGGTCGCCAGATCGATGACGTTCTCGACGATATGACTGGAGAGCGCATCCGAGCCGATCATGCCGACGAAGCTCTGGTCAATCTTGAGAAAATCCACCTGGAACTGCTGCAAGTAGGTCAGGCTGGAGTGGCCGGTACCAAAATCGTCGATGGCGATGAAGACCCCGAGCTGGTGCAACTCGGCGAACAAGCGGTCGGTCACCTCATCCGCCACTATCAGCTCCCGCTCGGTCAGCTCCAGCACCAGCTTGATGGGGTTGGCCTTGAACCCATCGATGAAGTCGCGACAATCCTCCACCAGGCTCAGATCCTTGCAGTGGCTGGCACAGATGTTGAAGCCAAAGTGAAATCCCCTCGGCAGGGTATGGGCCTTGCCGGCAAACTGATCCCGCACCTGTGCCATCAGCAGACGGGTCATGGGGACTATGAGGCCGCTGTCTTCCGCCAGCGGAATGAAGCGATCCGGCGATATCATGCCCTGACGGGGATGCTGCCAGCGCATCAGCACCTCGCAGCCACACCAGTGTCCATCGTCCCCCGTCACCACGGGTTGCAGATAGGGTATGAATTCCCGCTGGGCCAGCGCCCGCCGCAATTCTTGTGAAGGAGAAGTAGAGCGGCCGGTCAGCCAGAACACGCAAACCCCCACCAGTATGCCCAGCAAGGGATAGATGATGAGGCTGGCCCTGGAGTAACTCCAGACATGGCTGCCGTACTCATTGTGGGACAGATCGGTGACCACCCTGAATGGATACTTCGAGGACACCTGTTCCAGATAGCCGCCCGTACGGGATGGTACCTCCTCGCTGACCTGGCCGTTGGCCTGCATAGTCCGGCTGCCGATGACCAGCGCCAGCGGCGAGTTGCGGCTCAGCATGTCGAGAATGTTGTGCAGATAGTAGCCGTCTACCCCGACCAGCACGCTGTTATCCCCCACTGCCTGCCGATAGACGACAAGGGGGCGATCCGGCGTCACAGGGTTGCCTCTCAGCAAGTCGAGCTGACCCTCTGCGTAATCGGCCAGGGAGAAGAGACCGCTGTAGGAACCGTAGAGGGAGGTGCAGTAAATATGCTCCCCCCTGGCCAGGTTGACGGTACGTATGTCCGGCACGGTCGCCACCTGATCCCGCAGCCCCTGTACCACTTCGTCGCAAGGCCGATCCATGCTGCTTCGCACCATGGACGCCGCCTGCTGGGCATTGTCCAGGGTACGGTCAAACATGTGTCGTGCATGCAAGAGACGCTCCTCGGCATCCTGCTTCACCCCCGAAAACGTCTGCCATGAGATGATCAACCCCCCCAGCAACACAGACAGCAAGCCTGCCAGCAGGGACACTCCCAGCCTCGTATAGAACTGGCGCAACCTCAAACGACGAAAAGGCATAATCATCCTCACGGCAACGACAAAAAAGCGGGCAAGTCTACTGGTCTCCGCTCACCTAGCAAGTCCTTCTGATACGATTGGCTGCAATCAGGTTTGGCCTGATTGACACCATACGCCATCAAAACAGGGCTCGCAGCCACATAGAGCAAGGCATCCGGGCCGGAGCATACCCAATCCCCCCAATCTGGCCCTGGCTCATATCGAGCCAGCTGATGCCTCGGCAACCAGAGCGGGTGTGACGATTATAATCTTTGCAAAAACAGTTGCTTGTTCATGTTGTGCTGGCCCACTAGAGTAGAGCCAACAGAGTCAGGGAGTATGGATATGAAAATATTGATCACGGGAGGAACCGGCTTTATCGGCCGCCGCCTGGTGGCACATCTCAAGGTACAGCACGAGGTAGTGGTGTTGACCCGTCAGGGGAGCCGCGCCTACGACCTGCTCGGCCATGACATCAAGCTGCTCGACAATCTGGATCGGCTCGACGACCTCAACGACGTGGATGCTGTTATCAATCTGGCGGGGGAGCCCATCGCCGCCGGGCGCTGGAGCGAGCAACGCAAACAGCTGCTGTGTGACAGCCGCTGGCTGCTGACCGAACAGCTGGTCGACCTCATCAAGCTCTCCAGCACGCCGCCCAAGGTGTTGATCAATGCCTCCGCCATCGGCTGGTATGGGCGGCAGGGGGAGACGCCGCTGGATGAAGAGTGCAAGACTCCCCACGACGAATTTACCCATCAACTCTGTCAGCAATGGGAAACCCTGGCGCAAGAGGCTCGCAGCGCCCACACCCGGGTCTGCATAGTGCGTATCGGCCTGGTGCTCGGCGCAGATGGTGGCGCCCTGCCCAAGATGCTGCCCCCCTATCAGCTCGGCCTCGGCGGCCCCATGGGATCAGGCCAGCAGATCATGAGCTGGATCCACATTCAGGATCTGGTGCGCGCCATGCTGTTCCTGCTGGAGCACGACGAGTATGACGGCATCTTCAACGGTACGGCCCCCCACCCCGTCAGCAATCGCGAGTTCAGCCAAACCCTTGCAACTACTCTGCACCGACCGCATCTTTTCTTCGTCCCCGCACTGGCGTTGCGACTGCTGATGGGAGAGGCGGCCGACCTGCTGCTCACCGGCCAGAAAGTGCTGCCGGCCCGCCTGCTAGAAGCCGGTTTTCACTTCACCTTTCCCGAACTGCCCCAGGCCCTCACCAACCTGCTGCACCGGCCACGCTGAACCTGTTCCGGCAAGATGATTGCCGAAAATAACAAGCCCGGCCATGTGGCCGGGCTTGTTGCATTTGCGCAAAGAGCAAGAGACTAGAGCAGCCCCTGACCGAGCCCACGCAGACGATCGCTCAGGGTGCCCGCCAGCAATTGACGCTGCATTCCCTGCCCCGCCAGCGTCACCAGCAGGGCGCCCAGCAAGGGCAAGCCGCCCCAGATGGCCCAGTGGAACTGCCACTGCCCCTCAAACCACCACCATTGCAGACCGAAGGAACATAGCTCGACCACCATGGCGGCGCACAGCCCCGCCAGCAGGCCACTGGCAACAAGCTCCCAGCGCAGCATCTTCTTGAGCAGGTCGCTGCTGGCCCCCAGGGTGCGCATCAGCAACAGCTCGCGACGGCGGTGGGCCATGCTGGCCTGGGTCTGGGTCAGCAACACCAGCAGGGCAGCCACCGTCACCAGACCCAGCATCAGACCGAGTGCCCGGCTCACCTGATCAGACACAGCCGTCAGCCGCACTATCAGATCGTCTACATCGATGAGACTCACGGTGGGATGACGACGGATGATCTCCACCTCTGCCGCTCGGCCCTGCTCCGGCAGGCGATAGCTGCCAAGCCAGGTCTGGGAGAAAGAGGCCAGCATGTCAGGGGAGAAGATCATGTAGAAATTGGGCCGCATGTTGTCCCACTTGATGGCCCGCAAACTGGTGACCTGCGCCTTGAAGCTGCGCCCCTCTATGGTGAAGCCCAGAGTATCGCCGAGCGCTATGTCGAGTCGCTTGGCCAGGTCCTGGTCCACCGACACCTGGCCGGGCCCATCCAGCCAGCGTCCATCGGTCAGACGATTGTCTGGCGGCAGGCTGGCCGTGGTGGTGAAGTTGAGTTCACGGTTCACCCCTTCCCGCCCATCCTCGTCGTTGTCTCGCACCGCCTCGCTGGCGATGCTGACCAGCCGGCCCCGAACCATGGGATAGAAATCCGAGGTCAGGGCACCCGCCTGGCGCAACTCGGTGAGGATCCCTTCCCGCTCGTGATCGGCCACGTTGACCAGGAAGCGGTTGGGCGCATCCACCGGCAAGCGGGCGGAAAACTCGTCGAGCAGGTCAACCCGTGCCGCCCACAGCAGGCCAAACAGCATGAGCGCCAGCGCAAAGCCAGCCAGCTGGAACAGGCCGCTGCCACGCTCGCGGGAGAGGTGATTGATGGCAAGGCGCAGCGCATGGGGCCCCTTGACCCGACGACCAAGCCGCAGCAGCAGGGAAGCGATCTGCGCCAGCAGCCCCATCAGCAAGCCCATGCCACCGATCAGTCCCAACGCCAGGGTCGCATCCGAGGTAAAGCCCCACACCAGACCAAACAGCCCCAGCAAACCGACCGGCAACGCCAGCCAAGGCGGGATCCCAGCCTCCAGCTCACGACGCAGCACCCGCAGTGGCGGTACCTTCAGCAGGCGCAGGAAGGGCACGAAGGCCAGCAGCAGTGTGATGAAGAAGGCGACCGCCAGACCGAGGGCAAAGGGTCGCCAGGACGGCGGTGGCAGATCGGCCGGCAGCAGATTGCCCAGCAGATGCAGGGTCAGCCACTGCATGGCACTGCCCGCCACCAGACCGAGCAGGGCACCGACCAGGGTCAGTGACAGCAGCAGTGAGCCCATCAGTTGCCAGAGCGTACGGCGGGACGCCCCCAGCGTCTTGAGCAGTGCCACCATATTGGTCTGCCGCTCGGCGAAGTGGCGCACCGCTATGCCCATGGCCAGCGCCCCCAGCAGCACCCCTGCCAGGGAGGCGAGCCGGAAAAAGCGCTCGGCATTGGCCAGCGAGCGACCCACCTGGGAACCCTGATCGTCCGGCTTGATCAGTTTCTGTCCCGCTTTTAGTTTGGGTTTGAGCCAGCGCTCATAGCTGGCTACGTCCTCGCGCGCTCCTTTGAACAGGTAACGCCACTGCTGGCGGCTGCCCGGCAGCAGGGCGCCGGTCGCCTCGATATCATCACTGTGGATCAGCGCCCTTGGCGCCAGCAGGAAGGGGCTGAAGCCCTGATCCGGCTCCTGACCCAGCACTCCTGCCACCTTGAGGAGGGTATTGCCCACCTCCAGCTCATCTCCAATTTTTGCCTCCAGCAATTGCATCACACGGGCCGAGAGCCAGATCTCGCCCGGGGCCGGTGCACGCTGGGGAGTCAGCTCCAGCTTGCCATAGAAGGGAAACTCGCTCGGCACGGCGCGGATGGAGGCCAGCTGCAGCGCATCGCCATGAAACAGCATGCTGTTGAAGCTGACCGTCGTCTGCACGGAGAGGCCCGCTTTTTCTGCCTGCTTGAGCCAGTCAGCTGGCGCAGGTGTGGCCGAGCGCAGCGCCTGGTCGGCACCGATAAAGTCGCGCCCCGATGCCTTGAGTCCGGCATCCAGTCTGTCCGCCACCAGAGCCACGCTCAGCACGCAGGCCACACTCAGCGCCAGTGCCAGCACGAACCAGCGCAACTCGCCGTTGAAGCCTTCTCGCCGCAACAGGCGCAATCCCAATCGCCACTGCATCATGCGTCACCACTCCCGTTCAATCGGCCAACCTTGCAGTCATATCCAGGCATTCTCTTATGCACGCTGCACCTCATGTTGTTCGACCTCCAGTCGTCCTGCCGCCATCACCAGTTGCCGCTGGCAACGCTGGGCCAAGTCGTGATCATGGGTGACCACCACGAGGGTGGTGCCATATTCACGATTGAGCTGGAACAAAAGTTCGATCACTGTCTCGCCGGTCTTGCTGTCGAGATTGCCGGTCGGTTCATCAGCCAGCAGCAGGCTGGGACGGGTCATGAAGGCGCGCGCTATGGCAACCCGCTGCTGCTCACCGCCAGAGAGGCGCGGTGGCAGATGGTGGAGACGTTCGCTGAGCCCCACCGCCGCCAACAGCTCGCGGGCTCTGGGCTCGCAGCGGGTCTCGCCACGCAATTCGGCTGGCAACATCACATTCTCAAGCGCACTCAGGGTAGGCAACAGCAGGAAGGACTGGAAGATAAAGCCGACCTGCTCGGCACGCAGGCGGGCACGGCCCTCCTCGTCCAGCTGCACCAGCGACTGCCCGAGGATCTCGATATCCCCCTCGCTCGGCAGATCCAGGCCAGCCAGCAACCCCAGCAGGGTAGACTTGCCCGAGCCTGAGGCGCCGACCAGCGCCAGTGTCTCGCCGGTATTGACTTGCAGGTCGATCCCTTCAAGGATGGTGAGGCTTTCCTGGCCCAGGCTAACGGTTTTGCCCAGGCCCTTGACGACAATAATGGGAGTTGAATTCATGACGCGTTTCCTGTTCGCCTTATGTTGCCTGGTTTCATCGGTACAGGCACAAACCCTGATGGTATTGGGTGACAGCCTGAGTGCAGGTTATCAGATGCCGGCGGAGCAGAGCTGGCCTGCCCTGCTCAACCAGAAATGGCAGCAGCAAGGGGGCGAGCATCAGCTTATCAATGCCAGCATCAGTGGTGAAACAACGCAAGGGGCCCTGGCCCGCCTGCCCGCTCTGCTCAAGGAGCATCAACCGGACTGGGTACTGATTGAGCTGGGAGGCAACGACGGTTTGCGAGGGTTCGCCCCCGCCATCACCCGTGACAATCTGGCCAGGATGGTGGCGTTGACCAAGGAGCTGCAGGTCAAGACAGTGCTGACCCAAATCCAGCTGCCCCGCAATTACGGGGCCCGCTACCTGCGCCAGTTCGAGCAGATCTTTCCGGAGCTGGCCGCCGCCAATGCGCTGCCACTGATGCCCTTCTTCATGGATGATATTGCGTTGCGCCCTGAACTCATGATGAACGATGGCATCCACCCCACGGCGGCGGCCCAGCCGCTGATCCGCGACCGTGTGGCCAGCTTTATCGAGCCCCTCTTGACCCAATAATGCCCCCAGTATCCCCCTATACGCACTATCGGGCCCTGTCGGCCCAAAACAAAGATCCCGCCGAAGCGGGATCTTTGTTTCCATGACCATCAGCGTTCCAGTATCTGGCGCAGCCGCTCCTGTCCCACCCCGACCAGCAGGTCCGGCTGGAATTTGGAGATAAAGCGGTCACACCCCACCTTCTTGACCATGGCCTCGTTGAAGTTGCCGCTCAGGGAGGTATTGAGCGTAATGAAGAGATCCGACATGCGGGCATCGCTGCGGATCTCGTGGGTCAGGCGATAGCCATCCATCTCCGGCATCTCGGCATCCGTGATCATCAGCAAGATTTCGTCGGTCACCTTCTTGCCCGCATCGCACCAGCCCTTGAGCAGATTGAGCGCCTCCAGGCCATCCTGGCATTCGATTACCTCCAGGCCAAGCTGGGCAAGGGTTTCTCGCACCAGATTGCGGGCCGTACTGGAGTCATCGACGATGAGCACCTTGCGACCATTCATCTGCGGCAATATGGCCAGGTCCAGCACCTCTTCCGAGATGCGGATGTCGTAAGTAATGATCTCGGCCAGCACCTTCTCCACGTCGATGATCTCGACAATCTGGTCGACGCCATCTTCGGGTACCCGGGTAATGGCCGTCAGATAGTTCGCCCGCCCGGCGGAGCGCGGGGGGGGCAAAATATCCTTCCAGGTCATGTTGACGATGTGGGCTACCTGCCCCACCAGAAAGCCCTGAATGGTGCGGTTGTATTCGGTGATGATGAGGTTGGACTCGCTGTCGATGGGCATGGCGCGCATGCCAATGGCGCTGCGCAGGTTGATCACGGGGATAGAAGTGCCACGGATGTTGGCCACCCCGCTGATGTTGTGGTGCGCCCCCGGCATTTTGTTGAGATGGGGCAGCTTGACCACTTCCCTCACCTTGAAGACGTTGATAGCAAACAGTTGTCGGGATCCCAAACGGAACATCAACAACTCCAGACGGTTCTCCCCTACCAGCTGGGTACGTTGATCCACTGAATCCAATATGCTCGCCATATAAAGCCCTTACGTCCGTTGCCCGAGTCTCGCCATAGTATAGAAGGGTCAGAATCCCAACACGACCCGTATTCTTATCCTATGTCGGCCAGATGATGACGGAACTTGATGAAAAAAATCGAGAATCGGCTCAAAGCCGGTCTCTCCCCACACTTGTCAGCAGCCAAATGGCTGACCCGCAGCCCTTTCGGCCCCGGGTGTGGGCCAGACTTTTACGATGCGCAGCCGAATCCCCGGCCATCACCGCCAGTGGATACACTTTCCGTTGGCCAGACATAAAAAAAGCGGCAGATTGCTCTGCCGCTTTTGACTAACTTCAAACCGGATTACTTGTCGATATCCAGCATGTTGTTGCTCAGCATGTAGTCGATCACCTGGGAAGAGGTGGACGCCGCACTGCCGGTGAGACTGTCGAACGTGTGGTTCATCAGCACTATCTCCTGAGTCACGGACGCCGAACTGTTCTCCTTGACCTGCAAGTGAACCCCTTCGCTGTCCTGGAACACAGAGAGCAAGCCCTTCAGATCGTTCTGGTTGTGAGAACCATCGTGATCCAGCAGGTCGCTCAGATCCAGCTTGTCACCTTCAGCTCTGGAGAAGTCGACCACATAGTCCTTGGCAATGGTGCCGCCAGTGGTATCGCCCTGCAGCCAGGTAAAGGTGTCAGCCCCGGCATCCCCCTTGAGGATATCGTTGCCCAGGCCACCGACCAGAATGTCATTGCCCAGACCGCCGCTCAGGGTGTCGTTGCCAGCACCGCCATACAGGGTGTCGTTGCCGCTACCGCCGTACAGGGTATCGTTGCCGCTCTCGCCATACAGAGTATCGTTGCCACTCCCGCCGAACAGGATGTCGTTGCCGGCACCACCGAACAGGAAGTCATCACCCCCCTGACCGAACAGTATGTCGTTGCCTTCCCCGCCGATCAGCACATCGCCCTTGTCGTTGGCGGAGGATTGATCGAACTCGCTGGCATGACTGCTGATGTAGTCATGGACCTGGGCATCCGTCACCGAACCTGCACTCAACTTACCGGCTACATACTGCTTGACGGCCGCGTAGCCTTCCCCGTTGATACCGGCGAAGTGAACCGCATCGCCAAACAGTATATCGTCGCCCGCCCCGCCATCCAGCCGGTCGGTACCGGGCAGGTTGCTGACCGGGGTCCCTAGGATGGCATTGGCCAAGCCGTCAGCACTAATCCCTGTCAACACTTTGCCGTCACTGTCAAACCCTTTCAGATCGTCGACACTCAGCTGATCGCCAATACCAATAGCGTCTACAGTAACGCCTGCCGCAATCAACAGAGCGTACCCATCTCTCGCATTTTGATCGCTATTACCATCTCGGTCACCAGAGAGTGTCACCGCTTCATAGCCCCCTTTACCATCAGGGCGCATAACACCTTTCCAACGCCCATCAACACCATATACTTGGCCAGTCGTTGTAATCACCAGACGACCATCAAGATAATATTCCTGACCTGGTTGGTATTCGCCCGTCACGATCTGACTCAAATAAACAGCGCTCCACTTGCCCCCCTCCCACTGATAGCCAATGGAAGGATTAGACTCGGAATTAAACGTATTCGGCTGGCCATCCGTTATGAAGTAGGCAACATTCTTGGCATTGGTGTTTAACTTGGCAAAATCACTTTTGAACCAGTTAGCGGTTGTTTTAAAGACATCCTCATAGTTTGTAGCGCCACCATTTTTTTCACTACCATCCATGGTTTTGATAATGTTTTGCAACTGGTTCAAGGCATCAGGATCCTTAAGATCTACACTGATGGATTTGTTGACCTGAGAATCAAAATCCACCAGGAAAATATTGACCTTACCTGCGCCGTCCGTCCCGGCGCTGCTCTTGAGGCTGGCAAAGACCTGCGCCAGCTGGCTCTTGATGGTCTTCATGGCGTCACTACCGATACTGCCGGAGCTGTCGACCATAAAGGCAATGTTGTAGTTCTGACCCGGCAATATCACGCTGCCATCCAGATCCCCCACGACTATATTGTGCTCACTGCCAAAGGTGCGGTTCTGATTACCCGGCTCCCCTTCGGTGGCGTTGAAGTAGCTCAGACGGATGCTGTCTTCGTCGCTGGCGGAGCTGGTCTGATCGGTCCCCACCTCCTTGGCGATGGCCTCAACCTTGAGATCGACCTGGCCGGCACTGCTGCCGGGGACTCGCAGGGTCAGCCCGCTCAGCTTCACATCCAGCGCACTCGCACTCCACAGGCCGCTGCCGGCGGTGAGGGTGAGCTTTCCATCAACACCGACTGTACCCAGCAACTGGTTACCGCTGTAGAGCTCGGCCCCCTTCGGCATCCCGCTCAGTACCAGGCTGTCGAGCACTTCGCTGCCATCCCGATCGCTCAGGGAGGCGCTCAGCTCCAGCGGGTAATCGACCACCGTCGGCTGCACCAGGGTCAGCTCACCTGTGCTCTGGTTGAGCTGATAGATACCGTCGGCGAACTGGACATACTCCACATCATGCAGCGCCTTAGTGATGCCTGCGCCCTTTTCCGTGACGGAAAAGTCGAACCAGCGATCATTGACTGAGTATCCGCTGCCCTTCTTGATGGTGTAATCGGCGCGGTTGCCGGTCAGCACAGCGATATCGGTACCGGCACCGCCATAGAGGCCGTCGCTGCCAAGACCGGATACCAGCACATCGTTGCCGTCACCGCCGTAGAGGGAATCCCCCTGGGTCGCATTGCCGCCGACCAAGACATCGTTCCCCCCCTGCCCATAGAGCAGATCGCCACCGCCGTGGGTACTGACGATATAGTCATTGCCGCTGTTACCAAGCACCTGCTCCTGGCCACTGCTGCTGTCCGCCAGCGAGTTGGTGATGCCAAAAGCCGTCTTGTTGAAGTTACCGGATTGGAACAGCTCCGTGGTGATACTCGCACTCGGGAAACTCGGGCTGTAAGACGGAATACCATTCCCCGTCAGGGTGACGTTGACCGTGGGCTTGTCGGCCACCGCCGCCACGTCGATCACCAGCTTGCTGCCGTTGCTGAGGTTGGCACCGTCGCTTATCTGATAGCCGATGCTGGCATAGTCGCCCTTCAGGTTGCCGATCAGGGCACCGCCGCCGTTGCTGACATTGGAGCTCGACTCGTTCAGACCAGGCACGAAGCGCAGATGACCCGCATTCACCTCGTCGTAGGAGATGAGGGCGCCAGCCGACACGGCAACCCATTGCCCCGCGGCATTGAGGTATTCGAGAGTGCCATTCAGCGGCAGGGTGTTGATCTTCACCCCGAGATCGGTCACGGCCTGATCGTCGCTGGCACCAAACTGTGCCCAGGTCAGCACCTGGGGCTTGTCTTCCTGCCCGGCACTGTGGCCCCCTGCAGCAGTCGGCGCCCGATCGTTGTCAAGGATGGTGCCCGTGCCGTTCTGACCGCCCACTGTCACCGTCAGCGTCTCGGTAGTTTCAACCAGTCGATCGTTCACGGTCGGCAGCGTCACGGTAAAACCGGATACCCCGGCCGGCACAGTGATCTTGCCTGTGGCGCTGTTGTAGGTCACCCCATTGCTGAATTGTGCAATTCCCCAATCAGAGCTGGATGCCGGATTGGCACCGCTGCCCTGAATAGCGAAGTCATACTGGGTCGCCTCATGGGTCTGGTCAGACAGGGTCACCGTATGAGAGAGATTGCCGCCTTCCTCCGCGTTGCCGCTCGAGACAGATTGTACGACTGGCGTCACCAGTGGTTTGGTTGCAAAAGATCCCAGGCTGGAATCACCATCCGCATCCACTACCTTGATCTGGAAGTCGATATCACCGTCGCCAAGCGGTCTGGACATGTTCTGGTACTGGAAGAATTCCCACTTGCCGGTGGCCGGGGTAAATTCCAGACGGAACACCAGGGAACCATCGCTGGCTTCCCCATACAGGGTATTGGGCAAACCCGCTTTGCTGGAAATTGAGATCTCTTTACCAGTAGCTGTCATCAATCCCACTTCATTGGAACCCAAAAGATCTATATGCCCCTTGCCATCAGCCCCCCATTGCGGTGCAACAGTCCCCGAGCCATAGGCAATAGCCTGTGGAGTGGTCGTACCGAGGAATTCAATTGACTTGACGGTAAAGTCGCTGTTGTCCGAGATATTGGTGTTGCCATTGTTGGTCGCCTTGATCACCATGGTGTCAAAACCACCCTGTTGTACCTGGAAGTTCTGGTTGTACTCTCCACCTGCAGCATCCGAGCTAAATGTAAGTGTAGAGATCAGCACCCCTCCGCGGTAAAACTCCACGACACCACTCTCCTTCTCTCCACCAAACATCTGGCTGAACTTGATGTTGGCACCATAGGCTACAGTCCCCGGATCGAGCTTGACGATTAGCTCCTCGGATGCAGACTTGCCATTGTCAAAGAGGCGGAAATCAACTTCATTGGCCAAGTTGTGATAAGGGCTATTGCCACTGGCAACACCAAGCCCAGCCGTTGAAGCATTAACATCTGCAGCAATAAGAGCTGAATCAGTTGCTGACTTGAACCCTTTGGCCGTGATCTTAAACCCGTCCAGATCAAGCTCTCTCTGGTTTGCCGTTGCCGAGTGTTGGGTCAGATCAAACAGGCCAGTTAACACCTTGGGAATGTCTGTTTTGGCAACGGATACCGCATCAGCATTCCCGGCGAGCGGGGCGTCATCTTCGACAGTAATCGTCAAAGGCTTAGTCACAGACAGAGCCCCGTCAGAAACAGACACATTTATCTTGAGATCGATGGTGTCTTCCTGGGTGGTATCAGCGTGATCCAACGGCTGCTTCAGGGTCACTTCATAACCCCAGTCACCTTTGCTACTACCAACTGGCGCTGTCAGCTTAACCTCAAGAACAACGTTGTCCTTGCTACCGGCATAACCAATCAACGTTTTGCTGCCAACATCCCAACTCCACTCGACCTTAACACCATCAGAATAAACTGATTTAACATCAGCACCGGTTGGCCATCCCAGTGAAACGGTCAAGTTGCTGCTGTCAACATCACCGACGGTAATCACTCCCTTGGCAACGACCTCATCAGTAGCATCTTTCTGGCCATCTTCACCCAATTCATCTTTCAGCCCACTGGGGAGACCTTCTTCGGAAACGACAGCATCGTTGGAGATAGTCAGCGTCGGTGCATCATTAACAGATTCAACCTTGATTGCTACAGTAGCAGGGGTCGGGTCTGCGAGACCGTCATTGTCCATAGCCACATATTTGAAGCTAGTGTCACCGTTCCAGTTGGGGTCCGGTTTGAAGGTCAAGCTGCCCGCATCAGCCAACGTAATGCTCTGATTCGCCACCACGGCCACACTCCCCAAGAACAGGGTACCGTTGGTCGGCAGACTCTGGATGGTAAAGCTCACCACAGTGCCGTCAATATCGCTGCCAGAGAGCGATGGAATAACAATGCTTGCGGCATCCTCTTGGCCTGTAGCCTGTTTATCCGCCGTATTGGGCGCTTCGTTAAGCACCGTCGCCGTATCACTGCCCGGCAGGGATACGTTGCCCGCCTTGTCTGTTTGGGTCGCCGTCACCGTCAACGACTTGCCGTTGGCCGGGGTAGTCTCGGTCCAGCCGATAACGCCAGTGGCGACGTTGTAGCTGTACGCATTGCCATCACTGGGTTGCAGAGTGCCGTCTGCCTTCAGGGTCAATTCGACGGTACGCTCGCTGCCACCGTTGGTGATGGTCAGGGTCACCTTGCCACCCGCAGCCAGATCCTGGTGATTGACATCTGCTCGAACCTGAATCTGATCGCTACCTATCTCGGTCTTGGTCAGCAATTGATCGTTGTTGGCATCATCAATGATGGTCACGGTCGGCGCCGGCGCGGCCACGTTGTCTACGATGTAGTTTTCGGTGTCGGACTTGGTAGTGCTGTTGCCCGCCGCGTC
>NZ_LSGW01000048.1 GCF_001643305.1 Aeromonas salmonicida subsp. salmonicida
GGATGATTAGACCACTACACGCTTATCTGTGAACGCGATGAGCAATGGCCGTATGTAGGTAACAAAAATAGTCGCCATTGGCTTTGGTATGCCTTTGATACCAAAAGAAAACGTGCTGTTGTTTACACCTTCGGCCCGCGCAACGATGAAACATGCCGTAAATTGCTAAGCCTGCTTGCCCCTTTCCAGATTGGCTTTATCACCAGTGATGGACTGGGGTAGCTACGCCAGAGAAGTCCCCTGCAAGATA
This sequence comes from Aeromonas salmonicida subsp. salmonicida, assembly GCF_001643305.1. Classification (GTDB taxonomy): domain Bacteria; phylum Pseudomonadota; class Gammaproteobacteria; order Enterobacterales; family Aeromonadaceae; genus Aeromonas; species Aeromonas salmonicida. The sequence continues at coordinate 251 of NZ_LSGW01000048.1, forward strand.
CATCTGACTGGAAAAATCTTCACGCAACGTATCGAGCGTAACAACCTGACGATCAGAACGCGCCGCAAGCAACTAGATCGTAAAACCATCTGCTTTTCTCGCTCTGTTGAGCTCCACGAGAAAGTCATCGGCCCTTCATCGACAAGGTGCTGGAGACCTCGTCGCACATCAACACCTCGGTCAACGAGGTCAGCAGGCAGATTGAGAACCTCAACCAGCAATCGAAAAGCATCGAATCCATCATCTCGACCATCAGCGGTATCGCGGATCAGACCAATCTGTTGGCACTCAATGCCGCCATCGAGGCGGCCCGGGCCGGTGAGCAGGGTCGTGGCTTTGCCGTAGTGGCGGATGAGGTACGCCAACTGGCTGCCAGAACCTCCAGCTCCACTGGCGAGATCATCTCGGTCATCAAGCTCAACTCGGACATCACCTCCAGGATCACCCAGACCGTCTCTGTGGTCTCTGACAAGGCCATGGCGGGCCAGGAGCAGGCCAGCATCATTGCCACCGTCATCAAGGAGATCATCGAAGATGCCAACTCCGTCTCCGCCACGGTCAAGGACTTGTCCATCTGATAAGGAATGGCGATGCAAGGCAACAAGCGGCGGGGATCTCGTCGCTTGTTCCATTCTGTAGAAGGTTGTCCGCAAGGTGACACAACCGTATGGCGGCGCAGATGGCCGTATTGATGTGGGCGGCAAGTGTGTGGCGAGCAAGGGGTGAGCAGGCGCTATGCCCTCGCCCATCCCCGGCGTTCGAGATAACCAGACCCGATACTCAGCCTTCCCCCTTCATGTAATGGCGAGCCGCTTCGTCAGCCTGCATCAGGGCGGCCTCCCACAATTCAGCGATCAGCAGCCCCTCCTCTCCCACCGCCGCCTCCTCCAGCGCTTCCAGCGACCTGGCATCGTCCAGCGTAAAGGGATTATGGGTCAACAGGGCCTGTGCCCTGGTCAATAACATCATGCTGTTCATCGGCATTCTCCCGGATAAAGCCTGGCCAAGGTGATGAGCGACACACGCCCTTTGACTGTGCTGACTCTAGTCCATCGATCAGCCTCCGGGATAGATCAGCTGTCGGCGATAACCGGCTCGCGCACTTTGCGCCGAGCAGGCAGCTGGCCCACGGCAATCCCCAGCAAGACGGCGCCACAGGCAAGCCATTGCAATGGCGTCAGAGTTTCACCGAGCAGCAGATAGGCCAGCAACAGGGTGAAAACTGGTATGAGGTTCACATAGGCCGCCGCCAGGGTCACCTTGACCTGGGTCACCGACCAGTTGTAGAACAGGTAGGCTCCTAGCGTCACAAAGGTGCCAAGAAAGACGATGACCGCCATGTCCTGCCAGGCCCAGGCGGTGGGCCAGGGTTCGCTGAAGGCGAAAGGGGCGAAAAAGAGGGTACCGACGAAAGCCTGTAACGCAGTCAGGGTCAGCACACCGTAGCGGCTGGAGAGCTTCTTGAAGACCACAGAATAGGTGGCGGCGCACAGCATGGCCGCCATCTCCAGGCTGTTGCCGAGCAAGGCGTTGGGGGCAAACTCGTCCACCCCGCCGCCCAGCCCCAGCAGGGCAATGCCGATGATGGCGATGGCAAAGCCCAGCAACTGGCGGCGACTGACCCGCTCCTTGAGCAGCACAAAGGCCACCAGGGCCACGATGAGCGGCAACAGGGCACAGACCATGCCCGCCTGACCGGCACTGGTGTAACGCAGGGCATTGACCTCCAGCAGGAAGTAAAGGCAGGGCTCCAGTCCCCCCATCAGGGTCAGCCAGCGCCAATCCCCTTTTTGATAGGTGAAATTGCCCAGATAGCGGTAGCAGAGCAGCCAGCAGAGCGCCGCCACACTCATGCGCATGAACAGCACCTGACCGAAACCCCAGATCCCCAGCACGTGCTTGAGGGCGATAAAGGAGCTGGACCAGAGCAGCATTGCCAGGGTCAGGGTAAAAATGGGTAAAGGGCGCACATTTCCTCCATGAAATTGGCCATTTGAATAATAACCATGCGGCCTTGCGGTTGTTTAAGGAGACCTAAAATCAGATAATACCGCCGCCTTCAAACCGGATAACCCATCTCCCATGACTGAGTACCTGCTTTTATTGGTCAGTACCGTGCTGATTAACAACTTCGTGCTGGTGAAGTTTCTCGGCCTGTGTCCCTTTATGGGCGTCTCCGGCAAGCTGGAGACCGCCGTCGGCATGGGGCTGGCGACCACCTTTGTGATGACGCTGGCCAGCGCCAGTTCCTATCTGATGGAACACTATATCCTGATCCCGCTGAACATCGCCTACCTGCGCACCCTTGCCTTCATTCTTGTGATCGCCGTCGTAGTGCAGTTCACCGAGATGGTTATCCGCAAGAGCAGCCCGACCCTCTATCGCCTGCTGGGCATCTTCCTGCCGCTCATCACCACCAACTGCGCCGTGCTGGGGGTGGCACTGCTGAGCATCAACGAGCGTCACAACTTCATTCAAAGCATCATCTACGGATTTGGCGCAGCCGCAGGCTTCTCGCTGGTACTGATACTGTTTGCCGCCATGCGTGAACGCCTGGTGGCGGCCGACGTTCCCACTCCGTTTCGCGGTGTGTCGATTGCCATGGTCACCGCCGGCCTGATGTCGCTGGCCTTTATGGGCTTTACCGGCCTTATCAAGATATAGCGCTATGACTCACATACTCTTTGCCGTTCTGGTACTGGCCCTGCTGGCCCTTGCCTTCGGAATCATTCTGGGCTTTGCCGCCGTCAAGTTTTACGTGGAAGCCGATCCCATCGTCGATCAGCTTGACGCCCTGTTGCCGCAGACCCAGTGCGGCCAGTGCGGTTACCCTGGCTGCAAACCTTATGCCGAGGCGCTGGCCAATGGCGATCAGATCAACAAGTGCGTGCCCGGTGGCGATGCCACCATGCGCAAGATAGCCGACCTGATGGGGGTCGACCCTCAACCGCTGGGCAGTGCCGAGGCCGCCATCCCGGTCAAGAAAGTCGCCTTCATCCATGAAGATCAATGCATCGGCTGCACCAAGTGCATCCAGGCCTGTCCGGTCGATGCCATCGTCGGTGCCACCAAGGCAATGCACACCGTCATCACAGACGAGTGCACCGGCTGCGATCTCTGTGTCGATCCCTGCCCGACCGACTGTATCGAAATGATCCCTGTGCCGACCACGGTCGACAACTGGAAGTGGGATCTGGCCAGCGTCGCCATTCCGGTCAAGATAGTGGAATAAACAGCGGAGTAACCATGCAGCATCTGCTCGAACGCATCAAAGCCGGCACTCTGTGGGATTTTCACGGCGGCATTCACCCTCCCGAGAACAAGCACCAATCCAGCCTGACACCCGTGGTGGACGCGGGTCTGCCGCCCCAGCTCATCATACCGGTGCGCCAGCACGCAGGGCCGGCCGGCGATCTGCTGGTACAGATCGGCGACAAGGTCAAGAAGGGTCAGCCACTGACCCGCTATGACAAGGGCCGCATAGTGCCCGTGCACGCCTCGACCTCGGGCACCATCACCACCATCGGCCACCATACTGTGGCGCACCCCTCGGGTCTCGATGATCTCTGCATTACCCTGACGCCGGATGGGGAGGATGCCTGGGGTGAGCACCAGGGCAAGCCAGACTACTGGAATCTGGATCGGGGCGAACTGCTTGAGCGCATCCAGCAGGCCGGCATTGCGGGTCTGGGCGGCGCCGTGTTCCCGACTCACAGCAAGCTGGACGGTCGCGGTCAGCTCACCGAGATCCTGATCGTCAACGGGCTGGAGTGCGAACCTTATATCAGCACAGATGATCGGCTGATGCAGGAGTATGCCGACGAGATCATGGATGGCATCCGGGTGCTCAAGCATCTGCTCAAACCCAAGTTGACCCTGATCGGGGTGGAAGACAACAAACCCGCCGCCATTGCCGAACTGACCCGCCACGCCACCGATGAGGACGTGCTGGTCAAGACGGTGCCGACCAAGTACCCCTCGGGCGGTGCCAAGCAGACCATAGAGCTGCTTACCGGCCGTCAGGTGCCCAAAGGTGGGCGGGCGGTGGACATGGGCATCATGGTGCTCAACGTGGCAACCGTGTTCGCCATCAAGCGCGCCATCATCGACGGCGAGCCGCTCATCTCCCGCATCGTCACCCTGACTGGTGACGCCTTCAAGAAGCCAGGCAATGCTTGGGTACTGCTGGGCACACCAGTACGCTGGCTGTTGCAGCGTTTTGAGCTGCAACCCGAGGCGGACCAGAGGGTCATCATGGGGGGCCCCATGATGGGCTTCACCCTGCCCCACGCCATGGTCCCCGTGGTCAAGGCCACCAACTGCCTGCTCTCCCCGACCCGTGCCGAGCTGCCGCCCCCCGGTCCCGAACAAGCCTGCATCCGTTGCAGCGCCTGCGCCGATGCCTGCCCGGCCAATTTGCTGCCCCAGGAACTCTACTGGTACAGCCGCGCCAAGGAGTACGACAAGGCCGAAGGGCTCAACCTGTTCGACTGTATCGAGTGCGGCGCTTGCGCATGGGTCTGCCCGAGTGAGATCCCCCTGGTGCAGTACTACAAGATTGCCAAGGATGATATTCGCGAGGCCCGTGCCGAGGCCGAAAAAGCCGAGCGTGCCAAGCAGCGTTTCGAGGCCAAGCAGGCCCGCTTCGAGCGGGAAAAAGCGGCCCGAGAAGCCCGCCATGCCGAAGCTGCGGCCCAGCGCCGCCAGGCCATGACGGCCAGTGGAGGGGAAGATCCCGTCGCTGCCGCCCTCGCCCGCATCAAAGCAAAGCAGGAAGTCACGGCCAGCGCTGTTGGCGAGCAGCCAGACAACAGCGCCATGATTGCCGCCCGCGAGGCGCGCAAGCAGGAGGCCCTCGCTCGGCGCGCAGCCGCCAACAGCGGTGAACCTGCTGACGTTGCCGCCGTCGTTGCGCCAACGCCAGAGGCGCAGGATCCGAAAAAGGCCGCTATCGCAGCAGCCCTTGCTCGTGCCAAGGCCAAAAAAGCAGCTCAAGCGGCGGATGAAGACGTCGCCAAACCCGAGGCTATGGCTAACGAGGCCCAGCCGCTCAGCGAACCCGCAGCTGCCGAGGTTGACCCCAAGAAAGCAGCCATTGCTGCTGCCATCGCACGGGCCAAAGCCAAGAAGGCCGCGCAAGCTGCGGATGAAAACGTCGCCGAGCCTGAGGCTATCGCTAGCGAGGCCGAGCCGGTCAGCGAACCCCCACTGGCGACTGTCGAGGTCGACCCCAAGAAAGCAGCCATTGCCGCCGCCATTGCACGCGCCAAAGCAAAAAAAGCAGCGCAAGCGGCGGATGAAAACGTCGCCGAGCCTGAGGCGACGGCTAGCGAGGCCCAGCCGGTAAGCGAATCCGCACCGGCGACTGCCGAGGTCGACCCCAAGAAAGCAGCCATTGCCGCCGCCATCGCCCGTGCCAAGGCCAAGAAGCTGGCAGCAGAGGCTGCCGCACAAGGCCTGACCACCCAAGCACAGTCACCTTCTCCATCGCCAGACAAGAGCCACTGATCCATGTTCAATATCGCGAGTGCGCCGTTTGCTCATAACCGCAAACAGACCCAAACCCTGATGTTGCTGGTGATCCTGGCTTGCCTGCCCGGCCTGCTGGCCCAGACCTGGTTCTTTGGCTGGGGTTCCTTCATCCAGATCCTGCTGGCGCTGGTGACGGCACTGGGGGCCGAGGCGCTGGTGCTCCGCTTGCGCCGCCGTCCCATCAAGCCCGCCCTGATGGATGGCAGTGCCGCCCTGACCGCCGTGCTGATTGGCCTCTCTTTGCCCCCCCTGCTGCCCTGGTGGATGCTGGTACTGGGCACCGCCTTTGCCATCATCATTGCCAAGCACCTTTATGGCGGCCTGGGCCAGAACCTGTTCAACCCGGCCATGGTGGCCTATGTGTTGCTGTTGGTCTCCTTCCCCGTGCAAATGACCAGCTGGTTGCCGCCAGACACCATTCGCGCCTATGACATCGGCTTTGGCGATGCAGCGTCCGTCATCTTTACCGGCTTCAGCCTGGATGGCTACAGCATGGCGCAGCTCAAGCAGGGGGTGGATGGCCTCACCATGGCTACGCCACTCGATACCCTGAAGACAGGGCTGAATCAGGGGCTCACCACGGGTGAAGTGATGAGCCACGCCGTATTCGAGGGCTGGGGCGGCATCGGCTGGAGCTGGGTCAACCTGGGTTACCTGCTGGGCGGCCTGTTCCTGCTGCAGCAAAAAGTGATCAACTGGCGTATTCCGGGTGCCATCCTGGGCTCCTTGTTGCTGGCCGCAACCCTGGGTTATCTGATGACGCCGGATGCCACCGCCACCCCCATGTTCCATCTGTTCAGCGGGGCCACCATGCTGGGGGCCTTCTTCATCGCTACCGATCCGGTCAGCGCCAGCACCACGCCCCGTGGCCGTCTGGTATATGGCGTACTGATTGGCGTGCTGGTCTACCTTATCCGTCGCTTTGGCGGTTACCCTGATGCCTTCGCCTTCGCCGTGCTGCTGGCCAACTTGTGTGTTCCGCTGATCGACAGCCTGACACGTCCCAAGGTCTATGGAGCACGTCGTAAATGAGTAACATCATGCGGATAACCCACCTCTGTGTGACCACACGGAACGACAGCCTGACACGCCTCAGGGGATATGGAGCACGTCGCAAATGATCCCGGCGCAAACCTCACTCTCAGGAAGTATCCAATGTTAAAGAGCATGCGCAAAAACGGCGTCACGCTAGCCCTGTTTGCCCTGGCCTGCACCGCCGTTGTGGTGCTGACCAACGAGCTGACCCGCGACAGGATCGCCCATCAGCAGCAGCTGGAAAAGCTGCGCACTCTCTCCGCCCTGTTGCCGGAGGGAAGCTATGACAACGACCTGGTGGCCAGTTGCAAGCTGGTACAGAGCAAAACCTATCTGGGCAGCGATCAGGCCATGCCGCTCTACACTGCAACCCTGAAAGGCGAGACCACGGGTTATGCGCTGGAAACCGTGGCACCCGACGGCTACAGTGGGGCCATTCGCCTCATCGTCGGTACCGATGCCAAGGGCAGCGTCAGTGCTGTGCGGGTGCTGGCCCACAACGAGACGCCGGGCCTGGGTGACAAGATAGAGCTGAAGAAATCGAGCTGGATAGACACTTTTGTCGGCAAGTTCCTCAGCCGCGACAACGAGGCAAGCTGGGCGGTGAAAAAAGATGGTGGCGAATTCGATGCTTTCACTGGCGCCACCATCACCCCCCGCGCCGTGGTCAAGGCAGTGAAAAACCTGCTGCTGCTGGAGCAAACGCACCCTGAGTTGCTGCGTGATGCCCCTCCGTGCGACCCCACGCCATAAGCCTGGGCCCACACATATGAAACAGACTGATGTGCTATGCATATCCATGTGCCATCTCAGCCGGAGCCGATAAATGGAACACTCTCATACACTGGATGACCAGACCCCGATCAGTGAGGGCAAGGGCCGTCGTGAAGAGCTCAAGGAGCTGATGCTGCAAGGGCTGTGGAAGAACAACCCCTCCCTGGTGCAGGTGTTGGGGCTCTGCCCTACCCTGGCAGTTTCCTCCACCTTTACCAATGCGCTCGGACTGGGATTGGCCACCATGGCGGTGCTGGTGAGCTCCAACCTGGCCATCTCTCTGGTGCGCAACCTGGTGCCCAAGGACATTCGCATTCCCATCTACGTGATGATCATCGCCGCCCTGGTCACCAGCGTGCAGCTGCTGATGAATGCCTATACCTATGGCCTCTATCAGGCGCTCGGTATCTTCATCGCCCTGATTGTCACCAACTGCGTCATCATAGGCCGGGCCGAAGCCTATGCCTCCAAGAATCCGCCCCTGCTGGCGGCATTGGACGGTTTCATGATGGGGCTGGGCTTTACCCTGGTGCTGCTGGTGCTGGGTGGCCTGCGGGAGATCATCGGCATGGGGACCTTGTTTGACGGCGCCGAATTGCTGCTGGGTGACTGGGCCAAGTCCCTGCGCATCGAGCTGTTTCATGCCGATGCCAGCCTGCTGCTGGCGATCCTGCCGCCGGGGGGCTTTATCGGGCTAGGCCTGATGATCGCCGGCAAGAATGCCATCAATGACTGGCGTGATCGCAAGCAAGCCGCCCCCCTTGCCGATAGCAGTGTGTCTGTGGCGGGTGTGCACGCCACCCAGCTCTGATCTGAGACGTGAGAAACCATGAACAACCAGAAACGCAGGCAGATCCTGGAGCGACTGCGGGACAACAATCCCCATCCCACCACAGAGCTCAACTTCACCTCGCCCTTCGAGCTCTTGATTGCCGTGTTGCTGTCAGCCCAGGCCACCGACGTAAGCGTCAACAAGGCCACCGACAAGCTCTATCCGGTGGCCAATACCCCGGCCGCCATGCTGGCGCTCGGGGTGGATGGGCTGAAACAGTACATCAAGACCATAGGCCTGTTTAACACCAAGGCCGAAAACGTCATCAAGACGTGCGCCATCTTGCTGGAACGCCATGGCGGCGAGGTGCCGGAGAACCGCGAGGCGCTGGAAGCGCTGCCCGGTGTGGGTCGCAAGACCGCCAACGTGGTGCTCAATACCGCCTTTGGCTGGCCCACCATCGCCGTCGATACCCACATCTTTCGGGTGTCGAATCGCACCGGCTTCGCGGTGGGCAAAAACGTTGATCAGGTGGAAGAGAAACTGCTGAAAGTGGTGCCTGCCGAGTTCAAGCTGGATGTGCACCACTGGTTGATCCTGCACGGCCGTTACACCTGTCTGGCTCGCAAACCGCGCTGCGGCTCCTGTATCATTGAAGACTTGTGTGAATACAAAGAAAAAGTCTATCCACAGGAATAAGGCAGCATGCAGGCTGTACGCTATAGCCCGCAAACTTCTGCTGCGATTCCTGTATCATCCAAGACTTGTGTGAGTACAAAAATCTACCCGGAGAACTGAGCAATGAGAATTCTGCATACCATGCTGCGTGTTGGCGATCTGCAACGCTCCATCGACTTCTACACCCGAGTGCTGGGTATGAAACTCTTGCGCAAGAGCGAAAACAGCGAATACAAGTACACCCTGGCCTTCGTTGGCTACGGTGACGAGAAAGACGAAGCCGTCATCGAGCTCACCTACAACTGGGGGGTCAGCGAGTACGAACTGGGCTCGGCCTACGGCCACATTGCGCTGGAAGCGGACGACATCTATGCCACCTGCGATGCCCTGCGTGCCGCCGGTGCCAAGATCACCCGCGAGCCAGGTCCAGTGAAGGGCGGTACCACTGTCATCGCCTTCGTGGAAGATCCGGACGGTTACAAGATTGAACTGATCGCCAAGAAAGATGCAGGCAGCGGCCTGGGTGACAGCTTCTGAGGCAATGCCTCAGGCAACGCCCAATAAAAAAGAGCGCTGCGGCGCTCTTTTTTCATGTCTGTGTGCAGGTTATCAGATGGTGCCATTGCGGCCCATATTGATCACCACCCGCCGGTTCTTGGCGCGACCATCCTCGGTTTCGTTGGAGGTGGCGTGGCGCTTCTCGCCGTGCCCTTCCACCGAGATCTTGCCCGGATCGATCCCCAGATCCACGAATACCTTCTTGATGGCATCGGCCCGCTTCTCGGAGAGTTTCTGGTTGGGCCAGCGGCCGCCATAGCTGTCGCTGTAAGCGTTGATCACCACCACATCTATGCTCTTGTCGACCTTCACATACTCGCCGATCATCGCCAGTCGCCGTCGGGAGGCCAGTGACAGCTGATCGCTGTTCTTGTCATAGGAGAGCACGCTGAAGGCGATGTCATTGAAGCTATAGGGCAGCAATCCACTCAGGCAATCCACAAAGGCCTGGTACTTGACCCGAAAGTTGACAGAGGAGAGGGAGACCCGCACCGGCCGGTTCTGACGGTACCAGTCACGATACTGGAAGGTTGGCATGCGGCCACCCTCCAGCTCATCGAGCATGGTCCAGGCAGTCTGTCCCTCCACCAAACCATCAAACTGCTGGTAAAAGCGCAACTGGCTCACTTCCCGCCCGGCAACACCGGGACGCCAGAGTGGCGGCATGATCCCCAGACTCACCGTCTGGGTCTGGGCTTGCTGTCGCAGCCCCTTGAGTTCGAAATCCAGATTGATCTTGCGACCGGCACGGCTGACGAAAGCGCCCGTCCCCCAGTTGGGAATAGGGTGTTCGAGGCGGCACTCCACTTGCGTATCCGAGGTCAAACGCCAGACGGATTGATCCAGGCCGGCACCAAACTCGGTAACCCCCGCCTGTAATTGCATACTCACTGATATGCTGACCAACCCGACTATCCAAGCGTTCAAGTGCCTGCCCTCCACACGATCTCACGTTAGGTATCGGCAGGGGCAGGGCAAGCTTTAGGGCAAAGCACTCAGTGGGGGGCAGGACGATCCATCAGCTTGAAGCTGGCAATGCGACCCGCCAGCTCGCGAGCCAGCAGATCCAGCTCGGCGCTGTTTTGCTGCAAGGTTTCAGAGTGCAGGCGATGAGCTTCATACACTTCGCGTATGGTCATCACATTGTGCTGGATATCGTCAGTGACGTAGCGCTGCTCCTCCGTCGCGGTGGCCACCTGGGCAGTCATGTCACTCACCTTGCGTACCTCGCTCACTATGTCGCTCAGCTCGCTCCCCGCCCGCTTGGCTTCGGTCACGCTCAAGCCCGCCTGTTCAGTGCCCAGATGCATGGCCGTGACCGCCTGATCCGCGCCCTGGCGCAATCGGGACAACATCCGATCTATGTCCTCTGCCGCCTGTTGGGTGCGAGAGGCCAGCGCCCTCACCTCTTCCGCCACCACGGCAAAACCACGACCAGATTCACCGGCCCGGGCAGCCTCTATGGCTGCATTGAGGGCAAGCAGATTGGTGCGATCCGAGATCTGCTTGATGAGATTAAGCGCCTCGCCGACCGACTCTGTATCCTGATACAGGCTATCCACCAGTTGCTGGGTGTTGGCCAGGGTGCCCGCCACCAGCTGGATGGCGTCTATGGTCTGATCCACCTCCTTGTCGCCCTGACGGGCACGTCCGATAGCCTGCTGGGTCGCCAGCGACGTCTGGGTTGCATTGCGCGCAATCTCGGCCACCGTCGAAGCCATCTCGGTGGCTGCCGTCGCCACCAGGTCCACCTGACCGAAACCTTTGACGACGCCAGCATTCACCTCGGCGATCACGCCTGCCGAGGTGGCTGCGCTGCGGGCCAGCACCTCGCAGGAGCGACGTACCGCCAGCAACAGCCCCTCAAGGTGCGCGAGGAAATGGTTCAGATCCTGCGCCAGGGCGCCCAGTTCATCACCGGACCGCCAGTTGACCCGCACCGTCAGATCATTTTCCTGTACCAGCCGTTTGAAGGTCTGGTGCAACGCCATAAAACCCAGGTGCAGATCTCGCACCACCCGCCAGCAGACGAAGGTGGTCAACGCAACGCACAACAGCACGCCGAGCGCCGCCCACCAGAAGTCGCTGGCACTCTTTGCTCGCATCTGCTCGACCCGCTCGAACAACTGCTGATAAAGGCGATCTTCGCTCTCCTTGAGCAGACCTATCTTGTCGGTACTCAAGGCAAACCAGGCTTCGGCATCGACCCCGAAACCGCCTGAGGTGGCTTTGTCCAGCGCCAGTTGCTCCATTGCGGCGACCTTGGCTACCACGGGAGAGGTCAGACTGTCGGCCAGCAGTTGACGTTGTGACGGGCTCGCCACCGCCTGGAAACGCTCGAGATAGGTATTCTGGGCCGCCAGCAGGGAGATGAATTGCTGCAACAGCGCAGGGGTAAAGTGGTCACGGCCGAACACATTGCTCAGGGTTGCCCGCTCCAGCCCCATTCGTTCCTTGCTCTGCAAGAAGGCAGCGTAGGCATTGGTCTGCAGCGCTATGGTGGCATCCTGACTGTTGAGACTGACCTGGTCCACCACGGCCAGCAGCTGGCTGATAAGACGGCTGTAAAAGCCAACCTGCTCGGCCACTTCAACCCCCAGCGCGCCGACCCGCTCACGCATGGCGGTGAGCCCGGTCAGCGCCTGTTGCACCTCTCCCAACGCCAGCAAGGCGGGATCCTCGTGAAAACGGACCAGCAGGGTATCGACCAGCTTGCGCTGGGCAGGCAGAGCGTCGCGAAACTTGTTGCCACCAGAGCCAAGGAAACCTGCCGACATGCCGCGCTCCTTTTGCAGCTCGTGGGCCAGTTGCGCCGCCTCCCGCACCACATAGAGTGCCGCTTGTGCCTGGCTCATCTCCTGTTCGACCTGATAACGCTCATACACGTATCGGCCAGAAAAAAACAGCAAGGCCAGCAGTGGCAGGCAGACCACCAGCAACATCTTGTGTGCCAATCCCAGCTTGTTCATCCCCTCTCCCCATTCCATTGTTGAAGTGGTCAATTATAAGCACGAGTGCCGAGAATAGAATCTGACGTCCGTCTCATGGCTGCTGATGAGGGACAAAGGCTGGCTTTTTTGCCATAATGCCGCCTCATTTCACGCCGACCGAGATACCATGACCGACGCTGTACACACTCTCAAGGGCCGTTTTCGTGGCTTTTACCCCGTCGTCATCGATGTTGAAACCGCCGGGTTCAATGCCAGGACAGACGCCTTGCTGGAGATAGCCGCCTATACCCTCAAGATGGATGAGGATGGCTGGCTCGCTCCCGATCAGGTCTTTCATTTTCACGTCGAGCCGTTCGAAGGCGCCAACCTGGAAAAGGCGGCGCTGGAGTTCACCGGCATAGACCCCTTCAATCCGCTGCGCGGCGCCGTCAGCGAGAAAGAGGCGCTGACCGAGATTTTCAAGGGCATTCGCAAAGGGATGAAGGAGAGCGACTGCAACCGCGCCATCATAGTGGCCCACAACGCCACCTTCGATCATGGCTTCGTCATGGCTGCTGCCGAGCGGGCCGGCCTCAAGCGCAATCCGTTCCATCCGTTTGCCACCTTCGATACTGCCGCCCTCTCCGGCCTGGCCCTGGGTCAGACAGTGCTAGCCAAGGCGTGCCAGAGCGCTCGCATCCCGTTTGACAATAAAGAGGCGCACTCGGCCCTCTATGACACAGAACGCACCACAGAGCTGTTCTGTCATATTGTCAACCGCTGGAAGAGCCTGGGTGGCTGGCCGCCGGCCCACCCGGATGATGCCCCCGTCGATGACGCGAACGAACAAGCGGGATAAGCAACGAGCAAGAAGGCTGCCATGGCAGCCTTCTTCTATTGGGATACGGCATCAAAGTGGTTTGACCAGAATGGCAGACAGACCCGGACAGCACAGTTTTCAACCGCTCGGCTCCCCTCGCCCATCCCAACCCTTCAGGGATGCGTCTCACAGGCCATTTGCCTGATTTTTTACTCGACATTTGTCGTGATTTTCGCAAACTAACTGCCTTTCAAAAGACAGACAACCAATAACCATTAAAAGGAAGTCACATGAACCCTGTTGTTGTCGCGGTCTCGCTGATGCTGGTGCTCAGCCTGCTGCGGATCAATGTGGTGGTCTCGCTCTCCATCAGCGCCATCGTAGGTGGCCTGCTGGGTGGCCTATCCCTGGCCGACACCCTCAGCACCTTCAGTGGTGGCCTGGGCGGTGGCGCAGAGATCGCTCTCTCCTATGCCATGCTGGGGGCCTTTGCGGTCGCTATCTCCCGCTCCGGGATCACCGACCTGCTGGCCCGCAAGGTGATCAACCAGCTGGGGCAAGATGGCAGCAGCTCCCGCATCCTCTGGGTCAAGACACTGCTGCTCGGCGCCGTTCTTTGCGTATCCGTCGCCTCCCAGAACCTGATCCCGGTCCACATCGCCTTTATTCCCATCCTGATCCCGCCGCTGCTGCACGTCATGGCCAAGATGAATATCGACCGCCGTCAGGTGGCCTGCGTCATCACCTTCGGCCTGACCGCGACCTATATGCTGCTGCCGGTGGGCTTTGGTGGCATCTTCCTCAACAACATACTGGCCAAGAACCTGATCGACAACGGGGTGCCGGTCGAGCTTGGCCAGCTGCCGATGGCCATGGCAATCCCTGTGCTGGGGATGTTCGTTGGCCTGCTGGTCGCCGTGTTCATCACCTACCGCAAACCGCGCCAGTATGACATGGACAAGATCCTGGCCGCCGAGCCCGAATCCGTCGAACTCAATCTCAACCACATCTGGGTTGCCCTGCTGGCCATCGCCGTCGCCCTCGGGCTACAGCTGATGACCAACAGCATAGTGCTGGGAGCATTGGCGGGCTTTGTCATCTTCACCTGTGGCGGTGTCATCAAGTTTCGCGAGAGCCAGGACGCCTTCACCCAGGGCGTGCGCATGATGTCTCTCATCGGCTTCATCATGATCTCAGCCGCTGGCTTCGCCGCCGTGATGAAGGCGACCCACGGGGTGGAGAGCCTGGTGCAATCCGTCTCTGCGGTGATCGGGGATCAAAAAGGCCTCGCCGCCTTCCTGATGCTGCTGGTTGGTCTCTTGATCACCATGGGGATAGGCTCCTCCTTCTCCACTGTGCCCATCATAGCCACCATCTATGTGCCGCTCTGTATCCACCTCGGCTTCTCCCCCATGGCGACCATAGCCCTGGTTGGCGCCGCCGGTGCGCTGGGAGATGCAAGTTCACCCGCCTCGGATTCGACCCTGGGCCCCACGTCGGGTCTCAATGCCGATGGTCAGCACGACCATATCTGGGACAGCGTGGTACCGACTTTTATTCACTACAATATCCCGCTCATCCTCTTTGGCTGGGTGGCGGCCATGGTGCTCTAGCGCTCGGACAAGCAGCAGACACACAAAAGGCGACCTCGGGGTCGCCTTTTCATTGATAAAGGAGTGGTATCAACATGGTACGGAGCAACAGTGACATTGTGGGGAAAGCGATAATGGCGCTAGCCCAACACCACCTCCTGCATAATGGCCCGATTGATAAAATAGCGATGACAGAACAGTAAAAAATCCTGTAAAGGAAGAGGCTTAGAGTAAAAATACCCTTGAATTTCGTCTACCCCGATGTTCAATACTGCATTGAGTTCATTACTATTTTCCACTCCTTCTGCCACCACCCGCACCCCGAGTTGATGCGAGAGCGTAGTAATGGCTTCTACAAACAGCGCCTGACGCGTATCACTGTCGATGGCAGTAATGAAGGATCTATCGATCTTAAGTTTGTCGAAGTAAAGCTCGCGCAAATATGAGAAAGATGACCAACCGGTCCCGAAGTCATCGAGAGCCACCCGCACCCCGATCTGGCGCAAGGAGTGGATTATCTGCTTGCTCAGCTCGATATCGTCCAGCGCTATGGTTTCGGTCAGTTCTACGATCAACTGCTGTAACCCCAGCGGTCCCTCGCTAGTCTTCGCTTCCACATTTGCAGCCAGTCCCATGTTGAACATAGAGCTGGAAAGATTGACCGATATTTCAAGTGGTTCTATCAGATCGCTCGGGAAAATAGCCAGATCGTGTTGCAAACGCATGAAAATCCACACACCTAGATCCTCACCCAATCCGTTTTCTTCCGCTAGTGAGATGATGTCAAGTGGAGGGATAAAGCCATATTCCGGATGACGCCAGCGGATCAACGCCTCCGCACCTAGCCTTACAGCGCCTTGCCCGCGGACAATCGGCTGATAGTAGAGACTGAGCTGCTGACAATCGATACAACAGATGAGCGCACGAAGCTCGGCCGACAATCTACGGTTACGCAGATAGTGTTGATACATGCTGCTGGAGAAAACGACATACCGATGCAAGCGCCGCCGTTTGGCGCTGTCGAGTGCGATATCGGCAAATAGCAGCATCTCCTCCGGTGTATTGACAGGCCTGGCATATTGACTGACGCCCATGAACACTCGCACCCTATGCGCAGGATCTGCCGCAAATGCCAGCTCAGCAAGCTCAGCAAGCTCACTACGCAACTGTTCCAAAAACGGGAAACGCAGGTAAGTAGGCATAACACCAGAAATAACGATGGCAAACTCGTCGCTACCGGTTCGAGCAACAAAGATCCCGGCGGTCAACGCATCATGGATCCGCTCGGCCAGCTGCTTGAGCAAGGCATCGCCGATCTCATAACCCAGACTGTCATTTACCTCCCTAAAATGCCCCAGATCCACCACGCAAACAGTGATACTGCGTCCCCCACCTCGATGGGCTGCACGCTGCTTGAGATGTTTAAGATGTTTGATAAGCGCAGCCCCGTTGGGCAGACCCGTCATTGTGTCATTCCAAGCCAGAAAGTGCTGATGACGCACCTCGCGAAACAGCACCAGTAGCATCACCATGGTCGCCAGCATCAAAAAAGCTAGGATGGCAAAATTCTGAGTTCTTGAATCGTTGAGTAACTCTCGCTGGGCAATGGCCGAGGGGCCGGTGAAATTTTTCACCATGACATCACGGATAGCCACCAAATCTCGGTTCAATTCATCAGAGAAATGGGCGAGTGGACTCGAGTCATGCCCTCCACTTATTACATCCTGCTCATACTGCTCGAACAAGGTCATGATCTTGCCAGCCGCCTTGCCAGCCCCGAAGCGTTCCCTGACAGACCTGGCCTCCTCCCCATGCAGAAAGACGTCGAGCCGGTTCCAGGCAATATCAAAACGCTTGTTCATCTCCTCCTGGCTGACGGCGCCGGCACGATAGAGCAACAGTGCTTCGTCAAACGCGTGGATCTCCAGCTCCAGTTGCGCCAAGGCCCAAGCTGAAAGTTGTGTGTAGCGAGTCACTGCATTAAAAGCGCGGTCATAGTTCCAGACTGACCAGATAGCGACGCCCAAAAATGTCGTCACCATGAGGATCAGGCTAAGAAACTTGCCGCGCAGCATGTTATTTGATCTCGAGTGCCGTCAGTTGCCACACCATGCGGCTGTGATAGACCTCTTTGTTGAGCTCGGGGTACTCAGAGAGGGGATAAATGATCCAGAGCGGCCCCTTGTTGCGCAAGGTCAACACCTTGCCATCCTGTTTCTCGGCCAGCAGCACCGGGTACAGTTGCCCATCTTCTAGAGGTACCGATGCCCAGTAATCATTGATGGCAACCGCCTTGACCTCCAGGCTCTTGAGACCGTATATCCTGACAAGATCTCGCAGCAGCACTCCCCGATAGGTATGGTGACCCTCGGTCCAGGGGGTATGTGTTTTGACCTCTGTCTGCGGCAAGGCCTCAAATTCGGCACGGGTCAGCACCACCTCCCCTTTGCCATCACAACAGCCATCCCCCTTAATCTTCAGGAACGCGTCATCTGCCAGAGCCATTGCTGACACAAGATACCCGCATAGCAGAAGCCCCCGACCAAACCATCCACCCATAATGAACCTCCATGTAATACTGTTCGTTTTATTAATCTCACTCTGCCCATTTACATACAAACAATAGGGTATGAATTCAGACCAAAGTCGTAGCTATCTGGGTTCACTCAAGAAATCACTTGCTCCAAGTAGATCCCGAATGACTCCAGAAGCATGGCATCGACGCTCCCCATGCAGCAACCGCACCGGTGAATTTAAATGCTCTTGTGACTCTCATCTCTTTTCTGTGCCGCCGATGAATAGCGACTGAGGATAGGCCGCGATGCCCGACCCCAAATGGCAGGCACAAAAAAGGCCGCTCGATGAGCGGCCTTTTTATCAATGCAATCAGGACTTAGCTGTCACGGCGCTTGTTGCCACCGAACTTGCGATCCTTGTTGAAGCCACCTTCACGGCGCTCCCCGCTCTTGTTGAAAGGACGATCGCTGCGGGGCGGACGGGGGGCAGTGTTGCTGCCAGCCGGCACCTCTGTGTAGCGGGTGATCATCAGCGGACGCTGGCAAACACGGGCTTTCTTGATCACTTCCAGCACATCGGCGGTCATGCCCTTGGGCAGGTCGACGGTGGAGAAGTCATCGGCGATATCGATGTTGCCGATGAAACGGCTCTCGATGTTCGCTTCGTTGGCAATAGCGCCCACGATCTGGCCCGGCTTGACACCGTGATGGGCACCCACGTCTACGCGATAGCGCTCCATCTCGACATCCGGGTTGTCTTTCAACGGACGCGGCTCGAGGGACGGCATGCGACGGGCAGGACGATCACCACGGTCAGCAAAATCACTGCCACCGTCACGGCGTTCGAAATCACGACCACCACGATCATTGCTGCTGAACTGCGGCTCAGGGATGGAGTCATCCAGCAGCAGCGGTTGATCACCTTGTACCAGCTTGGCCAGGGCGGCAGCCAGTTCCAGCGGATCGGCAGAATCTTCTTCGATCAGCTCGTTCACCAGGTTCAGATAGAGCTCAAGCTCTTCGCCCATCATGGTTTCCCGGATGCGCTCTTTGAACTTGGTCATACGGTGCTGGTTGATGTCCTCGGTACTCGGCATCTTCATCGGCTCGATGGCCTGACGAGTGGCGTGCTCGATGGCGCGCAGCATACGACGCTCGCGGGGAGCAACAAACAGGATGGCCTCACCCTTGCGACCGGCACGACCGGTACGGCCGATACGGTGCACGTAGGATTCGGTATCGTAAGGAATGTCGTAGTTCACCACGTGGGTGATACGCTCGACGTCCAGACCACGGGCGACTACGTCGGTGGCGATCAGGATGTCCAGTTGGCCTTGACGCAGCTTGTCAACGGTACGCTCACGCAGCTTCTGCGGGATGTCACCGTGCAGCGCTTCACAAGCATGGCCACGAGCGGCCAGTTTGCCAGCCAGCTCTTCGGCAGCGTTCTTGGTACGCACGAAGACCAGTACGGCTTCGTACGGCTCGACTTCCAGCAGACGGGTCATGGCGTCCAGCTTGTGCAGACCGGTTACCTGCCAGTAGCGCTGACGGATGGTCGGTGCAGTGGAGGTCTTGGAGACGATTTTGATCTCTTTGGGCTGCTTCAGGTGCTTCTGGGCAACACGGCGGATCTGGTCCGGCATGGTGGCAGAGAAGAGAGCAACCTGACGGGTGCTCGGGCACTGTTCCATGATCCAGTCCACGTCATCGATGAAGCCCATGCGCAGCATTTCATCAGCTTCGTCCAGCACCAGGGCTTTCAGACCGGAAAGATCCAAGTTCTTGCGACGGATCAGGTCCATCACACGGCCCGGAGTACCCACGACAACCTGGGCACCGCGACGCAGGGCGCGGGTCTGGGTTTCGTAAGAAGAGCCACCGTAGATGGGCAGGACGTGGAAGTCAGGCATGTGCTTGGCGTAACGTTGGCACGCCTCGGCAACTTGCAGGGCCAGTTCACGAGTCGGAGCCAGCACCAAAACCTGGGTGTTGCGGTTACCAGCTTCCAGACGAGACAACAGAGGCAAGGCAAAAGCAGCGGTCTTCCCTGTACCGGTTTGCGCCTGCCCCAGCAGATCGTGTCCCGCCATGAGGTGGGGAATTGCTGCGGCCTGGATCGGTGACGGGCGCTCATAGCCCACGTCTTGCAGCGCTTTCAATACAGGCGCGGCCAGTCCAAGCTCACTAAAAAGGGGCAGTTGTTCGGTATCAGACATAGATTCTTCCAGATTAAGGCAGGCGGCTAAGCACCGCGGAATAGCAAAAAGGCGGCGATTATAGCGCCACTTTGTTCTGCTGTCTTGAAAAATGTGATAAGCCTCTCAAGACGTTGGCAATTATAGAGGGATCTCGCGACTATGGCTTGCTTATTTTGCACTACTGGTGCGTTATTGCCGGTCACTCCCCGCTGGAGTCCTTGTCCCGCTTGTGTTTGAGCACCGCCATGGTCAATCGACTGGTGCACAATAAACGCCCACGCTCATCCCGAATTTCAATCTGCCACACCTGGGTCGTTGCGCCCAGATGCAGGGGCGAGCAACGCCCTGTGACCACCCCTTCCCGCTTGGCGCGCAGATGGTTGGCGTTCACCTCCAGCCCCACACAGTAGCTGTCCGGCCCGACCGCCATATTGGCAGCCAGCGACCCGAGCGTCTCCGCCAGCACCACTGAGGCGCCGCCGTGCAACATGCCAAGGGGCTGATGGGTTCTGTGGTCCACCGGCATGGTTGCTTCGAGCCAGTCGGGGCCAACATCCGTGTAGATGATATCGAGGTGGGCCATCAGGGTGTTGCGCGACGAGGCATTGAGCCCTTCCAGACTCATGGGCTTGCGCCAGATGGGGGCAGTATCGTGGCTCATGGGGGTAGTGACTCCTCTAATGTGAGAAACAGGTTGAAACAATCGGCAGGAAGCAAAAATGGGGCCCGGCAGCACAGCGGCAAAGCCCCATGGAGATAATCGCATTACCAGGGATAGGTGACGCCAGGCCACTCACTCCAAGGCGTATCACGCCCAGGCAGGCGCGGCGCAGACCAGCGCCATGTCTTGCCAAGCCAGGCGCGCAGCTCGGTTTCCAGCTTGGCATCGGTCAGCGGCGCGTCGGCCACCTTCCAAAAGAAGAGCTCCACTTCCACCTCCGGCAATACCGAGGGGTAGAGATAGACGCCGCCCCAGAACTGCAACTCCCGATCCGGGCTCCACAGGCCATAGGAAAAGGAGCGCTTGGCCAGAAACTCTGCCTGCTGCCACTCCAGATCTCCCTCATGCTGGCTCAGGCTGAACTGGTCAGAGGGCCAGACATCCTGGGGGCGAAACAGTTGATGAAGCTGCTCCCGTTCACGCTGCATGGCCACAAACTCCACCACGGCCTGGGCCGGGGTGGCTGGCAACAGCAGGAAGTGCGGGTGCCGATAGGCTTGCGGCACCCGAAACCGCTTGGGAAAAGTCAGCATCAGAGCAGTTCCAGCAACGCCTGCAGCGGATGCTTGAGTTTCTCCCCCTCCATCCGCTTGACCTGACTGCGACACGAATAGCCAGTAGCCAGACAGCGATCTTTGGGCAACCTCGACAGGGGCTCTGCCCAGCTGAGACCATAGA
This sequence comes from Aeromonas salmonicida subsp. salmonicida, assembly GCF_001643305.1. GTDB lineage: Bacteria > Pseudomonadota > Gammaproteobacteria > Enterobacterales > Aeromonadaceae > Aeromonas > Aeromonas salmonicida. The sequence goes on from NZ_LSGW01000048.1 coordinate 21,058, forward strand.
TCCCCTTGGAGTTCTCCACCTGTTTTGCATCGTGGCCATAGGTACCGGCCATGCCGCAGCAGCCCACAGAGACAGGCTGCAAACGAGCACCGAAGCGGCTGAACAGGGTCCCCCAGTCACCGTGAGTCGAGGGCTTGGCCGTCTTCTCGGTGCAGTGGGCAAGCAAATACCAGGGCTCAGCCTCTCCTTTTTCATCGACATCCGCGGTGGGCTTGGCAAGGGGCAGGGTGTCGGCCGGAAGAGAAAGCAGCCACTCCTGGGGCAACAACACCTGAAAATCGCCACGGGCCGCGCCAAGGGCCTTGGCATATTCGTCGCGATAACAGAGCACCAGAGAGGGATCGACGCCCACCATGGGGATGCCGAGCGCCGCTATCTTGTTGAGGAACTGGGCGCTGTTGGCCGCGGTGCGGGCGAAGGCGCGCAGGAACCCCTTCACGTGCTGGGGCTTGCCGTTGGGCTTGAATGGCAGCAGATAGGGTTGCAGCCCAAGCTTGCTGGCAAGTTTCACCAGATCGCGTACCACGGGGGCGTCGTAATAACTGGTGAAGGGATCCTGCACGATCAGCACCACTCTGGCACGCTGCTCGGCATTCATGGCCTCAAGGCCCGGCAGGTCGAAATAGCGCGCCTTGTTGTCGCGCAGGGATTCGGCCAGGGTCGGTACCGAGAGCAAGGGCACGTCCACCATGCCTATGCTCTTCTCGGTCGCCTTCTGGGCCCACTCTTTTTCCAGGAAAAAGTTGACCAGTTTCGGCGCCTTGGCCAGCAGCGGTGCATAACTCTCCACTGTGCCGACGAAGTAATCCTTGGGGCCCCGCAGATAGCGACTGTGGTAGAGCTGCATGAAACGGGCACGGAAAGTGGGCACATCCACCTTGATGGGGCACTGGCTGGTACAGGCTTTACACGCCAGACACCCCTCCATCGCCTCCATCACCTCGTGGGAGAAATCATACTGGCCACGGGCGCGGGCCAGGGTGTTGCGAAACTTGTCGACGATCGCCTTGAAGCGCAGGCCACCCGATTGCAGCGCCACTTCTTCGGCCAGGGGATCGAAGCCCTGCTCCGCCAACTGGCGCAGCCATTCGCGCATCAAGCCGGCACGCCCCTTGGGAGAGTGACGTCTGTCTTTGCTGATCTTGACCGAAGGACACATGGGGGAGTCGGTCTCGAAGGTGAAACAGAGGCCATTGCCGTTGCAATCCATGGCGCGGGTATAGCTTTCCCGCACTGCGATGGGGATCTGGCGGTCGAACTTGCCGCGCTTGGGCCCGTCTACCGACACAAGCGAAGCTCCACTGCCATAAGGCATACAAATCTTGCCCGGGTTGATGCGGTTGTCGGGGTCAAAGGCGCCCTTGACCCGCTGCAACTCCTCCCACAACTCGCCGAAGAAGGCGGGGCTGTATTCGGAGCGAAAACCCTTGCCGTGCTCCCCCCACATCAAGCCGCCATATTTGGCGGTGAGCGCCACCACCTGATCCGAGATGCGGCGCAGCAGCACCTCCTGCTCGGGGTCACACAAGTCCAGCGCGGGACGCACGTGCAATACCCCCGCATCGACGTGGCCGAACATGCCGTAGTCGAGGCCGTGGCCGTCGAGCAGGGCACGAAACTCCATGATGAAATCGGCGAGCGACTCAGGGGGAACGGCCGTGTCTTCGGTGAAGGCCACCGGTTTTTTACGCCCTTCGGCGTTGCCAAGCAGCCCCACCGACTTCTTGCGCATGGCGTAGATGGTTTCGATGCTCGGCAGGTGACTGCACACCTGATAGCCGATGACACCCGCCTCCCCTTGCGCCAGCAGCCCATCGATGCGCCGGCACAATTCAGCCACCTTGGCCTGATGTTCTTGCTCGTCGGTGTCGGCAAACTCGACGATATTGAGCCCTTGCAGATCCTTGCCGGGCACGTCCTCAATGAACGCCTTGACCGAATGCCAGATGATGTCGGCACGGGCCAGTCCCAGCACGCGGGAATCCACCGTCTCCACCGACAGGGCCTGCGCCTGCACCATAAAGGGGGCATTGCGCAGGGCCGAGGGGAAGCTGTCGTACTTGACGTTGACCAGGGTCCGGTAACGCGGGATGGGTGTGATATTGAGCCTGGCTTCGGTGATGAACCCCAGGGAGCCTTCCGAGCCGCACAATACCCGGCTCACATCCAGAGTGTCGGTGTCGGGGGCATAGAGGTGCTTGAGATCGTAACCGGTCAGAAAACGGTTGAGCTTGGGGAAAGTGGCTTCGATGTCGGCGCGGCGCTCGCGGCCGATGCGATACAGGGTGCGGTAGATCTCCCCTTCCCGACTCTCGAGGGCCAGCTTGTCTTCAAGACGGGAGCCATTGACCGGCTCTGTGACCATGATGTCACCGTTTTCCAGCACGGCTTTCAAGCCCAGCACGTGATCCGAGGTTTTGCCGTAGACGAGCGACCCCTGCCCGGAGGCATCGGTGTTGACCATGCCGCCCAGAGTGGCGCGATTGGAAGTGGAGAGATCCGGCGAGAAGAAATAACCGTGAGGTTTCAAGTAGGCGTTGAGCTGATCCTTGACCACCCCGGCCTGAGCGCGCACCCAGCCCTCTTCCAGATTAATTTCCATGACCTGGTTCATATGGCGGGAGAGATCGACGATAATGCCGCCGCCCAGGGATTGGCCATTGGTGCCGGTACCGCCGCCGCGGGGGAAGAAACTCAAGGCTGCGTACTCGGGCCCCCGTGCCAACTTGAGCATCACTGCAATGTCATCCGCACTGCGCGGATAGAGCACCGCCTGAGGTACGACCTGATAGACGCTGTTATCCGTCGCCATCGCCAACCGGCTTGCATAAGACTTTTCGATATCACCACGAAATGCTGATCGCGCCAGCAACTTAAGAAACTGCAGGGTTGTAGGTGACAAACTGTCCTGGTAATCGAGTCTCGGGATCATGAATCCTTGTTCCCATCCTTTGCTTGATGCCGGTACTCCGGCGACAAAGACTGCCCTGGCTGCCTCTTTGCGGGTATCAGGGCCAGTCTGCTCACATGTGAGCGGGCAGTATATCAGCTAGAAAACCGCTTGCGCTTGGCAATATTCACCATTTGAAAGGAGGATTGTTATGGCTCACCACAGCTATGTTATCAGTACGTTTATTACCACAGAGAAACAGGCCTTGACCCTGTCACTGTTCGGCAGTATCGCCTTTGCCATCTTCGGGATTGGCTATGGTCTGCTGGTTGGCTCCCACGCCATCATGCTCGATGGCATCTTCAGCCTGTTCAGCATGGGCATGACAGGCCTTGGTCTGGTCACCGCCTATCTGGTTACCCGCCCCTCCGATGACCGCTTTCAGTATGGCTACGCTCACTTCGAGCCCATTGCCAACGTCATCAACGGGATCATCATTTTACTGCTCTGTCTCGGTGCCCTCTACAGCGGCATCACGTCACTGCTGGCCGGTGGTCGCGAGATAGATCTCGGTCACGCCCTCATCTGCGCCGCCATCTCCACCTTCTTGTGTGCACTTATCTATGTTGTCGAGGCGCGAATGGCCAAGCGGTTCAACTCGGAGCTGGTGCGCGTCGATTCCGAAGAGTGGCTGGTCGACACCATTTTAAGCGCCACCCTGCTGGTAGGCTTTCTGGTCGCCATGGGCCTCGATGCCATGGGCCATGGGCCATGGTCAATACAACCGTTACATAGACCCCATGCTGGTCTCTCTGCTGGCCCTGTGCGCCACCCTCATTCCCATCAAGGTGCTGAGCCGCAATCTGCGAGAAGTGTTGAAGATTGCCCCCAAGGGGGATGTATCCCAGCGGGTCGCCAGCGAGATTGAAGCCCTGCGCCAGCGCCATGGCATCGAGTGCTACAGCCATCTGGCCAAGAGCGGTCGTCGCTTCGATCTGGAGTTGAACATACTGGTGGCACCGGGGCAGGATTGGCCTGTCGAGCGCCAGGATGCCCTGCGCCAGGAGCTCTGGTCACGCCTCGGCGATACCCTGGGGGATGCCTGGCTCTCGGTCTGCTTCACCCGCGAAAAACGCTGGTTGTAACGATCAACAGGGGGAGTGCAGCCAGGCTGCCTCCCCTGCGTCATCACATCTTCATCGCCCTGCTCTTGCCAAAGCGCCGATTCTCGCTATCATCAGGGCTCATTTTTAACCCGAGGTTTTATTGCCCATCATGGACAACCCCCGAAGTTACCTTTCGTTTCTTCCTGTCAAACTCTGTCTTTACCTGCTTCATCAGCGCCTCTGAATAACGCCATTGCCTTGCACTGCCGCGGCCACTGTTGCCGTGACTGATACCCGCTCTGTCTGTATTTATTGAGGTCATTACATGGAATTGCTGCTGGATCCCCACATCTGGGTTGGTCTGTTTACCCTGATCATTCTGGAAATCGTGCTCGGGATAGACAACCTGGTCTTCATCGCCATCCTGGTGAAAAAACTGCCCCCCGCCCAGCGAGATCGTGCCCGTATCATAGGCCTGTCACTGGCGCTGCTGATGCGCCTGGGCCTGGGCCTGGGCCTGCTCAGCGTGATGTCATGGCTGGTCACCTTGACCACCCCCATCCTTCACCTCGGTGATTTTGCCTTCTCCGGTCGGGATCTCATCCTGATGGGCGGCGGCCTGTTCCTGCTGTTCAAGGCCACCACCGAGCTCCATGAGCAGCTGGAAGCCAAACAGCCAGAAGATGGCCCGGTCGGCGTCTATGCCAGCTTTGGCGTGGTGATCACCCAGATCCTGGTGCTGGATGCCATCTTCTCGCTGGACTCCATCATCACGGCAGTGGGCATGGTGGAACATCTCTGGGTCATGATGGCGGCCGTCACCATCGCCATGGCGGTGATGGTGCTCGCGTCAAAGCCGCTGACCCGCTTCGTCAATGCCCACCCCACAGTGGTGGTGCTCTGCCTGAGCTTCCTGCTGATGATAGGCTTCAGCCTGGTGGCGGAAGGGTTCGGTTTCCATATTCCCAAGGGCTACCTCTACGCGGCCATCGGTTTCTCCGTGCTTATCGAGTTCTTCAACCAGTTGTCCCAGCGCAGCGCAGAGCGTCATGAGGCCAAGTTGCCCCTGCGCGAGCGCACCACGGCCGCCATCTTCAAACTGATGGGCAGCAAGGCGTATCAGGACAGGCCGGATGATGATCTGGATGCACCGACACCCGCGCCGCTGAGCTTCGGGGAAGAGGAGCGCTACATGGTGACAGGGGTACTGTCCCTTGCCGATCGATCCATCCGCACCATCATGACCCCTCGCTCCGACATGGCCTGGATCGACGTCAATGACTCGGTCGAAGAGATCCGTGCCGTGTTGCAGCGGGAGCCCCACAGCCTGTTCCCGGTTTGTGACGGCGATCTGGACGAGGTCATAGGTGTGCTCAAGGCACGGGATCTGCTGTTTGCCCTCAACGAGGGCCAGTCCCTGACCGAGCTGGCCAAACAGAATGACCCCATTATCGTGCCCCAGACCATCAACGTGATCCGCTTGCTGGCAGAGCTGCGCAAGGCCAAAGGCAGCCTCATTCTGGTCGCCGACGAGTTTGGCGTCATCCAGGGGCTGGTGACCACCCACGATCTGCTGGAAGCCATCGTCGGCGAGCTGCCTGATGAAGACGAAACCCCGGACATGGTGCCTGATGGCGAGAGCTGGCTCATCAATGGCAGTACCAACATCCACCATGTGGAGCAGGTGCTGGAATACGAGGGGCTGGTGAGTGACAGCGATGAATACGTGACGCTCGCAGGCATGCTGCTCTCCCACTTCGGCACACTGCCGACTCCGGGCCAGCAGCTGCAATTGCAGCAGTTGCATTTCGAGGTGATCGAAGTCAGCGAGCGTCGCATCGAACGGGTGCGCGTCACACCGTTGAACCCCTGATCACACGAACCGCAACACCTACCAAAAAGAGGGCCAAGCGGCCCTCTTTTTTATGGCTGTTTGCCGCTTGACGCTTGATTGCTGCATCAAGTGCAATTCTTTTCTGCAATTACCCCTCTTTTTCACAAATAAAAGCAGGACTAGAGTGACCTCAATCCCACCATGAGGAACACAAAATGAGCCACGACAACCTGTTCTGCCCGCTGCGTCTGGGCCAGTTGCACCTTAACAACCGCATCGTCATGCCCCCCATGACCCGCTCCCGTGCCAGCCAGCCCGGTGACGTGGCCAACGCCATCATGGCCACTTATTACGCCCAGCGCGCCGAGGCCGGCCTCATCATCAGCGAAGGCACCCAGATAGACCCGCTGGGCAAAGGCTACGCCTGGACCCCCGGGATCCACAGCGCCGAGCAGGTAGCGGGCTGGAAGGGGGTGACCGATGCAGTCCACGCCAAGGGGGGCACCATCTTTGCCCAGCTCTGGCACGTGGGCCGCGTCACGCATACTGACAATATCGGCGGGGCCCAGTCCATCTCTTCATCTGCCATCAGAGCCGAAGGGGTGCGGGTATTTGTCGATAACGGCAGCGATGCTCCCGGTTTTGTCGAGACCACAACCCCGCGCGCCATGACCCAGAGCGACATAGATGCGGTAGTGGGCCAGTTCCGCCAGGCGGCTCGCAATGCCCTAAACGCCGGCTTTGACGGCATAGAGCTGCACGCTGCCAACGGTTACCTCATCAACCAGTTCCTCGACTCCGAGTCCAATACCCGCACCGACAACTACGGCGGCTCGCTGGAAAATCGTCTGCGTTTCCTCAAAGAGGTGACACAAGCGGTCAGTGCCGAAATCGGGGCGGACAGGGTTGGGGTGCGCCTTGCGCCGCTCACCACCCTCAACGGCACCGTTGATGCCAACCCGCAAGAGACCTATCTGGCCGCCGCTCGCTTGCTGGGTGAACTGGACGTCACCTATCTGCATATCGCCGAAGCGGACTGGGACGATGCGCCCCTGATGGCGGAAAACTTCAAGCAGGGGTTGCGAGATGCCTTCCCCAACACCCTCATCTATGCGGGCAAGTATGACGGTGAGCGGGCGCGTGCCGCCCTCAAGGCGGGCTGGGCCGACATGATTGGCTTTGGTCGTCCCTTCGTGGCCAACCCGGATCTGCCGAACCGGTTGCGCCACGGCTACCCCCTCGCGCCCCATGATCCGGCGACCCTGTTTGGCGGCGGTGAGAAGGGACTGACCGACTACCCGACCTATCAGGCGCTAGCCGAGACGCAATCAGCCTGAGACTGGCAAGCCGCCCACCTCGGTCACAAAGCCGCACAGTAAAACGCGCCCGCTATTGATGCGGGCGCGTTTTTTGGGGTGTGGCGTCAGCGAGCCAGACGTCAGTAGAGAGCAACGCCATAACAGGCGGCGTAGCTTCTTATTTCCCGGGTCAGCCGCGCCTTGTCCGCCAGGCTGAGCCAGCTCGCCTCGACGGCATTGAGCGACAAGCGGCAAAGCTGGTTCATGCTGGCGCCAAGATCATGGGCCAGTGCGTGGAAGTTGGCTGCCATGTAGCCGCCAAAATAGGCGGGATCGTCGGAGTTGATGGTGACGCACAGCCCCTGCTCCAGCAGGGTCAGCACATTGTGATGGGCCATGCGCTCAAACACCCTGAGACGGGTATTGGAAAGGGGGCAGACGGTGAGCGGCAACCGGGTATCGGCCAGATAACGCAGCAGGTCGGGATCATCGACGCAGCGCACCCCGTGATCGATGCGGCGTACCTGCAGCTCATGGATGGCCTGCCAGATATACTCGGCCGGCCCTTCTTCACCTGCGTGGGCCACCACAGGCAGCCCCAGCTCGCGACAACGGGCAAAGACCCGGGCAAACTTGGCGGGGGGATTGCCCTTCTCCCCCGAATCGAGACCAATGCCGTGAATGCGGGCGAGAAAAGGCATGGCGTCGTCCAGGGTGGCGAACGCCGCCTCTTCACTCAGATGACGCAGAAAACTCATGATAAGCCGCCAGCTGATACCCAGCTCCCGCTCCCCCGCCTGCAGCGCCCGTTCTATGCCCCCCAGCACGGTGGTAAAGGGGATACCTCGGGCGGTGTGGGTTTGCGGGTCGAAGAAGATCTCCACATGCACCACCTTGTCGGCGGCGCAGCGCTTGAGATAGGCCCAGGTGAGATCGAAAAAATCCTGCTCTGTGATGAGTACGCTGGCGCCAAGGTAGTAGAGATCGAGGAAGGATTGCAGACAGTCAAAGTCATAGGCGGCGCGCACGCTCCCCACATCGGACCAGGGTAGCTCCACCCCGTTGCGGGCGGCCAGCATACACATCAGCTCCGGCTCGAGTGACCCCTCTATATGCAGGTGCAACTCCAGCTTGGGCAAACCGGCAATAAAGTTATCCATGATGACGGCTCCATCAGCACACAGACAGCGAGACCTGCCACTTGCAGAGCGGATCCCTTCCCTCTCCCTTTTCATTGTGTACCTATCTCGCCTGGTAGGGGGAGACTTGTCATCAAACCGACTTATAATGGCGTCACAAAAACAACATAACTGATTGAAGATATTAAGAGTTGGCGTCCGCCCCGCGTTCACTCTTGTGCCCTATACAAAGGAGTTCCCATGAAAAAAAGCGTCATCTGTGACATCGACGGCGTCATTCTGCACAACAACGATCTCATCCCCGGTGCCGACCGCTTCGTCCATCGCCTGCTGGAACAGGGCACCAAGCTGTTGTTCCTCACCAACTACCCGGCCCAGACCCAGAAAGATCTGCAAAACCGCTTCCGCTCCGCCGGGATCGAAGTGCCGGAGGAGTGCTTCTACACCTCCGCCATGGGCACAGCCGATTTTCTCAAACGCCAGGATGGCAAGAAGGCCTATGTGATTGGTGAGGGGGCCCTGACCCACGAGCTCTACAAGGCCGGTTTCACCATCACCGACATAGACCCCGACTTCGTGGTCGTGGGCGAGACCCGCAACTACAACTGGACCATGATGCAGCTGGGGGCCAAGTTTGTGGATCAGGGGGCCCGCTTCATCGCCACCAACCCCGATACCCATGGCCCCATGATGCATCCGGCCTGCGGCGCCCTCTGCGCCCCCATAGAGCGGATGACGGGCAAGAAGCCGTTTTATGTGGGCAAGCCGAGCGCCTGGATCATTCGCGCGGCATTGAACCGGATGGAGGCCCACTCCGACGACACCATCATCATCGGCGACAACCTGCACACCGATATTCTGGCGGGCTTCCAGGCCGGTCTTGAAACCGTGCTGGTGCTGTCAGGGGTGAGCAATGTCGCGGATATCGATCGCATGCCGTTTCGCCCGAACCACATCTTCGACTCAGTCGTGGATATCGATATCGTCTGATGTGATCACAGGAGTCATCCATGGAACCGCTCTTCATTGCCGTCGCCTTCGCCTGCGGCATGCTGGTCAACCTGGTGGGGCTGCCTCCCCTGATCGGTTTTCTTGCCGCCGGTTTTGTGCTCAATGCCCTCGGCTATCAAAACTCCGAAGTGCTGACGACGGTGGCGGAGCTGGGGGTGACCCTGATGCTGTTCACCATAGGCCTCAAGCTCAACATCAAGACCTTGCTGCGCCGGGACGTATGGGGTACGGCTACCGTCCATATCCTGCTCTCCAGCGGGCTGTTCTGGGTGATCCTGCTCGCCTGCAAGGGGCTCGGCATGACCTTGATGCTGGATCTGGAGTGGCCCCACGCCATCATGCTCGGGTTTGCCCTCTCTTTTTCCAGTACCGTTTTTGCGGTCAAGGTGCTGGAGGATCGCAGCGACATGAATGCCCTCTATGCCAAGCTGGCCATCGGGGTGCTGATCATGCAGGACATCTTCGCGGTGGGCTTTCTGACCGCCTCCACCGGCAAATTGCCCAGCATCTGGGCGATCTGGATACTGGCGCTGCCCTTCTTGCGCCCCCTGCTGTTCAAGCTGCTGGAGCGGGCCGGTCACGGTGAATTGCAGATGCTGATGGGGATCACCCTGGCCCTGGTGCTGGGGGCCGCCGCCTTTGAGGCTGTCGGCTTGAAGCCGGACTTGGGGGCCCTGGTGATCGGCATGTTGCTGGCTTCCCACCCGGCGGCGGCGGGGATGGCCAAATCCCTGTTCAGCCTCAAGGATCTGTTCCTCATCTGCTTTTTCCTCTCCATCGGCCTCAACGGCATGCCGACCCAGGAAACCATGTGGATGGCACTGGTGCTGATGCTGGCACTGCCGCTCAAAAGCGCCCTCTACTATCTGGTCTACAGCGGTGCCCGGCTGCGGGTACGAACCGCGTTGCTCTCGACGCTGGCTCTCACCAACTACTCTGAGTTCGGCCTGATCGTGGCCGCCATTGCCGCCAAGGCGGGCTGGCTCTCCCACGAATGGCTGGTCGCCCTCTCGCTGGCACTGGCGGGCAGCTTCATGCTGTCGGCCCCGCTCAATAGCTACAGCGAGTGGATCTATCAGCACATAGGCCCCTGGTTGCGCCGCCTGCAATCGGACACCCTGCACCTGGATGACAGGCCCATCGAACTGGGGGATGCAGAGGTGATCATCCTCGGCATGGGCCGCATCGGACAGGGCGCCTATCATGAGCTGGAGCGCAAATACGGCAACGTCATACTGGGGGTCGAAAACAACGGGGACAAGGCCCCCCTGCTGCGCGAACAGGGGATGAACGTGCTGGAAGGGGATGCCACCGATACCGACTTCTGGGACAAGGTGATCCTCTCCCATCAGGTTCAGCTGGTGATCCTCGCCATGCCCCATCACTCGGGCAACCTCTACGCCATCGACAAGCTGCGCAGCCACGGTTTTCACGGCAAGATAGCGGCCATAGTCCGCTTCGAGGATGATATCGCCTCCCTGCGTGAACAGGGAGTCGATGCGGTGTTCAACGTCTACGACGAGGCAGGCAGCGGCTTCGCTCGCCACGTCATCAGGGAGTTGCAGCCACTCGACACAGAGGCACCCCTTGTCAAGGAGTGGCCACCTCGTTTAACTTAACGTCAACATTGTTAAACAAACTAAACGAGTGCGGGGCCAGGAAGGCCCCGCACTCTCAATCCCTCACTCACCATTGGCAAGGATGCACCATGAAAACCCTCAACGACTGGGTACTGCTCAACCAGCACGCCGTCTCCCCCACCCCGCTCACGCCCCCAGCCGAGCGCATTAAAGCGGGCAACCCTGAGCAAACCCTCTGGAACCACTACTCGGATCCCAGCCAGCAGTTTCACGTGGGCTTCTGGGCCTGCGAGCCGGGGCGCTGGGCCATCCACTACACGGAGCACGAATATTGCCAGCTGCTGGAAGGGGATGTGGTGATCCACGACAGCCTGGGGGGTCAACTTGCCCTCAAACCGGGGGATCAGTTCGTTATTCCGGCCGGCTTTGTCGGGCAGTGGGAGACACTCACCCCCTGTCGCAAGGTCTATGTGATCTTCGAGCCCGCCACCACTTGACGTTGGCGTCAACTCACCCTGTTTTTCCACTCAACCCATCTGCCCGTCTGCTTGACGTTTACGGCATGATTTTCTGCGGTTTTCCCGCTTGCAAAAGGTTTTTGCGCTAGGCATTGTGATTGACGAGGAATGTAAATGGAATTTCGAGCCCGTATGTGGGGGGCTCCTATAAAAATCAAGAGGATTACCGCCAATGTGTTCTATTTTCGGCATTCTGGACATCAAATCCGATGCAGCAGCCTTGCGCAAATCGGCGCTGGAGATGTCCAAGCGATTGCGTCACCGCGGTCCTGACTGGTCCGGCATCTACAGCTCAGACAAAGCCATACTGGTGCACGAGCGCCTGGCCATCGTCGATCCGGGCAATGGCGCCCAGCCGCTCTACAACCCGGAGCGCACTCACGTATTGGCCGTCAACGGCGAGATCTACAACCACAAGGAACTCGAAAAGAACCTCAAGGTCGACTTCCAGTTCCAGACCCACTCCGACTGCGAGGTGCTGCTGGCACTCTACAAGGAGAAGGGCCCCGCCTTTTTGGACGATCTCAACGGCATCTTCGCCTTCATCCTCTATGACGCCGAGCAAGATGCCTACCTGATTGGTCGTGACCACATGGGGATCATCCCCCTCTATACCGGTCGCGACGAGCACGGCAACTTCTATGTCGCCTCCGAGATGAAAGCCCTGGTGCCGGTTTGCAAGAGCGTCGAAACCTTCCCGCCCGGACATTACCTCTGGAGCAAGGATGGCGAGCTCAAGCAGTGGTACAAGCGCGACTGGATGGAATACGGCGCGGTCGAGCACAAGGTCAGCGACAGAGCGGAACTGAAAGCCGCGCTGGAAGCGGCCGTCAAACGCCAGCTGATGTGCGACGTGCCCTATGGCGTGCTGCTCTCCGGCGGGCTGGATTCGTCCGTCATCTCCGCCATCACCAAGATCTATGCCGCCCGCCGGGTGGAAGACGATGGCAAGAGCGAGGCATGGTGGCCGCAGCTGCACTCCTTTGCCGTCGGGCTGGAAGGCTCGCCGGATCTCGCCGCCGCCCGCAAGGTGGCTGACCATCTGGGTACCATACACCACCAGATCCACTTCACCGTGCAGGAGGGGCTGGATGCCCTGCGGGACGTCATCTATCACCTCGAGACCTATGACGTCACCACCATCCGCGCCTCTACCCCCATGTACCTGATGGCCCGTTACATCAAGGCGATGGGCATCAAGATGGTGCTCTCCGGTGAAGGTTCCGACGAGCTGTTCGGTGGTTATCTCTACTTCCACAAGGCGCCCAACGCCAAAGAGTTCCACGAAGAGAACGTGCGCAAGCTTGCCTCCCTGCATCTCTATGACTGCCTGCGGGCCAACAAGTCCATGGCCGCCTGGGGTGTGGAAGGCCGCGTGCCCTTCCTCGACAAGGAGTTCATGGACGTGGCGATGCGCCTGCAGCCTGCTGACAAGATGTGTGGCAACGGCAAGATCGAGAAGCACATACTGCGTGAAGCTTTCGAGGAGCTGTTGCCCCACGAAGTGGCCTGGCGCCAGAAGGAGCAGTTCTCCGACGGCGTGGGTTACTCCTGGATTGACAGCCTCAAGGCCATGGTCGAGGTCGAAGTGACGGATCAGATGTTCGAGGCGGCGGCATTCCGCTTCCCCGTCAATACACCGCTCACCAAGGAAGCCTATTTTTATCGCGCCATCTTCGACGAGCACTTCCCGCTGGAGTCCGCCGCCCGTACCGTGCCCTACGGCAAGTCGGTCGCCTGCTCCACCCCGACCGCCTTGGAGTGGGATGCCAAATTCAAGGAGATGGCAGACCCGTCCGGTCGCGCCGTGATGGACGTCCACCAGCAGAGTTACTGATCCGCTGACGGATATCCTGGCCAACCCGCCAACAACAAAGCCCCTCGCGAGGGGCTTTATTTTTTGGCCATGGCGATGGCGCTCGTCAGCTCAGCTGGCCGATGTTGCCGCGTTGAGCGGCATCAATCCTTTTTCGCCTTGTTGGCAAAGAAGATATCGGCCTGAATATCCTGAGTGCGGACGGTGAAGATCTGGTTGGTCAGATCGTCGGTCAGTGCTTCCGCATCCTTCATCACCCGCAGATTGAAGTCGTTGAGCATACGGTTGGCGGCGGCCTTGTCTGCTTTGACCGTTTTCAGATAGCTGGCTTCCATCTCTTTCTGCTCGTTGGCAATCTTCGCCTCCCAGCTCTGGTAAGCCAGCTTCACCATGGGCGCCAACTTGGGGTAATCCGTCATCACCAGAGTCTGCAGTTTGCGATATTTCCAGTAGATGGAGTCGCTGTCCGCCTTGTCGCTGCCCAGGGCATAGTGGGCCGGATAGGCTTCCAGACCGCTGTAATAGGGAACGAAGGCGGTCAAGTCCGCCATGCCGAGGCCCACATAGGTCACCTCCCCCACCTCGCGCGGCATCCAGGGGCGCACCTGCATCACATGGGCCTCGTAGGTGCGAAACACGCTGATGGGGCGCCACGGCTCCTGGCCGTTCAACCCTTTGCCGTAAGGGTCGTGCTCGGTGCCGTCATAGTGATTGCGCAGCACCGCCTTGACCTCCTCCAGAGTCATCTTCTTCTCGGGGGTCAGGGTGACCGGGAATTGGCGACCGGCATCCACCGTTTGCTTGAGCGAGGGGTTGAACATCTGCTGTATGGTCCAGACCCGGGGATCGTTATAGGTACGATCCCGCTCGTCGTCGCGGGTATAGGCTTTCGAGAAATTGAACGTCCCATCCTTTTGTGGCTGGTAGAGCCCCTTCTCGGTGGCAAACTCGACCAGATTTTTCGAGCCCATCATGTCGGCACTCTTGGGATCGTAGTGCTGCAAGCGACCCTGATTGCCAGAAGCAAAATACTGGTCCTTGGGCAGACGCTGCGCCATCCAGTGGTGACCAGTGGCTGTCTCCAGATACCAGAGCTCGTTGTCATCCACCACGGCGACGCCAAACCCCTCCCCCGCCCCCAGGGTCTCTATGATGTTGCCCAGCAGGGCGACCGCCTCGCGGGCCGAGGTGGCGCGCGAAAGCAGCACATCGGGAATGTCGTCCTCCGTGATGCCCTTATCCTCGACATAGGGATCGAAGGCGAGTGCCTCGGGCGAGGCGAAAATGGACTCGGTGCCGCTCACCCCCACCCCTTTCTCGTTGAAACCTGTGGCGCCGTGCAGCTGGGTCTTCCAGTTCGGTACCGTGGTATAGCGCAGGGCGTTTTTCGGCAAGGGGTAGCTGAAATCATTGGCGCCGTTGTGAGCCTTGGAGCTGTGCACACCGCTCTGCCCCTGTTTCGCCGGATGGATCACGAAATGCTGGGCTTTCAGGGCATCGCTGTCGGCGCTGCGGGCCACCATCATGGAGCCATCGGTGCTGGCCTCGCTGCCAACCAGCAAGGTGGTGCAGGCGAACGCCGACGAGAAGAGAGCAAGGTTGATGGAGAGTGCGACGACGCACTTCTTGAAGGAATGCATGATATCTCCTTGTTGCAAAATTAACGTGAAATACCCCTTCCCATCTAAATAGCTGTTCCGA
>NZ_LSGW01000049.1 GCF_001643305.1 Aeromonas salmonicida subsp. salmonicida
ACCAATTGATTAAAAGTCAACTGCTCTACCGACTGACCTAACTACCCATCTAAATCATTTTTTACAAACTGGTGGTCGTTACTGGGATCGAACCAGTGACCCCCTCCTTGTAAGGGAGGTGCTCTCCCAGCTGAGCTAAACGACCTGGGAATGCTTGTTGCCAAACTGGTGGGTCGTGCTGGGTTCGAACCAGCGACCAATTGATTAAGAGTCAACTGCTCTACCAACTGAGCTAACGACCCCCACCTTTGCCTGGCACTGTTCGCCTTCGGCAAACAGTTTCAACTCTACTCACAAAACTGGTGGTCGTTACTGGGATCGAACCAGTGACCCCCTCCTTGTAAGGGAGGTGCTCTCCCAGCTGAGCTAAACGACCTGGGAATTCTGTCTCCACCTAGTGGAGAAATGGTGGGTCGTGCTGGATTCGAACCAGCGACCAATTGATTAAAAGTCAACTGCTCTACCGACTGAGCTAACGACCCTCACCACGACCAGGACCGGCTGCAATACTGCTCCGGCTCTGACGGCGGCCTATATTACGGATTTATCATCCTGGCGCAATAGAAAATTCTTAAATTAAATCTGTTTGTTCACTGCGCATACAAAGCAGGGCCGTATTTACAAGATTGTTACGAAAACAGTGACCTACGGCAATGTTACAACTTGCTCAGACTCTGCTTGGCCAATTGGGCCGGCGAGGTATTGGGGTAGCCCTTGATCACCTGCTCATAGAAGGTTTTGGCTTCCGCTTTCTTGCCATCGAGTTGTGCCAGCATACCCAGTTTCAGCAGGCCATCGGCCCGCTTGGGAGACTTGCTGAACTTGTTCGCTACCGTGGAGAACTGCGCCGCGGCACCGGTCCTGTCCCCCTTGTTGAACAGCAGTTGACCGAGCCAGTAGTGGGCATTCGGCACATAGCTCGAACTCGGGTACTGCTTGATGAACCCTTCGAAGGCGGGAATGGCCTTGTCGTAGTTCTTGTCCTTGAGCACCATGTTCACGGCCGCATCGTAGGCCTGGTTCTCATCCAGATTGGCAGAGTAGTTTGCCGCAGGGGCTGCACTCGCACCGGCCGCAGGCGTGGCGGGGGCAGCAGCAGGCTTGCTGTTGGCCACCTTGTCCAGCTCTTGATAGAGCTGACGCTGACGCTCTTGCGACTGTTCCATCTGGTAGGTTTGCTGCTCCAGCTGGCCACGCAGTTCAGAGACCTCCCCTTGCAGGGAATCCACCTGTTGCTGCAATTCGGCCTGCAGGCGCAGACGGGCATTGAGGGTGCGTTCCAGCAAGGCAACCCTGTCTTCCAGGCTGCCTGTGGGCATGATGGCGCCATTGTTGCCGCTGAGGGCCACGCCACCACCGCCATTGCCACTGAGGTCGCTCACAGGCGCAGCCGCCTGAGCACTCAGTGCAAATAAGACGGCCATCACAATAGTCGCTTGCTTATACACGAGCTTCATTCGGAATAAACCTTAGCGTTTAGTGCAAATAAAACGGCCATCGAAATGGCCGCTTGCTTATATACGAATTAAATTCGGATCAAACCTTAGTAAACCAGAACCGCACGGCGGTTTTTGGCAAAGGCATCCTCGGTGTGAGACAGATCCAGCGGCTTCTCTTCGCCATAGCTGACGATGGAGAGCTGCTCAGCCTGCACACCCAGGGTTTGCAGATACTTGGCAACAGCCTTGGCACGACGCTCGCCCAACGCGATGTTGTATTCCGGAGTACCGCGCTCATCGGCGTGGCCTTCGATCAACACCTTGACGGACGGACGCTCACGCAGGTAGCTGGCGTGTGCATCCAGCAGGTCGGCGTACTGACCCTGAATGTCATAGCCATCAAACGGGAAGTAGATCACGTTGTCACGTTGCAGTGCTTCAAACTTCTGACGCATCTGCTCTTCCGGGGACAACATACCGTTGGCGCCACCGGTTTGTACACCGCCCATGCCGTCGGTCATACCTGACTCGGCGCCAGCGGCGTCAGAATCAGAAGAGGAGCTACAAGCGGCCAGGGTGAACAGTGGCAGTGCGATGGCCAAACCCTTGAGCAGTTTATTGAGTTGCATGCTATTTCCTTAAACCTTTATAACAAAACAAAAAACAATCGAATTTTTATCAATTCAAGAAGGGCGACCAAGCTGGTGCACGAATTTCACCGCTACTGGTCGGAAGGACCGCCTTGAAACGACCATCGGTCGATACCAACGCCAGGCTCTTGCGACCTTGATAGATGGTGGCATAAATGATCATGCTGCCATTGGGAGCCACACTTGGCGACTCATCCAGAGCACTCTGGGTCAATACCAACATTGCTCCGCTTTCCATATCTTGACGAGCGATGCGATATTGTCCCTGAACCCGGGTCACCATCACCATGGACTTGCCGTCCGGCGTGACAGAGGCACCCTGGTTGGATTCTCCTTCCCAGGTCATCCGGCGAGTGACGCCAGTCGCCAAATTTACGCTATAAATCTGGGGTTTGCCACCACGTTCAGAGGTGAAAATCAAAGTTTGCCCGTCAGGCATCCAAGCCGGTTCAGTATCGATCACCCGGGTATTTGTCACCCTTGTCAGCTGCTTGCTTGCAACATCAATGACATAGATATCAGGCTGACCATCTTTGGACAGTACAATAGCCAATCGACGACCATCTGGAGACCACTTTGGCGCCCCGTTGATACCGCGGAAACTGGAGATCAGGCTACGCTGCTGGTTGTAGATGTCCTGCACATAGATTTCAGACTTCTGGTTCTCGAAACTCACGTAAGCCAGCTTGCTGCCGTCCGGCGACCAGGCCGGTGACATCAGCGGCTCGCGGGAGCGCAGCAGCGTCTTCTCGTTGTAGCCGTCGTAATCGGAGATACGCAGCTGATACGGGAACTGGGCCCCCTGCTCGATCGAGACATAGGCAATCCGGGTCAGGAAGGCACCACGTTCGCCCGTCAAACGCTCATAGACGATGTCGGAGATACGGTGAGCAAATTGGCGCATCTGGGCACCCGGTATGGTCGCCATCCGGCTGTCCAGAATGTAACCGTTGCTCTCCCCGCCCTGAGTCTTGGCCAGCTGGCCCTTCAGTACGTCGACCAGCTCGAAGTTGATCTTGTAAGTACCGTCGCCGACGGCAGCAATGGAACCGACCACGACTGCCTCAACCCCCTGGGACGCCCAGGGTGCGAAGTTGATCTCGCCACTGGAGCTAGGGGTTTGCGGCATCTGGCCACGGGCCAGCGGTTTGAACTTGCCACTTCGCATCAGGTCGTTGGAGACCACTTCCGCGATATCCTGCGGCAACTGGCCATTGCCTTCCCACTTGAAGGGTGCAATGGCAATCGGTCGCGCACTGTCGATACCGCCAGTGATGACGATGTCCAAGGCCGCCTGAGCACTCTGGCTCAGCAACAAGCAGCCAACCAAAGCAAAAAACACTTTTCTTATCATGGCTTAAATACTCGGTTCCAATAAAAATGAGAGGTTACATTCCATTCTCAGCAAGACGCTGCCAACCACAGTAAACGACCCCGTTTTCTCATGCCTAGATGCTCGGTTCCAACTTGAGGTTGAATTCCTTCAACATCTCGAAGGCCGCAGGATCCTTCGGTACCGGCAGTTGATTGGCCTTCAATACGGCCGCTTTGCCGGAACGACATACTGCCGGGTCACCCTGGCCGTTATCTACCGATATGACAAAGCCAGTGCTGGCAAGCCGCACACCGATAGTACATGTTTTGCCCCGCATGGTGGGATCCAAAATCATATAACGCTCAACAGTGGCCTTGATGAGAGCCGCATATTTGTCGACTTCACCTTGCGCTGCCGCGGATGCAGCCTGACTGCGGGCATTGGCCTCAGCCGCCAGCTGCTGCTGCATCATGTCTTCCATCTCTTTTTGCAACTTGGCTTGCTCGGCTGCTTTACGCTTGCGCTCGGCCGCTATCTTGGCCTGCTTGTCAGCTTCGGCCTTGGCTTTCTTCTCTGCGTCAGCTTTTGCCTTCTTGGCAGCTTCTTCCTTGGCCTCCTTGGCTTTTTTGTCCGCTTCCGCCTTGGCCTTTTTCTCGGTCTCTGCCTTGGCTTTCTTGTCCGCTTGGGCCTTGGCTTTCTTCTCGGCCTCCTGCTTGGCCTTCTTGTCAGCGTCCGCTTTCTTGGCTGCCTCCGCCTTGGCCTGCTTCTGTTCGGCCTCTTTCCTCTCTTCCTGTTCCTTTTTCTTCTTCAGCGCCAGCGCCTTGCTCTCGGCTTCTGCAGCCTTGCGCTCAGATTCCGCCGTCTTGGTTTTCTGCTCTTCCAGCTTGCGGGCTTCCTCGGCTTTTTGGGCCTTCTCTTCCGCTTGCTTCTGCTCGGCGACTTTTTTCTGCTTCTCTGCCTCGGCCTTGCGGGTCGCCTCTTCGGCTTCCTTGCGCTTGCTTTCGGCGATACGCAGCCGCTCCTGCTGCTGGGCCAGCTCACGCTTGGCGAGGTCCGTGTCTTCCTTATCCTGCTCTTTCTCTACCTTCTGGGGCTTGGGCTGAGACTTCTGCTGCTGGATCTGCTTGGCCTGCTCATTGAGGAAGTTCTCGTCGAGCATGACGGCATTGACAATCTGCCCCTTCGACTCTGGCCGCTTCGGTTTGCTGAAGTCGACCCCGACCAGCAAAATGATGCCGACGATAAGGTGCAGCAGCAGCGACGCGATGAGATAACCGGAAATACCACGCTTCACATCCATCTCCGTCAATTCACCGGATCTGTCATCAGGCCAACCTGAGGCACGCCCGCATTCTTGAGGGCCACCATCAGCAGTATCACCTCTTCGTAGCGCACGGACTTGTCACCCGCCACCACGACGGGGGCGTTCTGGTTGATGGCCAGATAGCCCATGGCCTTTTCGGTGATGTATTGCTGCATCGCCTCGGGCGTCCCGGCAGGCACCGGCTCATCGTCGGCCTCACCGGCCTTGATGACGTACTCGCCTTCGGTATTGACGCTGACAATGAAGGGGGGCTTGGCATCTTCCGGCAACTGCTCGGATTCTGCCTGCGGCAGGTCAACCTTGACACCTTGCGTGATCACCGGCGTCACCGCCATGAAGATGATAAGCAGCACCAGCATGACGTCGATATAGGGAACCACGTTGATCTCGCACACCTTCTTGCGCCGGATCCGCTGATAGGTTTGCATTACTGATCACCCTGCTGCTGTGCAATTTGACGGTTCAGTATGGTGGTGAACTCGTCCATGAAGTTGGCGTAGGCGTTCTCCAGCTTCTCTACCTTGTTGGTAAACCGGTTATAGAAAATAACCGCAGGAATGGCGGCAAACAGGCCCATGGCGGTCGCGATCAGCGCTTCCGCGATACCCGGAGCCACCATCTGCAAAGTAGCCTGCTGCACCTGGCCCAGGGCGATAAAGGCGTTCATGATGCCCCATACGGTACCAAACAGGCCGATATAGGGGCTGATGGAGCCG
This sequence comes from Aeromonas salmonicida subsp. salmonicida, assembly GCF_001643305.1. Classification (GTDB taxonomy): domain Bacteria; phylum Pseudomonadota; class Gammaproteobacteria; order Enterobacterales; family Aeromonadaceae; genus Aeromonas; species Aeromonas salmonicida. The sequence continues at coordinate 5,445 of NZ_LSGW01000049.1, forward strand.
ACGGTTGCCAGCACTGGCAGGTTGGATTCCAGCTCGTCCACCGCGCGGGAAAGCGATACCCGCATGGCACGATAGGTACCGTCCATCACCGCATCTTGGCCACGGGCACCCGCCTTGAGCAGGCGAGCATACTCCTTGAAGCCGGAATAGAAGATATCTTCCATGCCTTCGATATCATCGCGGCGGGAGGAAGACTCCTGATAGAGGCGGTTGAGATCGACCCCGGACCAGAAGCGGTCTTCAAACTGCTCGGATGCCAGATTGGCCGCCTTGATGACCTTGGAGCGTTGAAAGATCAGCGCCCAGGAGACAACCGACATCCCCATCAGGGTCATCATGACCAGTTTTACCAACAGGCTGGCTTGCCAAAACAGGCCAATAAACGAAATTTCAGCGTGCACTTAACAGCACTCCCTTCACATTTTCTGGTATTGCAACAGGTTTCATATGCGGATGACTGACACAAGCTATCTGTACCATGGCCTGGGTGATCAGTCGTCCATCAGCCGCCAGGATCTGCTGTGAGAAGCGCATGGATGCACGTTTCACTTCAGTCACTTGCGTTATTACGGTCAACAATTCATTAAAACGGGCCGCCGAGCGGAAATCGATCTCTGTTCGACTCACCACAAACGCGAATCCGGCTTGCAGCAAGACATCCTGTTCGATGCCGCCGCTGCGCAGAAACTCGGTGCGAGCACGTTCCATAAACTTGAGATAATTGGCGTTGTAGACGATGCCCCCGGCATCTGTGTCTTCGTAGTAGACACGTACCGGAAACTCAGAGACTTCCCCCATAAAAATCTGTGATCCATTCGACAGTCAGATGGGGGGCTATCATAGCGCAGGGCTGAATAGGAAAGAAGCAGGGGGAGACAGGGAAATCCTGCCTCCCCCCGTTTTTTATGAAAGGAAATAGCCTTGGGTCAACCAGAGCCCATACAACAAACTGGGCAAGGCGAGCCAGGGGCAAAACAACACTCGGCCAATGAGGCTGCGGGGATGGAATCCCAGCCCGTGCATGACGCCGCAACAGACCGCCCACATCAGCCAGGGAGCGAGCAACAGCCCATGCTCACTGGTGTTGGCGGCCACCAGGTTTGGGGCCTGTAAAATAGCGACGGCCAACAGGGCCGCCGCTACCAACATCAACCCCTGCCAGGGTTGGCGCTCCAGAGGAGCGGCCAACCGGGCGAGCCGATCACTTGTCTTCATCGATCTGACGATCCATGTTCTCGCTGTGTTCCAGCCAGAGCGCATTGATGATGCCAAATGAACACGCCAGCAACAGACCCAGGATCCAGGTGAAATACCACATATCAGGGCACCTTCTTAGTAGAGCGATTGTTGGTTGTCTTCGATGTGCTTGCTGGTCACCCGACCAAACATCTTGACGTAGGTCCAGATGGTATAAGCCAGCACAATCGGTACCAAGATAGCTGCCGCCACCGTCATCACCTTCAGGGTGTTGAACGATGCGGTGGCATCCCACATGGTCAGGCTCAGTGACGGCTCGAGGCTCGAGGGCATCACGAACGGGAACATGGAGAAGCCTGCGGTCAGGATCACGCCGGCAACCGCCAATGAAGAACAGGTAAACGCCACCCAGCCTTTATTCAGCTTGGCAAACAGCGCAGTGAGCAGGCTCATGGAGAGGCCCAGTAACGGCGCGGCTATCATCCAGGGATAGAGGGCGTAGTTGTTCATCCAGGCACCGGCCTGGCGCACCACTTCCTTGTTCATGGGATTGGAGACCGCATCGGTCGCAGCCGCCTTGACGACCACGTAGCCGTCCATGCCACTCACCCACCAGCCAGCCAAGCCGAACAGCACCAGGGTCAGCAGGGAGCAGATCATGGCGGCAGTGCGGGAACGCGCCAGCACCTCACCATCGGTCTTCATCATCAGCCAGGTCGCACCCTGAGTGACCAGCATGAACAGGCTCACCAGACCGGCCAGAATGCCGAACGGATTGAGCAGGCCGAAGAAGTTGCCGTGATAGGTCAGCATCATGAACTGGTTGAATTCGAACGGCACGCCCTGCAGCAAGTTGCCAAAGGCCACCCCGAACACTATGGGGGGTACAGCGCTGCCAATAAACAGCGCCCAGTCCCAGTTGCTGCGCCACTTGGCGTCTTCACGCAGGGAACGATACTTGAAACCGACCGGACGGAAGAAGAGCGCCATCAGGGTCAGGATCATGGCGATGTAAAAGCCCGAGAAGGCCGCCGCATAGACCATGGGCCAGGCCGCGAACAGGGCACCGCCCGCCGTGACCAGCCATACCTGGTTGCCTTCCCAGTGCGGGCCCATGGTGTTGAGCATCACCCGACGCTCCACATCCTTCTTGCCGACGAAGGGGAGCAGTGCGCCCACCCCCATATCGAAACCGTCGGTGATGGCGAAGCCGATCAGCAAGACGCCAACCAGTACCCACCAGACCAGACGCAACATTTCGTAATCAAACATGGGTTACTCTCCTTATACCTTGCTCTGTTCGAAGTGGTACTTGCCCGTCTTCAGGCTGCTTGGGCCCAGACGCGCATACTTGAACATCAGGTACATCTCGATGATCAGCAGTACGGTATAGAACAGGAAGATCCCGATCAGGGAGAACCAGATCTCGGACGCAGGCACGTTGGATGCAGAGAGCGAGGTCGGCAGCACTTCGGCTATGGTCCAGGGTTGACGGCCATACTCGGCGACAAACCAGCCCGCCTCGATGGCGATCCAGGGCAGCGGGATACCCCACAGCAGGGCTTTCAGCAGCCACTTGCGCTCACCGATACGGTGACGAGCACTGTCATAAAAGGCCAGACCGATCAGTACCAGCATCAGCATGCCGCAGGCAACCATGATGCGGAAAGCGAAGAACAGCGGCAGAACCTGCGGGATGGAGTCATCCACGGCGGCCTTGATCTGTTCGTCGGTCGCGTCTGTCACATTGCTGGTGTAACGCTTGAGCAGCAGACCGTAGCCGAGATCCTGTTTCACTTCATCGAAGCGTGCCAGGGTATCTTCGGACTTGTCGCCGGATTGCAGCTTGGTCAGCAGATCGTAAGCGTTCATGCCGTTACGCACACGCAGCTCATGCTCGCTCTTCAGATCCTTGAGGCCGGTCACCTGGCCGTCCAGAGAGCGGGTAGCAATGATGCCGAGCGCATAGGGGATCTTGATGGCGTAATCGGTACGCATCTCTTCCTGATTCGGAATGCCGAACAGGGTAAATGCAGCCGGTGCAGGTTCTGTGTCCCACTCGGCTTCGATGGCCGCCAGCTTCACCTTCTGCACTTCACCTGTCTCGTAGCCGGACTCGTCACCCAGGATCAGCACAGAGAGGATGGAGGCCATACCGAAGGCAGCTGCGATGGCGAAGGAGCGACGGGCGAAGGCCACATCACGATTCTTCAGCAGGTAGTAAGAAGAGATGCCCAGCACGAACATGGCGCCCGTGGTGTAGCCAGCCGCGACCGTATGGACGAACTTGACCTGAGCGACCGGGTTGAAGACCAGCTCGGCGAAGCTCACCATCTCCATCCGCATGGACTCGAAGTTGAACTCGGCACCGACCGGATTCTGCATCCAGCCGTTGGCAACCAGGATCCAGAGGGCGGAAAGGTTGGTTCCCAGCGCCATCAACCAAGTTGCAGCCAGATGCTGACGCTTGGTCAGGCGGTCCCAACCAAAGAAGAACATACCGACAAAGGTGGACTCCAGGAAGAACGCCATCAGCCCTTCGATGGCCAGCGGGGCCCCGAAGATATCGCCGACATAGTGGGAGTAGTAGGCCCAGTTGGTACCGAACTGAAACTCCATGGTCAGCCCTGTGGTAACCCCGAGGGCGAAGTTAATACCAAACAACTTGCCCCAGAACTTGGTCATGTCCCGGTAGACAGTGTTGTTGGTCATCACATAGACAGATTCCATGATCGCCAGAATGAAGGCCATTCCGAGCGTCAGGGGCACAAACAGGAAGTGATAAAGGGCCGTCGCAGCAAATTGGAACCGCGATAGGTCTACCACATGCTCAGCAATCATGATGTTTCCTCACCGATTATTGGCACGGCTATTTTAAGTTTTAAGGACAAAGCTTCCGTTGGAAGTCCCCGAATGATCGGTCATGTTCCAGTTTGCACTGACGACCGGTTTCGACTGCTACCAGCATTAACAACAAGGCAATATCGAGGAACAAAAAAAGCTAATGTTTAACAATTGTAAAACAATCTAGCTTGCTTTATTCCTGCCCATAATGACCGGTGTTTTATATCACCTTTATTTGATTGAAATCAATGTAAAACCACCATGAATACATGCCTTTTAAAGGCATTTTCACGCTCAATTCCATTTAATTTGGAGAGCTGTGTCACAAAAAACTGAAAATCACAAATCATTGATTTAAATCAACTTTATTATCTCGATCAATAAGTGGCAGTTCTGTTAAAAAATGACTTCCAACGTGAATTTCATTATGTTTCCCCCGCCTGCCAGCGCTGCCAACCAACTCAATTTAAAACCAGTAAAAACGCATTTTCATGCTAATTGAACAGACCAGATAAATGATTAGTTAATCTAATCTGACATGCTCAATTTTTCTTGTTTGTCCGAGTCAGACAGAGCCCCTACAATGCGCCTCGCAGTGAGGGCATCCCCTTGGATACAGGCCGGTCAATCCGGGTTCCCGGCACGTATTCGATGAACATGTCGAACCTGTCTATTGGAATTTAAGATGAAAAAGTTTGTTGCTAAAACCATCCGTTACTACAAGCTTTCGTTCGTTCAGCTCTATCAAATGAACCGACTCTGAGGCCTCGCGACGGCTCCTCTGTTTTTTCCGGTCTGTGTCCAGACGCACTCACTGTCTGTGAACATCCATCCTGAATTGTCTTTGCCCACCGCCTGTGCCGTGGGCTTTTTTATGTCCGGATAACAAAAAACCGCCCTTGATGGCGGTTTTTTGTTCAAACAGCTGTTTTCACCTTTCATCTGGCCGTTGCAGGCCAAAATGTGCATAAGCTCTTGGTGTCGCCATCCGCCCTCTGGGTGTACGTTGCAGGTAGCCCTGCTGGATCAAATAAGGTTCCAGTACATCCTCGATAGTATCTTTTTCTTCACCTATGGCAGCCGCCAGGTTATCGAGACCCACAGGGCCCCCCATAAACTTGTCTATGACAGCCAACAATAGCTTGCGGTCCATGAAGTCGAAACCTTCATTGTCCACGTCCAGCATGTCCATGGCACGGGCCGCTATGGGTCCATCTATCCGGCCATCAGACTTGACCTGGGCAAAGTCGCGCACCCGGCGCAACAAGCGGTTAGCAATACGCGGCGTACCGCGAGAGCGACGGGCCAACTCCAGGGCCCCGTCACCTGTCATCTCCAGTCCCAGACAGCGAGCACTGCGAGAGACGATATCGGTCAGATCCTTGACGTTGTAAAACTCCAGCCGCTGGACGATGCCGAAACGATCCCGCAGCGGGCTGGTCAGGGAACCGGCCCGGGTGGTGGCCCCGATCAGGGTAAAGGGTGGCAAGTCGAGCTTGATGGAGCGAGCGGCAGGGCCCTCCCCTATCATGATGTCAAGCTGGTAATCCTCCATCGCCGGATAGAGCACCTCCTCCACCACTGGGCTGAGACGATGAATTTCATCGATGAACAAGACGTCGTTCGGTTCGAGGTTGGTGAGCAGGGCCGCCAGATCACCGGCTTTCTCCAGCACAGGGCCCGAGGTGGTCTTGATGTTGACCCCCATCTCGTTGGCGACTATGTTCGCAAGCGTTGTCTTGCCCAGACCCGGCGGGCCGAAGATAAGCAGATGATCGAGTGCCTCACCACGCTGGCGGGCCGCCTCGATGAAGATCTCCATCTGCTCGCAGACGGGATCCTGACCTGTGTAATCGGCCAGCATCTTTGGCCGGATGGCCCTATCGATGATCTCATCCTCACGCACGCCAGTGGCGGAAATGAGACGGTCCGCTTCAATCATTGCCTACCTCACACCAGACTACGCAGGGATTCACGGATGATATCTTCAACCGACATTCCCTCTTTGGCTATCTTGCTGACGATCTGGCTGGCCTGCTGCGGCTTGTAGCCAAGCGCCACCAGTGCACTGGCCGCCTCTTCGCTCGAATCCGGAGCACGCAGGACGCTCTCCCTGGCTGGCAGGCTGATCTCGGCCGGCGAGAAGAGATCGTGGCTGACCCAGCCCTTGAGCCTGTCCTTCATCTCTACCACCAGCCGCTCGGCGGTCTTCTTGCCCACGCCTGGCAACTTGATCAGGGAGCTTATCTCCTCACGCTCGACACTCAGCACAAACTGGGTGGCTGTCATGCCGGAGAGAATGGCCAGCGCCAGCTTGGGGCCGACGCCATTGGTTTTGATCAGCTCGCGAAACAGCGCCCGCTCCTGCTTGTGATTGAAGCCATACAGCAGCTGGGCATCTTCACGCACCACGAAGTGAGTGTGGATGGTCACTTCCTTGCCGATCTCGGGCAGATCATAGAAGCAGCTCATGGGCATCTGTACTTCATAACCCAGGCCCCCGACTTCCAGCAGCACCTCGGGGGGTTGTTTCTCAATGACTACGCCTCTCAAGCGACCAATCACGGCTCTCTCCTCGCCAAACCATCTATCTGTAAATTGGGTCATAGCATAAAGAATAACTGGATAAGTATCCAGCATAGGGCGGTAACGGATGACAGAGGATTCTCGGCATTCTGGCGCTTTCGGAGCCATGCTTGGATCGGATCTGGGCAGTAACTTTATTTTCCACCGGGAATGGCGAATCTTGGCCATTGATAGAACACTGAATTGGGTTTGTTCGGAACCAGGGAAGGTCCTGCATCATGAAAATTGTCACTACATCGAATCTTGGGCTGACTATCCTGCTCGGTTGCACACTGGGCATGGGAGCGATCGGCTGGTATGGCAGCCAGCGGCTGGCCGACTTGCTCTCCTATGTATTGGGCGCCGCCTGGCAAACCGCCGATGGCGCCATGGAGGGATCCATCGAGCTGGGCAACCAGTCTCTGTATATCCAGAAAATGCTAAGAGGCATGCCCCTCGACGAGCCTGAGCTGCAGCGAGCCAAACAGGCAGCCACTGACGCCCTGCAGCGGGTTGAGGAAGGCAAGCTCATCGATACGACGGCCATCAGTACCATGAACCAGCATGAGCAGACGTATCAGCAACAGCAGGAAAAACTGCTGACGCTTTACCGCACCTTTACCGGTATCGATCAAGCACTGCGCGCCAGTTCGGAGCGCATGTCACGCCTCTCAACCCAGCTGGAGGTGATCGGTGATGGCGCCGTCGAGAGCCTCACCCAGTCACCTGATCAGGCCATCAGCTGGAACGGCGGCCTCTCCACTCGCTGGCAGGCGGCTGACGGCGGCATGGAGGCCAACATTGGTTTCCTACGTCAGCTCTATGCCCTGGAGAAGATGCAGAGTGAAGGCCCCACCCCCGCCATCCAGACCGAACTGGCGGAGGCAAACCGCTTCTATCAGGAAGCGGTGGACGGCATGCTGGCGACCGGCCTGTTCGATGTGCCCGGTGAAGGGGAGTTTGCCGGCCAGTCGCTTTCCACTCAGTATCGCGCCCTGCTGGCCGACAGCACGCGGCTGACAAGTGAGTGGATCGCGGCCCTGACTGATTACCAGCGTCAGCTGGCTCTTTACGAGAGCAGTGCCGAACAACTCAAGCAGGCGCTGGTCGAGGTCGAGGCCCAGGGCGATGCGACAGTCGAGGATCAGGTAAACCAGCTCAATACCATCATCGGCTATACCAAAAACCTGATCCTGGGCGGTCTGGTGCTGAGCCTGCTGATTGTCACTCTGTGTGGCTTCTGGCTGGTACGCACCATAGTCAACCCCCTGCTGCAAGTTGACAAACGCATGCAGGACATAGCCGCGGGCGACGGGGATCTCAACGCGCGCATCAACCTCAAGCGGGACGACGAGCTAGGTTCGCTGGCGGGCAGCGTGGATCGCTTCATCGAAAAGCTGCAAAAAATGATCAGCTCCACCATGGACAACAATCAGCACATCAGCGACCACGTGCACACCTCGGTCAACCGGGTCGAGGCCATCAGCCAGAGCAGTCGTCAGACCGCCGAACACGCCCAGGCGTTGCACCACGACAGCGAGCAGATGGTACAGGTCGCCACCTCCATCTCGGATAACTGCAGTCTGGCCGCGCAAAACGCCAATCAGGTCCGTCAGCTGACAACAGAGAGCAGTCAGTATGTGGCCTCTGCCAGCGCAGGCATGCAGCGAGTGGTGGTGGAAGTGGGGGAATGTGCCAATGCCATCAACGCCCTCAAGGAGCAGGCCAGCCAGATTGGCCAGATCATCTCCACCATCAGCAGTATCTCGGAGCAGACCAACCTGCTGGCCCTCAACGCCGCCATCGAGGCAGCCCGGGCCGGCGAAATGGGCCGGGGCTTTGCCGTAGTGGCGGACGAGGTACGTACCCTGGCCAACCGCACCGCCGCTTCCAGCGCCGAGATAACCGAGGTGATTAACAGCATTCAGCAGCAGACCGAGAAGGCTTATCTGATGATGCAACGCAACCTGAAAACCGTGGAATCGGGGATGGAAGACTCCGACAACACCAAGCAGATCCTGTTCAAGGTGGAGGAGGCCATCGACCATCTGGCCGACATGGTGCAGCAGGTGGCGGATGCCACAGGTCAGCTCTCCCGCACTCTGAGCCACACCTCGGACAAGGTCTCCGGCATCAGCCTGCAGGCCCAGACAGGGGAGCAGGAGGCGCAGGAGTGCCTGCAGCTCGCCTCCTCCCTCCATCAGGCCAGCCTGCTGCAACAGCGACTGCTGTCGCAATTTCGGGTCTGACACGGGCGGGGGCCCCGCCCCCGCTTTCTCCCGCTGCGCTAAATTTAGCCCTTGGGCCACAGGGCCCTCCCTGTTAAAATTCCGCTCTTGAATTTATCCAGGGCCCCGCGGCCCGTCTTATCTAAGGTCACGAGCGATGCGTACCAGCCAATACCTGCTTTCCACTCTCAAGGAAACCCCGTCCGACGCCGAAGTCGTCAGTCATCAGCTGATGCTGCGCGCCGGCATGATCCGCAAACTGGCCTCCGGCATGTATGCCTGGCTGCCGTCCGGCCTGCGGGTACTGAAAAAGATCGAGAACATTGTTCGCGAAGAGATGAACAATGCTGGCGCCATCGAAGTCTCCATGCCGGTGGTACAACCCGCCGAGCTGTGGCAGGAGTCAGGCCGTTGGGACGACTACGGCCCCGAGCTGTGCCGCCTGACCGACCGCCACAACCGCCCCTTCGTGCTGGGTCCGACCCACGAAGAGGTGATCACCTCCCTGGTCCGTTACGAAGTGAACAGCTACAAGCAGCTGCCGCTCAACCTCTACCAGATCCAGACCAAGTTCCGCGATGAAGTGCGTCCTCGTTTCGGCGTGATGCGCGGTCGCGAGTTCCTGATGAAGGACGCCTACTCCTTCCACATCGACAAGGCCTCGCTGATCGAGACCTACGAGCGGATGCACGCCGCCTACTGCGCCGCCTTTACCCGCATGGGGCTGAACTTCCGTCCTGTACAGGCCGATACCGGCTCCATCGGCGGCACCGGCTCCCACGAATTCCAGGTACTGGCCGAGAGCGGTGAAGACTTGATTGCCTTCTCCGATACCTCAGATTACGCCGCCAACATAGAGATGGCCGAAGCGCTGGCGCCGGCTGGCGAGCGTCCTGCTGCCACCGCCGCCCTGACCAAGGTTGCCACTCCAAACGTCCACACCATCGACGACGTCGCTGCTTTCCTGAGCGTGGCACCGACCGCCATCGCCAAGACCCTGTTGGTACTGGCCGAAGCGGATGAGCACGGCAAGCAGGCCGTCATCGCCCTGGTACTGCGTGGCGATCACGAGCTGAACGAGATCAAGGCCGAGAAGCTCCCGGGTGTTGCCAATCCGCTGACCTTCGCCAACGACGAGCAGATCAAGGCTGCCGCCGGTTGCGATGCGGGCTCCATCGGTCCGGTCGGCTTTGCCGGTCGCATCATCGTCGATCGCAGCGCTGCCCATCTGGCGGACTTCGTCTGCGGCGCCAACGAGACCGGCTTCCACCTGACCGGTGCAAACTGGGATCGCGACATCGCTACCTATGAAGTTGCCGACCTGCGCAACGTGGTGGAAGGCGACCCGAGCCCGTGCGGCCAGGGCAAGCTGCTGCTCAAGCGCGGCATCGAAGTGGGCCACATCTTCCAGCTGGGTACCAAGTACTCCGAAGCCATGAAGGCGAGCGTGCTGAACGAGGGCGGCAAGTCCGTCACCATGGAGATGGGTTGCTACGGTATCGGGGTTTCCCGTCTGGTGGCGGCTGCCATCGAGCAGAACAACGACCAGTACGGCATCATCTGGCCAGACGCCATCGCTCCGTTCGAAGTGGCCATCGTGCCGATGAACATGCACAAATCCGAGCGAGTGGCCGAACAGGCACAGCAGTTCTACGCCGAGCTGAAAGCGGCTGGTGTGGACGTGCTGTTCGACGACCGTAAAGAGCGCCCGGGCGTGATGTTCGCCGATATGGAGCTGCTGGGTGTGCCGCACGCCATCGTCATCGGCGATCGCGGTCTGGACAACGGCGTGGTGGAGTACAAGTGCCGCCGCTCCGGCGAGAAGCAGGAAGTGGCGATCACAGAGATCGTTGCCATGCTCAAGGCCAAGCTGGGTCGTTAATCCCACGCCGCCACTGCTGGTATAAAAAAGCGCGCCAATCGGCGCGCTTTTTGTTTTCTGCTGACCCTGAGCCTGACAGGCCGAAGGGCCATCAGATCCCCCTACGACTCAGGCTCGCAGGGCTGTCATCAGCTGGGTGACGACGCCATCGAGCAGGGCGCGGTCGGGGCGACACTGGGCGAAGGTGACCAGGCCCTGGATGTTGATCAGCAGGAAGGCGGTCAGAGTCGGGATGTCGCGGTCGGCCATCAGCTCGCCGCGCTGCTGGGCGAGACTCAGGATCTGCGCCAGATCGGCGTCCAGCTCGGCATAGATGGCCTTGAGCCGCAGGTGCAGCTCTTCGTCCTGCTCCGCCAGCTCCATCAGGGTACGCGTCACCAGACAGGTGCCGCACAGGGCATCGTTCACTATCTGGCTGAGGTAGGCCTGCACCCCCGCCAGCGGACTCTGGCCGGCAAAGAAGCCTCGGCGCAGCGCGCTTTTTTCCTGCACATAGTGATCGACCGCCGCCAGCAGCAGGCCGCGTTTATTGCCAAACGCCGCGTAGAGGCTGCCCGGATGCAACCCGGTCGCCGCCACCAGCTCCTGCATGGTGGTCTTGGCGTAACCCTTGGCCCGAAATGCCTCCATGGCATTTCGCAAGACGTCGTCCCGGTTGAACTCGGCGCTGCGCATGGTTTCTCCGTTGAAAAAGCGATCACCGGCGCAGAGCCGATGAGGGGGAACAAAAAGGGCGGCAAGTTTACCCCAGCGGGCAGGCAAGACCAACCCATGTTGAATGCTCGTTCAAAAAAGACTTGCACACAAAACAAAAAACGTCTTGAATGCACATTCAAGAATCACTCCCTCAGGACAGATGATCATGAATACCCTGTTTCAGCCTTATCGCCTCAACGACACCCTCACCCTCGCGAATCGCTTCATGATGGCACCGCTCACCCGTTGCATGGCCGGCCCGGGCCTGGTGCCCACCGAACAGATGGCCGCCTATTACGCCCGTCGTGCCGATATCGGCCTCATCATCTCCGAAGCCACCATCATTCGCCCGGATGGCCAGGGCTATCCCAATACCCCCGGACTCTACAGCCCGGAGCAGATCGAAGGCTGGAAAAAAGTCACCAGTGCCGTACACGCCAATGGCGGCAAAATCTTCGCCCAACTGTGGCACGTGGGTCGTCTCTCCCACCCCTTCTTCCATCATGGCGAAGTGCTGGCACCGTCTGCCGTCGCCCATGAGGGGACTGTGCCACGCATGCGCGAGCTGGAGTATCAGGTGCCCCGTCCCCTGACAGTGGCCGAGATAGGCCAGCTGGCAGAGGATTACGCCCAGGCCGCTGCCAACGCTATTGAAGCAGGTTTTGACGGGGTGGAGATCCATGGTGCCAACGGCTACCTCATCGACCAGTTCCTGCACCATTCGAGCAACCTGCGTACCGATCAGTACGGCGGCAGCCCGGAAAACATGAGCCGCTTCGCACTGGAAGTGGTGGATGCGGTCAACGCCCGCATCGGGGCAGATCGAGTGGGACTACGCCTCTCCCCCGGTGCCTATGTGCATCTGGAAGGTGACAAGCGGGATCGCGCCGTGTTCGATTATCTGCTGGCCGAGCTGAACCAGCGCGCCCTGGCCTATGTGCATCTGGGCATCTTCGATGACAGCCTCACCTTCGACTATCTGGATGGCCACGCCTCCGACTATCTGCGCGCCCACTACGACGGCCATCTGGTCGGGGTTGGCAACTACAGCGCCGACACCGCCCTGGATGCCATCAAGGCCAACCGGTTCGACCTCGTCGCCATTGGCCGCCCGCTGATCGCCAACCCGGACTATCTCGCCAAAGTGCAGAAGGGCGAGGCACTGACCCCTTATGCCGACGCCATGCTGACAGAGCTGGTGTAAACACGCCGGTTCATGACCAACCAAGGATGGGATCCGCGCCGCCGGGCGCGGGTTTCCAATGTTTGGGCCCCTTTCGGGCCCTTTTTTATGTCCGGCCTCTCCTTGTCCGCCTCATGATCCACCACTCCCCCCCCATAAAAAGGTTGCCAGTGACAACTAGTTGGCTATATTAGTTGTTAAATACAACCAAATAGGAAGCCCTGATATGGATCCCCGTCCCCTGCGCGCCCTGTCGCGCGATCTGGTTCGCGAACTCGGCATGCTCTCCCAGCAGTGTGGCGAGCTGGCACTGACCCCGCTCGAAGCGCATCTGCTGATCGAACTGGAGAACGGCCCTGCTACCAACCAGCAACTGGCCGAGCGGCTGCGCATCGACAAATCCAATGCCAGCCGCCCGCTGGCCCGTCTCGCCGAGCGCGAGCTCATCAGCTGGCACCCCCATCCGTCCGATGGCCGCAGCAAGGAGGCGCGCCTCACCATCGCCGGCCAGGCCCAACTGCTGGTGCTGCATCAGGAGATGGACAGCTCCATGGAAGAGACCCTGGCCCAGCTCACCCTGAGCGAACGTGAGCAACTATGGGCCGGCCTGCGTCTCTAGCGCAGCGCCCTCTCCCGCGCCCGCCGTCAGCAGGGCTACCGCATCCGTCCCATCACAGCCGCCGACAATCCCCATATCGCCGCAGTGGTGCGCGCCGTCTCCGCCGAATACGGCCTCACCGCCGACAAGGGCTATGGGGTGGCCGACCCTGACCTCGATCGGCTGCACGAGACCTATCTGGGCGAGAAGAGCCGATACTGGGTGATCGAAGGGCCTGATGGCACCATCCTCGGCGGCGGCGGCATAGCGCCGCTGGCGGGGGAAGAGGAGCAGGTCTGCGAGCTGCAGAAGATGTACTTCATGCCCTCCCTGCGCGGGTTGGGGCTGGGTCGACGGCTGGTGCTGCAGGCACTGGACGAGGCACGCACCCTCGGTTACCAGCGCTGCTATCTGGAAACCACAGAGGTACTGCGCGAGGCGACCACGCTCTACGAATCCCTTGGCTTCGAACATCTGCCAGGGCCGCTTGGCTGTACCGGCCACGATGCCTGCGAGATCTGCATGATGCTGTCGCTCACCCGAAGCCCCTCAGCATCCTAGCAATCGATAAATCCGGTTCAGACCGGGCCCCCAAGTCGCCAACAAAAAAGACCCCGCCGAAGCGGGGTCTTTTTTATCTTGCAGGCAAGCCATTATCAATGCTCGCGAGTCTGACGGAAGTGAACGTCCGGATGACGTTCCTGAGACAGACGCAGGTTGACCATGGTCGGTGCTATGTAGGTGAGGTTGTCACCGCCATCCAGCGCCAGGTTCAACTCGTTCTTGCGCTTGAACTCCTCGAACTTCTTGACGTCGGTCCCTTCCACCCAGCGGACGGTGGAGACGTTGACCGCCTCGTACAGGGCTTCGACGTTGTACTCGCTCTTCAAACGCGAAACCACCACATCGAACTGCAGCACACCGACGGCGCCGACGATGAGATCGTTGCTGATGAGCGGACGGAACACCTGCACTGCGCCCTCTTCGGAGAGCTGCACCAGCCCCTTGAGCAGCTGCTTCTGCTTGAGCGGATCGCGCAGGCGGATGCGGCGGAACAGCTCGGGCGCAAAGTTCGGGATGCCGGTGAACTTGAGATCCTCACCCTGGGTGAAGGTGTCGCCTATCTGTATGGTGCCGTGGTTGTGCAGACCTATGATATCGCCCGCGACGGCCTCGATGGCCTGCTCCCGATCACCGGCCATGAAGGTGACGGCGTCTGAGATGTTCACGTCCTTGCCGATCCGCACGTGGCGCATCTTCATGCCCTTGCTGTAAGTGCCGGACACCACGCGCATGAAGGCGATACGGTCGCGGTGTTTCGGATCCATGTTCGCCTGGATCTTGAACACGAAGCCGGAGAATTTCTCCTCGGTCGCCTCGACCAGACGGCTCTCGGCCTTGCGCGGCATAGGCGCAGGGGCCCAATCGGTCAGGCCGTCCAGCATGTGGTCGACGCCAAAGTTACCCAGCGCAGTACCGAAGAAGACCGGGGTCATGTCGCCGGCGATAAAGGCCTCGTGATCGAACTCGGGAGAGGCGCCCTGCACCAGCTCCAGTTCACCACGCAGCTGGGCTGCCAGATCTTCGCCGATGGCGGCGTCCAGATCAGGGTTGTGCAGGCCCTTGACCACCCGCTTCTCCTGGATGGTATGGCCCTGACCGGTCTGATACAGGTAGGTCTCGTCCTTGTAGAGGTGATAGACACCCTTGAAGGATTTGCCGCAGCCGATGGGCCAGGTGATGGGGGCACACATGATCTTCAGCTCGCGTTCCACCTCGTCCATCACTTCCATGGGATCGCGCACTTCGCGGTCCAGCTTGTTCATGAAGGTGAGGATGGGGGTATCGCGCAGCCGGGTCACTTCCATCAGCTTGCGAGTACGATCTTCGACACCCTTGGCGGCATCGATGACCATCAGGCAGCAGTCGACCGCCGTCAGAGTACGGTAGGTATCTTCGGAGAAGTCCTCGTGACCCGGGGTATCGAGCAGGTTGACCAGGCAATCCGCATAGGGAAACTGCATCACAGAGGTGGTGATGGAGATACCACGCTGCTTCTCCATCTCCATCCAGTCGGATTTGGCGTGCTGGCCTGAGCCACGGCCCTTGACGGTACCGGCGCGCTGAATGGCATGTCCGAACAGCAGAACCTTTTCGGTGATGGTGGTTTTACCCGCATCCGGGTGCGAGATGATCGCAAAAGTGCGTCTCTTGGAGACTTCACTCAGAAATTCAGCTGACATAATTCAACGTTCTTCTATTGGGCGGCGGCCTTGGCCACCGTGGGAATAAATACGGGATGCCGCTCACGGCACATGTATACGCAACGAAAGCCACGCCAGCTGGCGTTTTGCCAACCCGGTGGAGAGAGGGAGGAGGGCTGCGTTACATGGGTCTTCTCGCCTGAGTCAAAGCAAAATTGCGCGACATTATACCCGCGCGAGTGAAAAATACCCAGCCCGGCTTAGAGCCGTTCGCGAAGGGTGTCAGATCGCCCTATTCGGCCCACATTACCTGGTTGCGACCGGCTTGCTTGGCTCTGTACATGGCCTCATCGGCCCGTTTGATCAGATCCCCCAGACTCTCATCGAGCAGGCTGCATTCGGCACAGCCGATGCTGACATGCACCGGATGGCCCTCCGGCATCTCCTCTATGTGCAACCGGGAGACCTCATGACGGATCCGCTCAGCCACCTCGAGTGCCTCCTCCATACGGGTATCAGGCAGCAGCACCAGAAACTCTTCGCCACCGTGCCGCCCGACCCTGTCCAGATGACGCATCTGGGCGCCGATGCAGCTGGCCACGGCAGTCAGCACCCTGTCTCCCATGTGGTGACCCAGGGTGTCATTGACCTGCTTGAAGTGGTCTATGTCCAGGATCAGCACGCACAGTGGCTTGCCATTGTCTCTGGCCTGCCTGAACAACACCTCTCCCTTGGCCTGGATCTGGCGACGATTGTGGATGCCGGTCAGCTCGTCGGTCATGGCAAGCTGACGCAGCTTGCGGGAGCGATTTAACAGGTAGAGCGCCAGCATCCCCATGACGACCAGCAACAGTACCACCACGATATATTGCCACTGGCGCCGCTCCTGCAACTGCTTCAACCGCTCGGCCTGAACCAACTGCCGGGTCTTGAGGGTCTGGTTCTCCAGCTCCTTGTGCGCCAGATCGAACTCCAGGCGGATCTGGGCCGAACGCTGTTCGTTCAGCAAGCGATCCAGCTCGCTCTTTATCTGCACATACTGCTGGAGCGCCGCCAGCGCACCATTGACCTGACCCTGCTGCTCAAGAATTCTGGCCCTGGCCTGATAGATCCAGGCGAGAAAGCGCTGGTTCTGCTCCTGACTAAAGATGGACTCGGCCCTGGCCAGATAGTGCAGGGCCTTGTCCCACTCCTTTCTGGCATCCAGCGTCAATCCCATCACCAGTTGCCAGAGCCCCAGCGTCGCCTCGTCCGTATCTTTTTCATATCGATACAGAACAGGTTTCGCCTGCTCCAGCTTGGTCAGCGCCTCGTCAACCCGTTTCAGATTCAGCAGGCACCAGGACAACTCGACCCTGAGCCAGGCGAGATCCATCTCTCTCTGCTGCTGACGGTAATAACGCTCACCCGCTTCTAGCAGGGGCAAGGCCTGCTCGTAACGGCCCTGATCGGTATAGAGGATGGCCAGCGGGGTACCGACATCGATCAGGTTGCTCTGATCATGCCGTTGCAGATAGGCCTGCATCAGCTCTTCAAAATACTCATGGGCTCGCGCGTATATCCCCATTCGCCGGTAGGTATTGGCAATCTGGGCCAACACCTGCAGCCTCATCCCCTCCAGTCCCAGCGCAACATAGCCGTTATAAGCGGCGAGCAGGTCTATCAAGCCCTGGGCCAATGCCCCCTGATAGGCAAACATATCGCCCCGATAACTGAGAGCATCGCTCTTCAGACGAGGATCCTCAAGAGCCTCAGCCAGTACCAGGGCGGCATCATAATCCGCCTTGGCCTGGGTCATATTGCCCAGCATCTGCTGATTGAAGCCCCGGCAGATAAAGAGGCCGGCCTCCGTCTCTCTGTCCTGCTGCTTGCGAGCCGACGCCAACTGCTCACTGGCAAACGCAATGGTCGCCTCATATTCGCTGGTACGCTCGGAGTCGCGCGCCCAGCACTGCAACCGGGCGATGCGTCCCTGCAACTGTGGTGAGTAGCTCTCCCTGTGGGCCGCCAGGGCGGCAACCCGCAGCCGGAAGACGCGAGGGGGAAGAGCATCATTTTCCAGCTGGCTCAGCTCCCCGACGAGCACAGGTTCCGGCAAGGGGCCACGGGCTGCCCACACCGGCGCGGCCCACCCTGCGAGCAGGAGCAGCGGCATCAGACAAAGTGAAGCCATTTTAGGAATCATGAGAGGAAACAAGCTCATTGCGGCGCAAACATGGACTTATCATATCGCTCCTTGGGTGGCTCGCCAATAAAACCTGTCCATGCGGTACCACTCACAGGCCATCAGCCCCGGCAAGAAGCTTTGCAGAGTGCAAGACGAGAGGAGGGCTGCATTATCGTTTTGTCGCACTTTACAGGCTCACAGCCAGCATCGACTATAGGCCGCAACGACCACAGGGAAGAACGAGTTCATGACATACGAGGAGCTGCAGGCCGCCTATGACAAGCTGCTGCAGGAGAATGAGCGCCTGAAGCGGGTGGCCGACGATGCGCGGGAGAAACTGGATGCCGCCATGGACGGCACTGGCCTGTGTATCTGGCAGAATCACCTTCCCACCGGCAAGCTCATCATCTTCAACCGACGCTGGGGAGCCATGCTCGGCTACCAGCCCAAGGAACTGTCGGCCCACTTCGATGTGTGGCGTGAACACCTGCATCCGGAAGACAGGGAGCGGGTACTGCAGGCCTTCTTCGATCATCTGAGCGGCAAGAGCCTCTTCTATCAGGCGATGCACCGCATGATCGCCAAGGATGGCAAGACCACCTGGGTGCTGGACAGGGGCCGGGTGGTGGAGTGGGATGAGCAGGGCCAACCGCTGCGGGTGATGGGTACCCACATCGACATCACCCATTAGAAGGAGTACGAACAGCAGCTCGCCCATCGGGATCCTCTCACTGGCCTGCTCAATCGCACTGCATTGCAACGCCAGTTCCCGCAGGAGTTCAGGGCCATCTGCTTCATCGATCTTGATAACTTCAAGCAGGTGAACGACAACCTGGGCCACAGGGCAGGTGATGAGCTGCTGATCGCCCTCACCCAGCGGGTCAAGGCCTGTTGTGACGAAGGGGTGAAGCTGGGCCGCCTCGGCGGGGACGAGTTCGTGTTGCTGCTGCCCTGGCACAGTGACGATCCCCGCCCCCATCACCTGGCCCAGCAGTGCGTCAATGTCATCTCGACTCCGTTCGAGCTGCCCAACGGCGAGGCCGAGGTGGGATTGAGCATGGGGATAGCGCAGATCCGGCCACAGGATGACTTCAGCACGGCGCGGGCCAGAGCCGATCAGGCCATGTACCGGGTCAAGCGCAGCGGCAAGCGGGGTTTTTATGTCTCCCAGCCCAGCGGCCAGCCCCTGCTGGATCAGGATCAGGTCAACGAGCTGGGTCTCGGCCACCAGCCCGGTGCCTGAAAAAGGTCAAATGGGCAGCGGCCCCATCACCTTGACCGCGCGAATGGCGAAGTGGCTGCTGATGTCATTGACCATGTCCTGGGACTGCAATCGTCTGATCCACTGCTCATAGGCGGGCAGATCCGGCACCACCACCTCCAGCAGATAGTCGTAATTGCCGGAGACGGTGTGGCAGTTGATCACCTCAGCCATGGCCGCCACCGCCTGCTCGAAGGCATCTACCAAGGGCTCCTTGTGCTGGCTGAGCCGCACGTTGACGAAGATGGTGATGCCAAGGCCAAGTTTCTCCCGCGCCAGCACGGCACGATACCCCTGAATGTGTCCCTCCCCCTCCAACCGCCTCAGGCGCCGCGCACAGGGGGAGGCTGACAAACCAACCTGCTCCGCCAGCTCCACTGTGGAGAGGCGACCATCCTGTTGCAGCAACCGCAGCAGATGTAAATCAATTCTGTCGAGCATCTTGGCGATATCCGGTAAAAATCCCTGTTGGATTGGCTGAAACTAGCAACTACATCCGGATTTCTCAAACAGTTTGCCCTGAAACACCCTACCTCCTGGCCGGATAATGGCGCAGGACATTCCATGGAGGGAACCCTTATGTCATTCACCCTGTCACCCCGTTGCAGCGGCTGGGCCGCCGCCCTCGCCACTGTGCTGCTCTGGTCCGGTTTCTTCCTCTCCCTGCGCCTTGGTGCAGAGGAGAAGCTCCCGCCACAGGCGCTGGCGCTGCTGCGATTTGGTATCCCCGCCTTGCTGCTGCTTCCCTACTACTGGCGCCACCGCACCCGGCTGCACAGCGTTCCCCTGCGTTGGCAGCTGGCCATGCTGACCGGGGCCGGTCTGCCCTTCTTCTGGCTCGGCGCCACCGGCATGCAGCTGGCTCCGGTCGCCCAGGGCAGCGCCCTGATACCGGGCACAGCCCCCCTCATGGTCAGCCTGCTGGGCCTGCTGCTGTGGCGCGAACCTTGTCCCGCCCAACGGCGCTGCGGGCTCTCCCTCATCGCCCTGGCCACGGCGACCCTGCTGCTGAGCGGGGAGCCCGGTTTATGGCAGGGGCAAGTCTGTTTTCTGGGGGCGGGCCTGCTGTGGGCCCTGTTTACCCTGGCAGTCAGGCATAGCGGACTCGCGGCACTGGATGCCGCCGCTCTGGTGGCAGTGCCCTCAGCCCTGTTGCTGCTGCCGACACTCCTGTGGAGCCCCTTGCCCACTGTGGGTCATGCCAGCATCTGGTTATGGCAGGGTTTGTTGCAGGGAATTGGAGCCGGTTTGCTGGCGGCGCTCTGTTACGCCCACGCCATTCGCACCCTGGGGGCCGAGGTCAGCTCGGCACTCGGCTCCCTGACCCCTGTGATGGCGGCCATACTGGCCTGGTGGCTGCTGGGGGAGACCATCTCACAGCCAGTATGGCGCGGATCAGGGGGGTCAATATCAGCTACGCAACCAGCGGCGCAGCAAGCGGCCGCGCAAACCGCAGTCGAGTAGCCAGCTTTTGTCGAACACCCGCAGCAGGGCCGGCTTGGCGTGACGGGACATGGCAACGGCGTTGAACCGGGTGCCACGGCCACGCTGGCGGTCCATCAGCTCCACCAGCGAAGCGGGCAGACGCTGGGCAATGAAGTCGGAGATCACCAGCACATCCGCCAGCTCAAAACCGGGCGCCTGTAACTGTTGCAGAGTGGCGCTCAGGCAGGGCAGCAGATCCGTGCCGCCATTGAAGGTCATGGCCAGAAAACGCTGAGCCTCATCGAGGCCGTTGGCATCGGTCAGCTCGAAGGTCGCCACATCGGTGGAGAAGAGCATCACGAAGCAGCGCCGCTGCTCGGTCAAGGCAAGCTGCAACAGCGCCAGCGCCAGCGCCTTGGCACACTGCTCAGGGTACCCCCCCATGGAGCCGGACGTGTCGATACAGACAATCACTGGCCCCATGGGCTGCAACTCCTGATCACCCCGATCCGTGGTACGAGGCAGCAACTGATGCCTCGGCAGGGTACCTCTGGCCTGATAGCTGAGCAGGCGCCGCTCCAGATAGCGGCGGTAAAACTCCAGCTCCAGCTCGGGCACCCCCAGCATGACGGCCTCACTCGGCAGCATTCTCATCAGATCATTGGCCGGGTGGATCCCGACCAGATCATCGGGCACATCGTCACTTAACACCGGCTCCTGGATCAGGGTGGGCTGCGGCGGCTGGGGCCGCTGCAACTGCTCGCTATCGTGCAGACTGCGCCCCATGCTGTCTGCGATCTCCTGCAACATGGGCTCTTTGCGCAGCATGGCGGCATATTGGCGGATCAGCACCAGAGAGGCAGGCTGCCAGCGTCCCTGAGCCAGGTTCCACAAGCCACCGGCCGTGCGCCGCTGGGGATCCAGCACTTGTTCCAGCTCCTCGCTGGCGCCGATCTGTTCCTCCAGCTCCTGCTGCAACCTGAGCCGCTCCGCCTCGGCCAGCTCCTGCTGCAAACGCAGCAAAGCGCCCACCAGGCTGGCTCGCCACTTCTCAAGCATCAGCCGCCTGGCTCCCTCGGTGGGATGATCCACCAACTGATGGGCCAGCTGTCGCCCCTCATCGGCAAAGTCGCTACCCCGCTCCAGAGCACTGAGCAGGGTAGGCAACTCGGCCACAAGGCGAGCGAGGGAAAGGGAGATAAAGTGCTGATAGAGCAGAAACTCCTGTTCCAGCACGGGAGGCACAGGAGTATGGGCTATGGTGTCGTTCACCTGATGGCGCCAGCGCTGCAGCCGCTGTTTCAGGGAACGCCCCTGTGCCTTGCCTATCCGGATAAAGCGGGAGATCTGGGTACTGGCCAGCAGGGCGACCACCATCTCGGACACCATCTCTCCCTCCGAGATCGCCAGCAAGGCGCTCATGGTGCCAATTTCGATCATTTACCCCTGCTCCCCGCACAGCAGTGGCAGGCGCTGCTGCCACTGGGCCAGTTGCTCAGCCGTTTGATCAAGTTCACGGGCCAGGGTGAAGAAGCCCTCCTCGATGGCAACCAGCCAGCGCGAGCCGATGAAATGGTGGGGTTGGTGGTCATCAAAACGATGACGCTGGCGACGCAGCTCGGTGCGCAAGGCCGCCAGCTGGTCATTGAGGTTGGCAAGGGTCTTGTACCAGGGGGCGCTTATCAGACCAGGCAAGGGCTCACGGCACACCAGCACCAGAGGAATCGGGTGGCGCTGGCTGTCGAGCAGATTCAGACGCTGGCTGCTGTCGAGCTCAAGCTCCAGCGTCAATCCTGTCTTGCTGCCAACGGGATGGAACATCACCTTGTCGCCACCGAACTGCCAGTGACCCAGCACCACCTTGTCACACTCCAGTGTCTCTACCAGCAGATCCGGCTCCTCCGGGCTGAGTCGGGCCGGGGTAAGCAGGTGCAGCTGGATTTGCAGGCCCCGCTCCCCCTGCTTGCGGGCATCCTCCAGGGGCAATTGCCAGCCCTTGCTGCGCTTGCCCAGCATCCCCTTGTGGGGATCAGCCTTGAGCGCCAGCCGGATACTCATCTGCTGTTGCAACTCCTGCAAGGCCGAGGTGACAGCCATATGACGGGAAATCAACACCTGCTGCCGGTAACAGTGCAGACGGGCAAACTCCTCCATCAGCGTCAGCAGGGCGGTGCGGCTCTCTTCGTTATGCCAGAGACAATCTTTCAGCAGCAGCAGATCCAGCGGCGCTACCTCCCGCCTGCCATGGAAGAAGGCACTGGCCTTGCACAGGCGTACCGCCTTTTTCCAGCGCCGATCCGAGACATAGCAGGGTTCGTCGCCCATGCTGTCGAGCCGCTGTCGCAGCTGATAGACAAGCTCGAATACCTCGTCGGGCAACACCACCTGCTCGATCTGCCGTTGCCACAGTTGATACTCCTCGCTTTGCACCTGCAGGCCGGGAGAGAGGTGACGGGGGGAGGCGCCATCACTGGACAACATGGCCTGGAAGTTGGATTTCTCTTGCACCCTGTCCATCCAGACGCGCACCAGCATGCGGTCATAGAGCGCATCCAGCCCGCTGTCCGGGGCAGGCAGCTCGTTGGAGGCGCTGATCAGCAGACGCATCGGAATGGGGAGTGTCTCGTCGCCGTTACGGAACTGACGCTCGTTGATGGCAGTCAGCAGGGTGTTGAGGATGGCCGGGCCCGCCTTCCAGATCTCGTCGAGAAAGACCACCTCGGCCTGAGGCAGATATCCGGCGGTCAGGCGCAGGTACTTGCCATCTTCCTTCAGGGCCTGGATAGACAAGGGGCCAAACACCTCCTCCGGCGTGCTGAAGCGGGTCATCAGGTACTCGAAGTGACGGGCTTCATGGAAGGCAAGCTTCAGACGACGGGCAATCAGGCTCTTGGCAATCCCGGGGGGGCCCAGCAGAAACACGCTCTCGCCGCTCAGTGCTGCCAGCAGGCCTAGCCGCAAAGCATCCTGGCGTTCATAAAGCCCCTCGCCGAGGGCGGCCAGCAGGTTGGGCAGGCGTTCATGAATGGGCACGGCACGGGCAGAACTGTGAGCAGATAATGACATAGAGAGCATTCCGAAGCTGGGATCACGATAATTCCGGGTCACGTTATGACGACCAGATTGCCCGGGGTTGGTTTTATTATGATGTTGTCTGTTATGGTCTGCCTGCCAACCCCATCCCGACTGACCGGACTGGAAGCACAGCAGAATGGCAAAGGGCAAAGAGTGCAGAAAAAGGCGTTCGAGTGTACCCTTCGCAGCACATTTTTCACCAACTCAGATCAAGAGTGAGTCATCATCCATGCAAGATCCCGTTCGCCAGCACATCTTGGCCAGAATCGGTATTCAAGGCTGGCAACTCAGACGCCCCCAGTTACTGGCTGGCTCTCGTGATGAGGCAGCACAGACCGGGCAGCCAGATCCCCGGCCTCATGTCGACCTGCCCACCGGCAAGCTCTGGGTGCGGGCACCGGCGCTGCCGGATACCGCTCTGCTCCATGACATCTGCCAGCTGCTGGGGATTGCCCCCCATGAGGTGAGCCTGCTGCAGGAGATGCCTGAACAAGCTGCCCCCCCGCTGCTCTGGCTCACCGAGCCGGATCCTCGCTGGCCAGAGGCGCTGATCTGTCCGCTCTCTCCCGATGCGCCCCACAAACGGGCGCTGTGGCAACAGCTGCGTCAACGGGTGCCATCCTGCCAGGAGCAGAGCCCATTGTGATCGGCTCCGGGCCGCAATACAGCCCGGCCATCTCATCTTTACCAAACTTTACATTTGGCCGACCGGGCCAGCCGTCCCCGCATTAACCGGAGTGATCATGCACCTCTTTCGCCCCCTGCTCGAATCCGACTTCGAGCTTGTCTATCCCATAGAACAAGCCGCCCACAAGGAGCCCTGGAGCCAGGCCAATCTGCTCTCCTGTTTCGGGCCGCGCTATCTCAATGGTTTGATGCTGGTGGATGGGCGGCCTGCGGGGTTCTACATCTCGGATCTGGTGGCGGGCGACAGTTCGCTGATGAACATCTGCGTGCACCCCGATTTTCAGGGCAAGGGGCTGGGACGGGCACTGCTGAAGGAGTATCTCGCCCGCAGCAAGGAAAAGAGAGCCGAGGCCTGGTTTCTGGAGGTGCGCGCCAGCAACAAGACGGCCATCGGCCTCTACGAGAGTGAAGGGTTTGCCGAGTATTGCCGCCGGGTCGACTACTATGGCACCGGCAACGAGCGGGAAGATGCCGTGCTCATGTCCCGCCTGTTCGACTTCAGCTGAGCCACACCCTCATGCCGACGCCGCTCAGAGCAGCGGTGCATTGTCGAGGGCCGGATCCTGCAGGCTCTGGGTGGTGTGCAGCACGGCTTCGAAACCGGCCGCCGACAGCGGCATGAAGAAGCCGCGCTGCCAGGTAACTCCCGGCATCCAGATCTGCTCGAGATCTACCACTATCTTGATGGGCTTGAGGGGTTCTCCCGGCCGTTGCACATAGATGCCTGGCGGGGTGGCAACCTGCGGGAAGCGGCGCAGTATATGTTCGCTGCCATCCTTCGCATGGGGATTGAGCCGTACCTTGATCAGCTTGGCCAGCACGGGTGACATGTCGTCAGACTGCCACAGCATCTTGTCCAGCAGTTTGCAGCGTCGGCACTTGGCACTCTCAATCACATAGAGCAATGAATACCCCTTGTGCAGAGCCAGCTGCTGCGCTTTTTCGTACCCCTGGGCCCCAGCCAGCCAGGGGGTCTCCTCCTCAGCCGGCGTGCTACTGAACACAAACCAGAGCCCACCCGTCCCGGCCAGCAACAGCAATACCCCCGTGATAATTCCCTTGATCCCGACACGCATTGTTCACCCTCTCTGAATGACTCCGTTCACTTGTCGACCATCATGCCTCAGCTCGCTCTGGTTGGCGACTTTGTGATCCAGGACAAACAGCGAACACTTGTAAGCTGTAATGTTGGAGTTTAAACTCTAGCGCGAATTTTAGTGCCCTCGCGGGCGTACAACTGTTACTTGAGGATGTTTGACTGATGCCGAAACTCCATCTGGTTCGACTGATGCGTGAACGTATTGCCCGGCTTGGCAACAAGGCCGCCCTGCGCGTACAACAGGATGGCCAGTGGCGCGCCATCGGCTGGCGTACCCTGGGACAGGCCATGGACTACTGTGCCCAGGCGCTGATCCGCGCCGGCCACCAGCCAACCGAAATGGTCGGTCTCTACGCCCGCAACATGCCGGAGTGGACCCAGGCAGATCTCGGCATCCTCGCCGCCCGCGGCGTCAGCGTGCCCATCTACCCCACCAGCACCCTTGAGCAACTCAGGTACATAGTGCGCGATGCCAGTATCGGCCTGCTGTTTGTCGGTGAACAGCCCCAGTTCGATCAGGCGCTGACCTTGTTGAATGATGGCGAGATCCGCCAGATAGTCGCCCTCGATGGCAAGGTCAATCTGCGCGGCTGCGCCCAAGCCAGCCACTTTCAGGAATTTCTCGCTTCCGGCAACCATCAGGCCAGCGAGCAGGAGCTGCGGGGGCGGGAAAGCCAGTACCGGATGGATGATCTGCTGACCCTGATCTACACCTCGGGTACCACGGGCGAACCCAAGGGGGTCATGCTCGATTTTGCCAACATCGCCGCCTGTTTCGAGATGCACAACAGTCGCCTCGATCTCAACGAGCAGGATGTGTCGCTCTGCATGCTGCCGCTGAGCCATGTGTTCGAACGCGCCTGGACCTACTATGTGCTCTACTGCGGCGCCGAGAACGTCTACATTCGCGACCCGCAGAAGGTGATGGACGTCATCGGCGAGGTGCAGCCGACCGTGATGTGCGCCGTACCGCGCCTCTACGAGAAGGCCTACGCCATGATCCAGGCCAGGGTTGCCCAGGCGCCGCGCCTGCGCCGCGCCCTGTTTGGCTGGGCCACCCGCGTCGGCAAGCAGATGGTGGCGACCCGTCAGGCGGGCAAATCAGCCTCTCCCCTGCTCTGTGCCCAGCTCGCCCTGGCGGAGCGACTGGTGTTTCGCAAGCTGCGCGCCCGCTTTGGCGGCCATACCCGCTTCCTGCCGGTGGCCGGCGCTCGTCTGGCCGACGACGTGAATCTCTTCTTCCAGGCCATGGGCCTCAACCTCAAGTACGGCTATGGCATGACAGAGACCACGGCCACCGTCTGCTGCTACGAAGATCAACAATTCAAGCTGGGCTCCATCGGCACCGCCCTCAATGGCATCGAAGTGAAGCTGGGGGAGAACAACGAGCTGCTGGTGCGCTCACCGACAGTGATGCGCGGCTACTACAACAAGCCGGAAGCCACTGCCGAGGTGATGACCGCAGATGGCTTTCTCTGTACCGGTGATGCGGGCGAGCTGGACAAGGACGGCAACATCTATTTCACCGAGCGGCTGAAGGAGCTGATGAAAACCTCCAACGGCAAATACGTGGCACCGCAACTGGTGGAAGGGACCATCGGCAAGGATCGCTTCATCGAGCAGATCGCCATCGTCGCCGATGCCCGCCACTTCGTCTCGGCGCTGATAGTGCCCTGCTTCGAATCGCTTGAAGAGTACGCCCGCTCCATCAACCTGCAGTACCAGTGCAAGACGGAGCTGCTGCGCAACTCCCGGGTGATGGAGTTCTTCGATGCCCGCATCCAGGATCTGCAAAAGGAGCTGGCCAAGTTCGAGCAGGTGAAGAAGTTCACCCTGCTGCCGAGCGCCTTCTCCATGGAGCTGGGAGAGATCACCCCCACCATGAAGCTGCGCCGTAAGATCATTGAATCCAAGTATCAAAACGAGATTGAGGCCATGTACAACCATGTTTGAGTACAACCACGTCTGATCCCGCCCGCCATGAAATCAAAAAGCCGCTCATCGAGCGGCTTTTTGCTGTCTGACAAGTGATCAGGGCAGTTTGACCAGTGGCAGCTCGCGCATCTCGGTGGGACGGCCCCCCTGGATCTTGTCGACCTCTGCCAGCGCCTGCCTCACCTCATCCCCATTGCGCAACAGACGATAGGTCAGATCGAAGGTCTTGGTCTCGCCTGGCTGGATCTTGGGCACCAGCCCCAACGGACGCTGGTACTTGGTGCTGTAGGCATAGCTGGTGCCAGGCTCGATACCCGTCACATACCCCTGGGCCCGGGTGTCGGTATTCTTCCACAGGGTCAGCACGGGCAACTGGTGGGTGTTGTAGGCCACCGCCACACCGGCGCTGCCCTGCCGGTTGTTGAGCACAGCCAGCGTATTGCCATCGGCATCGCTGTAAGGCACCAGGTTGAACACCATCTCGTCGAAGCCCTTGGTCGGCCCCAGATAGGTTTGCCAGCTCTTCAGGCCCGCCTTGGCGTAGTCGTTGAACGGGGATATCTGCTTCACCGGCGTGCTGACTTGCGCCCCCTCTTCCAGGATCGGCGCCCCGAAATTGCTGTGGTAGATGATCTGGTACTCGTTCTCATAATCCGCGTGGTTGGTCAGCTTGTCCTGCAGGGAAAATTCCGCCTGACCGGGCACTACGCTCAGCTGGGTCCAGGTAACCAGCTCGCTCATCTTGAAGGTGCGCTCATCCACCCGACCCAGCACATGAATGGCATAGGGCGGCTCCTCATCTATGGTCACGCTGACCACGGATGCCGGTATGTTCTGCACCCGACCATGCAGGCTCTTGAGTCGACCGTCATCGTCCACCCCGGGGTGGCCTGTCCACTCGTAACCGCAGCGCACCAGCATCTCGTTGAAGCCATCGAGCCAACCGAGACCGGCGCGGCTCTCCAGATCGATGAAGGCCGGGTTGACCACCTCCTTGACGGGAGAATCCCAGCCGAGGCGCAGATCGGCCCCCTTGACCTCCTTGATCCCCATGCCTCGGGTCGGCACCAGGGTAATTTTCATTACGCCGTTGTCGACGATCAGCAGATCCACCCCCTCCTGCCGTCCGCCGTGCAGCCGCTTCTTCTCGATGGAGAAGGGGACCGGACTCTTGATACCCAGCTTGTCGCTGCTTATCTTCCAGTCCCCCACATCCAGCCCCTGCTGGGAGTCGGTCAACAGGAATTCGGCGGCCTGGCCCGAGCTCGCGCCCAGGGCGAGCAGAACGGCAATGGAGAGTTTCTTCAACATGGATTTATCCTCGTGTCTCTTGTTCTTGTGAATGGTTTTCGTGAAAGCTGAATCGTTTCAGTTACCGAGACGTTAGGCCCCCATCCCACAAGACTCAAGCTGCAAAAGGGCGAAATGTGAGCCGATTGACAATAAAAGCACCACAAGCCCTGCTGAAGTGAAGGCTGACTCACACTTATTTTCGGGTACTTTTTGGACGCGTTGGCATGCTGGCTGGAATGACAAACCGCGCAATAAAAAGCCGCTCCCGAGAGCGGCTTGCAAACAGAGAAGCAGAGGGATCAGGTCGTGGTCTGACGGATACCGAAGTAGTCGGCCAGGAAGTCATCGAACGACAGGCTGTCGCTGCGTTCACGCTCCCGCTGCTTGGCGAGGGATTCCCGCGCCTCGGCGGCGAAATAGGCTTGATCCCAGTACTGCAGCTCACCGGCCAGCATCTCTTCCCGGTAGCGGCTCGCCAGCTCGTCGCCGAAGCAGCCGTTGTCCTGGCCGCTCGAAAGCAACTGCTTGAGCAGACGGGCAGAGTAGGTCAGATCCGGGTTGAGCAGCTTCTCCCTGTGCATCGCAAGGGTCTCGCGGTAGCGATTGCGGCCACAGCAGCGATCCAGCAGCTCGGCCACCTGGGCCAGCTCGTCAAACAGCTGGAGGCCGTACTCCTTGAGGCCGATGGCGTTGCCCTGCTCGTCTTCCAGTTTCAGGCCGGGGCGACGCCCTTCCAGCACCACCTTGTTCTGGTTGCGGCGATTGCGGGCAATCTCCTCGTCCCCCAGCACGGGAGACGGGCGCAGCAGACACCAAACTAGGAAGAGATCGAAGAAGCGGATCTGATCCGCATCGATGCCGAATGGCGTGAAGGGGTTCACGTCCACGGTACGCAGCTCGATATATTCGATGCCGCGCTGCTCGAGCGCATCTGAGGGCTTCTCGCCGCTGCGCGGCGTGCGCTTGGGCCGGATCGGGGCGTACAGCTCGTTCTCCAGCTGCAGCACGTTGTCGTTGAGCTGACGATACTCGCCGTTTACCTTGACCCCTATCTTGGCGAAGTCGGGATCATGGGTGTTGATGGCACGACGCAGGCTGCTCACATAGTCGGGCAGGCTGTCGTGGCTTATCTTCAAGCCTGCCTGAGCGCTGTTGGTGTAGCCGAGATCGGATAACCGCAGCGCTGTGGCGTAAGGCAGATAGAGGGTGCCCTTGCCGGTTTTCTGGAACGGCAGGCTGCTCTTGCGCCCCTTGAGGAAAGAGTCACAGATGGCCGGCGAGGCGCCAAACAGATAGGGCACCAGCCAGCCGAAGCGGTAGACGTTGCGAATAAGCCCCATGTACTTGTCGGAGATGAAGCGCTGGCTGCAGCAGCCCTCGCCCACCAGATCCTGCCACTCGCACCAGAAGCTGTCCGGCATGGAGAAGTTGAAGTGTACACCGGCAATCACCTGCATCAGGCTGCCGTAACGGTTCTTCAGCCCCTGCCGGTAGAGGGTCTTCATCCGCCCTATGTTGGAGCTGCCGTACTGGGCCAGCCGTATGCTCTCCTCGTCGCCGACGAAGCAGGGCATGGAAAGCGGCCAGATCCGCTCATCACCGAGATGGTGGATGGCGTGACGATGAATGTCGCCCAACTGCTCCATCAGGCTGTCGATGGAGTCGGTCGCCGGTGTGATGAACTCCAGCAGGCTCTCGGAGTAGTCGGTAGTGATGTTGGCGTGGGTCAGCGCAGAGCCCAGACTTCTCGGGTGATCCGTCTGGGAGAGAGTCCCTTGCGGGGTAATGCGCAGACATTCACGTTCGATCCCGCGCCGGATCCCCTTGAGGGCCGTCAGCCGATCAGGCGAACCCAGGGCGGTCAACAACTCGGTGAGTGACAAGCTAGTCGTAGTCATATTCACGGCTCATGTGTGGCCGCCCCTCAGGGGGGCGACGCTATTTTTATGAAGCGCCCTCAGGGCAGCTGCAACGGATAGATGGGAAGATGAAGCTCCTTCAGGGGTTTTTCAAGCTTTTGCTTGTCACCCACCACCACAATCACCATGTCAGCCGGATCGAGCCAACGGGCGGCACTGGCCTTGAGCGTCTCGGCCGACACCGTCTTGATCAGCTTGCTCTGGGCTTGCACATAGTCCGGCTTCAGGTCAAACATGATCATCTGCAGCAGGAAGCCCGCCTTCTGGCCGAGGGTTTCGTAGGAGAGGGCATCCTGCTGGGAGACGGCACTGCGCATATAGGCCAGCTCCACCGGCGTCGGCCCGCTCTTGCGGTAGTTGTCCATCTCCTTGAGGAACTCACGAAGGGCATCCACGGTCGCATCGGCCCGCACATTGGCGCCGGTGGCGAAGGTCCCCACCTCGCGGTTGGCGGAGAAGCCCGAGCTGGCACCATAGGTGTAGCCCTTGTCTTCACGAAGATTTTGGTTAATCCGACTACTTGTACTTCCCCCGAAATTAAAATTCATTAATCCGGCTGTAAAATAGTCACCCGTGGTATCAAACGCCATGGCACGGCGGCCGATGCGAATCACCGACTGGGGCGCCCCCGGCTTGTCCACCAGATAGATGCCCGGCTTGGCCTGCTCGCCCTCGGGCTTGAGGCTGCCAAGGGTTGGCGCTGCCCCCTTCCACTGGGTCAGGAAGCCAAGTTGCTCCTCCACCTGCTGCTGGGCTACGTCACCCACCACCACTACCTTGGCGTTGGTAGGGTTGTAGTAGTTCTGATAGAAGCGCTTCACGTCCGCCAGGGTCAGCTTCTCGACATCGGCCAGCACACCGTCACCCGGTTGGCCGAGGCGGTTCTGCTTGCCGTAGACCAGCTCACGGAAGGCCTGACCGGCCAGCCACTCTGGCTCCTGTTCGCTCTGCTTCATGCCTTGCAGCATCTGCGCCTTGACCCGCTCGAAGTCCGCCTCCCGCATGCCGGGGCGCTCGAATACCTCGCGTACCAGACCCAGGGTCTGGGGCAGCTTGTCGGTCAGGCTGCTGATGGTGACCAGATTGCTGTACTGGGCACTGGAGACGCTGACGCTGGAACCGAGCTTTTGCAGCTCGTCGCTGAGCTGGGCCTCGTTCAGGCGCACCGAGCCCTGACCCAGCATGCTGGCGGTGAGGCTGGCGAGTCCAAGCTCTCCCTTGCCCTCGGCACGGATGCCACCCGGCAGGGCGATCATGATGGAGACGGCCGGGATCTCGTCACTCTGGGTACCTATGATCTCGATGTTCTTGTCGAGCTTGCCGTGCCAGATGGCAGGTACCTTGACGCTGACCGCCTCGCTCGCCTTGGGCTGCACGCTGCGATCGAAGTTGTCCTTGACCGGACGCAGCGCCAGCGGTTCGTCGTGCTGGCTGTAATCCGGCAACACCCGCTTGGCAGGGGTGAAGTTCGGCTTGGCCACCTGCCAATCCGTCTTGCCCTTGGGCACAACGCTCAGCACTACAGCGGGCTTGCCCAGGATGAACTTGTCGTAGGCCGCCTTGACCTGTTCAGGTGTCACCTTGCCGATGGCATCCAGGCTCTTGAACACATAGTTGGGGTCCTGGGCAAACACCTGGCCCATGGCGAGCTGGCTCACCTTGCCGGAGACGCTACCCAGCCCCCAGATGGCGGAGGCACGGTAGCTGCTGATGGCCTTTTCCAGGTCCTCCGGTTTGAGGCCGCGACCGGCAAACTCGCCGATCACCTTGTCCACTTCGCCCTTGAGAGTCTTGAGGCTGCCATCTACCGTAGGGTTGGGATAGGCATAGACGGTCAGGGTGCAGGCCAGCTCCTCGCAGTAGTGGGACGCGCCCACGTCGATGGCCTTGCCGGTTTTCACCAGCGACTGGTAGAGCATGGAGCTGGCGGAGCCGCCGAGCACGTCGGCAAACATGTCCAGCGCCGGCTCCTGCGGATCGCCGAGGGCGACGGTCGGGTAGCTGATGTAGAGCAGCGGCAGATGGACCTTGTCCTCCAGCGTCACGTAGCGGGTCTCGGGCAGGGTCACGGGGGCCGGGGTCGGCTCTGCCACGTCAGGGCCACGGGGGATGGAGCCAAAGTATTGCTCAATCCAGGCCAGCGCCTGTTTGGTATCGAAGTCGCCGCCCAGGGTCAGGGTGGCATTATTAGGGCCGTACCAGCGCAGGAAGAACTGCTTGAGGTCATCTACCCCGACCCGGTCCAGGTCCTCCACATAACCGATGGGCTGCCAGGAGTAGGGATGGGTGCGCGGATAGAGCGCCTCCCCCACCTTCTCGCTCACCAGACCGTAGGGTTGGTTGTCATAATTCTCACCTCGTTCATTCTTGACGGTAGCGCGCTGGATCTCGAACTTTTTCTGGCTCACCGCATCGAGCAGGAAGCCCATGCGATCCGCTTCCAGCCAGAGCACCTTCTCCAGCTGATTGGCCGGCACAGTCTCGAAATAGTTGGTTCTGTCCTTGTTGGTGGTGCCGTTCATGTCACCACCCGCCT
The DNA here is from genome assembly GCF_001643305.1 of Aeromonas salmonicida subsp. salmonicida. GTDB lineage: Bacteria > Pseudomonadota > Gammaproteobacteria > Enterobacterales > Aeromonadaceae > Aeromonas > Aeromonas salmonicida. The sequence continues at coordinate 38,239 of NZ_LSGW01000049.1, forward strand.
CGTTAATGATCCGCATATGCTCCTGATCACCGACGTGTTTCGAGCCCTGGAACATCATGTGTTCGAAGAAGTGGGCGAAGCCGGATTTGCCCACCTGCTCACGGGCCGAGCCTACGTGATAGGTCACATCCAGGTGTACCAGGGGATCGGACTTGTCGGGCGCCAGGATCACGGTCAGGCCGTTGTCCAGCTTGTACATCTGATAAGGGATGCCGAGCTTGCCCTCTTCCTTGACCTGCTCCGACACCAGAGTAGGTGCCGCGAGCGCCGGCAGGGTGAAGCCCAGAAGAATGCTGAATGGAATGAGTTTGTTCACGGTTACCTCGTGAGTGAAGAAAGGGGCTAGAAAATATGACTAGCCAGCAGAAAAATCAGGGCATAACGCAATAATTTGCCGAGCCCGATCAGGATGAGAGAGCGCCAGAAGGAGAGACGCAGCCAACCGGCCAGCAGACAGAGACCATCGCCGACCACGGGTGTCCAGGCCAGCAGCAGACACCAATGACCATGTTGTTTGAGCCAGCCGAGGGCTTTTTGTTCCCCACGGCCTTGAAAATCTTCCGGTTTTTTCTTGAAGGTGGCTAGCCAGCCAAGCCACCAGGTGGTCATGGAGTCGAGGGTGTTGCCCAGGGTAGCCCACAGCAGCAGGCTGGTCATACTCCACTGCCCCTTGGCGGCCATGGCCCCCAGCAAGACCTCCGAGCTGCCAGGCAGCAGGGTGGCGGAGGTGAAGGCGCTCAAAAACAGCCAGCCCAGCCCCATCTCCATCAGGTCATTCATGGGGGATCACCATAAGCAGCAAACTGACGACGCTGGGTGACCCAATCGATCATCAGGTACGGCCGCCATCATGACTTTCCTATGAGGTCGTGCTCGGCCGCAGGCATGCGCAGCAGCAGCTTGCCACGAACGTGGCCCTCCTCGATGGCCTGATGGGCCAGCCCGCCGTCTGCCAGTGCAAACTCGGCAGAGACGGTCACCTGTACCTGCCCCTGACGCAGCAGAATCAGTATATTGGCCAGTTGCTCGCTGTCGGGGTGCACCAGCATGCCGAGCACCTCTACGCCAGATCCCGCCGCCGCCTCCTTGATCTGCTGCGCCGTGATGGTGGGCACAGTCACCAGTTTGCCACCGGGCTTGACGCAGGCCAGCGCCGCCTTGCCGCTCTCGCCCCCCATCAGATCCAGCACCAGATCAACCTGACCGGTGTGGTCCACGATCTGGGCAACCCAGTCAGGGTCGTGATAATCCACCATCTGACTGGCTCCCAGACTATGGAGAAAACTGTGATTGTCGCGGCTGGCCGTTGCCACCACCTCGGCACCATCGGCAGCAGCAAACTGCACCGCCAGATGGCCCACGCCGCCCGCACCGGCCAGGATCAGCACTCGCTGTCCCGGCTTGAGGCCACCGTGCTCAAACAACCCTTGCCAGGCGGTGAGGCCCGCCAGCGGCAAGGCAGCCCCTTGTCCCAGGGGCACGCCATCGAGCTTGATCAGCTCCCCCTCACTCGCCACGACGGATTCGGCATAGGCGCCCCCCGCCAGCGGAAAACCCACCATGCCGCACACTAGATCACCCTCTACCAGTGAAGTGACGCCAGGGCCGACTTTCTCTATCACGCCCGCCACATCATAGCCGGGTGTCCAGGGCAACTTGTCCTTGTTCTCGGCCGCCGCCCAGCCAAGGCCGGCGCGGGTCTTGGCATCGATGGGATTGACGCCCGCAAAGTAGATGCGCACCCGGACCTCCCCTTCTGCAGGCACCTTATCGAGGGAAGGGTTGAGCTTGAGTACCGAGGGGTCACCGAATGCGGTAATCTGTAGCTGCGTCATTGCACAATCCATCCTGTTGATTGATCAAGGGTCAACAGAATAACAGCGAGGACACCATGGCTCGAATGTTTCTTATTCCTCTGTTGCTGGCTCTGGGGTGGTGGGCCTTGCTGCTCTACTTCCGCATCCCGCTCAAACAGGGGGCCAAGGGGTTTTACTGGATCATCGGCATAGGTGGCGGTATCGCGGGCTTTCTCAGCCTGATGATGGTGCTGACTCACTAGCCAGGCGCCGCTCACGTCGCAAAAGAAGGGCCACCCCGAGGTGGCCCTGATGTCAACCGGCTTGCGAGCTGAGATGGTAGTGACGGTTGCTGCCCTGCCCCAGCACCCCCTCCGCCAGCAGATGCTGAAATACCCTGTCCACCTCCTCCAGCGACAGCGAAAGGGCCTGCGCCACCGAGCGCTTGCTGCACTTTAGCTCGCCGCTCTCCAGCACTGAGCGCACCTGGGCCACCACAGCCGGCTCGGGTTCCGGCTTGCTCGCCACCATGGGCACTGTGGCCGCCAATTCGGCCTGCCGTGCGGCGGCCTGTTCCCGCGCCTGCTGCCAATGCCACATGCGGCGAAAGCGGTTCTCCTCGCCAATCAGGCTGACGAAGAAGGCGCCGAACACATCCAGCAGCACGGAGAGGAAGCAAACCAGCAGGAACTGTACCTGGCTGAGGCTCATGCCCACCCCGTCCGCCAGGCTGCTCATCAGCCCCAGCATGGAGGATTGCTCGTTGACCGGCTTGGCGTCACGCTCCTGGCGCAACTCATCCTGCTGCAACCTGAGCTTGGTGTTGGCCTGCTGCAAGCCGCTGACGCCGCTGGAGATCCGCGCCATCTCTATGTACTTGCGCGCCGCCTCCTCGTTGAGCTGGATCTGGCGTTCTATGCTGGCGATCTGCTCGTCGAAACGGGCCAGCTCCCGCTCATGTCGCGCCTGCTGACTCAGCACAGTGTTGGTGGCACTGTTGATGCCGCCTATGCTGCCGCCGATGGAGATGGCCGCCAGCACGCTGTAGAACAGCAGCGACCAGAAGGCACCGCCGAGATCCCGCCGCGCCTTGCACTCGCCATATTCGTACCAGACATAAAACTTGCCCAGCTCGAAGATGATGGCCAGGCCGCCGAACAGCCACTTCATCAGCGGGTTGTCATCGATGGAGAGAAACAGCAGCAGGGAGAAGACGATGGAGGCCAGAATGGCCAACCCGGTAAAACTGTACACCGTGGTCAGTGCGAACCACCCCTTGGGGTAGCGCAATACGGCAGAAGCCTGTGTGGTCATAATGAAGAGGGGATGCCGTGCAGGAAAAGTTGGCTGCCGATTATAGTCGCCGGACTCACAGAGAGAAGGGCAAACTCTTGAATTCCTTCATATAGAGAACCAGCTGCCCAGAGTGCGACCAAATCGAACAAATCGGCAACAGAGACGCGCTACAATCGCTCCTCTGACTGAATCCCGTTATGCGGTTATATGCGGTTCCGCCCAGGTTCAGCCCGGCAGGACTACACTGATCCGCAACTGTCACTACCCGAGGCCATCATGAACAAAACGACCACTATGCTGCTGTCCCTACTACTGGTGAGCGGAACCCCCGCTGCGCAACAATCACAGGATAATGGCGGTTCAACCTTCTCCGTTGATGAGCTGTCATTCAATCTGGACTGGGACGACAAGCAGTTCAACTGGTCGCAAACTGACTGCCTCGATCTGGGAATGGGGGACGCGCGCGCTACCGATTGCAAACGGGTAAGGCTCAATCTGGACGATCAGGAAAACCGCAACCAGCCCCCCAGCACCAACGAAATGCCGGCCAATCAACAGAATGGCCAGTAACAACGGGAGTATTCTTGCCATGAATCCATTCAAGCGCTACCCCACGATTAACCGCAGCGCACTGCTGCTCTCCCTGCTCGTAGTGCAGGGCACCGCTCTTGCTGCGCCCCCCTCCAAAGGAGGCGACGGCATCAACATCTCCGGCAATGACATCAAGATCGATCTCGACTGGGATGACAAAGAGTACGACTGGTGGCAGAACCACTGCCTGGATCTCGATATTGGCGATGGCCGCATCAAACTCAACTGCGACAAGATGGATGGCAAGTACCGGGATCACTACAACCGCAGCATCCACAGCGGCAACAACCCGGGACAAGGTCACGACAAACACAAGGACAAGAGCAAGGGCAACGGCAACGGCAACGGCAAGAAAAACTGACCGTCCCTTTCCTCAATACAGCAGGGGCCTGATGCCCCTGTGCTCATTTCGTTACCAGTAATTCTCCGCACTGATGTTGCCGGGGGCTCGCCGCAGGTTCTTGGCCAACCCGAGTTCCAGCAAGGTCTGCTGGGTCTCCTTCACCATGGCCGGATTGCCACAGATAAGCACCTGGCTCTGCTCGGGTGAAAATGCGAGCCCGACTCGCGCCTGCAGTCGCCCGTCGGCGATGGCCGCCGGGATCCTGCCAGCCATTGCCCCTGACCACCCTTCGCGACTGACGAAGGGAACATAATGAAAGCGCGCCCCGTGCTGCTCGGCAAAGCTGGCGATCAGCCCCTGGTAGCTAAGCTCTTCTCCTCTTCTCACCCCATGCACCAGCACCAGGTTCTCGAAGCGCTCGAAGGCCTCGCCATCCGCCAGCATGGAGAGAAACGGGCCTATGGCAGTACCGGTGGAGAGCAACCAGAGATCGCGACCGGACGGCACCTCGTCAAGGATCAGAAAGCCGGTGGCCTGAGACTGCACCAGCAGGGTATCGCCCTCCTGCAGAGAGCCAAGAGATGGCGTCAGCTCACCGTCCGGGATCTCGACCAGATAGAATTCGTGATAAGGGGCTGAGGGGGGATTGACGAAGGAATAGGCGCGCTGGATGCGGCGCTCGCCCTGCGCGAGGGCCAGTTTGGTAAATTGTCCTGCCTTGTAGGGGGCAAGCTCTGCCGCCACGCGCAGGGAAAACAGGGTGGGGGTCCATTCGATGCGCTCGATGACCCGACCTTCGACCCAGGCTGCCATAGGGATCTCCTCAAGAGGAACAGAGCTTCACTCTACCCTTTGATCCCAAAATAAAAAACCCGCGCAAATGCGCGGGTTTTTTTGCAACAGCGAATCGCTATTACAGGGCAACAACCTGAACTTGTACGGTTGCTTTGACGTCAGCGTGCAGCTGAACAACAACTTCGTACTCGCCGGTGTTACGCAGAACGTTGCCCATGCGGACCTCGCTCTTGGCAACAGCAACGCCGGCAGCAGTGATGGCATCAGCCACGTCACGGGTACCGATGGAACCGAACAGCTTGCCTTCGTCGCCAGCTTTGGAGGCGATAACAACAGCAGCCAGTTCACCCAGCTTGGCAGCACGCTCTTCAGCGGCAGCTTTACCGGCAGCCAGTTTGGCTTCCAGTTCAGCACGGCGAGCATCGAAAGTCTCGATGTTGGCCTTGGTAGCCATAACGGCTTTGCCTTGCGGGATCAGATAGTTACGGGCGTAGCCAGCTTTAACAGCGACTTGATCACCCAGACCGCCCAGTTTGGCGATTTTGTCGAGCAGGATAACTTGCATTACCTTTCCTCTATGGAAGTTGAGTTAGGCTTAAGTGCCGGGCCGATTCTTACTTGTTGTGCAGATCGGTGTACGGCAGCAGAGCCAGGTAACGAGCACGCTTGATGGCGCGTGCCAGCTGACGCTGATACTTGGCGCGGGTACCGGTGATACGGCTCGGTACGATCTTGCCAGATTCAGTGACGTAGTTTTTCAGAGTAACGATATCTTTGTAGTCGATCTCGGTAACGTTCTCGGCAGTGAAGCGGCAGAACTTACGACGACGGAAATAACGTGCCATGGCCTTTATCCTCTATTCAGTGATCCAGAATTACTCTTCGGAAGACGCTGCTTCAACAGTATCTTCGCGGCGCTCGTCGTCACGACGGACGAAGCGCTCTTCCTTGGCCTTGGCCATCGGAGAAACTTCAGTCACGGCGTGCTTGGTGCGCATGATCATGTTGCGGATAACGGCATCGTTGAAACGGAAGTTGGTTTCCAGTTCATCGATAACGGCTTGCTCTGCTTCCACGTTCATCAGAACGTAGTGAGCTTTGTGCAGCTTGTCGATCGGGTAAGCCAGTTGACGACGGCCCCAATCTTCCATGCGATGGATAGTACCACCCGCGGTGGTGATAGCACCGGTGTAACGCTCTATCATACCGGGTACTTGCTCGCTCTGGTCCGGATGAACCATGAAGACGATTTCGTAATGACGCATTTTAGCTCCTTACGGATTAATTCAGCCTCCGCCCAGGTGCAGCCAGACCTCGGAGGCAAGGAACGTATGGTGTGTTTAGACGCTGCTTTCTAGGGCGGCATATTGTACGAAATCACATCCCTCACTGCAACTGGCCACCGCAGATGTTTTTATCTATGGGTATGATACAAAACATCAATTGATAACAATTATCATTTAGATCTATTCTATCTCCATAATCTTATGGAGGGTGTTTCCATGCAATCCGCGCTGACCACGGCCATCCCGGCCCGCAAATTCAAGCTTACCCTGCTCGGGCCCGCCTTTATCGCCGCCATCGGCTATATAGACCCAGGCAACTTCGCCACCAATATCCAGGCAGGCTCCACCTTCGGTTATCAGCTGCTGTGGGTGGTGGTATGGGCCAATCTGATGGCCATGCTGGTGCAGACCCTCTCCGCCAAGCTCGGCATCGTTACCGGCAAGAACCTGGCTGAACACATACGCGACAGGCTGCCCAAACCGGCAGTCTGGGCCTACTGGGTACAGGCGGAGATCATCGCCATGGCGACCGATCTGGCCGAATTCATCGGCGCAGCGGTCGGCTTCAAGCTGCTGCTCGGCGTCACCCTGCTGGAAGGCGCCGGCATCACGGCCGTGGTGACCTGGGGCATTCTCATGCTGCAGAGCCGCGGCCAGAAGCCACTTGAGTTCGTGGTTGGCGGCCTGCTGCTGTTCGTGGCGGCGGCCTATATCGTCGAGCTGGTGTTCTCCCGCCCCCACCTGCCGAGCCTGCTGGAAGGGGCTCTCTTCCCCGGCCTGCCCAACAGCGAGGCCGTCTACCTGGCCGCTGGCGTGCTTGGTGCAACAGTCATGCCTCACGTCATCTACCTGCACTCGGCGCTGACCCAGCACACCCAGGATCAGGGCACAGTGCCTCAGCGGCTTCACACCACACGGGTAGACGTAGCCATTGCCATGACCATAGCCGGCTTCGTCAACCTGGCCATGATGGCGATGGCGGCCGCCGCCTTTCACAGTTCTGGCAACCAGCAGGTGGCCGAACTCGAATCTGCCTACCAGACTCTCACTCCCTTGCTCGGGCAGGCCGCCGCCACCCTGTTCGGCCTGTCCCTGGTGGCCTCGGGCATCTCCTCCACAGTGGTCGGGACCCTGGCAGGACAAGTAGTAATGCAGGGTTTCGTGCGTTTCACCATACCGCTCTGGCTACGCCGTGCCATCACAATGGCTCCCGCCTTCGTGGTGATCGCCATGGGGCTCAATACCACCGAGATCCTGGTGCTGAGCCAGGTGGTGCTCAGTTTTGGTATAGCGCTGGCACTCATTCCGCTGCTGATCCTGACCGGCGATCGGGCGCTGATGGGAGAGTATCGCAACCATCCGGTGACTCAGGCTGTCGGTCGCCTTATCGTCGCACTGGTGATCGGCCTCAACGCCTACCTGCTGGTCGCCATGATCTAGCGCTCACGACCCGCTACTCAGGCCGGCTCATTAACCCAGGTTAATGAGCCGGTCTGCGCTTTGGCGTATGCTGCTCTCTTTTCATCTGCGATTAGCGGGAGCCATCCATGGAACATACCCGAGCCAGCTTCGTGCTGGGCCATCATCATGAACCGGCCAGCGTGGTCTTCTGCCAGAGTGGCGATACCAGCCTGCTGGTCACCGACCTCACCCCCTTTCATCCACAAAGCCACCTCTGGCCCGATCAACCGGGGGATGTGGGCACGGTTTGCTGGGATGGCGGTGACGCCAGTGTCGGCCCCTGCCGGATGGGCGCCATCAGCCCGGAGGGCGAACTGTTCGTGGACAAGGATATACCGGTCAAGCGGGGCGCCGAAGGGTGGGCCTTCGTGGTGGTGCACCCCTGGCAGGCCATCACACTCTGGCCGTGGGCTCCCGGGTTGAACTGAAGGTGGATGCCGCTGCCCGCCACTCCTTAAGTCTGGGTCACAGCGGCTGCCATCTGGCGGCGCTGGCCCTCAATCGGATGCTGACCCCCTACTGGCGCAAAGAGGTGAGCGAGCGCGATGCACTCGATCAGCCCGACTTTGACCGCCTCGCCATTCAAACCTCGCGGGTCGAGCCCATGGGCTCCCGGGAGCAGTACCGCATCGGTAAGAGTCTGCGCAAGAAGGGGGTCAATAGTGACGCTTTGTTGGCGGAACTGGCGCAGATAGAGACCAGCGTAAACAAGCAGCTGGCCGACTGGCTGGCGGCCGATGGCGAGATCCGCCGCAGCCGTGCTGGCGAGGCCATCATAGACTCGCGCTACTGGCACTGCATGCTTGAAGGTAAAGAGGTGACCATTCCCTGCGGCGGCACCCATGTGGCCACACTGGCCGAGCTGGGCAAGGTGCGGGTACAGCTCGCCCCCTGCGAGGAGGGCTTTACCCTGACGACTCTGGTCACCCCTTGAGTCAAACATCAGGCCGGGCGGCGCCCGGTCTGATGCAGCCAGGGATCAGGCAAGACGGATCAACAAGATACCGCAGAGGATCACCAAGGCGGCGCACAGTCGTACCCGCCCCAGTGTCTCCCCCAGCCAGCACCAGGAGAGCAGCACGGCAAACAGCACGCTGCTCTCGCGCAGCGCCGCCACCAGCCCGATGGGCGCCTGCCGTAGGCAAGCAGGGAGAGGGCGCCGCCGAGCGCTCCGGTACGCCACGCCGCAAGATCAAGCGCGCGCCAGGCGGTGCGACTCTGCCAGCGCATCAGCAGTGGCATCATCAGCGCAGTCAGAGCAAACAGCCAGAGGGTGTAACGCAGCGGTGCACCGGCCGAGCGGGCACCCGCCCCGTCCGAGAGGGTATAGGCTGCGGTGAACAGCGCCGTGATCAGCACGGCGCGCAGGGCCCCAGACGCCAGTTTGATGCCGCCGCGCCAGGCCATCAGCAGCACACCGCTCACCAGCACCAGAGCGCCCGCCACCGCCAGCACTCCCGGCACTTCCCCCAATAACAAGGCCCCGAACAGCAAAGTCACCAAGGGCGCACTGCCACGCGCCAGCGGGTAGATCTGGCCGAATTCCCCCAGCCGATAGGCCCGACCGAGAAACAGACAATAGCCACAATGCAGCAGGATGGAGAGCGCCAGCCAGGGGTATTCGGCAGGCACAGGCAGCCCGACCAGCGGCAAGAAAGGGGCGGCAAACAACCCGGAACAGAGGGAGACAAGAAGCACGCTGACACGCCCCTCGGCCTGGCGTTTGGCCAGCGCATTCCAGAGGGCGTGCAGGAGCGCGGCCAGCAAGATGGCCGCAAAGATGGTTGGCGTCATGACAGGGTTCCGATAATCACAAGCCGCCAAGCCTAACCGATTTCCTGTGCGGTAACCGAGACAGGCTTCATAAGCTGCCCATATGACAAACCGGTCATCCGCCGGTTTGTCATATATATGGAGTCAAGTTGACTGGGCTAGCGCAAACGCCGCTGCCAATAGATGGCCAGCAAGATGAAACTCACCCCGACCCAGAGGTTCCAGGCCGGGATCTCGCCAAACAGCCAGATCCCCATCAGTACCACGAACATCAGGCCTGAGTATTCGGTTGCCGCAATACGGTTGGCCTCCACCTGCCGATAGGCGTAGATGCAGCTGGCATGATAGAGCAGTTGCATCACGCCGCTGCCGCCGATCAGTGCCAGCAGGTGCCAGTCCACAGGTTGCCATTGATTCACCGCCAACCCAGCCGTCAATGGCAGCGCCAGCAAGTTTGCCCAGAACAGGGTCGCCACCACAGAGATCCCCGCAGGCAGCTTGCGGCCGGTGACATTGAACAGCGCCAGAGTGAAGGCGGTCACCAGGGCACCCAGACCCGCCAGATGAAAATCCCCTGGCTTGAGCACGAACACGACACCAAGCAGCCCCATGCCCCCCAGCAGCCAGACCCGGGAGTTGATCTTCTCCTTGAGCAGCCAGGCAGCCAGCGGCAATGTCAGCAAGGGTGAGACATAGAAGATGGCGTTGGCCGTGGCCAGCGGCAGCTGGGTCAATGCCAGCATCATGCCGCCACCACCGAGCAGGCAGAGGTGACCACGCAGCAGGTGCCATTTCCAGGCACCCAGTCCCCAGGCCGCCCTCGGCACCCGCAGCATGAAGGGCAGCAACACCAGCAGGGTCAGCAGCTGGCGCAGGAACATGTATTGGAAGGGGCTGAAACCGGGGCCGATCAGCTTGACCAGCACATCGGAGAAGGCCTGGGCCAGATTGCCCAGTACCAGAGTGATGATGGCGAAGGTTTGCAGGTCCAGAGCGAACCGCTTGCGCAACAACTCCATCAGCGACAGCCACTCGAGTGACGAACGCAGATAAAATGGCTCAACGGCTTAATTGCTGAATCTTGTTTTGTATTAATGGGATAAAAAACCATTTTTAAACCTATCCATCAACGGTTGCCGATTAATCACTCAAAGGGTACCCAGTAATATGGCGTCGAGCACCCGTTTTCTTTACTACCTCAAGACATAATAATTTCATTGTTATGCTTTAAAGGTATTAAGACGAGGTCATGCCAATGTGGGGAATGTCATCTTCCAGATAGGGTTCACCCACGGCGGTGAAGCCATGGCGACCATAAAAACCCTGCAGATGGGCCTGGGCTCCCAGATAGATGCTGACCCCGGGCCACAATTGTTCGCACTCCACCAACGCCTGCTGCATCAGTCGATGACCGAGACCGTCGCCTCTGGCCTCCGGCGATGTCACCACCCGGCCGATCACCACCTGACTCGCCTTGGCGACACCAGGTGCCATCAGTCTGGCGTACGCCACCAGCACGCCATCCTGCCAGCCGAGCAGGTGCTGCACGTCGGGACGCTTGTCGACGCCATCCAGATCGAGGAAGACGCAAGTCTGCTCCACCACGAAAACGCGGGATCTCAGCACGAGTAATTCATAAAGCTCATTGACGTCGAGTTGTTCAAAAGATTTGAGGGACCAGTTCATGGGAACTCCTTGCTCATCGAGAAAGGCAGCATAGCCAGCCGCGCGGGCGCAGGCATTAACCTTTGTTAAGATCCTTCAGCCGCTTGCGAATGCGGCTCAAGCTGATGGGGGTGATGCCCAGATAAGCGGCTATCTGGTGATCCGGCACCCTGGCATCCAGCACGGGGAAACAGTGCAGGAAGTGTTGATAACGGGCTTGGGGGCTCTCGGTCAACAGCAGCAGCTCTTTCTCTTCCTTGATACGCAGCTGCACCGCCAGCAAGTGGTGATACCAGGCGGACCAGCAAGGGAGCTGACGCAAATCCCTCAGGTTGAAGAGTTGCAGGCGGCATGGCTCCAGCGCCTCCACACTGTAGCGGGTGGGCTCACCACTGAGCAGATGGTGGAAGTCGATAAACTCGTCCCCCTCCCAATAGAACTCCTTGATGTACTCGCGGCCATCCACCAGCACCACCTTGGCGCGCAGCAGCCCCTGCTCCACCTTGACCAGCAGATCGGGCTTGTCACCGGCATGCCAGAGGCAGGTACGAGGGCTCAGGGTCAAAGGCCGGGCAAAAGAGAGGAGGCGCGCGGCCTCCTGCTCATTTGTGACCTGATCCCGACTGAACGGGGGTCTGTCCATCCCGTTCCCTTAAGCGCGACGCTGACGCACGGCTTCGAACAGACAGACACCGGTCGCCACCGAGACGTTGAGACTGGATACAGCCCCCGCCATCGGAATGCTGACCAGCTCGTCGCAGTGTTCGCGAGTCAGGCGGCGCATGCCCTTGCCTTCGGCACCCATGACCAGCGCCATGGGACCGGTCAGCTTGGCCTGATAGACATCGTGATCCGCCTCACCGGCAGTACCGACGATCCAGACACCGCGATCCTTCAACTCCCGCAGACTGCGGGCCAGATTGGTGACCTGGATAAGCGGCACCACTTCGGCGGCGCCACAGGCAACCTTGCGCACCACCGAGGTCAGGCCGCTGGCCTTGTCACGCGGCACTATAACCGCATGGACCCCGGCCGCATCGGCACTGCGCAGGCAGGCGCCGAGGTTGTGCGGATCTGTCACCCCGTCCAGCACCAGCAGGAAGGGTTGAGCCTTTTGCTCGGCCAGGTTGTCCAGCAGGCTGGCCAAGTCGTGCTCGGCCAGCTTGGGCGCCTCTATCACCTTGGCCATGATGCCCTGGTGATTGTTGCCTTCCGCTTTGTCATCAAGGGTCTTGCGGTTCACGCTCTGCACCTTGAGGCCGAGAGATTCCATCTCGGCCAACAGGGGGTGCAGCCGGTCGTCATCCCGGCCCTTGAGGGCCCACACTTCGATGAAACGCTCCGGGGTGCGCTCAAGCAGCGCGGATACAGCGTGAATGCCGTAGATCAGTTCAGTACTCATTTAGTGCTCTTGGCCTTATCGTGAGCCTTTTTGCTCGGTCGTCTGTTGCTGGGCTTGGCACGGCCACCCTTGTCGGATTTGCCGATATTCTTGCCCTCTTTGCGTTTCTCGTGGCGCTGGGCGCTCTTGGCTTTCTCGCTCTTGATCTCGGCCTGCTTGCGCGCCATCTCTTTGGCGTTCTTGCCGGTGGCCTGGAGCGGCTCTTCCACCATCACGAAGTCGATCTTGCGATCGTCCAGGTTCACGCCCATCACCTTGACGCGTACCTTGTCACCCAGACGGTAGCGACGGCGGAAGTTCTCGCCGATCAGCTGCATGTGCAGGGGATCAAACTGGTAGTAGTCGTTGGTCAGGGTGCTGACGTGGACCAGACCGTCGATGTGGATTTCCGCCAGACGGACGAAGAAACCAAAGCCGGTGACGCTGGCGATGACGCCGTCGAACTCGTCACCCACGTGATCCAGCATGTACTCGCACTTGAGCCAGTCGGCCACGTCGCGGGTCGCATCGTCGGCACGGCGCTCGGTCATGGAGCAGTGCTCGCCCATGGGATCCACTTCTTCCAGCTGGTAGTGATAACCACCGCTCGGGGTCCACTTGTGGCGCAGGTTGGGCTGCTGCTCCTTGGCCGCCTGATACTTGATGGCACGGTGCAGGATAAGGTCGGGGTAACGACGGATCGGCGAGGTGAAGTGGGCATAGGACTTCAATGCCAGACCGAAGTGGCCGATATTGTCTGCCTGATAAACAGCCTGACGCATGGAGCGCAGCAGCATGGTGGAGAGCAGCTCGGCATCCGGGCGCCCTTCAAACTTGGCGGCCAGCTCGGCAAAATCTTTCGGCTCGGGCTCGAGGCCGCCCTTGAGCTCCAGACCCAGTTCGGCCAGGAAGTCACGGAAACCGGTCAGGCGCTCTTCGCCCGGACGGTCGTGCACCCGGAACAGGGCAAAGGCTTCGTTCTTCTCGATGTAACGGGCTGCGGCCACGTTCGCCTGGATCATGCACTCTTCGATGATCTTGTGGGCGTCGTTGCGCACCAACGGCACGATCTGGTCGATCTTGCGCTGGGCGTTGAAGATGAAACGGGTCTCTTCGCTCTCGAACTCCACCGCACCACGCTGGTGACGGGCATGTTTGAGCGCTTTATAGAGGTTATTCAGCTCTTCGATGTGGCCCACCAGCGGGTCATATTGCTGACGCAGCTTGGGATCTCCATCCAGAATGGCCGCGACCTTGCTGTAGGTCATCCGCGCGTGGGAGTTCATCACCGCTTCGTAGAACTTGTAACCGGACATGCGACCGGCGGCGGAGATGGTCATCTCGCACACCATGCACAGACGGTCGACCTGCGGGTTCAGAGAACACAGACCGTTGGAGAGCACCTCCGGCAGCATGGGCACCACGAACTCGGGGAAATAGACGGAGTTGCCGCGCTGATACGCTTCGGCATCCAGTGCAGTGCCGGGCTTCACATAGGCAGAAACATCCGCAATGGCAACCCACAGACGCCAGCCGCCACCACGCTTGGCTTCACAGAAGACGGCGTCATCGAAGTCGCGGGCATCTTCCCCATCGATGGTTACCAGTGGCAGGGCGCGCAGATCGATACGACCCTCTTTGGCCTTTTCCGGCACCTGTTCGCCGAGACCGGCAACCTCTTTGGTCACCTCTTCCGGCCAGGTATGCGGGATACCGTGGGTACGCAGGGCGATTTCAATCTCCATGCCCGGTGCCATGTTCTCGCCCAGCACGTCCAGCACTGTACCGACCGCGTTGATGCGGGAGTTGGCGCGCTGGTTGATACGCACCACCACGACCTGGCTCTGGCGAGCGCCCTTGTTTTCCCCTTCCGGGATTATGATGTCCTCGCCGATACGGCTGTCATCCGGCACCACGAAACCCACGCCATTTTCGACGAAGTAACGGCCGACGATATCCGCTTCACGAGACTTGAGCAGACGTACCAGTCGCGCTTCCTGACGACCCTTACGATCGATCTCGGTCGGTTGCACCAGCGCATAGTCGCCATGCATCAGGCGCTGCATCTCGCGGTTGTTCAAATAAAGATCCGGTCCACCACCTTCCGGGCGCAGAAAACCGAAACCATCTTTATGGCCGAGTACATACCCTTTTACCAGATTCAGACGATCCGGCAGGGCGTAACATTGGTTGCGAGTGAATACCAGTTGCCCATCGCGCTCCATGGCGCGCAGACGACGGCGCAAGGCTTCCAACGGCTCTTCGTCGGTCAGCTTGAGGGCCTTGGCCAACTCCTCGCGGGTCATGGGTTTTTCATGACCCTTGATGAGCTCCAGCAGCATCTCGCGACTGGCGATGGGGTTTTCGTATTTTTCGGCCTCGCGTTGGAGGAAAGGATCTTTTTGAGACATAAGCAGGCCTTAGGGTAGGTAGTAACGCAGACATTATATCGAAGGGGGGAGCTAATGGCATCCATCGACTGCCTTTTGGCCAATCTCTCTGTCATACTATGCAAAGTTTGCAGGCATGATGAGACACGGAACTCATGAGCAAGGACTCGTTCGCGCAATCCGCCGCCTATCTTAAGCAGGCGGTTCCACTGATGATCAAGTATCAAATTCCCACGACGCCGGATAACTATACCCTTTGGTATAACTACGTGTCGGCCAGCATGCCAGAGCTCAATCAGGCCATCGATCAGGCGATCAAGCTGCAGGGCACCTGCTCACTCACCACCTGCGAGCGGCTCTATCATCAGCACCTCGCCGCCCAGGATGAGCAGCAGATGGAGGCCATGAAACTCAGTCTGGCCGCCATGGCCAACGAGCTCGGCCACACCATGCAAGACGCCATTTCCGACACAGGCATGTTTCAGGAGATGCTCGACAAGAGCTTCGATCGACTGAGTCTCATCGACGATGAAGGGCTTAGCCTTGACGACACCATGGGCATCTTGCGGGATCTGGTGCGCGAATCGCGAGATGTGCGCATGTCGACCATGCACTTTCGCAATCAGCTCAGCAATGCAGAGAAAGAGATCAAAGAGCTGCGTGAGGCACTGAACGAAACCCGCAAGCTGGCCAACGAGGATGCCCTCACCTCCCTGCTCAATCGCCGCGCCTTCGATCTGGAGATAGACGGCCTGATCCGCAGCAAGCAGACCTTCTCCCTCATTCTGTCGGACATCGACCGCTTCAAGAATTTCAACGATGAATATGGTCACCTGCTTGGTGATCAGGTGCTGCGTGCCTTCAGCAAGCGGCTGCGGGAAACGTGCAAGGAGGGCGTCACCGCCTATCGGCTCGGTGGTGAGGAGTTCGCCCTGCTGGTGCCCATGCGCAACTTGGCCCTGAGCCGCCAGATGGCCGAGAGTCTACGCCGTGCCATAGAGAAGATGTCCATCCTGGATCGCAAGTCCGGCCGCCGCATCGACCACATCACAGCCTCGTTCGGAGTGGGTGAGTACAATGGTCAAGAAACAGGCGATGCTCTGGTCGAGCGCACCGACAAGCTGCTCTACAAGGCAAAAGAGCTGGGCCGCAACCGGGTCATGCCCTTGCCGTCCTGAATCCTCCAGACAACAAAAAGGCCGGTCAGTGACCGGCCTTTTTCATTTTTGCCATGCACAACCTAGAGGCTTTTCAGCTTTTCTTCAGGCAGTGCCAGCTCGTCGTTGTGGTTGACGCCGATACCACGCGCCAGCACGTTACGAGCGATCTCATGGGCTTCCTCCAGCGAATGCATGCTGAAGGTGCCGCACTGATATTCGTTCAGCTCTGGGATCTTGGCCTGCTCCTGCACGGTCAACACATCGCTCATGGCAGCCTGCCAGGCGGCGCCCACACGGGCTTCGTCCGGTGCGCCAATCAGGCTCATGTAGAAACCGGTACGGCACCCCATGGGGGAGATGTCGATGATCTCCACACCATTGCCGTTCAGGTGATCACGCATGAAACCGGCAAAGAGGTGCTCGAGGGTGTGAATGCCGCGTTCGGAGAGGATCTCCTGGTTCGGCACACAGAAACGCAGATCGAACACGGTTATGGTGTCCTTGTTCGGGGTCTGCATTGTCTTGGCCACGCGCACTGCTGGCGCTTCCATACGGGTGTGGTCAACGGTAAAACTGTCCAATAACGGCATTTCTGACTCCTGATTTGGTTACCAGAACCAGCCCCCGCTGGAGAGCTGATCCTTGCATTGTCGATACTGGGCGCCGTAGCGCTGGGCACGCGCCTCTACCTTGCGGGAGGTCTTCATCAGCCACCCCTTGCTGCGGTAGCTGCCACGCCGGTAGCCACCCCACCCTTCGTGATAGTTGAGATACTGGCCATAGGCATCCCACTTGGAAGTGCCATTCAGCCGCTGGGCCTTGTTAGTGTACCAGCCCATGAAATCGATGGCGTCGGCAAAGTCGTCGCGGCTGCTCCAGCTGTTGCCGGTTTCCCGTTGGTAATCGTCCCAGGTCTCATCTTTCACCTGGGCATAACCATAGGCGGAGCTGGCTCGCCCGGTCGGAATGAAGAGGAAGTAGCCCATTGGTGGCTGGGCATCGTGTACGAAGGAGGACTCCTGATACATCATGGCCATCACCACCTGAACAGGTGTACCCCACTTCTCGTTCATCTTGAGCGCCGCCTTGTGCCAGTCGGGCTTTTCCCGAAAGATCTGGCATAGATTTTCCGGCTGGGCCGGCGGGCGGGTACTGCAGGCGGTCAGGCCGATCAGCAGGCCCGCCGCCACGAAGAGGCGCATCCATGACATATGAAGGCTTGTCTCTTCGTTCTCTTGGTCGATACGAGGCACATCCATCACATCAAATCGCGTCTTCGTTCTCTTCGCCGGTACGGATACGAATGACACGCTCCACCTCGCAAACGAAGATCTTGCCGTCACCAATTTTGCCGGTACGGGCCGTGTTCTGGATGGCTTCGATGCAGGCATCCAGATCCTCGTCCTGCACCACCAGCTCCACCTTCACCTTCGGCAGGAAATCCACCATGTACTCGGCACCGCGATAGAGCTCGGTATGCCCCTTCTGACGGCCGAAGCCTTTGACTTCGGATACCGTCATGCCGTTGATGCCGATCTCGGCCAAGGCCTCGCGCACATCGTCCAGCTTGAACGGTTTGATTATGGCTTCAATCTTCTTCATGGTGACTCCTTACCAGTTCTGTTTGCCGAACCCGGATGTGATGGGGTAACGACGATCCTTACCAAAGTTGCGGGCCGTAATACGGGGCCCGACGGCAGCCTGACGGCGTTTGTACTCGTTGAGATCCACCAGCCGAATCACCTTGCGCACCACCACCTCTTCAAACCCTTCTGCCACCATGTCGGCGACAGAGGCATCCTCTTCCACATAGCGCTTGAGGATGGCATCCAGAATGTCGTAGGGGGGCAGACTGTCCTGATCCACCTGATCCGGCGCCAATTCTGCCGAAGGAGGACGGTCGATGACCCGTTGCGGGATCACATAATCGACTGAATTGCGATATTCGCACAGCTTGAAGACCAGGGTCTTGGGCACGTCTTTGAGCACATCAAAACCGCCCGCCATGTCACCATACAGGGTGGCATAGCCCACGGCCATCTCGCTCTTGTTGCCCGTGGTCAGCACTATGCGACGACGCTTGTTGGAGAGCGCCATCAAGAGTACCCCGCGGCAGCGTGCCTGCAGGTTCTCTTCTGTCGTATCGCGGGCCGTGCCGGCAAACAGCGGTGCCAGCTGGGTCATAAACCCTTCAAACATGGGCTCGATGGAGATGATGTCAAACTCGACCCCCATCCGCTCGGCCTGCTCCTTGGCATCCTCCACACTCATCTGGGCGGTGTAACGGAACGGCATCATCACCGCCTGCACCTTGTCTGCCCCGATGGCGTCAGCAGCGATTGCCAGGGTCAGGGCGGAGTCGATACCACCGGAGAGGCCCAATACGGCGCCCTGGAAGCCGTTTTTGGTGATGTAGTCGTGCACCGCCAGCACCAGCGCCTGATAAGTCTCGGCCAATGGCTCGAGCGGGGCGGCCGGTTCACGCTCTTTCACCGGTTGACCATCGGCAAAGTGCACCAGGGCCAGCTCTTCGGCAAACGGGGCCAGCTTGTGGGTCAGCTCACCCTGGCTGTTGAACACCTTGGAGCAGCCATCGAAAATCAGCTCGTCCTGGCCGCACACCTGATTGAGGTAGACCAGCGGCAAACCGGTCTGGCTGCAACGCTCAGTCATCAGTTCACGACGGATCCAGGGTTTCTCCTGATCGTAGGGCGAGGCGTTGATGGTGAGCAGCAGCTCGGCCCCTGCCGCCTTGGCGGCCAGCACCGGGCCCGGTTGCCACAGATCTTCGCAGATGAGCAGTCCCAGCTTATGACCACGGAACGGCACCACGCAGGTATCCGTGCCTGCGGTGAAATAGCGCTTCTCGTCAAATACGCCGTAGTTGGGCAGGTCTTGCTTGAAGTAGCGGGCGACCAGCTTGCCCTGCTCATAGAGGGAAGCGGCGTTATAGAGCGCCGCCCCTTCACGCCAGGGATGCCCCACCAGAATGGCGCAGCGGCCCTGCCAGGTCGCGATGCGAGCCAGCGCAGCGTCGACACGGATCATCAGGTCGCTGCGCAGCAACAGGTCTTCCGGCGGATAGCCGGTCAAGGCCAGCTCGGAGCACACCAGCAGGTCGGCGCCTTGTTGCTCGGCCTGAACGGCCGCAGCCAGCACCTTGTCACAGTTATCTTCGATGGCGCCTACCGTCAGATTCAACTGGGCAAGCATCAGAGAGAGGGCTTTTGCCATGGCGATACATCTTAAAATCGAAAATGATGGGGAATGATAAAGAAAAGGGGGGCAATCTGCCAGTTCAAGACGGGTGTTAGCATGTGACAGCAACCACAGGGAGGGATAAGCTGTAAATAGTCACGGAACGACAGGCCCAAGTTCATATGAAACAAGCCGGATTTACCTTGCTGGAGCTGATGATTGCGATTGCCCTGGCCGTCATTCTGCTCGGCATAGGCATTCCTTCCCTCGGCAACCTGCTTCAAGATAACCGCGCCAATTATGAAAGTGAGCGACTCATGAAACATCTGCGTTTTGCTCGCAATCAGGCAATCAGTGATCAACAAACCGTGACAGCATGCCTGGTCAACACCGGCAATCAATGTGTCACAAACAGTCCAAGCCAATTGCTGGTGTTCACTGACAGCAACAGCAACGCCAGACTGGATAATGGCGAAACCGAGCTATCCAGAACCCCTGTGTTTTCAGCCGATACCGTACTCAGTTCGACAAGAACCCGCGTCTTGTTCGCCACTGATGGCACCAGCCTTGGGACAAATATGACCATTTCAATATGCGTCAGCGGGGAACCGACCATTAACCTCGTTATTGCCGCATCAGGGCGCAGCAGCAAAACAGATACCGCCGTCATCTGCCCCTAGCCATTATCTCGGCTGTGACGCCTCCTGCTGTCTGGCGGCCTCCTGGCTGAATGGCTGTTCTGTTGGCTGGCACTCCACTACCCTCCTGACCATTAAAAGCTGCCCATCCATTTCAAACCCTTTCTTTTTAAAAGCGATTTCAGCCCTCTGGCTATCCGTTATCGTCCCCTGAATAACGACATAGATACCATTCTCCAGCTCGACATAGCATTTTCTATCCACTCCAGCATGAACACTGGCGGCGCTCAACAAGGCAATCAGCCACAGGATCATTTTCATTGGGGCTCATCCTCATACAGGTATATTTTCTTGGGCGTCATATCCATTTCAGCCTCATCCGCCCCCTCCGAACACTCGCCCTCTCCAGTACAGCGCTCAGGCACACCCTCGCCCTCGTCTTTGAGAATGACCTCTTCACCCGGTGCGCCACCAATAATCCGTATCTTCGAATCGTCACCCGCATGGATAACCAGATCGTCGGCTACCTTGTTGTTTACCTCCACATAGCGCTGAGGGGTTTCGTTACCATCCTGGTCCACCACGTATTTGAAAGACGTACCGTAATGCATGTCGACCATATACTGCCGCATGGCACCAATGGACTGGATAGTACACTCCTCGAATGACTGGACCTGCGGCAAGAAAGAAGTGAAATAGAGCTTGCCTTGCAGCACTACCCCTGCCCCCATGGACTTCTCTCCTGACTCCGCCAGCCAATACTTCCAACCCGATTTACTGGTGATAGCCGCTCTCAGGCTGAGCAAGTCATTGGTCGCCGTAACACCGGCCAGAGGATCCACCGATACATCATACAAGTCCGTCATCGTGATGGGAGCAGGAGCCCCGGTGTTGTAGTTCTTGGCAACGACCCCGTAGTCACGCAGCATAAAATAGGCGTTTTGTACTGTAGACTCGGACGATGGACGGTTTCGATCACCAGAACCAATCAGCACGGCATCGAATGGCCTCTCCTTGAACGAGAAATAGTCTTCGCCACTGATCACCGTCTTGGTCACTTGCTTGTTAATGGTCCGCACCACCACCGGCTGGGTAAAGAAGCGGCGGTCATTCGCCTGCACATCGTCAGACCCCAGGCTGGCGAACTTGAAAACGCTCCAGGCGCTGGTGCTGGTTGAGGGCATATCCAAACGCCAGATATTACCGCCCGTATCCCCGGCATAAATCCGGTCGGTTCTCCCGTCACCGTCACTGTCGAGTGTGGAAACCGGCCCCGGCATACTGTCGACCATTCCAGTCACCTGCTTATTGGTACTTGAGCCCGTTCCCGGTGTTGCACTGAATACCAGAGCACCACTATCGGCATCGACCATGTAGAGCCCCATCCCCTTGCTGTCGGAGCTACCGATCCCGACCTTGCTCTTGTTGGCGTCGTAACCACCGGAAAATACCATCACCAGTCGCTTGTTACTCGGGGAGGCATCCCAAGGTACATAGGCTACCTCCGGCACTGACCAGGTTTCGCCGAGCAATGAGAAGCCAGTTGTCTGGCTATTGATCACCCATTTCAAGCTGGGCGCATCAGGATTGGTGATATCGAGTGCATAGTAGCTACTGCCGCCAGCACGCAAACCGAAGAACAGCCAGACAAAGTCCCCCTCTGATGCCTTGAGGACACCATTGCTATTGGCATCCTTGATCAGCGCCACCGGAGAAGCATCAACGCCGTAGAGATGATCCGCAGACTCGGCATTGAGACGCAGAGCCTCCTGTTTTGGCAGCAGCTCGTAAGGGATCATGGCCCAGCTTTCATCAACCGTACTGCCGAGATCCTTGAACATGTGCAGGAAACCGGCGTTGGTTCCCATCAAGATACGCAAGTCAGGCGTACAAGTGCTCTGGCCCGAAGGAATGGCGCAGCCATAGTTGACCACCAATGGACGGGAATGCAGCGGATCTCCCACTATGTATGGGCGGATAGTGGTGCTGCCATCATAATCCTCATCATCCACATCGAGCCCTTTGGTCCAGTCGATCTGGCCGTCGAGTTCGGTGGAACTGGCCAACTGCATGTAGCTGGCAAGGTTGTCGGCAGAGCCGGCAATCGACACAAGGTTGGCTTTGTTAAAAACGTCCAATCGCTTGGGTGATGCAACTGAATTGACCACATAAAGGTTGCGATTGGTCTTCTCGGCCAACATTGCCTGCACACCGCCCTTGGCAACCAGATTGCCATCCCGCTCCGATGACCAGTAGGTCTGAGCCTGCTCCAGAATGGAACCATCCGCCTTGATGGCGGGCAGGCCGTTAACATCCGCTACATACCCATCGCCAGACAGAGTCAGCTTCTTCAAGTTGCCCTTCCAGCGCGGCCCGGTATCTGGCTCGAACATGGCGTAATAAATATTGTTGAGGCTGCGAGTCCGGTCAAAGTTGTTGGTGGTAATCGCCGGAGACACCAGAGAGGTGTTTATCCGCAAAATGGCCAGCAGGGAAGATCGCAACGCCTGCGTGAGCGCTTCAGCGCTGACCGCCGGGTAGTATTGACCACCTCCACGTCTCGCCGTCTCTGCCAGCAGATTGCCAGCCCCGGAGATGGCTTCATCACCAAAGCCCACGGTAAACGTGGTCACAGTCTGCTTGCCGGGCGATGAGGTATTCACATCCTTGTTCTTCATGTAACCGGCCATCGCCGCCAGATAACTCTTGGCACTACCAGAACCGTATCCCACTGTCGAGCCGTAGGCAGCCCGCTCATCTGTGCTTAACGAGTCCATCAACGCCTTTACTGCGCTGTCAGCATCCGTATCGCTGGTCGGCGCACCATCAGTAACATAGATGACATAGCCATTGTTTGAACATTTGTCATAAGGCGAGGTGTAAGTACCTTCAGGGTCTTCGGCAAGCTTGTCCCGCGTACCGCCTTGTTTGCCATAGAGTACGGGTTGCCCCCCGTAGAAACGGTAGGCTTCATAGAGGGTTTCACACAGTGGCGTATTGGTCGTGGCAGAGAGGCCCTCCACTGTATTGAGCAAATTCTGCTCGGCGGTGATGGTGCCGACCATATCGTCATTGCTGAGGATGCGACGTACAACTCTGCCGCCATTGGTACTGGTACTGTTGTTGGTATTGAAGATGGCCAAACCGAAATCAACCCCGGGAGTGGAGGAGATCACAGACTTGACCGCATCCTTGGCGATGCGCAGACGTGACTCGACGGCGTAACCCGTTGGCCCGTAATACCAGCGGATATAGTTGGCCGTGTAGAGGGTTACACTGGTGTTGCTACCCGATGTTGCGTCGTTTGCGTTACCGGTGTAGTACCATTCCCCGCGCGTATTGCTGGTTTTGTCGACCGGATAACCATCACTGACCGACCCCACCTCCAGCGTCCCGCTGAAAGGATTGGCAGGAGTGCGGTTCTGAATATCCTGCTTGCAGTCGACGATGGTGATGTCATCTTCGTTCTCGCCCGAGATGGTCTCCCAATCCCCCTGACGAGGCACCCCATTGCGATAGCTTGAATAGACATAGGTCCAGACTTGGGATTGAAAGTAACCTACAGTGCCAAGAGGAGTCTTGGATGAAGCACAAGCATTGATACTGTCGCGAAAGCGCCGATTGCTGTTGATGGCTGGCACAGAACCGTCGGTCGAGTAATAGACATAATTACGCGAGTTGCCGGTATCCGGATCCCGGCTCAACGATGGATAGACAGTGGCAGGATTGTACTTCTCTCGCTCCAGCTCCATGGTTTCTGCCATACTGCCGGAGTTGTCGAAGATGACCAGCACCTTGGGCCGATAATCCCCCGCTTTCGAGAAGTCATAGATGAACAACTCGGTATCATCCGAGTAGGCATCACCGGCGACGGCAGGCACACTCAGTGCACACAGGGCCATCAACCACAGTTTTCCATGATGTAGCATCGCTGCCGCTCCTATTCAGCCTTCTTTAACAATGGCTGTTCGACCCCAACAATCCAGGTCATGGGACGTCCCTGTTTCCCGTACGCCTGGCTTGCCTCGAGCTCCACATAACGGCAGGCGGGTATGACGTTCTTGCTGGTTGCGTCAAAGCGTCGCTTGCACACGGTTTCACTTCTATATTGCATGATGGCATTACCCATGGAGCCGCTCACTGTTGACGTAGCAGTCGAAACAGAAGGCATTTGAGCAATCTGGGTGGCGAGCCCTGTTTGCTGCATGGCGCCACCTATGATGCCCTCCACCCTGTGCTCGGCCTGCTGTAACGCTGCCGCCGCCCCACTGGCACGCAGATCCATGCCCCCAGATTGCATCAACACCACGGCGATCAGTGTCAAAGGAGCCAGGATCACCAGCGCCACTATCAATGCCACGCCACGTGAATGCCTCATTGCCCACCTCCCGCCATCATCATGGGATTGCGCAGCACCACAGTGCTTTCCAGAAGCAGGCGGCGAAACCCATCCCCATTTCCGGCCACACTGACATTACCCAGTTGATAGACATTGTTATTGGTGTAGCGGCTGGATGCCTGCAGCGAGCGCACCAGCAAAAACACACGGACTGCTATCACCCGCCCTTCACCCCACTCTTGCGAGGTGACTGCATCTATGGCAGAAAACTTGTCGATACGACCATCCGGCACATTGCTGGTGTCGACCCCGAACAGCAGCACCATGCGCTCAATACCATCCACCAAGGCCCCTGATATCAACCAAGAGCCACCATCAGCAGTGAGCATTCGCTTGCGCAGTTCAAAACCACCGCTGCCGTTAGGAGAGAGATAATAGACGTGGTGCTGGTACTCCCAAATCTGGCGCATCGGCATGGTTGTCTCGGAGGGAGCTGTCTCATTACCTCTGAACAAATGAGCCAGTTGAGTATTGGTAGCCATATAGAAGCGATTGGCATCCAACCCTCCCATCACCGGATTGCCAATCAGGCGCTTGATGCTGATGACGTCCGTGTTGGCCACGCGAGTAGGGGATGAAATACAGGCAAAACCGCTCATGGTGCCTGCCGTGCTGATATGGGCAACCCAGAGTGGGCGCACCGGGAAGAGGCTGGAGGGAAGGCTCCCTTCATTTCGCTCATCCAGACAATCATTTGCCACGGTAGCCCCGGAAGACAAGGTCAGCTCATCGCCCACAGTCAAAGCCCCCCCCGTGAAATCCCCCCAGAATCCGGCCCAGCGTAAATCCTGGGTGATGAGACGCATGGCAATGCGGCCGTTCTCGAGCAGCTCGCTCTGATCAAAGGACTCATTGGTAGTAGAGCGGGAGGCAACAAAAACAGCCAACACGCCACCCAGCAAAAAGACGCCGATGACCATGGCGATAAGCCATTCAACCAAAGTAAAACCACGACTGTTCACAGGGTGGTCGTCAGAACAAACTGACGCCTCGTCAAATCCAGACCAGCAATTCCGCAAGAAGCGGTAATGGCGGGGTCAACAGCACCGGCAGCCGCACCATCATGGGACGATTCGCGACCCGCCCAGAAGATGGAGACGGTCAAGCCATTGTTTGCACCTTTGATAATGCAGCCGGTGGGATTGCGCAGGGTCGTTCCAGCCCCGGATGCCGCACTACCCAGTAGCGACTGTCGCCAATAATAAAGGTCAAGCGCCAGCAAATCGGCATTGCTGCAACCGCTCATGGTGCCATTCTCATTGGCACAAGATGGCAAAGATGAGGTGCCGCCACTGACAATCCAGGTATTGCTGGCCTGAAGCTCCCATGCCCCACGGTTTACCTTGAGACGCTCAACCATGTCATTGGCCAGCCAGCTGGCAATGGTTCTCTGTCTTGCCTCATAACTGGAAAACTTTGCTTGTACCTGCATGGCAACCAGCCCCAACAGACCAAACGAAAGCACTACTGCCGCTATCATTACTTCCAGCAGACTGAATCCAGCCAGGCAAGTTAGCCGTCTCATCACTCAATCCCAACAATCGTTGTTGGTACTGTCGCTGCTATCCAGAGCGCTCCTCGTACCATTTTGATCGATTGAAAACACCACGCAGTCACTATCAGCCCCTTGCGCACCGGATGCTGTTGCTGACAACCGGAAAGAGTTGCCAGCGGCAGACAAAACCAGATGATAATGGCCAGCATCCGAATTTTCAGAAAGATTGAGGTCTGCTGCCGAGGAGGTGTATTGATTGAAATCCATGAAGTAGGTTTCCTGCCGGTTGGCAGCGTCCAACAGCATCTTTTTGGCATCGACACGGTGGCTGGTCAGCAGGTACTGCTGATAAGAGGGGTAAGCGATGGTGCCAAGGATCGCCACAATGGCGACGACAATCATCAACTCAACAAGAGAAAAGCCTCGAAAGAACCCAATCATATCCCATCCTTGGTGATTGACCGCGTTACAAGTTTAACGCCGAGCCTGTCACCACGACAAACTCGGCGTCAATATCATCATACTTTATTCTTAAGCCTTCCTGGCTGCATTCAAATAATTCTAAGCTCCGGCGGCACTTCAAACACCACGTTCTCTTCACGACCCGGGTGTTCGACGACCATATTGCCACCCAGCTCGCGCAGGCGGGCGATGACGTTCTGCACCAGCACGTCCGGCGCGGAGGCACCCGCAGTGACGCCGATCGCCTTGACCCCCTCCAGCCAGACGGTTTCGATCATGGAAGCATCGTCGATAAGATAGGCTTTGCTGCCCACCTTCTCGGCCAGCTCGCGCAGGCGGTTGGAGTTGGAAGAGTTGCGTGACCCGACCACCAGCATGACGTCTACCAGCCCCGCCATCTCCCGCACCGCATCCTGGCGGTTCTGAGTGGCGTAGCAGATGTCGTCCTTGCGTGGCCCCTGGATCTTGGGGAACTGCTTGCGCAGGGCGTCGATCACATCCGAGGTCTCATCGACACTCAGGGTAGTCTGGGTGACGAAGCAGAGATCATCCGGATTCTTCACCTTGAGCCTGGCCACATCATCCGGCGTTTCCACCAGATACATACCACCTTCACGGTTTTCGTATTGGCCCATGGTGCCGATCACCTCGGGGTGACCCGCGTGACCAATGAGCACGGCTTCTGAGCCCTTGCGACTGGCGCGATGGACTTCCATGTGTACCTTGGTCACCAGCGGACAGGTGGCATCAAACACCTTGAGGGCACGGGACTTGGCCATCTCGCGCACCGTCTTGGCCACGCCGTGGGCGGAGAAGATGACGATACTGTCATCCGGCACCTCGTCCAGCTCCTCGACGAACACGGCACCCGCCTCTTTCAGCTTGTTCACCACATAACGGTTG
This sequence comes from Aeromonas salmonicida subsp. salmonicida, assembly GCF_001643305.1. Taxonomy (GTDB): domain Bacteria; phylum Pseudomonadota; class Gammaproteobacteria; order Enterobacterales; family Aeromonadaceae; genus Aeromonas; species Aeromonas salmonicida. The sequence continues at coordinate 65,271 of NZ_LSGW01000049.1, forward strand.
TGCACCACTTCATGGCGGACATAGATGGGAGCCCCGAACTTCTCAAGCGCGCTCTCGACAATGCTGATGGCGCGATCAACACCGGCACAAAAGCCACGAGGATTAGCCAGCAGTATATCCATCAGATCACCTTTTCCTCGTCATCAACGCCCAGGATCTCCACCTCGAAGGTGACGGTATGGCCGGCCAGGGGGTGGTTGAAATCGACCGTCACCGACATGCCTTCCACCGCCCGTATGATACCGGGCAGCTCGCTGCCATTGGGCTGGTCGAACAGAATGATGGTGCCGATCTTGGGCTCCACATCGGCGCCGAACTTGGCTCTGTCCAGATGGTAGATGTTGTCAGGATTGGAGAGACCAAACGCCTGCTCAGGGGTCAGCGTGAAGCTCTTGCTCTCCCCTGTACGCAACCCCAGCAGACACTGCTCGAAGCTGGCTGTCAGGCTGCCATCACCCATCCGCAGGCGTGCCGGTTTGCCTTGCAGCGCAGTGCTGTCAGCAACTGAACCATCTTCCAGCTTGATGGCAAAGTGGAACAGCACACTGCTGTCAGCGGCTATCTGCTGGCTCATGGCGCCTCCTTCTTCTTTTCGGAGCGGAAGCCTTCCAGCACTATCATGACTGCACCGATGAAGATGAAGCTGTCGGCCAGGTTGAACGCCGGCCAATGGGAACGCTGCCAGTAGAAATCGAGGAAATCGACCACATGGCCCAGTACCAGTCGATCAAACACGTTGCCAAGGGCACCGCCGATGATGAGCGAATAGGCGATACCGCTCCAGCGTTGGGTGACGGATTGCTTGCGCAACCAGTGGATCAGCAAACCACAGATGGCAAACGCCAGCACGGCGAAGAACCAGCGCTGCCAGCCACCTTGATCGGCCAGGAAGCTGAATGCCGCCCCCTTGTTGTAAACGTGGACCAGATTGAAAAAGGGGGTGATCTCCACCCCCGGGTAGCCAAATGGCAGCATCTTGACCACGGCGAGCTTGCTCGCCTGGTCCAGTACGAATGCCAGCACCGCCAGCCACAGCCAACGCAGGCCTGTTTTGTTATGGATCGCGTTATGAGTCATCTTCATCAGGCAAATTGACGTGTTTCACCGTCACCCTCGACGTTGGTGGCGCAGCGGCCACAGATCTCTTCGTGACCGGCAATGGTGCCAACGTCTTCCACATGGTGCCAGCAGCGGTCGCACTTGGCGGCGGCGGACTGGGCCACGCTCAGCCAGAGGTCAGCACGCTCCGTCGCAACGGAACCTTCCGGTGCGGTGTCAGCAGTGACGACCTTGGCCTTGGAGGTGAGCAGCACGAAGCGCAGCTCATCGGCCAGGGCATTCAGGCGCTCGGCCAACTCCGGCTTGGCGAACAGGGTCAGTTCGGCCTGCAGGGAGCCGCCGATGCGTTTCTCGCCCCGGGCCGCTTCCAGCGCCTTGTTCACTTCACCGCGCACTGTGAGGATCTCGGCCCAGAAGGCATCGTCCATCTGCTCGCCGGCATCCAGCCCGAACAGGCCGTCATACCACTCCTCGGTGAACACGAACTCGCTGCGCTCGCCGGGCAGCAGGGCCCAGATTTCATCAGCGGTAAAGCTCATGATGGGCGCCATCCAGCGCACCATGGCCTGGGCGATGTGATAGAGCGCAGTCTGGCAGGAACGACGAGCCAGGCTGTCTGCCTTGGCGGTGTACTGCCTGTCTTTGATGACGTCCAGATAGAATGAACCCATCTCGATGGAGCAGAACTGCATCAGCTTCTGGGTCACGCCGTGGAAGTTGTACTCTTCAAAGGCCGTCACTATCTCGGCTTGCGCTGCCTTGGCACGACCCACTGCCCAGCGATCCACCACCACCATGTCGGCGGCAGCCACCATGTCGGTTGCCGGATTGAAACCATTCAGGTTGGCCAGCAGGAAGCGGGCTGTGTTGCGAATGCGGCGATAAGCATCGGCAGAGCGCTTGAGGATCTCGTCGGAGACCGTCATCTCGCCGGTGTAATCGGTACTGGCGACCCACAGACGCAGTATGTCGGCTCCCAGCTTGTTCATCACATCCTGCGGGCTGACCACGTTGCCGATGGACTTGGACATCTTGCGACCCTGACCATCCACGGTGAAGCCGTGAGTCAGCACCTGGTTGTAGGGAGCCTTGTCTTTCATGGCCACGCCGATCATGAGCGACGACATGAACCAGCCGCGGTGCTGGTCGGAGCCTTCCAGATAGAGGTCGGCGGAGTGACCGTTGAACTCGGGACGAGCATCTACCACTGAGGAGTGGGTCGAGCCTGAGTCAAACCAGACGTCCAGGGTGTCAGGCACCTTGTCGTACATGTCGGCGTCGCTGCCCAGCAGCTCGGCCTTGTCCAGATCCCACCAGGCCTGGATGCCGGACTGCTCGACCCGCTTGGCGACTTCGTGCATCAGGCGCACGGATTCCGGGTGAAGTTGCTGGGTCTCCTTGTGAACGAACAGGGAGATTGGCACACCCCAGGTACGCTGACGAGAGATGCACCAGTCAGGACGGTTCTCGACCATGGCCTGAATGCGGTTCTTGCCCCAGGCAGGTACCCAGCCGCTCTGTCCGTGCTGGGTGATCCCGTCTTTCTCAATGCGCTCTATCTCTTCCAGCGCGCGCTGACGTAGCCCCTTCTGTTCCATGCTGATGAACCACTGCGGGGTGGCACGGAAGATAATAGGAGTCTTGTGACGCCAGCAGTGCGGGTAGGAGTGGTTGAACACCATGTGGTGCAGCAGGGCGCCGCGCTCGGTCAACACCTCGACCACGGCCGCATTGGCCTTGAACACGTGCTGGCCGGCAAACAGTTCGGTATCCGGCAGGTAAACGCCGTTGCTGCCAACCGGGTTGGCCACTTCCAGACCGTACTTCTGACCGACCACAAAGTCTTCCTGACCATGGCCAGGGGCGGTGTGGACGGCGCCGGTACCGGCATCGAGGGTGACGTGATCACCCAGTACCACAGGCACATCGAAGCTATAGAAGGGGTGGTTGAAGCGCAGCAGCTCGAGCGCTACGCCCTTGGTGTAACCCAGATTGTGGAACTTCTCGATACCGGCCCTGTCCATCACATCCTTGACCAGCTCGGCGGCCAGGATCAGGCGCTCGGGGTGCTCACCTTCGACTTGCACCAGGGCATAGTCCAGATCGGCGTGCATAGCGATGGCGCGGTTGGCGGGCAGAGTCCAAGGAGTCGTGGTCCAGATCACTGCAGAGATCGGGCCCTTGCCAAGGTGGCCTTCAGGGCAATCAAACTTGGCGGCCACGGTCGCCTCGTCAACGGCCTTGAAGCGCACGTCGATGGAGGGGGAGTTCTTGTCGTAGTACTCCACTTCCGCTTCTGCCAGCGCAGAACCGCAATCGGTACACCAGTGCACCGGCTTGGAGCCTTTGTGCAGGTGGCCATTTTCAACGATCTTGGCCATGGAACGAATGATGTTGGCTTCGGTGCCAAAGTCCATGGTCAGGTAGGGGTGTTCCCAGTCACCCAACACACCCAGACGGATGAAGTCGGTCTTCTGCGCTTCGATCTGGGTTTTGGCATATTTGCGACACTCAGCGCGAAACTCGGCAGCGGAGACCTTCTCACCCGGCTTGCCAACCATGCCTTCCACTTTCAGCTCGATAGGCAAACCGTGACAATCCCAGCCAGGCACATAGGGAGAATCGAAGCCGGAGAGGCCCTTGGACTTGATGATGACGTCTTTGAGGATCTTGTTGACCGAGTGACCGATGTGAATGCTGCCGTTCGCGTAGGGGGGGCCATCATGCAGAATGAAGGAGGGCTTGCCCGCTTTGGCGCGGCGAATGGCGCCGTAAAGATCCTGATCGTACCAACGTTTCAGCATGTTGGGTTCGCGTTTGGCCAGATCGCCACGCATCGGAAACTCGGTTTCCGGCAGATTCAGGGTGTGTTTATAGTCGCTCATCAGTCCTGGGTTCCCTTCTTTTCTAAAAGAGTGCTGGGTAAATTGAGTAGTGGCAGCCCGAACCAGGCTCGGGCCGCCAAGGCATCTCGTTCGATCTGCTCTTTCAAGGCGATGAAAGAGGCAAACTTCTGCTCTTCGCGCAGCTTGTGGCGAAGCAGCACCTTGACCTGCTGACCATATAGATCACCAGAAAAATCAAATAGATGTACTTCCAATCTGGCTTGTGTGCCATTCACTGTCGGCCGTACACCCACATTGGCTACGCCGGGGAAGGTCTTGCCGGAACATAACACTTCCACTGCAAACACGCCACCGACCGGGATGACCTGGCGCTTGAGTGCCAGATTGGCGGTGGGAAAACCTATGGTGCGGCCCAGCTTGTCACCGTGGGCCACCCGACCGCTGATGGTATAAGGGCGGCCAAGCATCATCTCCACCTCCGCCATCCGGCCAGCTTTGAGGGCCTCGCGTACGAGTGTGCTGCTGACCCGCTGCCGTTCGAGCTGGAAGCTCTGGGTACTGATCACCTCGAAACCGAAGCGATGGCCCGCCTCCTCCAGCAGGTGGAAGTCCCCTTCCCGCCCCTTGCCGAAGCGAAAATCATCGCCGACCACCAGATAACGCACCCCCAGTTTTTCGACCAGCAACTGCTCGATGAAGCTGTTGGGGGACTGCTCGGCGAAACGATGGTTGAAGCGCACGCAGAGCATGCGGTCGATCTGCATGCCCTTGAGCGCTTCGTATTTCTCCCGCAGCCGGCTGAGGCGAGCAGGCGCAGCCGATCCGGCAAACAGTTCCAGTGGCTGGGGCTCGAACAGCATGACGCAGGCTGGCAGACCGAGTTGGACGGCTTTTTCCTGCAAGCGTGCCAACACGGCATGATGACCCTGATGGACCCCATCAAAGTTGCCTATGGTCAATACACATCCCCGGTGACGGGGCTTGATATTGTGAATACCGCGGATAAGCTCCATCAGTGCCTTGTGCGTTGCTGCCATGGAAATCGGCGGATTATATATCAGCCAGCTGGCAGGGTCAGCCCTCATGGCCCGATTTCAGGCATCTTGCCCAGATCCCCTGCCCGCCGAGGCAATCCCGGATGGTGCAGCAGGGTCAGTCCTGCTGCTGACCTGCTTTCAGGTGTCTTGGCCGAATGCCAAGTACCAGCAGGATGACCCCGTACATTCCCCCTCCCAGGCAGAGCAGCATGGTCAGCTGCAAGCTGGCCTTGCCCATGCTCCAGGCAGCCCACTGGGCGAGATCCGGTGACAGATAGGCAAGCACGCCTCCCATCAGCACGGTCGCCACCAGCAACTTGAGGCAGAACAGCCCGGTATTGCGGGACGGACGGTAGACCCCTTGTTGATACAAGCCCTTGAACAACAGAGCCGCATTCAACGAACCTGAGCAGGCGGTGGATAGTGCCAGCCCCACATAGCCAAGGGGGAAGATGAAGATGAGGTTGCACACCATGTTGGCGATCATGGACATCACCCCGATCCGCACTGGCGTCCTGGTGTCCTGGCGAGCGTAGTAGCCCGGTGCCAGCACCTTGATCAACATCAGCGACAACAGGCCCGTGGTGGAAGCCAACAGACTGGCACTGGACATGCTCACCTCATGCATACCGAACTCGCCGCGCATGAAGAGCACTCGCAGTATGGGCTCACGCAGCACGGCTATCCCCACCATGGCCGGCAGGCCGAGCAGCATCACCATCCGTACCCCCCAGTCCATGGTACGAGAGAAGTCAGCCGGGTCCGCATCCACATGCTTCTTGGCCAGCGCAGGCAGGATAACGGTACTGATGGCCACAGCGAACAGGCCGAGGGGGAACTCCAGCAGGCGATCCGAGTAATAGAGATAGCTGATGGCGCCGGTGGCGAGGAAGGATGCGAGCATGGTGTTGATCAGCAGGTTGATCTGACTGACCGACACCCCGAACAGCGCCGGGATCATCAGGGTGCGGATCTTGACCACCCCTGGGTGGCGCCAACCCCACTTGGGCCACACCAGCATGTTGATCTGACGCAGAAAGGGATACTGGAACAGGAACTGCACCAAACCACCCAGAAAGACACCGATCGCGAGAGCAATCTCGGGTCTCTCCAGCAGGGGCGCTATCCACCAAGCCGCCCCTATCATGGTGAGGTTGAGAAACACAGGGGTGAACGAGGATACCGCGAAACGGCCAAAGGTGTTGAGGATGGCCCCCGCCATGGCGGTAAAAGTGATGAACCAGAGGTAGGGAAAGGTAATTTTGAGCATCAGGCTGGCCAGCTCGAACTTCTCGGCAGCGGGCCCGCCATGCAACCAGTCCCAGAACCAGCCCCAGCCGAACAGCGCAGTCAACACGCCAGAACCCAACACGCCCAGCAGGGTCACGACGGTCACTATCCCCCCCAGAGTACCCGCTACCGCAGCCAGCAATTCGCGCACTTCACGCTCGTCGCCATTTTTCTTGTACTCCGTCATCACGGGAACGAAAGCCTGGTTGAAAGCACCTTCGGCGAACAAACGACGCAAAAAGTTGGGAATGCGATTGGCAAAGAAGAAGACATCTGCGGCTACCCCGGCACCAAGCAGATTGGCGATGACTACATCGCGAACCAAGCCCATCACACGGGACACCAGCGTCATTCCGGACACTATCATGCCGGATTTGATCAATTTCTTACTCAAGACGAGGCCTCTGGAACTGTCAGAATGAAAAGAATGCTGCTAGAATCGGCCGACAGTTTAACCGCCTCCCAACTGACACACCACCGGGGGGCGGTGTTTATTTGCACAAATCATTTGACAATATGTGGTTGAGAAGGCATATTTCCGGGCCTTTTCAATACACTCGCTAAGACAGTTTTAGGAGTTTTACCTTGGCTAATATCAAATCTGCTAAGAAGCGCGCGATTCAATCAGAGAAACGTCGTCAACACAACGCCAGCCGTCGTTCAATGACCCGTACCTATCTGAAGAAAGTAATTGCTGCCATCGCTTCTGGCGACAAAGCTGCTGCCGTTGCTGCTTTTGCTACCGCTCAGCCGATCATGGATCGCATGGCTACCAAAGGCCTGATCCACAAGAACAAAGCTGCTCGTCACAAGAGCCGCCTGTCTGCCCAGATCAAAGCTATGGCTTAATCAGCTCCGGCTGAATAACGCTAAAAAAACCGGCCTTAGTGCCGGTTTTTTATTTATCTGCGCTGCAATACAGTCTGTGCAGCAAACCTATCATCTCGCGCACCTCGTGGCTGCGCAGCGAATAGTAGACCGTCTGGGCCTCTTTTCGCGTCTCCACCAACTCATCCCGCCGAAGCACGGCCAAGTGCTGTGACAAGGCTGACTGGCTCAATCCGAGTACCTCATTAAGCTCCCCTACAGACAGTTCCCTGTCCAGCAGCTGGCACAGAATAAACAGTCTTCGCTCGTTGGCCAGCGCCTTGAGCAGTGCCACAGCACGGCTTGCATTCGCCTCCATCTCTTCCAGTTGCATCTCATCCCCTTTCGCTCGAGGCAAGAATCATACTCTGTGAGCCGTCGATTTAAAATGACAGGGTTGCCGGTTGAATCGTGGCAAAGTCCTCCTGACCTGCAAACAGGAAGGAGAAGTCACTCTCGCACACCCGTTTTACCGCCGGATGCTGGATCATGCGCTCGGCAAAGATGACGTAATACTCTTCCATCAGATCCTGGGTCTCCCCAATCAGCATCACCTCTTCCCCTTCCAGGATCTCTTCCCGGTAGATGGTTGGCGCCATAAAGATACCCTGATTGAAGAAGCCGAACGCCTTCATCAGGGCCGCATCATCGAACTCGCCGAGAATGCTGGGGGAGATCCCCTGCTGCTCGAACCACTGGGTTAACTGGCGACCCATGGCGGTGCGGCGACCCGGGATCAGCAACTTACGCTCCTCCAGACAGGCCGGAAAGGCTTTCTCAGGCAAAGGCGCCTTGCAGAAGAAGCTGACTCCACAACCGCCGAGTCGCTTGGAGAGCAGGCCTGCATGCTGGCTGGAGTCAACCGGACAGTCGGAGAGGATCATGTCGAGCTTGTGCTCGCTCAGCTGCTCCAGCAAGAGCTCATGGGTCGATTCGAAACAGCGCAGGTGGATGGAGCCATCGTTGGGAATGACAGAGAGCAATACCCGACTGGCGAGGCGCTTGGAGAGTGCATCGGCGATGCCGACGTCAAACAGGATCTGGCTCTCCTTGCGATAGTTGACGATATCCAGCATCTCGTAGGAGAGGCTGAACATTTTGTCGGCGTAACGAAATACCAGTTGACCGAGCTCAGTGGCTTCAAGAGTTCGCCCCTTGCGCATCAGCAGCTTGCCGCCAAGACGTTGCTCCAGCAGCTTGATCTGACCGGTCACTGTCTGTGGTGTCAAAAAAAGGGCTTCCGCCGCCTGGGTGACAGAGCCCTTCTTCTGAGTCATCCAAAAATAGTAGAGGTGATTGTAGTTAAGGTGTGACATCCGATGGGGTTCCCGCAGTACGCGGACTCCGGTAGCAGCTGAGTTCAGCCGCCAGAATGTCATACATGTCGCTGATCGAGTCAACCTTGTTTGCAGTGAAGTTCGCCTGCAGTGTGCTTTTGAGATGGGCCTTGTCCGGCATCCGCTCACCGCAATAACGCTTGTTGGACTGCTTGACCATCTCACCAGCCCGGCTGCTCAGCGCTCGCTCGGCGAAGGTCTCACCAAACTTGGCCTTGGCCTGCTTGTCTCCCAACATGAGTGCGCTGTCGACCACACCGTTCAAATAGGCAGAGCAGCTCGCCGATACTGCATCCTGCTTGCAATCCTCCAGACTGCCAGCCCAAACAGCCGGACTCATCAGTATCATTAACCACCCGTATTTTCTCATAACCCCTCCGTGCTTTGATCCGCTTCCCTGTTGGGAAGCGACATCCGCAAGGCGAGATAACCGACGACTGCCGCCAGCGTGGACCCCACCAGGATCCCGAGACGTGAATAGCTGCCGTAATCCAATCCGCCATGCTCGAACGCCAGCGATGCAATGAACATCGACATAGTAAAACCGATACCACACAAAATGCTGACGGCAAAAATCTGCTTGAAGTTGACCCCGCTCGGCAATTGAGCAATGCCCAGTTTGACCGACAGCCAGCTGATGGTGAATACCCCAAGCGGTTTGCCCACAAACAACCCGAGCATGATACCCATTGGAACCGGACTCAGCAGGGAGGACAAACCGATTCCATCAAGGGAGACCCCGGCGTTGGCAAAGGCAAACAGCGGCAGGATCAAATAAGCACTCCAGGGATGCAAAGCATGCTCCAGATGCTTGAGCGGTGAGGCATAACGCTTGCCGTTGAGCGGTGAGGCATAACGCTTGCCGTTGAGCGGGATCATGAAGCCCACGACCACGCCAGCCAGGGTCGCATGGACGCCAGACTTGAGCACCGCAACCCAGAGTACCAATCCGACCAGCATGTAGAGGCCAATCCTGTCCTCGCCACGACGATTCATCCACAGCAGAGTCAGGGTCGCAAGGATGCCAACTGCCAGTGCCTCCAGCGACAGCTGCTGGGTATAGAAGAGCGCTATGATGATGATGACCCCAAGGTCGTCCATGATGGCCAGAGCCAGCAGGAACACCTTCAGACTGACCGGAACCCGCTTGCCCAACAATGCCATCACGCCGAGAGCAAAGGCGATATCGGTCGCAGCCGGAATAGCCCAACCGGCACGTGCAGCTTCATCCGAGTAGTTGAAAAAGGTGTAGATGAGTGCCGGTGCCAGCATGCCCCCGACTGCAGCGATGGCAGGGAAAGTCGCCTGCACGCGGGAAGATAGTGCTCCTTCCAGCATTTCCCGCTTGACCTCAAGCCCGACCAACAGGAAGAAGATGGCCATAAAGCCGTCGTTGATCCAGAGCAGCAGCGGCTTGTTGATATCGAGAGCTGCGATTCGCACCTGTACCGGCGTATCCAGGAACGCCTGATACCCACTCGCCAGACCCGAGTTGGCCAGTATCATCGCCAGCACGGCCGCCATGATCAGAATGATTCCGGAGGCGGCCTCCAGCTTAAGAAATTTTTTGAATACATCACTCATGGTTAAATTATCCTCGGCATTGCTTTGATTTGATTTGATTTGAGTCTATATCCCATAACAATTAATGGAAAATCGTTTCTTACTGCTAAATACAACGGGAAAACCGAGAATATAATGGAGAGGCATCTGCGATTTGCCGGTTCTCGCCGTCCTCTGTACGACAACGGCTCAACCGATGAAATGAATTTCAAATTGTATTGATATATGAAAAAGGCGCCCTGGGGCGCCTTTCGATCAGATGGCGACGGGCGCCTTGATACCGGGATGAGGGTCATACCCCAGGATTTCGAAATCCTCGAACCGATAGTCGAAGATGGAATCGGGCTTTCGCTTGATCGCCAGCTGAGGCAAGGGCCTCGGCTCACGAGAGAGCTGCAGCGCAGTCTGCTCCATATGGTTGGAGTAGAGGTGCACATCACCCCCGGTCCAGACGAAGTCGCCCACTTCCAGATCACACTGCTGAGCCATCATGTGAGTTAGCAGAGCATAGCTGGCGATATTGAACGGCAGGCCGAGGAAGACATCACAGCTGCGCTGGTAGAGCTGACACGAGAGCTTTCCATCTGCCACGTAGAACTGGAAGAAGGCGTGGCAGGGAGCCAGCGCCATTTTGTCCAGTTCACCTACGTTCCAGGCTGAGACTATGATGCGGCGCGAATCCGGATTGTGCTTGATGTCATCCACAGCACGCTGGATCTGATCGATGACAGCACCATCGGCCGCCGGCCAGGAGCGCCACTGAGCGCCATAAACCGGACCCAGATCGCCATTCTCGTCTGCCCACTCATCCCAGATGCTGACACCCTGCTCTTTCAGATAGGCGGTATTGGTGTCGCCATTGAGGAACCAGAGCAGCTCGTGAATGATGGAACGCAGGTGACATTTCTTGGTGGTGACCAGCGGGAAACCCTGCGCCAGATTGAAGCGCATCTGATGGCCGAACAGGGAGACGGTACCAGTACCAGTCCTATCGGACTTGACGGTGCCCTCATCCAGGATCTTCTGCATCAGGTCGAGATAAACCCTCATTGCTTGACCTCCTTCCCGGCATTACCGAACAACTGCGGACGCTTGTAAGCAGCCCAGACCATCAGAGCTCCGGCGACGATCATGGGCATAGACAGGATTTGGCCCATGCTGATCTCCTGGAAATAGAGACCAAGCTGGCTGTCCGGTTGGCGTACGAACTCCACCAGGAAGCGGAACAGGCCGTAGCAGAACAGGAACAGGCCTGAGATGGCGCCACGGGGCGGGTTCTTGCGCCAGAACAGGTTGAGGATGATAAACAACACCACACCTTCCAGTGCGAACTGGTAGAGCTGGGAGGGATGGCGCGGCTCCGGGCCAGCCTCAGGGAATATGATGGCCCAGGGCACATCAGTGACCCGGCCCCACAGCTCGCCGTTCAGGAAGTTGCCGATGCGACCCACGCCGAGGCCAAACGGGATCAGCGGTGCCACAAAGTCGGCCACGGTGAAGAAGTGGCGCTTGGTCTTGTGGGCGAACCAGATCATGGCGGTGATGACCCCGATCAGGCCACCGTGGAACGACATGCCGCCGGTCCAGATCTTGAACAGGTAGATGGGATCGGCCAGGAACATGTCGAAGTTGTAGAACAGCACGTAACCGACCCGGCCACCCAGGATCACCCCGAGGAAGCCGTAAAACAGCAGATCGGAGACCTCGTTGCGGGTCCAGCCGCTGTTCGGTGTATCGGCGCGACGCCCCGCCAACCACATGGCGAAGGCGAAACCAAACAGATACATGAGACCGTACCAGCGTACCGATAGTGGCCCCAAACTGAATGCTACAGGATCAACCTGCGAGAAAACCCAATATCCATCGTGCTGCATATGCGGCCCCAGTCATAAGAAAAGCCGCATTTTCCGATCATTCGTCAGCAGGGACAAGGCATGATTATCAATCAGTCTGTTTCGTTTTGTGACCGGCTCGCAGCAAGCCGCCCAGACCGTGCTCTTCCAGGTAACGGGCGAACAGGCCGCGCAGCACGTGAGGATTGTCGTGCTTGAGGCCGTCGGCCATCAGCGCGGTCAGCTCGCTCAGGGTGGATTGACGCAGCACGTACTTGATGCGGGCAATGTTGTGGGTGTTCATACTGAAGCGGCGATAGCCCATGGCCAGCAGCAAGAGCACACCGACCGGATCGCCGGCCAGCTCGCCACACACGGAGACAGGTTTCTGGTAGCGATGGGAGGCATCGACCAGCAGTTGCAGGGCGCGGATCACCGCGGGATGGAAGGCATCGTAGATGTTGGCGACGCGGGCATTGTTGCGATCCACTGCTAGCAGATATTGGGTCAGGTCGTTGCTGCCCACCGACCAGAAGTCGATGAGCGGCGCCATCTCGGGCAGTATATAGAGAGCGGACGGCACCTCTATCATCACCCCCAGGCTGGGGTAGCGGATCACCGCATCGCGGCTGGCCGCCTCTTCCGACACCTCTCGCCAGGCCTGATCCAGCAGCCGGCGGGAGGCCCTGATTTCGCTGACGCTGCTGATCATCGGCAGCATGATGGCCAGGTTGTCCAGCCCCTCGCTGGCCCGCAGCATGGCCTTGAGCTGGACCAGGAACAGTTCGGGGTGATCCAGGGTGAGCCGGATCCCCCGCCAGCCAAGGAAGGGATTTTCCTCGACGATGGGGAAATAGGGCAGCTGCTTGTCGCCCCCCACATCCAGCGTGCGCATGCAGACAGGACGATTGCGATAGGTTTCCAGGATGCCGCGATAGCGCGCCGTCTGCTCCCACTCGGAGGGGAAGCTGTCCTGCAGCATGAAGGGGATCTCGGTGCGATAGAGCCCGACCCCGTCCGCCAGATGATTGAGGGAGATCTCGGTGTCGGCACTCAGGCCCGCGTTGAGCAGCAAGGAGACAGGAGTACCGTCGGCGGTTTCCGATGGCTGGTTGTCGACGCTGCGCACCAGGGTATCGAGCGCCCGCTCCTCGTTGAGCAGTTGCCGATACTCGGTCAGGATCACCTGATTGGGCTCGATGAAGAGATCGCCGCTGTAGCCGTCGACGACCAGCATGCGACCGCCTATGTCGCCGAGTGGCAGATCCACCCCCATGATGGCCGCCACCCCCATGGCACGGGCCAAAATGGCTGCGTGGGAGTTGGTGCCCCCCTTGAGGGAGACAACCCCGGTCAGGAATTCCCGCGGCACCTCGGCGAGTATGGTGGCCGTCACCTCGTCGGCGACCAGCACCACGGGCTCGCCGACCGTGATGTGTTCAGGTTCATTCTGCACCAGCCGGCTAATGAGCCGCTGGGCTATGTCCTTCACATCGGTGGAGCGCTCCTGCAGGTAGGGATCCTTCATCCCCTTGAACTGATCGATCAGCCGGTCGCTGATGAGCTTGACCGCCGACACGGCCGTCCAGTGCTCCTTGCTCACCTTGTTGCGGATGGGCTTGATGTAACCGGGATCGTTGAGCAGATGCAGATAGATGTCGAAGATGGCGACCGAATCCTGGCTGTAGCTCTCGCGAAACCGCAGCGCCAGACTCTCCAGATCGTGGCGCACCACTTCCACTGCCACGTTCAACCGTTCCAGCTGCTTGGCGTGCTCCTCATCCTTGCGCGGTGTGATGGCACTAAGTTCCTTGCGAGGCCGCCACACCCAGGCCTTGGCCATGGCGATGCCACTGGCACCGGCGATACCACGCAGTGGCTTGCTCCAGTCGGTTTTCTGCAACCAGCCCTTGGCCTGGGCCTGGGCGATGCGCGCGGCCAGCTGGGCTGCCAGCGTCACCATGAAGGACTCCTCCCCCTCATCGAAACGGCGGCTCTCTTTTTGTTGCACCACCAGAATGCCCACCACCTGGCGCTGATGCATGATGGGAGCACCAAGGAAGGAGCGGAACGCCTCTTCCGCGACATCCGGCAGAAACTTGAAACTGGGGTGGGAGGGGGCATCGGCCAGGTTGATCAGCTCTTCGCGCTGGCCCACCAGACCGACGATACCCTGCTCGAACGGCAGGGTTGCCTTGCCCACCGCCGACTCGGCCAGACCATCGGTCGCAGCCAGTCGGTAGCGGCGCATGTCCGGCTCAGACACATAGACGGAACAGCAGTCCACTGTCATGGCCCGCCGGGTCTGGCTGACCAATGCCTGCAAAGCCAACTCCAGAGTGTTGGCTTCGGCCATGCTTTCGACGATGCGTCTGAGATCCGTCAGCAACGAATGTGCTCCTTAGCGAGAGCGGTTGCGCCGCCCATCTTTCCGATTTACTTGCACCACAGGCACTGGCATCGCCAACGGGGCAAACTCCGTCATCACCCGTCGATAGACTTCCCGTTTGAAGGAGACAACCTGGCGTACCGGGTACCAGAAACTGACCCAACGCCAATCATCAAACTCGGGGTGACCATGACAGCCGAACTGGATCCTGGACTCCCTGCCCGGATCCAGCTGTAGCAAGAACCATTTTTGTTTTTGGCCAATACAGACCGGTGAACTGTCCCAACGAACAAGGCGTTTTGGCAAGCGGTACTTCAGCCAGTTGCGACTGGTGGCCATGATGGTCACATCCTCGGGCTTGAGGCCTATCTCCTCATACAGCTCACGATACATGGCCTGTTCTGGCGTCTCACCGTCATCAACTCCTCCCTGCGGAAACTGCCAGGAGTGCTGCCCATAGCGCTTAGCCCACAATACTTGCCCGTCACGGTTACAGATCACGATTCCGACATTGGGACGAAACCCGTCGCCATCTATCACGTGATCACCTTATAAAGGCTGAATCTATAAGGAGATTGTTCCACATTCACTCCGTGGCAGCAAACAAGGACTGCAATCCCCCACGCATGAATAACTTTCAATTTCAAGCCGACTTATAAACAAACCCCAGGATCAAGCCCCGCAAGTTGCCCACCCAGACTGTGCATAAGCCTGTTAGCAAGCGGGTATATACAGTAGTTTTGGTTATCTACTCTAAATTAAGCATCAGCATACAGCATGGTGATAAAAACAAAATATGTATTTAAATACATAGTGTTAAATGAACAATGCTGGATCAAGATCCATGTCTTTCCCCGCCGGAGATCCGGGATCCCGATTGTGAACAAGTTCAACTGTTCAAAGATCCACCACGGCCAATTTATCCACAGGAGTGGCACACTATCTGCCCTGCCATCGCAGCAAAAATCGGTGCAGTTTCACATTTTTTTGTAACAACACCCTGACTATTACCACTTTACGGCAGTTATCCAAGATTTCTGTGGATAACTGTGTGCAACAGCATGAGCAAACCCTTGGACAACTATTTCAACTCGGGATCCTGTGCCGGGAAGATCTGCGCTATAAAGACAAACTCTTTAAAAATCATTATGATAAGTCCTCACCTACAAAACGTCCCCCCCTGTGCAGCCCCCTGCCAGGAACGGTTATAAAAACAGCGATCCTCATCAAGGATCAGACTTGCTAAAATAATTCCCCTTTGCAGGAGTCATTCATGCCCACCAATCCCCAGTCAGAACAGGAACTGCTGGCCCGTGCCGACGCCATGGCTGGCTTCTCGCTGGCACAGCTGGCCAGCGATGCAGGCATTGCTGTCCCTCGCGATTTGAGGCGGGACAAGGGCTGGGTCGGTCAACTTATCGAGTGGCAACTAGGGGCCAGCGCAGGCAGCAAGCCGGAGCAGGACTTCCCCGAGCTCGGCATCGAGCTCAAGACGATCCCCATCGATCCTTATGGCAAGCCGCTGGAAACCACCTTCGTTTGCGTAGCACCACTGATCGGCGTCAGCGGTCAGCGCTGGGAAGAGTCGAATGTGCGCAACAAGCTCTCGCGAGTACTCTGGATCCCGGTGGAGGGTAGCCGTGATATCCCCGTAGGAGAGCGCCGGATCGGCATGCCGCTGATGTGGAGCCCGAGTGAAGAGGAAGATAAATTGCTGCGCCAGGACTGGGAAGAGTTGATGGACATGATAGTGCTGGGAGAGGTCGAGCAGATAAGTGCTCGCCATGGTCAGGTGATGCAGTTACGCCCCAAGGCAGCCAACAACAAGGCGCTGACCCGTGCCATCGGCCGCAATGGTCAGCCAATTTTGACACTGCCACGAGGCTTTTACCTCAAGATAGGGTTCACTCATGGCCTGCTGCAACGACACTTTGCCCTGCCCCTTTGATCTCCGTTATAAACATCCTTGCCATAAAGTGATATAAAAATAGACAGTAGCTATTTCTTCGCAATCAATGACAAGGAGGCGTCATGCCGATCAACAAGCAATTTCTCAAGTCCCGCCCCGAGGTCAAGGTGACCTTCGCGGTGGAAAAAGAGGCTGCAGGTGAAGCTGAGCAGGTATTGCTGCTGGGAGAGTTCAGCCAGTGGCAACCCATAGAGCTCAAACGGATGAAGAGCGGGGAGTTCAGGACCACTCTCAACCTGCCCACCGATGGCCCCAGCCATTTCGAATACTGCTACCAGCTGGTGAAACCGAACGGAGAGACGCTCTACGACAACGACTGGGAGGCGGACGACTATGTGCCAGGCCCCTTCGGACGGGACAACTCTGTGGTACGGGTCAATCAGTAAGCTGCGGTCAGAACGCTGGCGTACGGTCAGGATCCTGAACAGCGGACACAAAAAAGGCTCGCCATTGGCGAGCCTTTTCACTACCTGTCGAGCTATTTGCCGACATATCGACACCAATTCGAATCGAATTAGTTGAGCTTCTCTTTGATACGAGCAGCTTTACCGGACAGGTTGCGCAGGTAGTACAGTTTGGCGCGGCGAACATCACCACGACGCTTCAGTTCTACACTGTGGATCAGCGGAGAGTGAGTCTGGAATACACGCTCAACACCTTCGCCGTTGGAGATCTTGCGAACGGTGAAAGCAGAGTGCAGACCGCGGTTACGCTTGGCAATAACGATGCCTTCGAAAGCCTGCAGACGCTCTTTGCCACCTTCTTTAACACGAACTTGAACACGTACGGTGTCGCCCTGGGCAAATGCCGGGATGTCGGTACGCAGTTGCTCTTGTTCAAGCTGCTGAATAATCTTGCTCATTGTCTTTCCTTACCTAGGATAAACTGAAAACTCTACTTAACGCTGTCACGCACTTCGCGGACATACTCGGCAAGAAGTGATTCTTGCTCGTCAGTCAGAGCTAGGTTGTTAATAAGTTCCGGCCTTCTTTGCCAGGTTCGTCCGAGCGACTGTTTGAGACGCCAGCGTCGAATCACTTCGTGATTGCCGCTTGTCAGCGCCTCGGGCACCGCCAATCCATCCAACAACTCCGGCCGAGTGTAGTGGGGATGATCCAGCAAGCCATCCGTGAAGGAGTCTTGCTCGGCACTGGCCTGATCACCCAAAACCCCAGGAACCAGACGCGAAACCGCATCGATCAGGGTCATGGCAGGCAACTCGCCACCACTTAACACGTAATCCCCGATAGACCACTCTTCGTCGACCTCGGTTTGTATCACGCGTTCATCGATACCTTCGTATCGACCGGCTACCAGAATCAGTTTCTGATTCGTCGCCAACTCGGTTACGCCCGCTTGAGTCAGCTTGCGTCCCTGAGGAGAGAGATAGATGACTTTCGCCCCGTCTCCCGCCGCTTGCTTGGCTGCATGAATCGCGTCACGCAGCGGCTGAACCATCATCAACATGCCGGGCCCACCACCATAAGGACGATCATCGACCGTACGGTGTTTGTCGTGGGTAAACTCCCGGGGGTTCCAGCACTCAATCTGCAGCAGGCCACTCTTGACGGCCCGACCCGTTACCCCGTGCTCGGTAATGGCTCGGAACATTTCCGGGAAGAGGCTAATCACCCCAATCCACATAAGAAACCTCCGGCACTCGTGTTACCGCGGGAAACTAGAAACCAGGATCCCAATCAACTTCGATTGTTCGAGCAGTCAGATCAATATGCTTGATCACCTGCTCTTCCAGGAACGGAATCAACCGCTCCTTCGCGCCAAAGGCATCTTTTACATTGGCCTCAACCACCAACACATCGTTGGAGCCGGTTTCCATCAATTCGGTCACCTTGCCCAGGTCGTATCCCTTGGTGGTCGATACCGAGCAACCAATCAGGTCACGCCAGTAAAACTCACCTTCAGGCAACGCAGGCAACAGATCAGCGGGTACGCCAATCTCGACATTGGTCAATGCCAGGGCATCTTCACGCAGATCGATACCATCGATCTTGCAAATCAGACCCTTGTTGTGACGTTTCCAGGCCGAAACCTTGAGTTCACGCCACACCCCGTTCTGATTGATCATCCAGGGGTTGTAATCGAAAATCGCTTCGGCAACATCGGTGAAGGAGTTCACTTTAAGCCAGCCCTTGATGCCATAAACGGTACCCAGAGTGCCCAGAACTACAGGTTTTTCCACCTTAACTCCTTACCGTTGGGCTGATTAAGCAGCTTTGGTAGCGTCTTTGATCAGCTTGGCAACGCGGTCAGAAACAGCGGCACCAGTAGCAACCCAATGCTCGATACGAGCCAGGTCCAGATTCAGCGTTTCAGCAGAACCAGAAGCGACCGGGTTGAAGAAACCAACGCGCTCGATGAAGCGACCGTCACGGGCGCAACGGCTGTCAGAAACTACTACCTGGTAAAACGGACGCTTTTTCGCGCCACCACGTTGTAAACGAATGGTTACCATATCGTCCTCATAAACATCTAATGAACAAGGCCTGCAAATACGCAGACCCTAGCTTAAAATAAGCCGCGTAATTCTACTTGGATTCGTAATAATTGCAACCAAGCCAGCTATTTTTTGCGCAAGGGTTGGCATGAAAAAGGCTCACCTCGGTGAGCCTTTCTGCCTGACAAGCAGGAAAATCAGAACGGACCGCGACCACCGCCACCAAATCCGGGCGGCAGCATGTTCTTCATCTGCCCCATCATCTTGCGCATGCCGCCCTTGCCGGACATCTTTTTCATCATGCGCTGCATTTCGGTGAACTGCTTGAGCAGCTTGTTCACATCCTGCACCTGCATGCCGGAGCCCGCAGCAATGCGGCGCTTGCGGGAACCCTTGATGAGATCAGGATGGGCACGCTCCTTGGGCGTCATGGAGCTGATGATGGCCTCCATCCGCACTGTGAGCTTGTCATCCATCTGATCTTTCACGTTATCCGGCAGGCCGGACATGCCCGGCAGCTTGTCGAGCATGCCCATCATGCCGCCCATGTTGCGCATCTGGGCCAACTGTTCACGGAAGTCTTCCAGATCGAAGCCTTTGCCACTCTTGACCTTGTTGGCCAGTTTGGCTGCCTTCTCCTTGTCGACCGTGCGCTCCACTTCCTCGATAAGCGACAGCACATCGCCCATGCCGAGGATGCGGGAAGCGAGGCGATCCGGATGGAATGGCTCCAACGCGTCTGTTTTCTCACCCATACCGATGAACTTGACCGGCTTGCCGGTGATATGGCGCACGGAAAGGGCGGCACCACCACGGGCATCACCGTCGGCCTTGGTGAGGATAACGCCGGTGAGCGGCAGCGCCTCGTTGAACGCCTTGGCAGTGTTGGCGGCATCCTGACCCGTCATGGCATCCACCACGAACAGGGTCTCGACCGGCTTGATGGTGGCGTGAAGATGGATGATCTCGTCCATCATGTCGCTGTCGACGTGCAGACGGCCGGCGGTATCCACGATCACAACGTCATAGAACTTCTTGCGCGCCTGATCGATGGCTGCGGTGGCGATATCGACCGGTTTCTGGCTGGCATCACTCGGGAAGAAGTCGACGCCGACATCGCTTGCCAGGGTTTCCAGCTGCTTGATCGCCGCAGGGCGATAGACGTCGGCACTGACGACCAGCACCTTCTTCTTGCTTCGCTCTTTGAGCAACTTGGCCAGTTTACCAACCGTAGTGGTCTTACCGGCACCCTGCAAACCCGCCATCAGTATGATGACAGGCGGCTGGGCAGCCAGGTTGAGCTGTTCATTGGCCTCCCCCATCACAGAGACCAGCTCGCCGTGCACTATCTTGATGAAGGCCTGGCCCGGGCTCAGGGACTTGGCCACTTCCTGGCCCACGGCACGTTCTTTCACGCGGGCAACGAAGTCACGCACTACCGGCAGGGCGACGTCCGCCTCGAGCAGCGCCATGCGCACTTCGCGCAAGGTATCCTTGATGTTCTCTTCGGTCAGCCGGCCACGGCCACTGACATTGCGCAAGGTGCGCGAGAGTCGTTCAGTCAAATTCTCAAACATGACGCATTCCGGTTCTTGGCGTAACAACTGGGGGGATTATACCCCAGTCAGCCCTGTGAGGACGATTATTCACCGCTCGTGGCGGTCATCAGCCAGCTAACGGGCAAGCTTAACAAATGGGGGCATTATAATACCTCAGCCAGCGTGAGGTAGCGCTGGAGGACAATTATTCACCGCGCAAAGCGGTAGCCTGCTGCCTATATATGGGCAGATCGGCGGTAGCACAACTGGCGAGCATATCTTGTGCAAGGTATACTGCCACTCCTGTTCCAATCGCTTGTTCAACAACGACCTGGTTATGATCGTGATCTCTATTCTGGCCCTGGCATTCTATCTGCTCGCCATCGTCGCCTCGCTGCACCTGCTGCTCAATGCCAAACAAGTCGGGCAAGCGCCCCTGTTTGCTTGCATAGGACTGGCTCTGGTCGCCCATGGCGCGTCTGTGGCCAGCGAAGTGCTGGTGACCCATTCCGGCCAGAATCTCAGCATGCTCAACGTCGCGTCTCTGGTCAGCCTCATCATCAGTTGCTTCATGACGTGCGTCACCCGTCGCTTCAACGGCTGGATCCTGCTGCCCGTGGTCTACAGTTTTTCAGCCCTGCTGCTGGCCGCCAGTGCCCTGATACCGGGTCGCTATATCACCCATCTGGAAGCGCATCCCCAGTTGCTGCTGCATATAGGTCTCGCGCTGATGGCCTATTCGGTGCTGATGATCGCCTGCCTGTTTGCACTGCAACTCGCCTGTCTGGACCGTCAGTTGAAATCCCGCAAGATCAGCCAGCTACCGTCAATGCCTCCCTTGATGACGGTAGAGAAACGGCTGTTCCAGCTGATTTCGGCGGGCCTGTTTCTGCTGACACTTTCCATCGCCTCCGGTCTGTTCTTTCTGGAGGACATGTTCGCGCAGGGTAAATCCCACAAGGCAATCCTCTCGATCCTTGCCTGGTGCGTCTATGTATTGCTGTTATGGGGTCACCATACTCGTGGCTGGCGTGGTCGCAGGGTCATTACCCTGAGTCTTGTCGGCAGTGTCATCCTGACACTGGCCTATTTCGGCAGCCGCTTCGTCAAAGAAGTGCTGCTGAGCTGATACCCATCTTTTTTACTCATTATCTAGCCCCAACAGGAGCCCTTTTTGGACAGTATCTCAACGAGTACATTACTGATTGTCCTCGTTATCTTGATCCTTCTATCCGCCTTCTTCTCCAGCTCCGAAACTGGCCTGATGTCCATCAACCGCTACAAGCTGCGTCATCTGGCACAGACCAAACACAAAGCCGCACGCCGTGTCGAACAGCTGCTCGCCCGACCTGATCGTCTACTGGGCCTGATCCTGATCGGCAACAACCTGGTCAACATCTTCGCCTCGGCGATCGCCACCATTGTCTGTATCCGGCTGTTTGGCGATCTGGGTGTTGCCATTGCCACCTTTGGCCTGACCCTGGTCGTGCTGGTGTTTGGCGAAGTCACCCCCAAGACCCTGGCGGCCATGTTTCCTGAACGAGTGGCCTATCCAGCCTCCTGGATCCTCAAGGGATTGATGGTGCCTCTCTATCCCTTTGTCTGGCTGATCAACGGCATCACCAGCGGCCTGCTCAAGCTGCTGCGAGTCACTCCCAACAAGAATGACGCTCTCAATACCGAAGAGCTGCGCACCATAGTCAACGAGGCAGGAAGTCTCATCCCCCAGCGCCACCAGGAGATGCTGCTCAGTATCCTGGACCTGGACAAGATGACGGTGGAGCACATCATGGTGCCACGCAGCGAGATCTACGCCATCGACATCAACGATGACTGGAAGAGCATACTGCGCCAGCTGGCCCACGGTGCCCACACCAAAATATTGCTCTATCGCGACAACATCGATGACGTGGTGGGCTTTCTGCACGCCCGCGATGCGCAGCGGCTGATGGCCAGGGATCAGTTCAACAAGTCGAGCCTGCTGCGGGAAGTGGACGAGATCTACTTCATCCCGGAAGGGACGCCGCTCAATGTGCAGCTGGCCAAGTTCCAGCGCAACAAGGAGCGGATCGGCCTCATTGTGGATGAGTACGGTGACATTCAAGGGCTGATCACCCTGGACGACATCCTGGAAGAGATAGTGGGTGATTTCACCACCACTATTACTCCCACCCCCAGCGACGAGATCCATCCTCAGCCGGACGGTTCTTTCCTGGTGGAAGGCTCGGCCAGCATCCGCGAACTGAACAAGGAGATGAACTGGCAACTGCCCATCGACGGGCCGAGAACCCTCAATGGCGCAATTCTGGAATATCTGGAGGAGATCCCCCAGCCCAACATCAGCCTGCGGCTGGCTGGCTATCCCATCGAGATCATGGAAGTAGAGAACAACATGGTGAAGATGGCGCGGATCATGCCAGACTTATACCGCAACGTATCGGGTTTCGAAGATTGAAAAAAGGCTGCCGATGGCAGCCTTTTTTATCTCACTCATTCTCGTCGTCGAGCTCTGGTTCCAGCACCAGGGTCGGGATCAGCTCACCGAACACCTTCTGCAGCTCGTCGCGATTGGCCAGCAGGTCTTGCAGCGTGTAGCTGTCCATCACCGCTAGGAAGGCGTTCATCGCCTCCTTCAGGGCACTTTTCAGCAGACAGACAGAGACGATATGGCAAACGGGCGAGTTGCAGTCGATGCCGTCCAGGTTGCCCTCCAGCGCACGGATCACCTGGCCAATATTGACTGTCTCTGGCGTGCAAGCCATGCGGATCCCGCCATTCTTGCCCCGCTGTGACTGCAGATAACCCAGCTTCACCAGCTGATTCACCACCTTCACCATGTGGTTGCGAGAGACGTCATACAAGGCGGAAACCTTGGCCACGCTCGACAATTCCCCCTGTGGCAAGGTCGCCAGATAGAGCAGGGCTCTCAATCCAAAATCGGTATAGCTAGTTAGTCTCATAGGGCCTGTGTCGCATCACGCGGAAAATTGATTATTGATCCAGATCAAATAAACATCTAGGATGCAGCTTATTAAGTGACATTTTAAATGTTTAATTAGAAAGGACCCCTTATGTTAGATCAAGCCACCATCGCCGTCATCAAAAGCACCATACCTTTGCTCGAATCGGCGGGCCCTGCACTCACCCAGCACTTCTATCAGCGCATGTTCAGTCACAACCCCGAGCTGAAGGATATTTTCAACCTGGCTCACCAGCGCAGCGGCGGCCAACCGCTGGCCCTGTTCAACGCAGTGGCGGCTTATGCCAAGAACATCGACAACCTGGGGGCCCTGGCAGGTGCAGTAGAACGTATCGCCCACAAACACACGGGCTTCATGATCCAGCCGGAACAATATCACATTGTAGGTAGTCATCTCTTGGCCACGCTCAAAGAATTGGGCGGAAGTGAAGTCACCGACGAAGTGCTGGATGCCTGGGGCAAGGCTTATGGGGTACTGGCCAGTATTTTCATCGGCCGGGAGAGCGAGATCTATCAGGAGAAGGCGAGCGAGATCGGTGGCTGGCAAGGCCCCCGCCCCTTCATCATCAAAGAGAAGCGGGTCGAGAGCGAGCTCATCACTTCCTTCATGCTGGCGCCGATCGATAGCAAACCCGTGCTGCATTTCAAGCCGGGCCAGTACCTCAGCATCCAGCTCAACCACCCGGAACTGGAATATCAGGAGATCCGTCAGTACTCCCTCTCCGATGCACCCAATGGTCGCGATTACCGGATCAGCGTCAAGCGCGAGCCGCAGGGTCAGGTTTCCAACCTGCTGCATGACCATCTGCAAGTCGGTGACAAGGTGGATCTGATGCCGCCAACCGGTGATTTCTTCCTGCAAGCCAGCGCCAGCACCCCAGTGGTGCTGCTCTCAGCCGGCGTGGGCCTCACCCCCATGCTGAGCATGCTCAACCAACTGCTGAGCACGGGCCATGATGCCGATGTCTGCTGGCTGCACGCTTGTGAACGGGGTTCGCTGCATGCCTTCAAGGAGGATATCCAGCGCAAACGCCAACAGCATCAGAAGCTGCAGAGCCGGGTCTGGTATCGGGAGCCAAGTGATCAGGATCAGCAAGGGAAGGACTATGACTTCAGCGGTATCATGAACTTGAGTGAGGTATCCGAGTTGCTGGTACCGCAGGCCCACTACTACTTCTGCGGCCCGCTCGGCTTCATGCGGGGGATCAAGACACAACTCGGCGCGGCGGGTATCCCGACCGAACAGTTGCACTACGAAGTTTTTGGCCCCCACCAGGATCTTTAATCGGGGTTGCACCATATAAAGCAGTGAGGACCCGGCCTGTCATGGCACGGCGGCCGGATCCGGACCCACAGGTGAAAACCTGTGGGTCATTTTTATTTAACGCATCGCCTTGGCACGGGCAATGGCGTTGGCAGGCATGCGGTTGCCCAGTCGATTCAGCAGGCTGGTCGCCTTCTGATGCAAGGCCTTGTCACCAATGACAGTGCTGTGCAGCCAGTGATACGCCTCTTCATAATCCAGCGGGCTGCCCAGCCCCTGCAGCAACATCTCGACCCACTCTACCTGTGCCCGTTGAAACCCCAGGCTGGCCGCTTCACGCATCAGGGTTTCGGCCTTGAGCAGATCTTTTTGCACCAGGGTGCCCTTCCAGTAATAACGGCCAAGCTGTTCCAGCGCAGGTGCCAACCCCTGATTGGCTGCCTCCCACATGAATTTGACCCCGAGCTCCGCATTGGGCTTGATGCACACTCCCCAAGCCAGCATGTCTCCCCACAGGAACTGATAGGCAGGCACCTTCATTACCTCGGCCCGCACCTCGATATCCTGGGTGAGCTGGCATCTGTCCTGTTTTACCTGCTGTAAATGACGCCCCTGTTCAATCCAGTTGAGCAGCTCGTCCTGACGATAGAGGGGCACAGCCTGCAGGTTGCCGCTGTCATCTACACCGCTCGTCGGCGTGCTGGTCATGGGTTGACTGGTTGGAGAAAGTCCGCCATCCGACGCTGTGGCAGTCGCAGCTGGCTGCGCCATTGAAGGAGCGACTGGCAGTGGTGCTGCTGGCCCGGCTGCAGAGACCTCAGGCTGATATGACGCGACCGGTCCGGCGGCGGAAACCGCAGGCTGAGACACAGCCACCGGCTCGGCAGCGGAAACCGCAGGCGGGGATGCGATCGCTGACTCTGCCACGGAAACTGCACTGCTTGCCGTAGGTGCGGCGGCGGATACCTGTGGCTCCGCGCCCTGTGCCTGGGTCGTCAGCAAACAAGCAAGGCCAAAAAGGGTAAGGGGTTTCATCATAAGGTTCTCCTGCTGCTCTCTGTTATCGGCAGCCAGGCCCATCCCCTTAGCCCGTCACCGTCAGCACCCTGCAGCAATGACAAAGGGGAGCCGAAGCTCCCCTTGTTGTCAGCCATGCGGCTTACTTGACGAACTCGACACCCAGCTGGATATCGGCTTTCAGAGTGGCCAGCATGCCCTCCATCGCCTCTTGCTCGAAGGCACTCAGCTTGCCGTAGTCCAGTACGGTTTCGACGCCATTCTTGCCCAGCAAGATGGGCTGTGCGAAGAAGGTAGCGTGCTTGCCATCCCCTTCCACATAAGCGCACTCGATGACGTTGGCTTCGCCCTGCAGACCCTTGATGAGCGACAGCCCAAAACGGCAGGCAGCCTGACCCATGGAGAGGGTGGCAGAACCACCACCGGCCTTGGCTTCAACCACTTCGGTGCCGGCGTTCTGGATACGCTTGGTCATGGCTGCCACTTCTTCTGCAGAGAAGGAAGCCCCTTCGATCTGGGACAGCAGCGGCAGTATGGTCACGCCACTGTGGCCACCGATCACGTTGACACGCACCTTGTCGACATTCAAACCCTTGGCATCGGCCACGAAGGTCTCGGCGCGGATCACATCCAGGGTGGTGACGCCAAACAGGCGACGCTTGTCGTAGACACCGGCTTTTTTCAGCACTTCAGCCGCGATGGCGACCGTGGTGTTGACCGGGTTGGTGATGATGCCGATCAGCGCTTTCGGGCAGGAGGCGGCACATTTTTCGACCAGATTCTTGACGATACCGGGGTTGATATTGAATAGATCGGAACGATCCATGCCGGGCTTGCGCGCCACACCGGCGGAGATCAGCACCACATCGGCGCCGACCAGAGCCGGGCTCGGATCTTCACCGCAGAAACCTTTTACTTTCACGTCAGTCGGGATATGGCTCAGATCGACCGCCACACCCGGAGTGACCGGGGCTATGTCATACAGGCTCAGTTCGGAACCAGCAGGAAGGCGATTTTTCAACAGCAGAGCGAGGGCTTGGCCGATGCCACCGGCGGCACCCAGAACGGCAACTTTCATGATCAACTCCATGTTTAAGCGTAGGTTTAAGGTTGTTTCTTGTTGTGGGCCCAACCTTAATGGATCCCCCCATAAAAAACAATCTGATAACAGTTGCAATCACGGGTTCTGTGAGCCAATAAACAGGCGGCGCATAAAAATGGGGGGAAATGCAAAAATCAGAGGAGAAGCACAGATTTCCCGCATTTACACCTACCACAAAGAGGTAGATCTACCGTGCTCAGGCCTGGAATGCCAGGGCTCGCCGTTCACACCAGCGAAACCCAATTGTTAACAATCCGTTCATGGTCAGGTAAAGCGCACCGGCCACAGTAAACACAGCCAGGGTGTCATAGGTCTGGGCGTTGAGGCGCTGGGCCAGGCCCATCACATCCATGATGGTGATGGTGCTGGCGAGTGAACTCCCCTTGAGCACCAGGATCACCTCGTTGGAATAGGCAGGCACCAGTCGCCGCGCAGCATGGCGCACCTTCATCCACAGGGTCTGTCCAGCCGAAAAGCCGAGCGCGCGGCACGCCTCCACCTCACCGGACGGAATGGCATCGAGCGCCCCCTTGAACAAGCGGGTTGAATAGGCCGCGGTGTTGAAACCAAGGGCCAGCACGGCGCAGAACCAGGGCTGCTTGAGCAGAGGCCAGAGCGGCCCGGATTTGAGCCACTCAAACTGTCCCGGCCCGTAGTAGATGAGGAAGATCTGGATCAGCAGCGGCGTGCCGGTGAAGATCAGTACCCACAGCTGTACCAGCTGGGTCGCCACCGGAATGCGCTGCTCCAGCACCCATGTCATGGCAGCCGCCATCAGTACGCCGAGCAGCAGACTGAGAGCAGTTAATTGCAAGGTGATCGCCAGACCACCAAGCAGAGTCATGAAATAGTCCTGCATGGTCAACCTCCGTAGCCGCGGGTATAGCGGGCTGTCTGCTTAAACCCGAATTCACTCAGCTGACTGAAGACGGTCGGTTGCAGGGTGATCACTAATCCCCCCAGCAGAGTCGTGAAATAGTCCTGCATGGTCAACCTCCGTAGCGGCGGGTATAGCGGGCAGCCTGCTTGAGTCCGAATTCACTCACCAAGCTGATGGCAAGATAGATGAGGGCCGCGGCGGCATACCAGGTAAAGGGTTCATAGGTGCTGGCCGAGGCCATCTGGGCCTGACGCATCATCTCGTTCACCCCTAGCGCAGTATCCTTGAGCAACACCAGCCACTGATTGCCGAGGCCCGGCAGGGCATGACGCCAGGCTTGGGGCAACACGATGCGAAAGAAGATATGCCCCTTGCCAAGACCGAGCGCCAGCGCCGCCAACCGCTGTCCGGCGGGCACCGCATTGAGTGCCGCCCGCAGAGTCTGGGTGGCATAGCTGGCAAACAGCAGAGAGAGCGCCAGCACGCCACAGGCGAACGGGCTGAACTCCACATACTCGCCTGTGATGAGAAACAGCACCTGGGTCGAGCCGAAGTAGATGAACAGCACCACCAACAGCTCGGGCAAGCCACGGATCAAGGTGGTCAGTGTAGCCACAGGCCACACCAGCCAAGGCTGTTTACTCAGCTCGGCGGCGCTCAATCCCAGCGCCAATACCATGCCACCGACCAGTGATGCCAAGACCAGCCCGAGGGTCATCCAGGCTGCATCCAACAACAGGCTCAACATGGCTTACTGCGCGAAGTATTTGTCGAAGATTTTCTGATAGGTGCCGTTGGCCTTGATTTCGGCCAGCCCCTTGTTCAGCTGGGTCAGCAGCTCCAGGTTACCCTTGGCCACTGCGATGCCAAAGCCGGTACCGAAGTACTTGGCATCGGTTACAGGCGCACCGATCACGACGTACTCCTTGTGCTGCTTGAGCCAGTCGGCCGCCACGGCAGTATCGGCAAACACACCATCGGTACGGCCATTCATCATGTCGAGGAAGGCACTCTGGTAGCTGGCATAGGGCACTGTCAGCAAGCCTTTGCTGATCCAGTTATCCACCAGATAGGACTGATGGGAGGAACCATTCTGCACGCCGACCGTCTTGTCGACCAAGTCTTCCGGCCCCTTGAAGGTCCCTTTCTTGGCCACGAACACGGCTGAGTTCTCGTAATAGATGTCGGAGAAGTCGACCTGGGCTGCCCGCTCCGGGGTCACATCCATGGCTGCGATGGCAGCGTCATAACGACGGAACTTGAGGCTGGGGATCAGGCTGTCGAAGGCCTGGTTGTGGAAGCTGCACTCCAGCTTGACCTGGGTACAGATGGCACGGGCCAGGTCGATGTCAAAGCCCTGAAACTCGTTTTTGTCGTCCAGGTATTCGAACGGTGCATAAGTCGCCTCGGTGGCGAACTTGATCTCTTTGGCCAGCACTGAGGTGCTCAGCAAACCCATGGCAGCAACCAGCAACAGACTCTTTTTCATGACAGCTTCCTTATCGATTTGAATATCAATGCATCAAGAATTCGGCAAACCGGCTGGTTTGCGGGGATTGGAAAATAGCGGCGGTGCCGGACTCGATGATCCGCCCCTTTTCCAGATAAATCACCTGACTGGCCACCTTGCGGGCAAACTCCACCTCGTGGGTCACCACCACCTGGGTAATACCTGTCTGGCCCAGATTGCGGATGATCTCGGCCACCTCTTTAGTGATCTCGGGATCGAGTGCAGCCGTCGGCTCGTCAAACAGCAGCACTTGCGGATCCATCATCAGGGTACGGGCAATGGCCACCCGTTGCTGTTGACCACCCGAGAGGCGGGCAGGCCAGGCATCACGCTTGTCGGCCAGTTGCAACTGGGTCAACAGGTAGGCGCCCTTCTCGATAGCCGCGGCCTTGCTCATGCCGAGCAACTTGACGGGTGCCTCTATGAGGTTCTCCATCACGGTCAGATGTGGCCAGAGATTGTACTGCTGGAACACCATGCCCACCTTGCGACGCAGTGCCTGCGCCTGGCGGTTGAATTCGGCAGCAGACAGGCCGGACGGGAAAGAAAATTCACTTTCACCGATGCGCAATACGCCGGCATCCGGCGTGTCCAGCAAGTTCATCATGCGTAGCAGCGAGCTCTTGCCAGCACCGCTCGGGCCCAGCAGCACCAAGGTTTCACCGGGCTCAGTCCGAAAGCTGACATCTTGCAGTACCGGCACCTTGTGCCAGGATTTTGCGATACCGATTAGTTCAATACCCATACAGCCCAATTGAATAAGTTTTCAAAATTTCGTCCCGATTTTAGCCCCAACATGGGGGGATGCAAGCTAATTTTGAATCAATATGCAGAACAACCGCCGCTTCCTTGCAAAAATAGGCACATGAATGCAAAATGGGCACGCTGTTCATATCTGCCGCCTGAGCGTGACAGGCAGCCACACCTCCTCATTCGTGAGTCCAAGATGAAACACAACGACAAGCAAGAAAAACTGGCCAAGGCCTTTAAAGCCTTGCTGAAAGAAGAACGATTTGGCTCCCAGGCAGAGATAGTGACTGCCCTGCAAGAGATGGGCTTCGAAAACATCAACCAGTCCAAGGTATCGCGCATGCTGAGCCGCTTCGGCGCCGTTCGCACCCGCAATGCCAAGATGGAGATGGTTTACTGCCTGCCGGTGGAACTGGGTGTACCCACCACTTCCAGCCCGCTCAAGAACCTGGTACTCGACGTCGACCACAACGGCGCTCTGGTCGTGATCCACACCAGCCCGGGTGCAGCCCAGCTGATCGCCCGCCTGCTCGACTCACTCGGCAAGGCAGAAGGGATCCTCGGCACTATCGCCGGTGATGACACCATCTTCATCACTCCGACCAGCGACACCGATATCGAAGAGCTCTATCTCTCCGCCCTCGAGCTGTTCGAACAGACCCCTTAATGTCAGCCAATGCGCAGGCCAACGCCTATTAGCGGTACCGCCAGAACGCAAAATCCCGGCCAAGGCCGGGATTTTTGTTTTCTGCGCACAGGTAAATGCTGACTTATTGACCCTGTGCCACCAGAAAATCTTCCGAGGGGGCAAAGAAGGCCGCACCAGTCACTGCCGTGGTGAAGCGCAGCAGGTGATCGAAATGGCCGCCCTCCCCCTTGTACATGCTGGCCATCATGGCATTGAAGTGCAACGGCGTGCGGCAGCAGGAGATGAAATAGAGTCCCTGCTCCGTCATGGTTCCCCAGGGCATGCTCTGACGCAGTATCTCCATGGATTCACCCTTGGGCGTCTTGAGGTTGACCCGCTTGATATGGGAGGTCAGCGGCTTGTCGGCCGACTCGTATTCGATGTTGTCGCGCTTGGTGCGGCCAATGATATCTTCCTGTTCCTTCAGGGCGAGCTTCTCCCAGTCGCTCATGGCATGTACCCAACGCTGCACATGGACATAGGAGCCACCGGCAAACTCGCCACCCTCAAGCAAGGCCACCTCAGCGCGGTGTTCATCTTGCGGGTTCTCGGTGCCGTCGACGAAGCCGGTCAGGTCCCGGCAATCCAGATTGCGGAAACCACGCACCTCTTCCACCAGCGCCACCAGTCCGGCCAGCAGCGCCATCACCCTTTGACCGGCGTGATGCAAAACATCGACCCGATCGGCACGCAATTGCACGAAGAGGTCGAACGGCGTATTTGGCGCCTGCTGACCGTTGGCTGATTGCGTCATAAAGCCGCGAAACTGGGGCGGACGGGCCACAGGGTAGAGGTCATCCCAGGCATCGGCGCCGACGGCAACCAGGCCGGTGAAACCGGCATCGGGGAAATCGGCGGCAACCGCTTCCCACAGGGCAGGCACGCTGGCCAGACGGGCAACCAGTGCGGTCGCCTCTCCTGTGCGATTGAACATCAGATAGAGGGCGTGCAGATTCGGCTCTGCGCAGATCCCGGCTTGGGCTTTCATTTGTCTCTCCCCTGTATAGGCATTAGCGTGGCGCGATTATAAACCAGAGTGAATTCAATTCATTGATTTCATAACGATATCAAGTTGTTCACTGCACTGGTTCAAACAACACCAACCCATGGGGCGCGACCTTGACCCGAGCGCGATCCCCGCCGAGTGGCTCACCTATGCTAGCCTCCAGTCGCTGACCGCCACACTCGAACAACACCCGACAGTGATGACCGAGAAACTGCTGCTCCAGCACAGTCAGTTCGCCGTCCACGACGGCCTCCAGCAACAGTTGCTGGGGTCTGAGCATCAGTTGCAGCAGCTCGCCCAGGTTGCGACCATGAGGCTCACTGCCACAGATAACCCCGAGCGCCGTCTGCACACAGTGACTGTCCACCACCTCGGCGGCCAGATAGTTCACCCCGCCCAAAAACTCGGCAACGAAGCGGTTCTGCGGGCGGCGATAAAGCTGCTCCGGCTGTCCTACCTGCTCGATATGACCAGCCCGAAACAGAGCCAGCCGGTCGGCGAAGGCAAACGCCTCCTCCTTGCTGTGGCTGACGAAGATGGCGCCGATCCCCTGCTGCTTGAGCAGGGTGCGGATCTCGAGGATCAGCTTCATCCGCACCTGGGTATCTATGTTCGAGAAGGGCTCATCCAG
Organism: Aeromonas salmonicida subsp. salmonicida; assembly: GCF_001643305.1. Taxonomy (GTDB): domain Bacteria; phylum Pseudomonadota; class Gammaproteobacteria; order Enterobacterales; family Aeromonadaceae; genus Aeromonas; species Aeromonas salmonicida. The sequence goes on from NZ_LSGW01000049.1 coordinate 97,281, forward strand.
CAACATCAACTTCGGCTTGCACACCAGTGCGCGAGCGATGGCAACCCTTTGCTGCTGCCCGCCAGAGAGTTGATGGGGATAGCGATCTCCCAGCCCCTGCAGCTTGACCAGCGTCAGCGCCTCCTCCACCTGCTGCTGACGGGCGGGGCGATCAAGGCGAGTCAGCCCGAAACCGACGTTGTCGGCCACCGTCAGATGGGGGAAGAGGGCATAATCCTGGAAGATCATGCCGATGTTGCGCGCCTCGGGTGGCACGCTGACGCCCGGCCCATCCAGCAGGGTAGCACCGAGGCGGATCTCCCCTTCGGCCAGCGGCAACAGGCCTGCAATGGCCTTGAGCAGCGTGGTTTTACCGCAGCCACTGGCCCCCAGCAGACAGACAATCTCGTTGTCGGCCACCGACAGAGACAGCTGTTCCAGCACATTGCGACCGTTATAACGGCAACTGACGTTCTCAACCTGCAAGCAAGACACGGCTGACTTCCTCATATTCTTTTGATTCAGACCGACCTGCGCCGGACAACAATTCAGGGAGTGATCTGCAGACTCAGTGCCCCTGACTATCCAGGCTGCGGTTGACCCAGATAAGCGGCAACAGCCCTACCAGCACGATAACGATGGCCCCCAGGGCGCCGCGCTCCAGCATCTCGTCCGAGACAAATTGATAGACGTGGGTCGCCAGGGTATCGAAGTTGAACGGCCGCAGCAGCAGGGCGGCGGGCAGCTCCTTCATGGATTCGATGAATACCAGCATGGCACCGGCAAACAGACCCCGTCGCACCAGCGGCAGATGAACCCGCCGCAGCATACCGCCATCTCCCTGTCCCAGGGAACGGGCCGCCATGTCGAGGCTGGGGGAGATCTTGCCCATGCTGCTCTCCACCGAACCGATGGCAATGGCCACGAAGCGCACCAGATAGCCGAATACGATGGCAGTGAGGGTACCGGTCAGCAGCAAGCCAGGCCCCTGCCCCCCAAGCCACTCGGCCAGATCATTGATACCAAAATCGAGGGCTGTCAGCGGCACCAGCACGCCGATGGCGAGCACGGTACCCGGCATGGCGTATCCCATGGCGGCAATGCGCAGGGGCAGCAGGCTCTTGACGCCACCATCAAGGCGGCGGAAGAAACCGAGCAGCAGGGCGATGGCCATGGCCAACAGGGCGGTCAGCGCCGAGATGAGCAGACTGTTGCCGGCGAAGCGGACAAACTCCGGCGTCCAGGAGAGTTCGAAATAGCGCACGCCGTAATCGAGCAGGATGACAAATGGCAGGCCGAAACCGGCCAGCACCAGTCCCCAGCACCAGAGTCCGGCCAGAATGCGACTCATCCCCTTGAGTGGATAACGCAGCGGCTGCTCATGACCCATGGATTTCTGAAACACCTGCTGACGCTGGCGGGAGCGGCGCTCCAGCGCGATGAGCAGCACCACGGCCAGCAGCATCATGCAGGAGAGCTTGGCAGCGGTGGCCAGGCTGCCATAGCCGAGCCAGGTATCATAAACCGCCGTGGTCAGGGTGTTGATGGCGAAGAAGTGGACAGTGGCAAAGTCGGCCAGGGTCTCCATCGCTACCAGGGAAACCGCCACCATGATGGCGGGGCGTGCCAACGGCAAACTGAGGCGGCGAAAGCTCTGCCAGGGGGTGCAGCCGAGCAAGCGGCTGGAGTGAATGAGGCTGACCGACTGCTCCAAGAACGAGGCGCGGGCCAGCAGATAGACGTAGGGAAAGAGCACCAGCGCCAGTACCCAGGCGGCGCCCCCCAGGGATCGAATGGCCGGGAACCAGTAATCCGCCGGTCTGCTCCACTCAAACAGGGTGCGCAGCCCCGCCTGCAGCGGCCCCGAGTAGTCAAGCAGGTCGGTGTAGACGTAGGCAACGATGTAGGAGGGCATGGCCATGGGCAGCATCAGCGCCCACTGCATGGCACGGTGCCCCGGTACCTGACACATGGCTACCAGCCAGGCGGTAGGTACGCCGAACAACAGGCTGAGCAGCACTACGCCCACCACCAGTCCCAGCGTATTGGCCAGATAATCGAGCAGCACAGTATCGGCGAGGTGGCGAAACAGGTCTCCGTCTGCCGAGAAGGCTGAGAAGATAAGGGCGAGTACCGGCAAACCCAGCAGGAGGGCGGTGGCCCAACTGCTGACAATCCATCCACAATTTTTCATGAGACCACAGAAGTGGATGGGGCCCTTGGCCCCATCTGATTACAAGTCGAATTTTACTTCATCCAGCAACTGCAAGGCATCCTTGCGGTGCTTGGCGTACTCGCTGACCGGCATGGGATCAGACTTGAAACTGCCCCAGGACTTGACCATGGCGGAAGGCTCGACCCCGACCTTGACCGGGTACTCGGCATTCACGTCCGCATACATGTGCTGTGCAGTATCGCCAGCCAGGAACTCCATCAGCTTCTGGGCGGCTTCCTTGTTCTTGGCATGCTTGGTCATGGCCACGCCGCTCACGTTGACGTGGGCGCCACGGTCAGCCTGGTTCGGGAAGTTGATGTAGACCGCATCAGCCCAGGACTTCTGAGCCGGATCTTTCAACATGGCACCCAGGTAGTAGCTGTTGCCGAGGGACAGATCGCAGATGCCATCCTTGATCGCCTTGACCTGATCCCTGTCGTTGCCTTGCGGCTTGCGCGCCAGGTTGGCCTTGACCCCTTCCAGCCAGGTTTTTGCATCCGCCATGCCGTGATGGGCGATCATGGAGGAGACCAGCGCCACATTGTACTCATGCTTGCCGCTACGGGTACAAATTTTCCCTTTGAATTCAGGCTTTACCAGATCTTCGTAGCGGATGGTGTCGAGTTTGCCGAGGCGTTCCTTGCTCGAATAGATGGCACGCACCCGGGTGGTCAGGGCAAACCAGCGATTCTCCGGGTCACGATAGATGGAAGGGATATTCTCCTGCAGTATCTTGCTGTCTACCGGCTGCACCAGCCCCTTGTCCACCAGATCGGTCAGACGGCTGATGTCTACGGTCAGCATCAGGTCAGCCGGAGAGAGCTTGCCTTCCCGCTCCAGACGCTCGTTCAGCCCCTCTTTGGCGAACACCACGTTGACCTTGATGCCCGATTCCTTCTCGAACTGCTGGATGATGGGCTTGATCAGTTCATCCTGACGGTTGGAGTAGACATTCACCTCTCCTGCCGCCAACGCCCCCTGAGCAGCCAGGGTAGAAAAAGCCAGTGCCAGCATCTTCATTTTCATCATCCATTCCTTGAGTTGCTATATCGAGTGATAACCATTGCTGTTTGTATTTTGCATTGGCCTCGCCAACCGGATCAAGAAAACATCGAGTGCGGGATCACATATTTAAACGCCGTGCAAACAAAAGGGCCGGATAGAATCCTATCCAGCCCCACCATGGAGTCAATCAACGACTACCTATCGGCAACCCGTCCGGTCTGGCAATCCGAAACAGGGTTACCCATGCTCAAGCCGCCAGGGCACCCGAGCGATCAGAGCGCCTCGTCATCGCTTTCACCGGTACGAATGCGCACCGCCTGCAACAAATCGTAGACAAAAATCTTGCCATCGCCGATCTTGCCAGTGTACGCCGCCTTGCAGATCGCCTCTATGACCCCTTCGACGTTGTCATCGGCCGTCGCAATTTCCAGCTTCACTTTGGGTAAGAAGTCGACCTGGTACTCGGCTCCCCGGTATAATTCGGTGTGCCCTTTCTGGCGGCCAAACCCCTTGACCTCGGACACTGTCAGTCCTTCGACTCCCAGACTGGCGACGGCTTCACGCACATCGTCCAACTTGAAGGGTTTGATAATCGCAGTAATCAGCTTCATCTGGTTGCTCCCAATCCATGGTATGTGGTGAATTGGGTATCAATTCTTGTGCCAAGTCTTTTTATTGTTTAATTTCAAAAAGATAGCATTTATGCCCTGGATGAATCCCCCCCGGCATCACCAAGGGAGCACATCTCGCCCCATAATGAGGCACCAAGCTGAACCAGCCTCTCCCTATGCACCAAACAAGAGCACAGCAGTATGCTAGTCATCTCCAACAGCGTCACCCTCCCCTGGCATGAGCTGCAGTTTCAGGCCATGCGGGCCCAAGGGGCCGGCGGCCAGCACGTCAACAAGACTGACTCCGCCGTCTGGTTGCGCTTTGATTACCGCAGCTCTCCCAGTCTGCCCCCGCTCTACAAAGAGGGGCTCGACAAGCTGAGCGACAGCCGGGTACACGATGGTTTTATCCAGATCCGCGTCGAGACCCATCGCAGCCAGGACATGAACCGAAAAGAGGCCATGAGCCGCCTGGTGGAGCTGCTCAAGAAAGCCGCCTGGCGCCCCAAGGCCCGTCATGCCACCAAGCCGACCCGCAGCTCCCAGCGCAAGCGGATCGACGCCAAGAAGCGCAAGGGCGACATCAAGTCGGCCCGCGGCAAACCCGTGCTGGAGTGATACTGCCAGCCTTACGACTTGCCCACGCCAAGGATGAGAGAAGATGAGATACAGTTTTTGCGACAGCGCCCACGGCCCCCTGCTCATCGCCATCGATCAGGATGGCCTGCGCCACGTGGAGTTCATGCAGGGAGAGCGCCCCATAATGCCAACCCAGCAGTGGCGTCAGGATGATCTGGCTCTGGCCCCTTACGTCGAGCAGTTCGCCGCCTATTTCGCCGGCCGTCTGCAACGCTTCGATCTGCCGCTCGCCGCCAAGGGAACCCCCTTCCAGCAGTCGGTGTGGCGCGCTCTGTGCGACATTCCCTATGGCAAGACCGTCAGCTATCTCGAAATAGCCCAGTCCATCGGCAACCACAAGGCGGTGCGAGCCGTGGGTGCCGCCAATGGCCGCAATCCTCTCAGCATCATAGTGCCCTGTCACAGGGTGATAGGGCGCAGCGGCGAGCTGACCGGTTATGCCGGCGGCATCCCCATCAAGCGCTGGTTGCTGGCGCTGGAACAACAGAACGCCAGTTCGTTCGAGTTGACCCCTTGATAGTGGCTCCATCCCTGTAAAACACTCACTTCAGCCATTGGCACAACAGAGATCAGGATTGTTCGATTGGAGCCGTTTTGCGTTTATAAAAATGAACATAGTATGAAGAATCGCCTCAGAAGGGCTTCAGACAGGGTCAGGCATCATGGCTTCACACTTGGATGGCATGGCTCATCCCTCATTCAAGTGGCACCCATGTGACGCTTCCAATCTGTCTTTTTCCCCGCGCCTCCTCTGAGGCGCTTTTTTTTGTCTGAAAAACAGCCACAAAAAAGCCCGCCGAAGCGGGCTCTGACCGGAAGGTGCAAGCTTCGAGGTCAATCAGAGGGCGAGGAACAGCCCCGCCAGCGAGGCGCTCATCAGGTTCGCCAGCACACCCGCCAGTATGGCGCGCATGCCGTAACGGGCGATGAAGGATTTGCGCTCCGGCACCATGGCGCCCAGGCCACCGATGAGGATCGCCATGGAGGAGATGTTGGCGAAACCGCACAGGGCGAAGGTGACTATGGCCTTGCTCGATTCGTTCAGGGTCTGATCCTGCACCAGGGCGATGAAAGCGACGAATTCGTTGATGACTATCTTGGTCCCGATCAGGGCGCCAGCCGCCTGGGCCTGATCCCAGGGCACGCCGATCAGCCAGGAGACGGGGGCGAACAGCAAGCCCAGTATGATCTGGAAGCTCAGCTCCAGTCCCACCAGATCACCGGCCCAGCCGAGCAGGCCGTTGAGCATGGCGATCACCCCGACGAAAGCCAGCAGAGTCGCGCCGACCGCGACCGCTATGTTGAGGCCTGCCATGGCGCCATCGGCCGCCGCTTCGATGACATTGGTCGCACGGGGGATCTCCACGTCCTGATGGTGATCCACCTCGCCGATTCCGGGCGGCACCAGGATCTTGGCCATGGCCAGACCGGCAGGTGCCGACATGAAGGCCGCCGCTATCAGGTACTTGAGCTCAACCCCGATACTGGCGTAGCCCACCAGGGTGCCGCCAGCCACGGAGGCGAGACCGCAGCTCATCACGGCGAAGAACTGGGAGTCGGACATCTTGGAGAGGTAGGGCTTGACCACCAGCGGCGCTTCCACCATGCCGACGAAGATGTTGGCGGTGGCGGAGAGGCTCTCGGCACGGCCGGTACCCAGCAGCTTCTGCAGACCGCCGCCCAGCAGGGCGATAACCCGCGGCATCAGGCCTATGTGATAGAGGATCGCGATCACCGCAGAGAAGAAGATGATGACCGGCAGCACGTTGAACGCAAAGATGAAGCCCAGCTTGAACTTGGCCAGATCCCCGAACAGGAAGGCGATCCCCTCCTGACCGTAACCGATCACGCTGCTGACGCTCTCGCTGACCCCGTTCAGCACGTGCTGACCGGCAGGCAGCCAGAGCACCAGACCGGCAAAAAGGACTTGCAGGCAGAGGGCGAGACCCACTGTTCGCAAAGGGATACGACGACGATTATCAGAGCAGAGTACGGCCAGGGCCAGGATACTCAGTATGCCGAGCAGGGCAATCATAGGGACTCCATCAGGTGAGGCAAAAGATGGGCGCGGATTCTGCTCTCCCCGCCCCTCCACTGCAAGCCCGCCTGGTTACAGCCCTGTTAGCAAAAACGTTTGCACGATATCGGTTGCGCCAACCCGCTGATTTGGTTCAATTTTGGTATCATGCGAAAGCCAGTGTTCTTATATGGAAACGATTATTCCTCTGTACCGGACAATTTGCCGCCGAGCCAGGGGGCAAGTCGCAGCTCCCAATAGGGATTGGGGCCGAAGCTCTCCTTGAGGAAATCGATGAAGAGACGGATCTTGGGATCCAGATGTTCGCGCCTAGCGTAGACGGCGTGCACCGCCATCTTCTGGTTAGGCCGCCACTGGGGCAGCAGGGGGATCAGTTGACCGGACTGCAACTCCTTGTCCAGCAAGTAGTTGGCGACATAGGCGATGCCGAGCCCGGCCAGGGCGGCATCGCGCACCGCCTCCGCCAGATCCACCCGGTAGTTGCCTGCCACCTGCACCGTCTGGCGTTCCTTGCCCTGGCGAAACGACCACTCGTGGTAGCGCCGCTCCCGGCTCTGGTAGGTGATGCAGTTGTGCTGGGCCAGATCTTTCGGGTGCAAGGGTGTGCCGTGGCTCAGCAAATAGTCAGGCGAGGCCACCAGCACGAAGTGGATATCCGCCAGCCGCTGCCCCACCAGCGCTTCAGGCTTGTCTTCATAGGTGGTGATCCAGAGATCCAGCCCCTCGTCCACCAGGTTGGTTCTGTGGTCAAACAGGGAGACTTCCAGCTCCAGCTCGGGGTAGCGATCCTGAAACGCCTTGAGGCGCGGGATCACGTGCAGCCGGCCAAACGACTGGCCCACCCCAAGATGAAGCACGCCACTCACCTTGCCACGGCGCTCCGCCACCATGGAGTCCGCCTCCAGCGCCACCGCCATCAAAGCGCGGCAGTGACGGGCATACTCCTGACCGAGTTCGGTCAGGGAGAAGCGGCGAGTGGTGCGCTGCACCAACTGGGCACCGAGTTCGGCCTCAAGCTGGGCCAGCTGTTTGCTGATGTGGGATTTGGAGACGCCGAGCCGCCGTGCGGCCGCCGAGATGCCCTGTTCACGGACCAGGGCATCGAAGATCACCATTTGGGGCAGACGTTGCAGCACAGAGTTACCAGACAGGAAAGCGGGCCTCCATTATTCCAGAGCAGCCCGCAGCGGGGTAGACCTAAAGCCCGAGCGCCCGTTTGACCTCTTTTTGCAGGGGATCGTCGGCCGGATTCTGGTTCGCACCATAGCTTGCTATCAGCTTGCCATCGCGCCCTATCAGGTACTTGTGAAAGTTCCAGCCCGGCGCCTCGCCCGCGGCCGCGGCCAACCCCTTGTAGAGCGGGCTCGCATCGTCACCGCGTGCCGCCAGCCGGTTGAACATGGGGAAGGTCACCCCGTAGTCACGGCGGCAAACAGCGGCAGTTTTGTCCTCATCCCCCGACTCCTGCCAGAAGTCGTTGGACGGAAAACCCAGCACTATCAGCCCCTTGTCCTTGTAGGTCTGATAAAGCGTCTCCAGATCCCCAAACTGGCCGCGATAACCGCAATAAGACGCCGTGTTTACCACCAGCACCACCTTGCCTTCGGTCAGCTGGCAGAGGTTGTGGCGCTGGGTGCTGTTGAGCTCCCGTTGCTCCACATTGAAATAATCAGGGCAGGCAGCGGAGGCCGTCCCGACACCAAGCAGCAATAACAAAGTGAACCATTTCATCGGGCAACTCCTTTTGAACAGATGAGCGTCATACGCACAGGTGGCGCAGCCGGTTCATCCCCATCATTTAGCGCAAGGGTATGCCGGTCAGCCAGCCATGACCCCAGAAGATCAAGATAGCCGTGACCGCAAGTCCAGCTCCCACGCTGATACCAGTACCAACCCAGTTCGCTGCGGGACGGGGATGACACTGCCAGTCCCGCACCGAAATCCAGATGATGCTGACCAGGGCCCACAGACCGATACCGCCGAAAAGCACCAGGGAGCGGGCCTCGCTGTTGACCGCAAGATGGGTGCCAGCCCAGAGCAGGGTACCAAGCAGCTGGGGATGAACCAGCCAGCGCCGTAAGTGGTTGGGCCCCTGGCCCGAGAAAAACAGAATGAGCGCGACTGGCATCACGCCTATCACCAGAGCCGGGCCCCAGGCGGGCGGAAAATAGAGTGGCATGGGGCTGGACGAACGCCAGCCAGCCAGAATCAAGCCGAAAGCGACGAACACCAGCAGCGAGAAGAGTCCCTTGTAACGGTTCTCCCCCAACCGGTCGCGCAGGCGGGTTCGATGGGCCGCAGCGAAGCAGGGATAGAGATGGATAAGGGTAAACAGCAGTACCCCCAGGGTCAGCAAGATCATGGGTGGCTCCTTGTACTATGGGGGATCACTATGCCGTAAAGTGGTCAGCCAAAATATAGAAACCGTAGAAAAGCGATGGAGATACAGCAAGATAATGAAAAAAGCCGATCGGGAGATCGGCAAGGTATTGCGGTCAGATCTGCAACAAAGACAGGTCATCACCGCGACACGGGGCAGGGTAAAGCCGGTGCCCGGCACCGGCCAAAAGAGGATCAGCGTCGCAGCATATAGAGCGCGGCCACGTTGCGGGCCGTGAGCTGCAGGTTGGTGGTGGCTGTCGCCAATGCCTCCGGCAGGGACATGGCGCGGTTGACCACGGCGAACACCGCATCCAGCCCGTGCTCATGCACCACACCGTAGTCGTCGGTGAGACACCCTGAAATACCTATCACCGGCTTGCCAAACTGCTTGGCACAGCGTGCGACACCGATTGGCGTTTTGCCGTAAATTGTCTGGCTGTCGATACGCCCCTCCCCCGTGATGACGAGATCCGCATCGGCCACAGCCTCGGCCAGTTTCAACGCCGCTATGACGATCTCGATGCCGGGCTTGAGCTCGGCACCGAGCAGGCCCACCAGGGCCGCCCCCATGCCACCGGCGGCGCCCGCCCCCGGGATTTCCCTCACCTGTTTGCCAAGCGCCTGCTCGATGCAGTCGGCGTAGCGGGAGAGGTTGGCATCGAGCTGGGCCACCATATCGGCGTTGGCCCCCTTCTGCGGGCCAAACACGGCGGAGGCACCTGTCGGGCCGCACAGCGGATTGTCCACGTCACAGGCCACCTCTATGGTGATCCTGCTCAGACGGGAATCCAGATCGCTCAGATCTATGGTGGCCAGATCCGCCAGCCCGGCGCCGCCCGGCGCTATGGGAGTGCCATCGCGTTTGAGCAGCTTGCCGCCGAGCGCCTGGATCATGCCGGCACCGCCATCGTTGGTGGCACTGCCGCCTATGCCGAGGATCAGGTGCTTCACCCCCATGTCGAGGGCCGCCAGGATCAGCTCACCGGTACCGAAGCTGGAGGTGTGCAGCGGATTGCGCAGCTCGGGGGGGACAAGATGCAGGCCGGAGGCCGCCGCCATCTCGATGACGGCGCGCTCGCCATCCCCCAGCAGGCCGACGAAGCCCTGCACCTGATTGCCGAGCGGCGCTGTCACATAAAACGGCAGTATGCGACCACCGGTGGCATCCACCAGGGATTGCACTGTGCCCTCGCCGCCATCGGCCATGGGCAGCTTGATGTAGGTAGCCTCTGGCAACACCTGCTTGAAACCCGCCTCGATGGCATCAGCCACCGCCATGGCGCTCAGGCTCTCCTTGAATGAATCCGGTGCGATAACAATTTTCATATCAGTTCCTCAGGCGAGACCAAACACGCCAAACATCAGGGTGGAGACGGCTGCGATGGTCAGACCGACGGCTGTTTCATAAGGGATGAGCTTGAGGCGCTCCCCCACGCCCATGTGGACGCTGCCACCGGTGGCATGGAAGAAGGAGCCGTGGGGCATGTGGTCAAACACGGTAGCACCGGCATGGATCATGGCGGCCCCCGCCAGACTGCTGATGCCGAGCTCAATCAGGGTGGAGCTGAACACGTTGGAAGCCACCACGGTACCGGCCGTGGTCGAGGCGGTCGCCAGCGACATCAAAGCGCCCGAGATGGGGGCCAGCAGGTAGGAGGGCAGACCGGAGGCGGTCAGGCCGCTTATCAGCACATCCTTCAGACCCGAGTTGGCGATGATGCCCGCCAGGGTACCGGTACCCAGCAGCATGATGGCCACCGGCGCCATGCGGGCCAGACCCGAGACCGCAAACTGGTTCACCTTGCTGAACTTGCCCATCATAAGGGCCCCGACCAGGCCGCCAAGGGGCAGGGCAATGAGCGGATCCACCACTATACCGGCCAGCGGACGCAGGGCCAGCAGCAGTATGGCAACCAGGGGCGCACTGATGGCGGCGCCAAAGCCGGGCAGCTTGCTGCCACTGAAGCTCACCACCTCGTCGGCGGCGACCTTGCTGCCCTTGTTGTTCAGACGCTTGGCCAGCCAGTAGGCCATCACCAGTCCAAACAGGCCAGGTATGATGCCGGCCGCCATGACGGAGGTGAGCGGCAGGTGGAAGGCGTCGGACGCGGCGATGGTGGTGGCGGCGCCCGATTCGATCAGCACGCCTGCCAGCACACCGGCCGCGAGGATCCGCATCACGGCCGTGGTGATCCCCTGGGCGCCACCTATCATCAGGGCGACGGTCTGGGTCAGATCGGCCCCGCCAATCAGGCCACCGGCCAGGGCGCCGACTATCATGCCGTAGGCGGGCGGCACCTTCTTCAGAATGAGGAAGATGGCGATGGAGAGCGCGGCGAGAGCGCCGAGCGCGGATACAGGGATCATGACGGGCACCTTGAATGGGAGTGAGTGGTGGCCATTATGGTGATCCGGGATCGGAATGCGTTGGCTGAAAAGCCAAATAAGGTCTCTTTAAAGAGAGGTTTTTTGTTCATTACAACAAATCAGCTGTCGAGATTGAGCCCGAGGTAGAGCAGGAACTTGTCGTCTAACTTGTTGAAATTCAAACCGGTTATCTGCTCGATCCGGGTCAGCCGATAGCGCAGTGTATTGGGGTGAATGAAGAGCGCCTCGGCACAGGGATGCAGATCACAATCCTGCAAGAAATATTGGCGCAGCGTCTTTTGCAGCGTTCCCTTTGTGTCCTCCTGCGCCAGCCTGAGCAGGGGCGCCCGCAGCTGATCCGCCTGCCAGGAGTCCGCCAGACTGCCGAGCAGTACCGGCAACCGGTAATCCTCGAAGAAGTAGACCTGCTTGCGCGGCGCCTGCCGCATGCCCCGGCGCAGAGTATCCCGCGCCGTCTGGTAGGAGCGCGCCAGACCATCTATGCCGCCGAAGTAATCACCCACCCCTATCCGTACCTTGAAGTGGGGAATGCGGGCCAGCAACTGCTTGATGCGGCTGCGCTCCTGCTCAGATTGCCAGACACCCTCGCTCAGCTGGGCCGGTTTGAGCACCACTATCTCGTCGAGGCCGTTGATGGCCACCAGATTGTCCCGCTCCGGATTTTCCAGCAGATGCACCAGCTCCCGCAGGCGCGCGGGATCCGCCTCCTCCAGCGCCAGTACCGCCACCACCCGAGGCTGGGCCAGATCCAGCTCGAGGAAACGGGCCGCCTGTTGCAGTTGATCGACCCGCCCCTCGCCGCGAATGAGCTGCAGTACCAGCTCCTCCTTGTGGCGCTTGTCCCACTGCAACTGCTCGGTGAGCGCCGCCTGCTCCAGAATGAGCTCGGCCGTCATGCGCACCAGCTCGGCGTAAGCACGCACTATGTCCGGATCGCCCGAGATACCGATGACCCCGAGCAATTCCCCCTGATAGGCAATGGGCAAATTGATGCCAGGGCGCACCCCCTTGAGCTGCTGGGCGGTCGCCTCGCTTATCTCCACCACCCGGTTCTCGGTCAGCGCCAGCACGGCACCCTCGTGGCGCTGATGGAGGCGCTCGGGATTGCCGGAGGCAATGATCAAACCGTGTTCATCCATCACGTTGACCGAGAACGACAGTATCTTCATCGCCCTGCTCACTATCTGACGGGCCAGGGTATCGTTTAGCTGCATAACATCTCCGGACAACAAGCTGGCATGACGCCTGGTGGCCCACAATCACACGGGCCGACGTGCAAAGATCCCACATCATCAAGACAAGCGCGGGAGGGATCGCTAGAATAGGCCACTTTACGCTATGTGTGACCCACCATGGATCATGGATCTGACGCTATGCCAGTCCGCTTTGTGGTGGCCTCATCCTTCCGATATGGACTCCGCTATGGACTATGAATTTCGCCGCGACCCGTTCGGTGGCTATCGCGCCCGGTTCTCCATGGGTCATGAGGCCATCGGTCAGTGGTTGATCGATGAAGTTGGCAAGGATGAGGAGAAGCTCGATGAGCTCTTCTCCATCATCGACCAGCTGTCCAATCGCACCCGCACAGAGTACCAGCTGCACGGCGGTGACTATTCACTGCTGCTCACCCATGAGGAAGCCGAGGTGAAAGCCAACGTCCTCAATATCGAACAGGATGAGGATCTCGACGATCTCGCCTACTACGATGATGAGCAGCTGGCCATGTGCGGGCTGGAAGACTTTGCCCAGGTGCTAGGCTCCTGGCGCGCCTTTATCCGCAATGAGGATATGGGCTGAATACCCACATTTAGGGCGAGCATGCCCCTTGCAACCCAACAGGATTGACTATGTCTATTTACGATTTTGACGGCGAACAACCAGAACAGCCGGAAGACGAGCAGGACCAGACCAAACAAGCCGTGCCTGCCAAGAAGAAAGGCAAGCAGGTGATGAACACTCAGGTCAACCTGAGCCCGCGCGATGCCAGCCGACTGAACGGTCTGCACGTCGAAGCCATCACCACCCTGGACGATGTCAGCCTGCCGAAGAACGTCATCTTCAAGGCCGGCCTCATCGCCCTGGGCGAGCTGGAAGCCACCAAGCGCGCCGACATCATAGCCCGCGTTATCGCAGAGTCTGGTCGCTAAAAGGCACCGGTACTGGCAACACAGTCTCAGAAAAGCCGGAGCCTCAGCTCCGGCTTTTTCATGGCTGCGCCCCCCAGCGGACTCGCCCTTGCAGGGATCCGACCAGCCTATTAAGGCTTGTGTCATGATGTGACGACTTGTTAAGGTGCGGGACTTTTATCGGCCTTGGAGACTCAATGTTACCTCTACCTGATTCGCTCATCTGGGGAGCACTGGCGCTGGCCGTCTTGCTCTGTCTGGTCCGTCAACGCATGCCCGGCCTGATCCTGCTGGGGGTCGCCCTGCTGGCCGCCCTCTACCTAGACCACCTCAGCCCTTCCACTCTGCTGATCACGCTGGCGGGCCTGCTGCTGGCCTGGCGCACCCCCAGCCTGCCCCAGCCCTGGCGTGGCGCCGCCCTGACGCTGGTGCTGCTGTGGGCCATAGCGCTGATGCTGCACCTCATCCCCGGCTTCAACAATCTGAAGGTGCTGGACCAGGCACAGGCAGGCCCCGCCAGCGTGCCCTTCAACATGTACCTCAATCTGGACAAGCCGCTGGTCTTCTTCGGCCTGCTGCTGGCCTGGCCCGCCTTGCTCGGCCAGGGCGGTGCGATCCGCTGGCGAGCGCTGGCCCTCTTGCTGTTGCCGCTGGCGGCCCTGCTGATCACCGCCTGGCAACTGGGTGCGCTCAAGCCCGAAGCGGGTCTGCCCCACTGGTGGTGGCTGTTTGCCCTCAACAATCTGCTGTTCACCTGCGTGGCGGAAGAGGCGCTGTTTCGCGGCTTCATCCAGCAAGGGGTGGCCGCCCGCAGCCGACTCTGGCTCGGCATCCTGGTCGCCAGCCTGCTGTTCGGCGCAGCTCACCTCGCCGGTGGCCCGCTGCTGATGCTGTTTGCCGCCCTGGCGGGCGCCTGCTACGGCCTGGCGTTCCACGTCAGCGGTCGTCTGAGCGTCGCCATCGTCATCCACTTCCTGTTCAACTTCGCCCACCTGGCCCTTTTTACCTACCCATTGGCCAGTCGCTGATCCCTGGCGCCCCGGTCGGGGCGCCATCACATTCCCCCTTGTCTGCCACCCGAAGTCCCTTGTTCCCATGACAGCAACCTGAACCCTGCGGGCTTTCTATTTGCACTATTTCACCAGGCTAGAGTGTCGATTAATTGACCCAAGCCAAGATAGTGTCATCTCCGCCCCATAGAATGAGCCGGTAACCATCACAAAAATAAAAACAAAACTATCAGTTACTTGACTCACTCAGGATGCTCACATGACCACAAGCCAACGGGAGGGGGAGATACGCTTCCCCGACCACCTATCCCTGATCTCGACCACGGATCCCACCAGCCACATCACCTATGCCAACCAGCACTTCTGCGAGGTAGCCGGTTACAACGCCGCCGAGATGGAAGGGGTGCCCCACAATCTGGTACGTCATCCCGACATGCCCAAGGCTGCCTTTGCCGACATGTGGCAGCGACTGCGCCAGGGCAAGAGCTGGATGGGACTGGTAAAGAATCGCGCCAAGAGCGGCAGCTTCTACTGGGTCAACGCCTACGTCACACCGATCCTCAACGAACAGCGGCAGATCATAGAGTACCAGTCGGTGCGTACCCGCCCGAGCGAACAGGACATCGCCTGGGCGGAGCAGCTCTACGCCCGCATCCGGGCGGGCAAGGCGCTGCCCTGGTTCAGCCGGCTCACCCTGGAGCCGGGCCAGCTCACCCTGCTCCTCTCCGGCACGGCCCTGCTCGCCCTGCTGGCAGCCCTCGCCACCGGCAATCCCCTTTGGGGAGCGCCCGGTGCAGCGGCGCTGCTGGCTCAGATGATCCACGGCTGGCGGCTGCAACAGCGGCTCAACCGCCTGGCCACCACGGCAGGCGAGGAGATGGGCACCCCGCTCTGTCAGGTGCTCTACACCAAACGGCGGGACACTCTGGCGGCTCTCGAGCTGGCCCTGCGCATGAAGCGGGCCGAGCTCAAGGCGGTGGTGGGGCGCAGCGCCGACACCAACCAGCAGATACTGCAGGCCGCCGAGGATGACAGGGGCAATATCCAGACCATAGACACCCACCTGCAACAGCAGCGGGCCCAGAGCGAGCAGCTGGCCGCCGCCATCACGCAAATGAGCCAGTCGATCCGTGACGTGGCCAACAGCGCCCATCAAGCCAACGCCCTGGTGGGCGAGGTACAACAGGTATCGGCCGAGGGATTGCAGGCGCTGGCGACCACACAATCATCGGTCAATCAGTTGCATGAAGAACTTGATGCCAACCACCAGGTGCTGGCGCAACTGACCGGTGACAGCCAGAAGATCAGCGGGATCCTGGCGGTTATCAGCCAGATCGCCGATCAGACCAATCTGCTCTCCCTCAATGCGGCCATAGAGGCGGCGCGGGCCGGTGAGCAGGGGCGTGGTTTTGCAGTGGTGGCCGACGAGATACGGGCACTGGCCCAGAAGACCCGCAGCTCCACCGGCGAGATCCACGAGATGATCCAGGCGCTGCAGCAGACCACCCGCCAGCTGGCCGATGGCATGACCCAGGGGGCCCAGACCTCGGAGCGTTGCCAGCAGCACGTGAGCACCACAGCCGAGGTGCTCAACCAGATCAACCGCATGCTGACCCAGGTCACCCACACCAGCGACGAAATTGCCCAGGCCGTCGGCCAGCAGGCGGATGTCACCAGTACCCTGGATCACGGCATCCACCAGATCCACCAGCTGGCCAGCCACACAGCCGACAACAGCAGGCAGGCCCTGGACGGCATCACGCTGTTGGTGGAGCGGCTGCATGCCCTCTCCCGCCTGATCAACCAGTTCCGCCACTGACCCGTCACCCGGGGTGCGTGCCGACCGGTACGCGCCCCCTTGATTGCCAAGCCTGATCTAGATCCTCCGCTTGAACGGCCACTGACCCGCAGCCTTCCCCTCAATGTCCCCCTCTCCCCATATGGGGCCTTTCATTTATTTGTAACAAAAATGTAAATGAAATGACCTCTATGCCCGCCATAACAGTCACTTTCAATCGTGCCTCAACCAAAAGGACTTAATGATGCACAAGCCCCTCAGTTATGCCGCCCTGCTGCTGGTCAGCCAGTTTCCATTGCAGGCGCTGGCCGATACCGATGTCTACCTCACCAACAACGGCCCGGAACCCCTGCAGCTGGCAATCAGCCAGAGCGGCAGCGGCCAGCTGCAGGCGGGCAGCCAATGGATCCAGCACAGAACGGAGCTGGGCCCCTGGGAGAGCGCCATGGTGCTCAGCTTCAATCGCTACGAGGGGGTGAAGGCGGGCAAAAGCTATCTGTTCGAAACCCGTGTCACCACGGCCAGCGGCGACACCTATCGCCTCAACCAGTTAATGGAGGGCACCTGGTGGAACACCACATTGCAGCACGGTGGCGACACCCCAACCGTCAGCTCGGGGTGGAAGAGCGACCGCGCCCTGCATCGCACCCAGGGGCCGCAGGAGCTGGCCTTTGCCGCCAAATTCACCGGCCGTTACGACGATCTGCACTACATGCTGACCCCGCCACAACCACGGGAACAACTGGAGCCTTCGGAGAGCAAGCTCAAGGTGGCCAGCTACAACGTCTGGGCCCTGCCGGTGATCGCCTCCAGCATTGGCGAACGGTTAACCTTGCTGCCCGATTACCTCAAGGGCTATGACGCCCTGCTGCTGCAAGAGGTGTTCGACGGCCGCCGCGAGGGCTTCCTGCAGGCGCTGGCCAAAGAGTACCCCTATCAGACCAAGGTGCTCGACAAGCCGGGGGTCAACATCCACGACGGCGGCGTGGTGATCGTCAGCCGCTACCCAATCGTGCGGGAGGCCCAGCTGGTCTATCCCCAGTGCACCGGCACCGACTGTTTCGCCGACAAGGGGGTCATGTATGCCGAGGTGATCAAGGGGGGCAAGGCCTGGCATCTGTTCGCCACCCACACCGCCAGCTTCGACACCGACGAGGCGAGACAGCTGCGCCAGATCCAGTTCGGCCAAATTCGTACCCTGGCCGCCAGCCTCAAGATCCCGGCCAGCGACACCGTCATCTATGGCGGCGACTTCAACGTCAACAAGCGCAAGTTCGCCGACGACTACGCCAGCATGCTGGCCAACCTTGACGCCCATGAACCCGGCTATGGCGGCTATACCGAAGCCACCTTCGATCCCAGGATCAACCCCTATGCAGGCGGCCCCCTCTCCGGTGGTGCCAACGTCGAGTATCTGGACTATCTGGTGGTGAGCCGGGAGTACGGCGCCGCCAGTCATAACCTCAACAGCGTCTGGATCCCACGCAGCAGCGATGGCAGCCTCTGGCCCGCCAGCAACCTCTCCGATCACTTCCCGGTCAAGGGCGAGATCAGCCGATGAAGCGCCGCTACGGGATCCTGGCCCTGGCAGTCCTCTCGCTCTTGCTGCTCAACCTCGGCTGGCAGAATGAGCCAGGGTCTGCCCCGGCAAACGCCGAGGTTAATCAGCATGGGGGAAGTCAGCCGCAGCAGACGCCAGCCGCGCCGATGACAACCCTCATACCCCGGCTCACCCCGGCGGTCAGCGGGGGCCAGTCCACCAAGCCGCCTCCCAGCTGGCGAGAGATGCCTGCGGAGCTGAGCCAGCGGCTCGCCAGCGAGATAAGCGACACCGACCAGCCGCTGAGCGAGCGGCTGGTCAATCTGATCGCGCTGGAATCCCAGTGGATGAGTGAGGGGGAGAGCCTGACCCGGTTGCAGGGGCGTTACGCCCAGGCCCTGGATCAGTTGGCCGACGACAGCGAACAGCTGGCGCTGGCCGAACGGCTGGCCGCCCTGACCCGGCTGCAGGATGAGTGGGCGGCGGATCACCCGGATCTGGCGGCGGATCTGTTCAACCCGGATGCCCGCCTCTTGCAGGCGCGCCAGTTGTGGGGGGATGAGGAGCTGGAGACATTGGCCCGCCACTTCCTGCCTGCCGACCGGGCCGAGGCCAGCGTGGCGTTTGCCGGTGTACGCCAGCAACAGCTGGATCAGCGCGGCCGCTACCAGCAGCAGCTGGCCGAGCTGGAGCAGCAACTGGCGGCCAGTCAGGGGAGCATGGATCCTGAGCGCTGGCAGCAGCACAGAGAGGAGGTGCTCGGCCAGTTTAGGCGCGACTTCTTCGCCCAGGCACAGGACAAGCCCTGAGCATGAAACGGCCCGGGGAGCCTGACGTGGAAAAGAAAAAAGGGCCCGCCGGGGCCCTTTGCGTTTGCCCGACCATCAGGCCAGCGGATAGCTGGCGGCCAGCCCGTTCTCGCAATGCCAGTTGGCCCACAGCTTGTGGTCACTGCCCATCAGCAGGGTGGCGAAGTTGCGGGTGCGCAGATAGACGGGGGCGCCGAACGGCTTGATGAGCTCGGCGCGTATCAAGCGGTTTTCGTCGAGGTATTCGGGATTGTCGTTGGTCATGGCGAGGATCCCCATCCACTGAAACTGGGTGGGGCAGGGATGGACTATGCCGGAGGAGACCAGCTGGTGCACATTGGTGACCCCTTCCCGCTTGTCCTGGATGACGCCCAGGCAGCCCACGTGCACGTCGCCGGAGAGGATCAGGGTCTTGCAGGCAGAATCCTTCTGACGCCGGCTCTTGGCATTGTCCAGCAGCCGCATGATGAGCCGGGCCCGCTCTCCCTGATGATCCTTGGCCCGCCAGTGATCCTTGAGATCGTCGGTCAGCTCCTCTTCCCAGGGGGTGGCATCCAGCGCAGCCTCTGTGAAGGAGAAGTCCCGATAAACCACGGGCACGCCAGCCATGACCAGCAGGTGGCCCGCGTCGCATGCGGCCAGCGCACCGTTGACCTGCTCCCACTGGGACTGGCTCATCACCTGGGCCTGGGTGCGGGTTGCTCTGTTGTCCAGCGCCAGGATCCGGTAACCCCGAAACGTCAGCAGCCAGGAGTGGTGATTCAAATTGACCGGGTCCAGCAGGGAGGCATTGGCGCTGCTGCGCAGCTGGAACAGCCGGAAATAACGGGACGCGGCAGCATAGATGGCCCGATAGACATTACAGCCCTGCAGATCCTCGGGATAGCTGCCCCAGCCATCGAAGATGTCGTGATCATCCCACATCATGGCGCTTGGCACCCGGGCCAGCAGGCGGGCCACCTCGGGCCGGCTCCACTGCTTGCAGTAGAGATCGCAATAGAAGCGATCGAGCTGCTCCTCCATGGTGCGGGTCGCCTTGCGTTTGACCTTCTCCGTCCTGTCCAGCTCGTTCCAGGCCTTGAGGCTGGGAACCGTGGTCCAGAGAGAGTCGGCATAGACCTGATCCCCCCCCATCAGCAACAGCGAGAAGGGATGCGCGGCGTGTTCGGCAGCAAGCCTGCCCCACATCACATAGGGCTGAGGCGTGGAGGTGAGCAGCTTGAAGTCGGAAAAACCGTTGCAAGAGGCGTAACCGATGCGCACCGGCTCCGCCAGCCCCGGCAGATGAAACTGCCAATGGTCGTCCCCGGCCAGATCCCGGGCGGGTTCCCCATCCAGCAGGATCCGGTACTCCACGCTCGTCCCCTCGGCGGCCGGGCTTGCCGTCCAGCTGGCCCGCCACAAACCCCCTCTGGGGGTATCCGCCTGCTTGCTGGCAGGCAGCAAGGTGCCGTTGATCCTGATGCTGGCGCCCTTGCAGCCGGGCCCCGCCAGAAAACAGATGCTGTACTGCGCCTCAGCTTCGAGCCCCAGCAGGGGCCCCATTAACAGGCTTGTCATCTTCTATCCCTCCATGGTTAAACCCATGGAGCATAGTGAAACCGGCGTCCTTTGATACTGCCCAATCGGGCAGTCCAACTCAGCCTTGAACTAGACCTTGCCCTTGAACTGCTTGACGCTGCGCTTGTTGGCGGTGCGACGGTTAGCCTGCTTGTCGCGAGGTGGGCGCTTGCCCTCCCCGCTGGCGGGCAGGTCGGTCACCGGGAAACCTGCGAGTTCCCCCAGCGGCAGCTCACGGCCGGTCAGGGTGCGGATCGCCGCCAGGATATCGCTCTCGCCGTGACACACCAGCGAGATGGCCAGCCCCTCGCACCCGGCGCGGGCGGTACGGCCGATACGGTGAACATAAACGGGGGCGCTGGCGGGCAAGTCCAGGTTGATCACCACAGGCAATGCCTCCACATGTATGCCCCGCGCCATCAGGTCGGTGGCCACCAGCACCAGCACCTTGCCAGCCTTGAAATCGTCGAGCGCCTGCTCTCTAACCGCCTGTTCCTTCTCCCCATGCAGGGCGGCAACCGGGATCCCCGCCCTGGCCAGCTTCCTGGCCACGCCGTCGGCATCGTCCCGCGCGCTGATGAACACCAGCACCTGCGGCCAGGCCTGCTCCTTGAGCAAGCTGATCAGCGCAGGCACCTTGCTGCTCTTATTGACCAGATAGAGTCGCTCCTCGATCTCGTTCACCAGGCTGTTGAGGGGATTGGCCTCAATGCGAGTCGGTTCTGTCAGCAGGCTATGGGCAAAGGCATTCAGCTCGGCAGGCAGGGTAGCGGAGAAGAGCAGGGTCTGACGCTCGGCGGGCATCTCATTCATCAGCCACTGGATATCGGGCCAGAAACCCATCTCCAGCAGGCGATCCGCCTCATCCAGCACCAGCTGTTGCAGGCCATCCAGCCCCAGCACTTGCTGAGTGAGCAGATCCCGCAGTCGCCCCGGCGTCGCCACCAGCAGTTGCGGCCCCAGCGCCAGCTCTGCCTGTTGTCGCTCCTGTGCAACGCCACCGCACAGGGTGAGGATCCGCAATCCCAGAGCGTCAGCCATCCCTTGCAGCGCAGCGCTCACTTGCATCGCCAGCTCGCGGGTCGGCACCACTACCAGTCCCTGCACCAGGCTGGAGGCGGGATCCAGCCGTTGCAGCAACGGTAACCCGAACGCCAGTGTCTTGCCGCTGCCGGTCTGGGCCAGCGCCAGCAGATCCTGCCCCGCCAATACCACGGGTATTGCAAGCTGCTGGATGCGAGTCGGCGTGTGCAGGGTGGCAGGCAAGGCAGCCAGCAAGGCGGGATGGAGATCGAGTTCGCTAAAGGTCATGGGGGTACGCGGATAAAGAAGTGGGAGGCGAAGTCTAGTTAGCGGGGCATAAGAAGTAAAACCCTATCCGCAAGCGGCAAGAGGAAGAGCACTGTGCCAGGTCATGGCTGTCTACAATGGTATTATTCACCTCGAAGGCAGACAGACCATGCTCAGACATATCCCCATGCTACTGCTCAGCCTGCTCGGTATCGCGACCATAGGTCTCTCCCAGACCTCGTCGACCACCTCCAGCCCCCCTGCCCAGCCGGTCCGCGTCATCAAGGCCCACCTTGGTGAATTGCCAGGCCTTATCAACGCCGACAAGACAGGCCCCTTCGTCGATCTGGTCCATGGGATTGATGCGCTCTACCCCGATATGACTATCGAGATCACCATCTACCCCATTGCGCGCGCCATGGCGGGCGTGATCAATGGCAAGGCCGATTTCAGCCTGCCCGCCATTCGCAATCTGCACGATGCAGACATGCTGCCCTATCGCTTCAGCACCCGCAGCTTTGGCAAGGTAGCCCATGTCATCTACAGCAACACAGCGAATCCTGTCTCCACCGACATGGCCTATGGCATCGAAGCAACGCAACGGGATTTGTTAATCGAGGCCGTACCCGGTGAGCTCCCCTTTCAAGTACAACGTTCCATGAGTATCGAGCAATCCCTTCGCAAGCTCTCCCGTGGCCGTATCGATGCCTTTATCTGGGCACAGGAGGAAGCGGACCTGATGCTGCGCCAGCTGGGGCTGACCAATATCCAGCGAGAATTTTTTGGCGACTTTGAAGATGTTTTTATTATTCAAAAGGGCGCAGCCGGCAATGAGATGGATGCGTTTTTGGCACAGGCCATAGAAAGGTTGGCGGCGTCAGGCAAGCTGGAGGAGATATACAGCAAGATCCACAGACCCTACGAACACTGGCAGCCACACCCTGAGCCATTACCCGCCACCCAGCCTGTAAAGACCCCCTGATAACCGGGTTCCATCCATAAAAAAATCCCGCCACGGGCATGCCGTGGCGGGATTTTTGCGCTCAGAAGCTTACAGGGCAGCCAGGGCGGCCGCGTAGTTCGGCTCATCGGCTACTTCGGCTACCATCTCGCTGTGCAGCACCTTGTTATCTGCATCCAGCACCACGATGGCGCGGGCAGTCAGGCCCACCAGCGGACCGGAGGAGAAGGCCACACCGTAATCCTGCATGAAGGCAGCACCACGCAGGGTGGAGAGGGTCACCACCTTGTCCAGACCTTCGGCGCCGCAGAAACGAGACTGGGCGAACGGCAGATCGGCGGAGATGCAGAGCACGACTGTGTTCTCCAGCGCGCTGGCCTGTTCGTTGAATTTGCGCACCGAGGTGGCACAAGTCGGGGTATCGACGCTCGGAAATATGTTCAGGATCTTGCGCTGACCGGCGAAGCTCGCCAGGGTCACGTCAGACAGATCCTTGGCAACCAGGGAGAAAGGCTTGGCCTGCTCACCGGCAACGGGGAAGTGACCGGCTACGGAAACGGGGTTGCCTTGCAGAGTAACGGAATTGCTCATGTTATGTCCTTGATTATCGAGGGAGGATAGGGCCCCCCAGTATAGGCGCGCCGGGCGAGGACAAACACCCGCCAATCACAAGGATATAGCGGCACTTGCTCCTGGACCGAACTGGCAGCCCCTCTCAAACGAGAGAGGGAGATAAAGAGGCTTGACCTTGGACTTAACACCAAGGTTTACACTCGGCTCAGTTATCCAAGGTTCCGCACCGGCGGGACCCATCCAAGAGGGACTCATCATGAGCAAATCCTGCTGCAGCCATCAACACACAGCGGCCACCGGCAAGGCCGTCACCAGCCAAGTCGAACATCAACACGACAGCCACTGCTGTGACAATGTCGAACAGGTCAGTTGCTGCGCCAGCAAGGCACCCCATGATCATCAGGATCAGGGGGTGAGTGAATCACCGGGGGATGAAGAGCCCCCCAGAGGAAGTTGTCAAAGCCAGGGCTGCTGCAGCCCGCAGCCGCCTCATGACCATGACCATGACCATGACCATCATGAGCATGATCACCATGAGCAAACCACCGACACCGCCGAGCCGTTAGTCGCGCCGGAGCAGGACAGCCGCCGCCACAGCTGGCAGGTGCTGGGGATGGATTGCCCCAGCTGCGCCCGCAAGATAGAGACCGCCGTCAGCCGGGTGGCGGGCGTGCAGCAGGCCCGGGTGCTGTTTGCCACCGAGAAGCTGGTGGTGGATCTCGCCCCCGGCCTCTCCCCCGACCCCGTCACCGCCGCCGTGCTGGCCGCGGGTTTCCGGCTCAAAGGCGCAACTCAGCCCGGGGACGACAACGCCAGGCGCCGCAGCCCGCAGATGGCCCTGCTCGCCAAGTATTGGCAGCCCCTGTCGCTGGCCGGCCTGATGCTGTTGGCTGCCCTGCTGCCGAAAGAGTTCGGCCAGCCGCTGTTTACCCTGGCCACCCTCTGGGGCCTGTGGCCCATCTCCCGCAAAGCCTGGGCCCTGACCAGGAGCGGCTCCCCCTTCGCCATCGAGACCCTGATGACGGTGGCGGCGCTGGGCGCCCTCTTCCTAGGTGAAACCGCCGAGGCGGCCATGGTGCTGCTGCTGTTCATGCTGGGGGAGCATCTGGAGGCCTACGCCGCCGGCCGTGCTCGCGCCGGCGTCACCGCCCTGATGGCGCTGGTGCCCGACAAGGCACTGCGGATCCGCACCAGGGTTGACGGTGACGTTCGGGAAGAGGTGGCGGCCGACCAGCTGCGTCCCGGCGACATCATAGAGATCGCCCCGGGCGCCCGCCTGCCGGCAGATGCCCGCTTGCTCGACGCCCTTGGGGCGTTTGACGAGAGTGCCCTGACCGGTGAGTCCATTCCGGTGGAACGTCGCCAGGGTGACAAGGTGCCCGCCGGCAGTCTGGCGGCAGATCGGGTGCTGCGCCTCGAGGTGGTGTCCGAGCCCGGCAACAACGCCATCGACCGCATACTGCACCTGATCGAGGAAGCCGAGACCCAGCGCGCCCCCATAGAGCGCTTCATCGACCGCTTCAGCCGCTGGTATACCCCTGCCATGATGCTGGTTGCCCTGCTGGTGGTGATAGTGCCACCGCTGGCCTTTGGCCAGAGCTGGGACGAGTGGGTCTATCGCGGACTGGCGCTGCTGCTCATCGGCTGCCCCTGCGCCCTGGTGATCTCCACCCCGGCGGCTGTCACCTCCGCCCTGGCGGCGGCAACCCGCCAGGAGGCCCTGATCAAGGGCGGTGCCGCGCTGGAGCGACTGGCCCATATAGACACAGTCGCCTTTGACAAGACAGGCACCCTGACCCTGGGCAAGCCGCAACTGACCGAACTTGTCAGCCTCAATGACCAACCGGAGGACGAACTGCTGGCACTGGCCGCCGCCATAGAGCAAGGCTCCCATCATCCTCTGGCCCGCGCCGTGGTGGCCGCCGCCCGTGAGCAGGGGCTGACTCTGGCCGCAGCCCAGGATCTGCGCGCCCTGCCAGGCATGGGGGTGGAAGGACGCGTCGACGGCACCCTCTGGCAACTGCTGGCACCGAGCCGGATTGACTCGCTGAGCAATGCCCTCAACGCACAAATAGCCACCCTTGAGCAGCAGGGCAAGACGGTGGTCGTGCTCGGCCAGCCGGGCGCAGCGCCGGCGGCCCTGTTGGCCCTGCGGGACCAGATCCGGCCCGAAGCGGCAGCGGCCCTGGCGGAGCTCAAGGGGCTGGGACTGCGCAGCATTATGCTGACCGGTGACAACCCCCGCGCCGCCGAGGCGATTGCCAACGAGCTCGGCATGGGCTGGCGCGCCAGCCTGCTGCCGGAAGACAAGGTGGAAGAGATCGCCAAGCTGGCCGCCAGCCAGAAGGTCGCCATGATAGGGGATGGCATCAACGACGCCCCCGCCATGAAGCGGGCCAACATTGGCATCGCCATGGGTGGCGGCACAGACGTGGCGCTGGAGACGGCCGATGCCGCCCTGACCCACAACCAGCTCGGTGGCATCGCCGCCATGATCCGCCTGTCGCGGGCGGCACTGGCCAACATCCACCAGAACATAGCGCTGGCGCTGGGACTCAAGGCCATCTTCCTGGTCACCAGTCTGCTCGGCATCACGGGCCTGTGGATTGCCGTGCTGGCGGATACCGGAGCCACCGCCCTGGTGACGGCCAACGCCCTGCGTCTGCTGCGCAAGCGCTGATCCAGCCAGCAAGCGAGACCTCCATATGCAAAGCCGTCCCCCGACAGGGACGGCTTTTCTCTTTCCCCCCACCTCACACCTGCAAAGAAAAAGCGCGGCTGCCGGTTGGCAGTCGCGCTTTGTTTACTCTCTCGGAGTTATCCCACCCTTGGCAAGGTGGAATTCAACCCGGGGCTGCCGAGCCAGCCCCGGACTCTATGGGTGTGCTTACTTGGCACGGCACTCCTGAATGACGGCGGTACCGGCCTTGGTACCAGCCGGGTCAACTTTCACCAGCACGCTCCACAATCCTTGCGGTAATGTGATGCTGTTGTTCGCACTGCCAGCCTGGGAGAAGCCGAGAGAGTAGCCCGTCTCAGCAGTGACAGCGCCACCGCCGTTGAGCAGGTACTCCTTGCTCCAGTCTTCATTGGCGACCTTGAACTCGCTGGTGCCCATGTAGTTGAACGCGGCCTGATAGATGGCGAGGTCGCCGTCCATCCCCTTGTAGCTCAGCTGATACTGGGGCTGGGCAGCCCAGCCGGACAGCTCACCCTTGACGAACAGGTTGTAGCCGAGCGGATTGCCCGCCACCGTATCCAGCACCTTGCAGCTCTGCACCGGCTCGGTGAAGCTGACGCTCAGGGTCGGTTTGTCCTTGTTCATTGCCGTGAACACAAACTTGTAGCTGCCCGCCTTGTCAGCATTGAACGGCAGATCTCCGCCATTGGCGCAGAGCACGCTGACCTGGCCTGTCGCCAGCTGGTCGGTGTCACTGCACTTGCCGTAGTTGATCGGGCCGTCCCACTCACTACCGGCAATCTTCACCTGAGTGGTGCCAAGCTGATCGGTCGTCACTTCGGTGGTGAACTCGTAGGTAAAGTTGCCACCAAAGATCATTTTGTTGACCGGATCCCACTCGTTCAGGAAACCACGCACGAAGACATCGGTGTCACCAAACGGCGGAACCGTGCTCAGGTCTATCTTCTTGCTCACCGGCAGACCCGCGCCCTGGGCTCCGGCCTGCGGTTTGACGAACACGGCGGCAGACCAAGCTCCCAGGGTCAGTTGACCACCACTGGCAAGGGCGCCATCGGCGATGCTGCTACCGGCATGGTGGGCCGGGCTCAGCTGCAACGTGCTCAGATCGATGGGCTGATCCTTGCCATCACGGAAGTCGCCGATGCTCTGGGGCTGGTTGGTGGCGTTGATCATCACCACCAGGCCCTCGATGGCGGGATCCAGATCCGCACCGGCGTTGACGCCATCATCCACCGTCATCACGATAAGCCCCGGCACCTGGTCAGGCCCGGTATTGCGGAAATCAACCCGCTTGATCACCTCGGCGCCGCTGCCAAGGCGCAGCAGACGGGAGGATTGACGCAGCTCGGCCAACTCCTGATAGAAGCCTACCATGGTCGCCATGTCGGCCCCGCTCGGCTTGACGTGCTTGCCAAGTACCTGCTCGATCAACGGGTAGTTGTCCCCATCCTTGTCCTTGCGCGGCAACCCCTTGTCGAAGTTGTTGTCGGCAAGGGTGTAGTCGACCCTGTTGTACCAGTCACCCGAGTCATAGCTGTCCCGCTCCATGGACTTGGAACGCAGCAGCTCGACACCTGCGTGGGTAAAGGGAATGCCCTGCCCCAGCATGGCGGTGGCCAGCGATACCCCCTGCATCCGCACCAGATCGGCTCCTTCCGGCGCCTTGTAGATCAGGTTGTCGAACAGGGTCTGGTTGTCGTGCTTGTCGACATAGTTCTGGATCTCGGTCGGATCCTGGGCATAACCCGCAGGTTGACCGTTGTAGTCGATGTCGGAGCCCTTCTTAGGCATGCCGTCCTTGTCGGTCAGCACGAACTCCTTGAGGTTGCCGGCCATGCCGAGGCGCACCAGGTCGGATTGGTGCAGCGCGGTGGCCAGCTCGACGCCGTCCATCTCGTTGGCATCCACCAGGGCGCCGTTGCCAAAGCCCTGGGTCTTGCGAATGGTATCGCCGCCGTCAAACGGACTGCCGCCGCGCACCGCATCACGCAAGCGGTCGGAGAAGGAGCCGATGCCGGTGCCGGCCAGGTGCTTCTGGGTCGCCTGCACGAAGCGCTTGTCATCCTGCACCTCGCCGAAGTTCCAGCCCTCGCCGTAGAAGTACATCTCGGGGTTGACCTGCTTCACTGCGGCCAGCGCCTGCACCACCTGATCTTTCGGGTGGTGACCCATCAGGTCGAAGCGGAAGGCGTCGATCTTGTAGTCGCGGGCCCAGGTCACCAGGGAGTCATCCATCAGCTTGGCGAACATGGCGTGTTCCGGCGCCGTGTTGGAGCAGCAGGTGGAATTCTCGACCGAGCCGGTCTCCGGATTGAGGCGCTGGTAGTACCAGGGCACTATCTTGTCGAGCACCGACTTAGGACCAAGGCCGGCTTCGTTGGTGTGGTTGTAGACCACGTCCATCACCACGTTCATGCCGATGTTCTGCTTGATGGCCTTGACCATCTCGCGGAACTCCAGGATCCGCTGGCTACCCTCGGCATCGGTGGCGTAGGAGCCTTCCGGCGCCGTGTAGTGATAAGGGTCATAACCCCAGTTGAAAGAGTCAACGCCACGCAGATAGCCGGAGAGCTCCTGCACCTGCGGGCTCTCCTTGCTGTCGGCCCCTTGCAGATCGGCCAGCACGGCTTCTATGGTCTGGCCACCGCCGCAGTAACCACCAAACTTGGAATCCTTCACCTCGGCATTGACCTGACACAGCTTGCTGAAGTCATCCTGGAGGTTGGCTACCTTGGCCGGATCCTCGTTGACGGTGGCGATGTCGAACACAGGCAACAGGTGCAGATGGCTGACGCCGCTCTGGGCAAGGGATTGCAGATGCTTGACCGGCACACTGTCGCTGTCGGTCAGGCCGAGGAACTTGCCTCTGTGTTCCGGCTTGGTGGACTCATCGTTGCCGGTCAGATCCCGGACATGGGCCTCATAGATGGTGATGTCGGCAGGGTTCTGCTGGCTGTGGGGCGCCTTCAGGCTGTCCCACCCTTCCGGCTTGAGGGCCGGATCATCGAGATCCACCACCTGACTGAACTCGGAGTTCATCGCCAGGCTCAGGGAGTAGGGGTCTGTTACCTGATAGGATTCCAGCTTGCGACTGAGCGGGTGATAGACCTGGATATCATAGCGGTAGAATTTTCCGACCAGCTCGCTGCCACCCTGCACGCTCCAGCTGCCGCTGGCGTCGTCTTGTGTCATGGTGCGCTCGCCGAGGGCCTTGTGCTGCTCGTCGAACAACGCCAGCTTGACCGACTTGGCGGTTGGCGCCCACAGCCGGAAGGTGACATTGCCCCCCTCAACGATGGCGCCATAGGCCAGCTTGGTGGCTTCCTCTGCGTAGAGGGCATCGAGGGCGCCGGCGCTCTGCACCAGGGTCGCCCCCTGCAAAATGCCGTCGGCATCCGTGCCAATGGCCACCAGCTCGCCCTTGAGCAGGGGCTTGAGATCTTTGCCGGATGGCAGGGCGAAGGCCGCTGCATCCTTGAGGTGCGGGTACTTGGCCTGCTGCTCGGCGGTCAGGCTGGTCGCGGTCAGGCTGAGATAGGGGAAGTCGAACACCCCCTCGGCATTGGCCTTGATGGTGCCCGACTCCGTGTAATAGAGGCGCACATGGGGCTTGTCCTTGCCCCCTTGCCAGATCAGGGTGTTGCCATCGATCAGATGGGCGCTGGCCCCGGCCACGCCAAAGGCGGCGGTAAAGGCATCGGCACGACTGTCGAAGACTTCGCTCTTGCCCGCGACTATGGCCACGGTGCGATCAGGGTGATCGCTGAAAACCACCTTCATGTCGGCGCCGGTCAGGTTGGCGAGATCGCCGTTGCGGGCAATAAAGTTGATACAGCCTTCCAGCTTGGCCAGGGGAACCACCCAGCTGGGGCCGAAACTGTCGACCGCCGTCGGGGTATTGGCCTTGTCATCCCAGCCCGCATTCAGACCGCTCTCGGCGGTAGCGTTACAGGCGTCGTTGTTCCACAGATGCAGGCTGTGGCTGGCAAAGGGCCCTTCTATCCCGCGCGCGGCGCTGGTCTGGGTATCCACCAGGGCGATCACCGCCTGATCTGGGCCGGCAACCAGTTGCTCGGCAGGGGGTTGCACATCGGGCAGACGGGCGACAGGCCCATCCGTGGGTTCAGGGGTGGAGGGTGAAGAGCTGTTGTCATTGCAGCCGGACAAAAGCGCGAGCAGTGAGGCTGTTACCAGCGCCACTTTGGTCTTTTTCATATCCATTTTTTTATAATTCCCGCTGTAGTTAGTCTCGATATCCGAGTACCCGGTCATTGCCGAGCGATGCCATATTAATCAGCGGCAATCGTTTCAAATGTGAGCAGCAGGGCAAAAAAACCAACCCTTTTCAACAAGATAACGTTTTCATAACGAAAGTTGGATCCGGCTCACAGACCCGGCCACCATTTGGCGCCATATCTGGTCGAACCCGCTGGCACCTTGAAAAAAACCAGTTTTCAATCAGCCAGATAGCGTGAGCAGGAGCAGCAGATGAAAAGGATTGAAGAGCAGGCCAAACGGCTGGATCAGGAATATCAGGGGATTGCGCAGCTGTTTGACCAGTTTTGCCAGCAGGCGGGCGGGCTCGCAGAGCAGTATCACTTCTTCAATTGGCCCGACTTTGAAGACACGCCGCCCCTGAGTCGGGCCTTCACCCTGCTGGGAGAACCCCGTGAGCTGCGGCTGCGCTGCCTGCCGGGAGAACGCGGCACCTTGAGCGGCCTCATCCAGGTGCGCGGTGAGGATGGCACAGTGCATGCCAGCCTGGGTTTTCGGGCGGATGGTCACCTGTTGCTGGAGTCGGGACACTTGCTGGACAACCCGCCAGGGCTGCTGCTCAAGCTGCTGCTGGGGGCCATCTGGCAGCACAAGCCGGACGATGACCACAGCCAGCATCACTGACGCGCACCACAGAAGGGGCCTTGGCCCCTTCTTCACATCCTGTCTTGAGCATCCATCCCACGCGTCTGCTTATGGCTGGGCAATCTCTATGGTGACGTGGACCAGCTCCTCGTGGATGGCGAGCCGCTCACGGATCTGGCCAGCCGGGATGGGCGTCGCCATCAATAGAGAGAGTACGCAGGCATACTGCTCCTGCCCCACCCGCCAGACGTGCAGATCGCGGATCTCGGCGTCCGGCAAGTCGGCTATCACCTCGCGGATCTCCGCCACCAGCGGGGTATCCATCTCGGCATCCAGCAGTACCCGGCCCGAGTCGCGCAGCAGCCCCCAGGCCCACACCGCCACCAGCACGGCCCCCGCTATGCCCATCAGAGGATCCAGCCAGTCGGCTCCCCACAGCATGCCACCCACCAGCGCCAGGATGGCCAGCACAGAGGTGGCCGCATCCGCCAGCACATGAATGTAGGCGGCACGCAGGTTGAGATCCTGATGGCCGTGATGATCAGCATGGTCATGATGAGAGTGGTCGTGACCCTGGTGACTGTCATGGTTGTGATCATGATGACCATGGCTGTGACCGTGATGATGACCCTGATCATCCTTGAGCAGCCAGGCACAGGCGAGGTTCACCAAGAGGCCCACCAGCGCGATGGCGATCGCCTGCTGATAGTGGATCGGACTGGGATCCAGCAGCCGGAACACAGATTCGAACAGCATCAACCCGGCCACCCCCACCAACAACAGGGCGCTGGTGAAGCCCCCCAGCACCTCTATCTTCCAGGTACCGAAGCTGAATCTGTGGTCGCGGGCAAAATGACGTGCGGCACGATAGGCCAGCACGGAGAGGCCGAGCGCCAGCGCGTGGGAGCTCATGTGCCAGCCGTCCGCCAGCAGTGCCATTGAGTTGTAGAACCAGCCGCCGCTGATCTCCGCCACCATCATGATAACGGTGAGCAGCACGGCCCAGCGGGTTTTCTGTTCCGCCAGCGGATTACCCTGGTGCACGACGGGTTGATGGCAGTGGGATGAGACGAGGAATGACATGGATTTCTCCTGAGAGCGATGATGCAATATACTATACCCCAGTATAGTTTTATTGATCGAGAGGATCCTCCATGTCACACACCATTCACGGCAAGAAGAAGTTGCTGGCGCGGGTGCGCCGCATCAAGGGCCAGACTGGGGCGCTGGAAAGCGCACTGGAGCAGGAGGGTGACTGCGCCGCCATTTTGCAGCAGATCGCCGCCATCCGCGGTGCCGTCAACGGCTTGATGCTGGAGGTGCTGGAGGGTCATATGCGGGAGCATCTCGGCGCCGAAGAGGCCACCCCGGCCGAGCGGCTGGAGGATCTGGATCAGGTGGTGCGGGTACTGAGATCCTACCTGAAGTAAAGGCTCCACGGCCTGCTCGCTACTGGCGTCAGCCATGGGAGCAAGTCCGGACCCTAACCCTTTACAGCAAAGGGGGCCATGGCCGTGCACGGCAGGTCCGTTTCAGACTTGAGCCCTCGCCCGCTTTACGCCATCATGACCGCCGATCATTGATCCCTTACCCTGGATTCCACTTCGCAAGGACCCCCCATGTTTGAACACGTCGATGCCTACGCTGGCGACCCCATACTGACCCTGGTCGAGACCTTCCACAAAGACACCCGTGAGCAAAAGGTGAATCTGGGGATCGGCCTCTATTACGACGAACAGGGCCGCATTCCGCTGCTGGCGTCCGTGCAACAGGCTGAAGCCCAGCGCGCCGCTGCACCAGCTCCGCGCCCCTATCAACCGATGGAAGGGGCCGCCAACTACCGCACAGCAGTGCAGCACCTGCTGTTTGGCGCCGACCATGAAGCAGTCAAGGCCGGCCGCATCGCCACCATCCAGACCATAGGCGGCTCCGGCGCGCTCAAGATCGGGGCCGACCTGCTCAAGCGCTACTTCCCGACCTCAGAGGTGTGGGTCAGCAATCCGACCTGGGACAACCACAAGGCCATGTTCGAGGGGGCCGGCATCCAGGTGCACGACTACCCCTACTACGACGCAGCCACCGGCGGCGTCCAGTTTGATGCCATGATCGACTGCCTGAGCCAGCTGCCAGCGAAAAGCATCGTGCTGCTCCACCCCTGCTGTCACAACCCGACCGGCGTGGATCTCTCCTCTGCCCAGTGGGACAAGGTGATCGCGCTCGTGGTGGATAAGGGGCTAATTCCCTTTATGGACATCGCCTATCAGGGCTTCGGTGATGGTCTGGAAGAGGATGCCTACGCCATCCGTGCCATGGTGGCCGCCGGCGTCAGCTTCTTCGTCAGCAACTCGTTTTCCAAGAACCTCTCCTTCTACGGCGAACGCTGTGGCGGCCTGTCGGTCATCTGCAAAGATGCCGAAGAGGCGGGCCGGGTGCTGGGCCAGATGAAGGCGACAGTGCGTCGCAACTACTCCAGCCCCCCTACCCACGGCGGCCAGATCACAGCGGCCGTGATGAACGATGCCAGCCTGCACGCCCTCTGGGTCGATGAAGTGAGCGAGATGCGCATCCGCATCAAGGCCATGCGCCAGAAGCTGTTCGAGGTACTGAGCGCCAAGGTGCCTGGCCGTGATTTTGGCTACTTCATCAGCCAGCGCGGCATGTTCAGCTACACCGGCTTCACGCCGGAGCAGGTTGACCGCCTGCGCGAAGAGTTCGCCGTCTATCTGGTGCGCTCGGGTCGCATGTGCGTGGCGGGCCTCAACAGCCGCAACGTCGACTATGTGGCCGACGCCATGGCCGCCGTGCTCAAGGGCTAACCCGTGCAAACCCCGCTCAAGCGGGGCTTTTTGTTTGTCCCTATGTTGTGGAGCTGTCATGGATCTGATTGCACTGTCATGTTTGACGGTGAGGGGCCGCCATCTGGTCAATCGACCTCCCCTGCCCGCGCTTGTCTCGCTGCAGGAGGCACAGTGGATCTGATTGCACTGTCCAGGCTGGGAGGCCG
Source organism: Aeromonas salmonicida subsp. salmonicida (assembly GCF_001643305.1). Classification (GTDB taxonomy): domain Bacteria; phylum Pseudomonadota; class Gammaproteobacteria; order Enterobacterales; family Aeromonadaceae; genus Aeromonas; species Aeromonas salmonicida. Next base: position 130,770 of record NZ_LSGW01000049.1, read on the forward strand.
TCATCTGGTCACCCTGCATCTGCTGCTCGACAGCCAGAGCGTCACCCGCACGGCCGAGCGGCTCTGCACCACCCCCTCCACCGTCAGCAAGACCCTCAACCAGCTGCGGGATCTGCTCGGCGATCAGCTGCTCTACCGCCAGGGCAACCAGCTGTTGCTGACCCCCTTTGCCGAGCGGCTCGGCCCTACCCTGCACCGACTGCTGAGCGAGCTGAACAATCTCACCAGCCAGGACGGTTTTGACCCCCAAACCTGGCAGGGACAACTGAGGTTTGCGCTGCGGGAAAGCAGCATGGTCTGGCCGATGGGGCCCATTCTGGGCCAGCTGATGCAGGAGGTACCGGGCCTGGAGCCCAACGTCTGGAACAAGGATGAGCAAGGTCTGACGGCACTGGCAGCGGGCAAACTCGACTTTGTTATCCTGCCCCACGACCAGAGCCAGCCCCTGCCCCGCCAGCCGGGTCTGGTATGGGAAACGCTGCGGGAAGACAGGCTGGTCTGTCTGCTGCGGGCGGACCATCCGGCGCTGGACAAGCCCTGGGATCTGGATGCCTACCTGAGCTGGCGCCATATCGCCATTCGCGATCAGGAACTGGCCAACCCCTTCTTCGAGCAGAGCCTGGCCCAGCTGCAGGTACGCCGCCAGATCGGTGCCACTCTGCCGGATTTTGGCAGCGCGTCAGCCCTGCTGCGCCAGAGCGATCTCATCCTGACCGCCATCGAGGGTTGGGCGTTACAGAGCGCGGCTTTGGGATTAGCGATCCGTCCAGTCCCGTTCGACTATGGCGCCGTCACCCACAGCCTGGTGTGGTATGGGCCGGCGGGCGAAGAGCCGGCGCTGCGCTGGTTCAGACAGCGGATCCTGACACTGGCCAGGGAGCTGGGTTAACGCCCCCGGGCTGCACGCATTGCAGATCCTGCGGGCGCCATTACCGACCCGAAGAGGAGATGGCCCCACCAGGGGAACTCCCATGGCAAGGCTCGCAGAGAGGAGAAAGCCTCAGGGCTTCCTGGTATAGATGGGGTTGGGGAAGGGCGCGATGTTGTTGCCCAGCTCAGTGATGCGGGCGGCCCCCTGTTTGCGCACCTGATCGACCCGCAATACATGGTGCATGGGGATCATGGTGCGGTCGACGTCGGCAAATTCACTCTTCAATTTCTCGTGGCTGGGATCGACGATCAATGCCGTGTGGTTATCCCACACGAAGTGAGCGATCTCGATAAAGCCGAACAGCTGACCCTGACTCACTTCCCTGACATAGACTTCATAACGCTCGCTGTGGCAAATGAACTGCACTCGGTATAAGGCGTTGGATTCACTCATGTTCGTCTGTTGATTGTGGGCGAATGCCCCATTCTAGCCGCCCCCTCGCAGAGCTCAAATAGACAGCAATCACAGTTACGTCATCTTCAGACTCAGACTGCAAAAAAGCCGCCACCAGACTCAACATCAGAGCAGGGTGCTGGCAAAAGCATCCCATCAAATTGCTTTGCGATCAGTTAATTAGCCAGCAAACACAGGGTCAGATAATGGCCGGCAGTGAAACGGGTCCAAGTCCCCTGTCGCTCACCGCCCTGGCAAGGCGAGTCAGCTCATCTCTGCCCGCCTCCGGCCAGCTCGTCGCCACTCCGCGCACACCATGCTGACGAAAGCCGTTGAGGCGGATGGGCACTGGCCCCAAGTTCTGCAAAAAGCTGGCCAGACCCGTTTCCAGCTTGCCATCGGCATCCAGAAAATCGCTGCGTCCCGGCACGTGGAGCAACCGCAGCTCGGCCAGCTTGCCATGACTCGCCAGCAGGCGCAGCGAGGCCAGCACCCGCTCGCGGCCAACACCTGTGAGTGAATGGTGCACCGAGTCGCGCCACCCCTTGAGATCTATCATGGCGCCGTCCAGTACCGGCAGCAGCCGCTGCCAGCCCGTCTCGGCCAGGGAGCCGTTGCTGTCGAGCAGACAAGTCAGGTGCGAGAGATCCTGTGCCTGCCTGATGGCCGTGAACAGGGCGATCACGAACGGCAGCTGAGTCGTGGCCTCGCCGCCGGAGACGGTAATGCCGGTGAGCAGAGGACCGTAGCGGCGCAGCAGGGCCAGCACCTCGGCAACCGATATCTGGCTGGTCTTGGGGCTGGCATGGCGCGGGCAGCCGTCGATGCAGCGATCGCAATCGGTGCAGAGCGCCGCCTGCCAACGCACCCTGCCCTCGATGAGCGTCAGGGCAGCGAAAGTTGCACCCCTGCAGGAAGAGCACCAGCCGATTGCCGGGGCCGTCCACGCAGGAGAAGGGCAGCCAGCGGCTGACCGTTGCGGTGCGCTCCGTTGGCTCCCTCCTTTCCTTGCCGCATTCAGTAGTCACACAGGGTCGCCTCACGGCCAACCACTCTCGGCGCTCGCTGACGAATGGCCGTCAGTTCACTCGCCTCGGCACCGAGACAGGTGGTCTGCAGCCGCGACCCTTCGGTCGCGAAACGGGCCACGTCGCTCTTGCGGATCATGTAGCCGGTCACCCGTACCAGATCGCTGTCCGCCACGTTGGCGGTAAACTCACGCATGCCGATGGCGAGGGCCCCCTTGCAGAGCTGCAGCAGCGCCTGCGGGTTCTGGCGTATGGTGGGATCCAGGGTCAGGATCTCGCTGATCCCGGAGTGATAGAAACCGTGGTGCGGCGCCAGGGCCAGCACATGGCTGGCGGGATCCGGCTCCTGACCGTAAGGGATCCGTACTCCGGGGGTCACATCGCGATCCACGCTGAGCCCGCCCTGAGAATGGAGCAGGGCGCGACCGCCCCAGGCGTGTACCTGTGGCGTCTCGCTCACATGGCGGGAGAGCTGGGCCGAGATGCGATAGCCAAGCTGGTTGGCCTCCTCGTCATGTCCGTAGCGCTCGGGCAGATTCTCCTTGTCCATCAGCAAATTGACCGCCTCCGCCATGCCATAGATGCCGAACATGGGTACGAAGCGGTCTTCGTCGATCAAGCCCTCCTGCACCAAAAAGCTGTCGAAGAAGCCGGACTCCTGATGGAGGAAGGCGGCGCGTGCCCCGATCAGCTGGGAGGCGAGACGGCAGTAGTGGGGTAGCAGACAGCCCATGAAGTCGTCTATGCCGTGGGCCTGCTCGGCCACCCGCTTGAGGGAGAGTCGCACCAGGGTATTCGCGCCACCGGCCTGGGGCAGAGCGTTGTAGCAGCTGACGATGCCAAAGCCGCGCTGGTCGAAGGTGTTACTATGGAGCGGATAGTTGGCGATGTGCGGCTTGCTGCAGCTGGCTATGTTCTGCACCGCCAGCATCAGCAGGTTGTCCGGGGTCTGCGCCGGATCGTGAAACAGGGTCAGGTTCGGCGCCACCTGCTTGAGCTCGCCGTCGATGCGCAGGATCAGGCGGCAGAGACGGTTGTCATCGGGACCTATATTGACGTGCATGAAGGCGTCCGGCAGTACCCGATCCAGGTAGATCCAGAACCCTTTCAGCTTGCGATGGAGGGCTTCGTCATCCAGCTCACCCACAAAGGGCAGCAGCAGATGATCGAGGCGCCCCAGCCAGACCGGCATGCCGGTGACGGAGGGCACATGGTGATAGAGGATGCGAAGGGCATCGAGCGCCTCGTCAAAATCCTTGGGGGGCGCCAGCTCCAGCCAGGCGGATCCCTGACTCAGGAACTTTGCATAATCCGGCAGCACGTAGCGCGGCTTGTAGGGGGCATGTCCCTCGAACATGTCACAGAGAAACCCCTGCGCCAGCGCCTCGGCGACCGCCGGTGGCAACTCTGGGTAAGGCAGCGCATTTTCGGCGGCCAGCGCCAGGGCATGGTTCTTCTGAGCGGGCGAGAGCAGGGGATCGCGCACTATGCGCTGACAGGTTTCGGTGAAAGACATGGGGAGCTCCTTGGCGGATAGTCCCTAAATCCTCACACTTGAGAGGTGTTTTTTGAAGTGACATTCACAACATGGCGGATATCCATAAAGGACATCCACCATGCCAGATCACGGACCTACCCCAGCCAGGGCAAGAGGGCGGCCATGCCCCCCTGCCAGCGCAGCAGGAAGAAGCCCCCCATGCCCACCAGCAGGGTCGGCAGCCGCAGCAGGGTCAATGCCGTCACCAGCAGGGTAGCGGCCAGGTAGTCCGGATCCCAGTCCAGCCCCTTGCCCGGCTCATAGCTGAAGACGATGGGCAACCAGATGGCGGTCAGCACCGACTGGGCCGAGAAGCTGAGGAAGGCCCCCATCTCGGCACCGGGTTGATAACGGGTCAGCCGCGAGAAGAAGGCGAAGCGATTGAAGAAGGTGATCAGGGCCAGCAGGCCTATCATCAGCCAGCTCATTGTCATCTCCTCATCCGGTGCAGCACATAGCCCACCACCATGCCGGCCAGCGCCGATATGATGATGTAGACCTCCGCCAGCAGCGGCTTGGTGAGCAGTGCAGTGCCGCCGCTGACTAGGGTCGCCGCCACCATGGGCAGGTTCTTGAGGGCGGGTATGGTCATGGCGATAAAGGTGGCCGCAATGGCGAAGTCCAGCCCCATCTTGTCCAGGCCGTCTATGTACTGACCGGCGGCGATACCGAGCAGGGTCGCCAGATTCCAGAACAGGTAGAACACGAAGCCCGCGATCAGGGCATAACCGGGATGGAAGCGGCCGCTGCGCTCCCTGTCATTGAGCGCCACCGCAAACATCTCGTCAGTCAGAAAGAACGCCAGACTGGCACGCCAACGCAGGGAGAGCGGCAAGACATCGCGACGGAAGGTAAAGCCATAAAGCAGATGCTGGGAGGTGATGACGAAGGTGGATCCCATGATGGGCAGCAGGGGCGTCCCCGCACCGAACAGTGTGGTAGCCGAAAGCTGGGCAGCACCGGCATAGACCAGCAGGGACATGCATTGGGCCTGTAGCGGGCTCAGCCCCACCTGCAATGCCAGGGCGCCGCACAGTATCCCCCAGGGGATGACGGAGATGGAGAGCGGCAAAATATCGAGGGTGGCGCGCCACCAGAGCGCGCGGGCGCTCTCGGTACCGGCGGGAAGGGCACTCGTTGCTGACGGCATGGGGTCATCCTTGTTGCATCCACGGCGAGCGGGAAAAACTAGCACGACACAAGGCCGCAGACCAAGGACTAAAACGGATACTGCAAGGGTTCAGAAATGCAGTGCGCCCCCATGAAGGGGGCGCGCAGAGAGGCAATCAGGGCTGGATGATGATGGGGGTGCCGGGCTCGATGGCGTTCCACACTTCGTCCAGATCATGGTTGAGCATGGCGATGCAGCCATTGGTCCAGTTGGACGGCTGCAAACGTGTGTTGCCTATGCTGTTGCGCTGACCATGGATCATAATCATGCCACCCGGATTCACGCCCATTTCGTTGGCCGTCTTGATGTCGTCCAGATTCGGGTAGTTGATGTGGATGGCTTTGTAATAGTTGGAATTGGTTTTCTTGTAGTCGAGGATGTAACGCCCTTCCGGCGTACGCTGATCCCCTTCACGCTGCTTGTGTCCCTTTGGGGCTGGCCCCAGGGCAATCCAGTAGCGTTTGACCTCCTTGCCATCCTTCATCAGGGTCAGGCTGTAGGAAGACTTCTTCACCACTATCATGTCGGCAGACAAGGTGGCAAAACTCAATGCGGGCCACAGCCCCAGCAAACACAGTAATACGGCTCTCATTCCATCCCTCGACAAGCCTCTGGTTAGGGCTTTTCTTGTTACCAAATCATCTGAATGGCACCACCCCGTGGGGCGGGCGAGCGCCATCATATTGGATCGCCATCAATACTCAATATATCCAGAGAAACATATCCCGTGCCATCTTTTATAAATTGTTACAATTAACAGCCAAAACAAGGGGATACCCCCCCTATATCGGGATAGTGCCCCCCGGGCGATTGGGGGGAAGATAAGGCGCTTTTTCACCTACTTGGAAACTTCCATCATGCGATGCCGACTCTCCCTGCTGATCCTGCTGATCTGCTCCCCCTTGCAGGCGGCCGAACCGCTCTGGCTGCGCGAGCCTGCGCTCTCCCCCGATGGCAAACAACTTGCGTTCACCTGGCAGGGCCGAGTCTACCTGAGCGCAGGGGATGGCGGACTCGCCATGCCGCTCACCGACAGCGACTACCTGAGCCAGCGCCCGCTCTGGTCACCGGATGGCAAACAGATCGCCTTCGCCGCCAACTGGCCGGTATCAACAATGGCAGGGACTTCGGTCATCTGCTGGCGGAGCTGGCCGGTGAACTGAACGTTTCCCACACCTGGGGAGTGGGTCCGGCGTCATCCCCGCGAATGCCCGACAACACCGCCAGCCTCGGCGGCTACTGGCAAGATGGCAAGACGGGGGTTGAACTGGTCGCCCTGCTGGCCGGCGGCCCGCTGGAACAGGAGACAGACCTGACACCGGGAGCCCGTCTGCTGGCCATCAATGGCACCGAGGTTCCTGACCTGAACGCGCTGGATGCCCAGCTCAACCACCAGGCCGATCAGCGGCTGGCCCTCACACTGCTGCCCAAGGGGAGCAAGGCGCCGGTGCAGCTCGACGTCACCGCCATGGATTTGCAGCAGGAGTACAAGTTGCAACTGGATGGCTGGGTCGCCAAGCGCCGTGCCCGGGTGGCGCAGTTGAGTCAGGGTCGGGTGGGATATGTCTATCTGCCGGAGATGAACAGCGCCGTGTATGAGGAGATGGTCGCCGATGCCCTCGGCCGTCAGCGAAACCGCGAGGCGCTGATCGTGGACGTGCGCTTCAACAAGGGGGGCTATCTGGCCAATACCCTGGTGGAGTTCCTGACCGGCAGCGGCAGTGACAAGGGAATGGCGCGCAGCTGGCCACGCCACGGCAAGGGGGAGACAGACGCCGCCACCCGCCAGTGGACCAAGCCCTCAGTGGTGCTGGCCAATGCAGGCAGCTACTCGGAAGGCTCGGCCTTCCCCCAGTACTACCGCACACTCAAGGTCGGCCCCATCATAGGTGAGCCAGTCCCGGGCACGGGCACCATGGTCTATGCCCATGACTCCAGACTGATCCCCGGACTCGCCTACGGCATCCCGACCCTGGGGCTGCGCAACCCGGATGGCAGCTTCTACGAAAATCAGGAGCTGATCCCGGATCTGCAGGTAGCGCTCACACCAGCCGACATGATCAGCGGACGAGATCCCCAGCTGGAGGCAGCCGTCGAGGCTGCCCTCGCCCAGCGGTCAACGAAAGCGAAATAGCTCGCGATGCAGGCGCCCGCCCGGCAACAGCCGGGTCAGGGCGTCTGCCATTCTTTCCGGCCCGCAGAACCAGACGTCACCGGGCTTGCCCTGTGCAAGGCCGGCCAAATCCAGCCGCCCCGCTTCCTTGTCCAGATGCAGCCGATAACGCACCCCGGTACGCTGACACAACTCGGCCAATCGCTGGTGATAGACGGCGCCGGCCAAGTCCGGCGCACACTGGATCAATGTGATCCCCTCCCCCCGTTCACCACGGACCACCAGCCCCTCCAGCCAGGCGACAAAAGGGGTAATGCCGATCCCGGCGCCAAGCCAGAGCGACTGCCCCTGCCGGGCGGGACAGACAAAGGCGCCATAAGGCCCCGTCACTGTCACTGGGCCATCAACCCTGGCCGCCTCGACCAGCTGGCGGGTATGATCCCCCAGCGCCCGCACCGCAATCACCAGCTGACGCTTGTCGGGCGACACCCGCACCAGGGTAAAGGGGTGCGGCCCCTCCTTGGCATCAAACTCGAAGAAGGCAAACTGGCCTGGCCTGTAGTGCGACAGCGGCGTCGCCAGCTGCAAGGTGAATTCACGGGTACTGTCCGCCAGGGTGCGAAGTGCCACTATGCGGCCCTGATGGCGATCCCGCTGACCGGTCAAGCCCAGCAGGGAGTAAACCGCAGCCACAGCCCCTGCGCCGCCCAGCAGCGAGATCCCGAGCCCCACCGGTGTCAGCAGGCCAACCTGGGGCAACAGGCAGAGACCGTGTACCCACCCCGCCAGATAGATGAGCGGCGCCAGACGGTGGATCACCCGAAAGCGGCCATAGCTCACCAGCGACAACAGGCTCACCACCACCAGGGCTATCAGCAGATAGAAGCTCCACTCCCCCAGTGTATTGCCAAGGGCATGCAGGGAGAAGCCATTGCCAGCCCCTGCTCCCGCCCCGCCGCCAGCACCCCGGCGGGCAGGCCGGGTCAACCAGCCGGCCGTCACCGCCCACTTGGGTGCTTCCACCAGCAGCCAGTGACTGGTCAGGGCCAGGGTCGCGGCCATGGCGCTGTGACGATGGAGCCGCAACATGCGATCCAGCCCGCCACACCAGACTTCCAGCCTCGGCAAACGCAGCGCCAGCAACAACCAGCCAATCCAGGTCACCAGCAGGATCAACAGATCCCGCAGTCGGTACTGCCAGCTGCAACGGGCACCGTTGCGTATGATCATCTCGTTGGCGAACTTATTTTTTGTCACGGAAGGACTCTCCTCTGTCAGGGCTTTCCCATACGGCAAGCTGGCCACGGCGACGCAGGATCGCCTTGGGCACGGCAACGATCACCGTCACCAGGTTGAGCAGCCAGTAGATAAGCGGATACCAGATACACCAGACGAAGCTGCGGGCCATTGTCTTGTCATAGTGGTTGTCGATGAAGATGCTGACCCCGAACTGCAGCAGGCAGATGGCGGTCATGATGACTCCGGTCCACTGGAACAGCTGACCTTCGGCCAGCTCCCCCAGATCGGGCCGGATCAGCCAGATCAGCGCCAGCAGCAGCATGCTGTAGCACCAGAGGACACTGGAGAGATACTCCAGCAGCAGCAACCAGAAGTGGCGGTTGCGCCAGCGCATTGCCTGCAGGCCGTAACGCAGTATCACTTCGGCCCCGCCCTGCGCCCAGCGCAACCGCTGTTTGTAGAGGCCGCGCACCGTCTCCGGCATCAGCACCCAGCACAGTGCCTGGGGCTGGTAATGGATGAGCCAGCCCGCCAGCTGGAGTTTCCAGCTGATGTCGATGTCTTCGGTGACCATGTCCGTGCTCCAGCCACCCACCGCCTCCACCGCCGACTTGCGAAAGGCCACCACCACCCCGGACACGGTAAAGACAGTGCCATAGATGCGCTGGGCCCGCTTGATGAGACCTATGATGGAGCTGAACTCGCCGGTCTGGATCTTGCCGATGATGGTGGAGCGGGTACGCACCCGCGGGTTGCCGGTGACGGCCCCCACCTTGGGGCTCTCGATGAAGTGCTTCACCATCCAGCGCACAGCGTCATGGTCGAGCACAGCATCGCCGTCTATGCCCACCAGTATCTCCCCCTTCGCCCGTTCGAGACCATTGTTGAGGGCCATGGCCTTGCCCTGATTGTGCTGGTGCAGCACGGTAAGGCGCGCATCCTGCGCCGCCAGCCGATCCAGTCGCTGCCCAGTGTCATCCTTGCTGCCATCGTTGATGGCCAGCACCTCTAAATCGGGATAACGCTGGCGCAGCAGGTGGCTGATGGTCTCCTCCACATTGGCCCCCTCGTTGTAGCAGGGCACCATCAGGGTCACCTTGGGATAGCGAGGCAACACCAGCCCGGTTCTGGCGAGCGCTATGTCCCGCTGCTCCCACTGGAAGTAGTAATAGAGGCCGCCACAGATCCACACCATGGCCATCATGCTGGGGTAGGCCAGGGTAAAAATCGCAATGCCTGAGAGAAATCCGCTCACCGTGCCGCCCCCGCTTGTGTGGCCATGGCCGCACTGACGGGCACGGCGGGAGCCACCGGCAGCTGGACTGGCTGAGGCTGGGTCTGCACCGAGAAGACGGGCTTCAGCACGGCGGGATCCGGCTGATTGTTGTGAAAATCGTCCGGGTAGTAGCCGAAGTTTTTCACCCCCTTGCGCTGGATGATCTGCATCCAGCGCGCCAGCTCCTCATCCGGGATCGGCTGATCGGTGCGCCAGTTGCGGCTTTGCAGCTCGAACACCAGCCGCTCGGCCGGCACCTGGGCCAGGGATGTTTCCGCCAGCCGGGCCAGCCACTCATCCGGATTTTCTGCCTGCTCCATGTAGGGCATGGCCATCACGGCCGTGTAGTCATAGGCCTTGGCGAACGCCGCCATGCTCTGGGCAAACCACTGCTGGGCGTCAGGCTCGGTCACCAGGGCCGCGTAGATGTTGCGGGCTGTCTTGAGGCCGTCAGCCCCTCCCTGGCGATAACGGGCGGCGGTGTCGCGCAGCGCCAGCGTAAAGTCGATCAGCAAATCAGTCTTGTGCTCACCCTGAGCCCGCAGGGCCCGGGTGGAGCGCGCCAGCGGCATGGGCCCTTCGTAATCGCTGAGGAAGGCGTCATCGTGGAACAGCAGGCCGTCGAACTTGGTGTAAAAACCGAGATCCTCGTAGATATCCAGCAGCAGCTGACGGCTGGCGGCATCCCAGGGCGAGAGGCGCAGATACTGACCTCTGGCGGGGGCGCCGGTGCGACTGTCGGTCACATAGGTGTGATTCGGCCCCATGTCATAGGCCATCACCGGCATCCAGGCATACACCTTGACCCCGACCCGGGTCTTGAGCTGCCAGGCGACCCGATTGAACAGATCCGCCCTGACCGGCATGTGGCGATTGGGGAAGTAGAGCGCCTCCGCGACCCCGTCACCGTTGTCATCGGCATAGGCCTGCAGATAGACGGTGGTGATGCCGTATCCCTTGATCCGCTCCAGCAGCAGGTCGATGTTCTTGTTCAGCTGCAGCGGATCCTTGTCATAGACATAGTCCAGATCCACGTGCACCAGTCGCTCCTCCTGCCGCTCCCAGGTGTTGCCCCCCATGATCTCGTCCAGAGTCTCCAGGCTGGTGTCCTCCTCCAGCAGATAACGGCGCACAGTGGCTCCGGAATCCCCCAGGGTGTTGAGCCCCTCAATCAGGGTGAAGCTGTAGGGCATGCCGCTGTCACGGGCCAGGTTCAGCACCGTCTGGTTGAAGGCACCATAGGGCCAGGTTCAGCACCGTCTGGTTGAAGGCACCATAGGGCCAGACCATGATGCGCGGTGCCCGGCCGGTCTGCTCCTTGAGCTGGCGGGCAGACGCATCGAAGTCGGCTTTCACCCGCACCTGATAGGCCGCCATGGTTTCGTAACCGGCCGGACTCCAGCCCGCCGTGGTCACCGCCGGCTGCACATTGCCCTGGGGATTGGCGAGCAAGCCGTAGTGGGAGGCGAAGGTGTGGGAGGCTATCTCCACCAGTCCGGAGGCCTGCATCTCGCGGATCTGCGGCCAGCCGACGAAGTAGCTGCGCGGCAGCCTGTCGTTGCCATAGGGCACCAGCTTGTCGTCAGGCACATCCAGCCAGCTGCCCACCAGGGCATAGACGGCCGGGTAGTTGTAGAGCTTGAGCAGCGGGTAGACCAGCCGGTAGAAGCTCTCGTAACCATCGTCGAAGCTGAGCAGAATGGCCTTCTCCGGCAGGGCTGCCTTGCCAGCCTTGGCATCCAGCACCTGCTGGAAGCTGACCGGGTGATAGCCCTGCTGCTTGATCCAGTTGAAGTGGCGGATCAGGGTGTCGCGCCGTATGGTCTGGGGATAGAGCTTGAGGTTGGGGGTCAATTTCAGATCGACGATGTCGTGGTAGCAGAGCACCACATAGTCATCGGGTTGACGGGCAGCCTGTGCGGCCAGCGGCATGAGCACGGACAACAACAGGAAAAGAGGGGCAAGCCAGCGTCTCATCACATGAAACTCCATTGCAGATTGGCGAAGACGAAATTTCCATATTCGGGGTTGCCGTCGTAGACGGCCTGGCGCCGGCCCAGGCCATAGCCCAGGCTCAGCGCGGGGGAGAACACCCAGTCGTGGCGATAGCTGAGTTGCCAGCCCGGGTCGCCGCCATACTCCTGCTGCCAGTACTGATTGCCGCCGATGACAAGGCTCTGCAGCAGGGCGCGACGGCCATCCAGCGGCAGCCGGTAACGCCCCGCCAGTTCCAGCTCCAGATTGCGATCCCGCAGGGGATTGAAGTAATCCACCGCCACCGCCTCGTTGCGGGAGGTGGCAGCCCGCAGCGTAGTGTCGAACCACCAGCGATCCCGACGCCAGAGATCCTGACGCAGCCAGCCGGAGGCGGTGAGCCGCCGATTGCCATCGCTGATGTCCATTCGTTCCAGCCGCAGGCCCGCCTCCCGGGTCTCATCCTGGCGCCAGCCCAGATCGAGCTGGTATTGATCGGCGTAGTTGCCGCGCGCCAATGCCCGCAACGGGGTGTCGGCACTGTTGAGGTTGATGGCAAAGCCCTGCGTCCAGTGATCGCCCAGCCGCCAGTCGAGGCGGCTCCACAGATAGCCCTTTTGATTGAGCTCACTGCCCATCCCCCCTTCCAGGGTCAACAGCAGCGGATAGAAGGAGACTTCGGCCCCGAGCCCGCTGTAGGCGGCACGCTCCGGCTGCCCGTCAAATTCACCGAAGCTGCCCTGACGACGGGCAAACAGCCGATCGCCGCCGTCGCTGCGAGCGCTGTAAAAGCGGCTGTCGTAACTCCAGTCACGACTGGCCTGTACCGAGCCCCCTTCATTGCGACCATGGGTCAGCTCAGTGGTCAGCATGGGGGCCTGCTCCAGTGCCAGCCGCTGTTGCAACTCCCGGCGATCCTTGGTCAGGTTGCCGAGGGCCCGCACCGCCTGCGGTGTCTGTTGCCACTGCCCCTGATCGAGGCGGGCGTGGAGGAGACCCTGCTCGGCGAGTCGGGTACGGCCAGTCGGCAGCCAGCGCACCGCCTGCTGATAGGCCTGCTCGGCGCCATCCGGGTGACCGCGCCAACGACGGATGTCCCCCAGCTGCAACCAGAGCCAGGGGTTGGCAGGGGCCGTTTTCAGCCAGCCTTCCAGCTGCGCCTCAGCCATCCCGGCCTGACCCCGCCAGGCCAGCAGCAGGGTTCTGAGCTGCAGCACCTTCTCGTAGTCATCGTTGGGCATGCGCATATTGCCGGTGAAATCCCAGCGGGTCGGCGGCTCCTGCCAACCCGCCAGCAACCCCTGGGCGGCGCCGTAACGCTCCGCATCCGAGTAGGCGTAGAAACGCTTCTCCAGCAGCGTCTTGTCTTTGGCCCGCTGCGGGGTCGCCAGTTGCCGATAGATAAGGGAAGCCTCGTCCACCCGCCCGAGCCCAACCAGCGCATCGGCCCGCGCCTCCTGCACGTATTCCGGCAGCGGCCCCTCGGCTTGCAGGGCGGCAGACTCCCGCTCCGCCTGGGCAAACTCACCGAGGGCCACCAGGGTCACCACCAGATCACGGCGGGCACTGAGGTAGAGCACATGATCGCGGGGAGCCCGGGTCAGGATCTTGTCCTGCAGGGCCAGGGTGTGAGTGAGGGAGGTGCGAGCCAGCGCCGGATCCTCGGTCTGCGCCGAGATCCGCAGCAAATTGACCGCCTGGTAGTAGTCGAGCCAGAGCCGATCCACCGGCTTGAACAGGGCAGGATACTGCCCCATCAAGTCGGCAGCGGCGGGACCCGCCCCCAGGCTCACCGCTACCCGATAGAGCGCCAGCACCTGTTCACTGTTGCCGGGTCCCAGCGCCAGCCACTGCTGGCGGGCCAGCATCTCCCCCATGGGGTCCTCGGCCTGACGGGCGGCATAGATACGCGCCTCCAGCACGGCCCGATCGCGACCGAAACGGGCCTCGTACTCTCCTGCCGCCTGATGGGCCAGCACACGGTTGCCCTGATCGCTGGCGGTGAGAAACAGGCCAAGCCAACCGGTGGGATTGCCCGGGTCACGCCCCTGCAACACCCGGTAATAGCTGATCGCCTCAAAGTAGCGCTTCTCGTCCCGGGCGGCGCGGGCCACCCCTTCCAGCGTGCTGTTGGCAATGGGACTGAACTCGCAGGGGGCGCAGGCTGCCAGCGCCCCCTTGCGATCCCCGCGCCACAGCTGCACGGCGATCAGATCGTCCAGCACCTTGCCGTCGCCGGTTTGTCGATAGAGGGCATCCAGTCCTTGCGCCGCGGCATCAAGCTCCCCTGCCCTGCCTTGGATGACCCAGGCTTCCCGTGCTCTATCCACCCCGCCAGCCAACGCCAGCAGGGGCAAGAGCGCCAATAACCAAAAGATGCGATTCATTCGCAACATTCCACCTTTGACACGCGCCGGGCAGATCGGTCCTTGAATGCCCTGACGATTACGCACATATGTCCGACCCTGCTGCCGTGGCAACGCAGGGTGACTTCCTGACGGATGTGCGGTTGTGATGGTAAAAGGCGAGGGATGAACCAACGCCTTCCTCAATGCGCGGTCCAGCTGTCTCCGGGAAGAGACCTGTGACTTTCCGAACCCGATTCGCATCGGGGGTGGCGAGGCGGCCAATTCTGCAGCGGTGGGCGAGTTAGTCAATCGAGTCAGACAGGAACCATTGTCGATAAGAATCCCTGGCCCCTCTTGGCAACCGCATGCCAGAGAGGGTGTACCTTATTGACACCACACACAGAATCTTGTGCCTGATGGGTTTGCGGCGGATCGCCGGAAAAAACAGAGGGGCGGGTTCTTTTGAGCCAGACTCCTGCCCCTCACCGTGTGCCTCTGTTGCCAGGCTGCTGGCCCACGACAAGGGGCGTCGTTGTATCAGGCGCCATCACACTTTTGCACTGCGCCGCCCATCTATGGCTGGTACGCCAGCCTCCCGGAGCAGGGGCTATGGCTCAATCAAACAGCACGGTAACCGGCAGTCCCTCCACTTGCAGATTGGGCGGCAACTTGTCATCCAGTGACAAGGCGACCTTGAGCGTCGCCTTCTCCCCTTCAAACGGGGCAGCCAATTGCGCCGGCAACTTGCCGGCCAGCTCGACCGGCCTGGCCACTCTGGCTGCCAGCCGCTCGCCACTGGGCAACTGGACTATGGCCCTGTGCCCCGTCTCCATGGAGGACAAATACCTGGGCTGCACATAGGCAATGACCAGGGGATCCTCACGCTTGGCGATCAACGCAAGCGGTGCCCCCGAGAAGACCCAGTCCCCCGCCTGCACCAGCACATCGGACACCTTGCCCCTGGCCGGCGCCAATGGCTGCTGCTGCCTCGACATGGCTTCCATCTCCGTCAACTCCTGCTCCAGAGAGTGGCGAGCACTGGCCAGCGGCCCCGTCAGGTGATCTTCCCTGACCTGCAACCCCTGCTGCGCTTTCTCGACCCTGGCCTGTTGCAGGGCGATGCGTGACTGGGTCCAGCTCAGCAGGGCACTGGCATATTCGGCACTGGATACCAGTTTCTGCTGCCGGTAGTTCGCATACTCCTGATAGATGCCCTCCTGCTCACGGGAGCTCCGTTCGGCAATGCTGATCTGTCCATCCAGGATGCGCACTATCTCCTGCTCGGCGAGCTGCTTGTTGAGCTCAATCGCCTTCAAGCGGGCCTTGCGCGCCTCAATGTTGGCATTGAGCGTCGGGGATTCGAACCGCATCAATACATCCCCCTGTGAGACGGATTGTCCGGGCGCCGTGTAGATATTGCGGATAAAGCCATCGCCATTGGCCACCACCAGCAGGGGCTCGGTCGTGATAATGGCTGGCGCCTGAGTCAGCCACCACTCTTGCCCCAGATACCAGAGCAGTATGATGACGGGGCTGAAGGCCAGCAGCAGGATCAGATACCAGCGCGCCCTGAATGCCATCCGCCTGGCGGGTGCATACAATACGCGGATCCCCTGTTCCGAGGTCGCATCCTGCTTTTTAGGGGTGTTGAATGTCACTTTCATCAGAATTTGTTTCCTCGTTTCAGAACCCACCATGGCGCCATGCTGCTCTCTTCGTGGCTGCGCCGGAATATTTCATTAAGCAGTGCCACGGCACACCACAAGCGCATCAGCAGGGTGTAAACCGGGTAGAGACACAACCAGGGCAAGAGCCCGAGATCGGCCCTGGGTCGCTCGGATATGGCGAGCAGGAACACCAGGAAATTGACCAGAGTGAGAAACAGGTAGACCAGATAGAGACAGAGCATCATGGCCGTCACAAACTGGCCCGGATAACTGAAGACCAGCCACCAGCTATAGCCCATGACCAGCAGCGGCAACACCACGTTTTGCGCCACCCCGTAGACGAGGGTGAACAGGAAGGTTTTCCATCCCAGTATGCGGGGTGTCAGCGACAGCTTGTGTTTGCGCAGATAGAGAAAAAGCAGGTCGCCATCCCAACGCAGACGCTGTTTGGCCAGCGTGACCAGATCCGGGGGGGCATCCGTGTGACCTATGGCTCTGGGCGCGAACCCTATCTTCAGACCGGGATGGCGCTTGAGGTAGTGCTTGATCCGCAACGTCAGATCCAGATCTTCCGCCGTGTGGGTATCCCAGCCCCCAATCTGGCGCAGGAAATCACGACGAAATGCCCCGGATGCCCCCGAAATGTTGTTGATCAGATTCCACTCGCTCAGACCCGTCTTGCCCCCCTGCATGGAGATCATGTATTCGATCCCCTGCATCCGGGTCAGCAGCCCGGCGTGCAGGTTGCGCACCCGCAATGCACCGCCCACCGCCGGCATATCAGGGTCGTCAAAACAGGCGACAATCTCGTCGATCATGTTGTTGTCAAAGGAGGTATCCCCATCGGCGTTCATCACTATCTCACCGGTCGCCGCCGACAGACCCGCATTCAGGGTCGATACCCGCCCACCGCGCTGCCACTTGGGCAACAGCACCAGGGTTCGGGTCTGGCATCCCTGAAACTCGCGGACACAGTTCAAGGCCGCCTGGTAGGTATGAGCGTTGGCATTGGCGCCATCGATGACAGCGATGATCTCCAGATGCCCGCGGTACAGCTGCTCCTTGAGGGTCAATATGGTGGAGCGGATCGCGTCACCCTCTCCATAGCAGGTGATGATGCAGGAGACGCTCGGGCAGCGTCGTGACAGCGGCAGGTCCGAGGCCTGGGGCACCTGGCGGGCATACCACTTGAGGATACCGGTCAGGGTCAGCGCCATCAGCGGCACCTCAATCAACAGCAGCATGGGCAACAGCAGCAGTATCATACTGGGGGACACCGACAGGCTGCCCAGTATCTCCATCAGGATGTAATACACGGTTCTCAGCCAGTCATGCATGCTGGATGCTCCCATCCAGCCAGCGACTCAGCCACAGGCTGGCATCGTCCCCCAGGCTGGCAGGCAGGGGTTGCACCTTCACATCGAGCGCCAGTGTGTCCAGCCCCTCGATATGGTTCAGCTCCAGGATCCGGCTCTGCAACATCGCCCTGTCTTCTGCATCCGTGTATGGCAGCAACAGCAGCAGTTGATCATCTGCGTACTGGCAAACCACATCCGTGTCCCGGAACAGTGCCTGCAGACGGGCGAGCAGGGCGGCCAGCCGCTGCAACGCTTTCAGCAAGCCCAGCTCAGCCCG
Organism: Aeromonas salmonicida subsp. salmonicida; assembly: GCF_001643305.1. Classification (GTDB taxonomy): domain Bacteria; phylum Pseudomonadota; class Gammaproteobacteria; order Enterobacterales; family Aeromonadaceae; genus Aeromonas; species Aeromonas salmonicida. Next base: position 148,082 of record NZ_LSGW01000049.1, read on the forward strand.
AAACTCGGCCAGGTGCTCAACCCGGATCGCCAGCAGGGTATGACTGCCACCGTGGCGCTGCAGCAGGCTGTTGCTCCACTGCAACAACCAGGGGAAGTGATCCATCGCCATGGGGGTGCCCCAGGTCAGGGGCAGATGCAACCGCTGGGTGCCCTCACGGGCAACATGATGCGCCAGCTTGCCGATGCGGTATTCATGGATGGGCGCCACCACAAGGTCATCCGGCTTGCCTGACCGCACTCATGACAGCGCGCCAGCACGGCCGCCTCCATGAAACGGGCGTGACAGGAGAGACAAAGGTACTTCTCCAGCGGCCGATCATAGTCCACTCCTATGTGGCGCAAGGTGGTCACACACTTGGGACAACGCAATGCCCCCTGCTGCATGAAGGCATCCTGGTCATCCACGTGACCACAGGTGAAACAGTGCACGGCAGGCTTGGCCTCAAGGGCAATGTGGGCACATTCCGGGCACACATCGACGAAGTTGAGGTGGGCCGAGTGACAGCGGTTGCACAGGCGCACGCGATCCACCAGTTGCTCGCTCTGCAGCAGACGTTCGGAAACCAGTTGCGGCAAGGAGCCAGCAGCCTCGCTGCCCAGCAGACAATCGAGCAGAGGATACGCCAGCATGGGGGAGAGCGGGCTCTTCTCCAGGCAGAAAACGGGGTGCAAGTAACGGTCAGGATCACGGCGAACTGCCTGCAAGACCCTGTCTTGCTCGTCGGCGGGCAAATTGAGCAGCAGTACGGCGTGTTGTGCCGGGTTCCACTGGGACCAATCGGCGAGAGGCTGGGTGGCACGATCCACCGGGGCCCCCCAGCAGGGCAATCCGGCTGGGTTGTTCACTTGTACTCATCATGAGGAAATAACCTCTTTCCACAGACTGAAATATAGGGAGCCGCCCTGCAGGAGGGCTGGCGTACCGGTATCAACAACGAGGAATGAAGAGGCCACGCACGGCGCACTCTCCAGCCAGGTTTGATACCAACGGCATGGCCGGTTCAATCGACAGACGTCATGGATATGGCGGGAGCGGGCAGAGGGTTGAACACTGATAGCTGACGCCGTATTCAATATGCGGCTCAGCCGTCTCGGGGAGAGAGACCTGTAGCTTTCCCAACCCGATTCGCATCGGGAGTGGCAAGGAGGATAATTGTGGTGTTGCATGACATTTAGTCAATCGAGCCAGACAAGAACCCTTATCGATACCCCATGCCGGACGGCCTGCCATTGGGGGCCCGGTCGCCCCAACCACTATTGAGGCAATAAACAGCACTGCGTCTTGCTTGGCCTGCACCCGGGGACCAACAAAAAAGGGGACTGCGCAGCGCCTGCAAGCCCCATGCTGTCGACGTTGACGCACAAGGATGCGCGGCGCACTGACTACGACAGATAGCGTCATGACCCAAGAAAACAAGCATCATCTGACATCCCCCTGACCGGGCGTCATCAACCCGAGCCTGCCCACGGATCCAGTGCAAGGGCCTATGACTTGCCGCCGCTGGTGCGGGCAAATTTGGCTGTACCGCAGAACGGGCAAGGGCGTACCCTGATGCCATCGACTTGGCCAAGGATCTTGAATGAAGGGTTTACGGATAAAGGCGCCAGTACTGGGCTGCCTGCTGATTTCACTGCTGGCGGCACCTCTGGCCGCCGCCCCCCTGATACTGCAAGGGGAGACGCTGAGCTATCGCATCGCCCCCGATACCCTGGCCATCTCGGTCAACAAGATGCCGGTCAGTGACGGCCAACCCGCCCGTCAGGTCGACAAGCTGACCCGGGGGGAGCAAGAGGCCAACTGGCACTGGCCTGCCCAAGACGCCAGGGTCGAGGTCAAACTGGACGGTGATGATCTGCTGCTGACCCTTGCCAGCGACACGCCCCGTCAACTGGCCTGGTACAGCCTGCCGAAAAACCAGACCCACCTCTCCATGGCCTTTGGCGAGGGCAGCCGCTTCTCGGTGCGTGACAGCGACTGGCTCGGCTATGTCGGCGACGAACTGGCCGAACTCAACACCCATTACGACCTCAAGCTGCCGCTGTGGAGCCAGGATGCGGGCAAACAGACCTACAGCTGGATCCTGCAAACCCCCTACGACAACCAGCTCAACTTCACCCGCAAGGGGGGGCGCCTGCAACTGAGCGCCCGCCACGAATTCAGCAGCTTCAACCAGCAGGCTCCCATGGTGGTGCGTCTGAGCGTGGGGGATGACTGGCTGGCGGGGGCCCGTCGCTATCGGGAGTGGTTGCAGGCCGAGGGGGAGTGGCAATCCCTCGCTGACAAGTTTGCCCGGATCCCCGCTGGCCGCCGCCTGATTGGTGCCAGCCATGTCTATCTGTGGGGAGATGCCCTGCTGGATCGACAGGATGTGAAGGATTGGCCAGGCCTGCGGGCCAGACTCAATCAAAAGCCGGCCTGGCTGCAAGCGTTCAGCGGCGAGGAGCGGGAAGCGCTGGCCGCAACGGCTCCCGAGCCCTGGCAGCAGACATTGATCATGGCCGGGCTCAACCGGCTGATTGCCAGCCAGTTGCCCCTGCCCGCCCAGCAGGGCCCCGTCAGCCAGAGCAAGGTGCTGGCCCTGCGCCAGCAGTGGGTCAGGGGTCAGCTGGGAGATCTGCTGGTTGCACAGACTCGCTGGGGACAGGGCCTGTCACTGCCTGTGATAGAGGCGCTGCAACAGGCGGGACTGAACAAGCTCTGGCTCGGCACCCCGCAATGGACGGCGGCCCTGCAACAGAGTTATGCCGTCACCGCCGCCCAGCGCCTGGGCTATCTGGTGGGCAGCTATGACTCCTACGATACCGCCATCCTCCCCGGCAGCAACGACAGCTGGCTCACCGCCCAGATCCCCCCCAAGATCGGCAAGCGCTGCGCCATCATGGAGGCCAACGGCAAACCCAAACCCGGCTTTGGTGGCGAGGGAGCCTACCTCAATCCCGGTTGCACCCTGCCCTTCGCCAAGAGCCGCATGAGCGAGCTGGCCAAAGCCAGCGGCATCAACAGCCTCTTCCTCGACGTGGATGGCACCGCCATGGCCTCCAACGATTACAACCCGGCCCATCAGCAGGGCAGCCAGGCCATGATCGCCGCCCGCAATGCCCGCATGGCCTGGGTGGGAGAGCGGCTCGGGCTGGTGCTGGGCTCGGAGGATGGCAATGCCCTCACCAGCAAACCACTGATGTTTGCCCACGGCATTCAGAGCTGGGGGTTCGGCTGGCAGGATGCCAGCATGCGCAAGCAGGCCAAGTCCTCCTATTACCTCGGCAAGTGGTGGCCGGACGAGGCGCCGCAGGTCTTCTTTCAGCCCGCTCGCCTCAAGCCGCGCTACCTGAAAACCGTGTTCAATCCGGCGGACAGGTTGCCCCTCTATCAGGCTGTGTTCCACGACTCTGTGCTCAACAGCCATCACTGGCTGCTGGACAACCTCAAGTTTCCGGGCATCAAGGAGGAGCGTGCCCTGCTCGGCCTGCTTTACAACACACCACCGCTGGTCAACCTGAGCCGCAGCACGCTGGAGAGCCGCCTGCCCGAGCTGGTCAGACTGAGCGATCAATTCGCGCCGCTGCACGAGGCATTGTGGGACAAGGCGCTGGTGGGATTTCGCTGGCGCGACGGGGTGGGCCGGGTGCAGGAGACCCGCTTCTCGGATGGCAGCCGGCTGGTAGCCAACTTCAGCAACAGCTCCATCATGCTCGATGGCCAGAAACTGCCGGGCAAGCACCTGCTCGTCGCCCTCAAGGGCAAGCCGGTCACCCTGCTGACGATGTGATCAACTCGCTCACCATATAAAGAGAGAGCCCTGCCAATTGGCAGGGCTCTTTTGCAGGCGGGGTTCATCTAGCCCTGGGTGGCGGGCTCGACTTCGCTCTGGCGCCGGATCCAGCCCTCGAAGTCCGCCAGCATGCGCGCCTCCGACTCGCTGTTGTCGGCAATCAGCTCACTGCCATGCACCACCCGGATGCGGGCATTGAGGGGCGCCCCCTCACCGGCCGGCGGCCTTTGCTGCGCCGCCGCCATGCAGGCTTGGGCCTGCGCCCAGGCGTCGGCCACGCTCTGGTTGCATACCTCGGCCAGCGGCACGGCGCTGAATCCTTCGCCGGTCAGGCTGCGCAGCGTCTCATCGTGGGTCATGCCGTTGCCCGGCCCCCAGTAGTGAGCCGCCAGATCCGGACCGATGCGCGGGTTGTCGGTGAGATAACCATCGCGCTGAAGGAAATAGGCGCGGGTCTGTTCCACCGCCATCAGTGCCAGCAGATAGCCGTGATAGGCACAAGCCGACTCCTGATTCAGCAGATGCGGAATGGCCAGCAGCGGCCTAGGGCTCTCTGTCCCCAGTATCTTGCGCTCCCACTGACGGGCCAGCGCCAGCACGGCGTCCGGAGTGCGATCGATCTCCTCCATGGCGTAGAGATCCCGCTCGAAGTAGGAAACCAGCGCTATCTGGCGCTCGTTGAAGGCACGAAACGGCTGACGCGCCGCTATCATGGCCTTGATGAGCGAATCTGGGATCACCTCTCCCGCCGCGTTCCTGGCATAGTGCTTGAGCCAGTCCGCATCGTCCAGCAGGCTGTCGCAGAACATGGACTGGGTCTCGGCATAGGCCATGGAGGTGGGTGGAAACTCCTGAGAAAAGCAGGGGGCGTTGCCGGTCACATTGGCAAAGTGAGCGGCGTGGCCCCCCTCGTGGAACAGGGTATTGAGACCACTCCAGCCGCTGCCCACCTGAACCGGGTTGGCCAGACTGGTGAAGTTGACCACGGCGGGGACCCACTTGTCCTCCTGCCAGAAGCTGGGCACAGGGCCGTGGCAGAAGCCGTTCTCGTATTTCCCCTCCCAGGTCAACAGATCCAGGGTCAGGGTCGCATCCCGATACTGGATGCCGAGCCGGCGGAAGCTCTCGACCCAGTCCTTCAGCGCCCGCGAGAAAGGCACATAGGGGTCGAGCTGGCGGGTCACGTCGCCGCTGACGAAATAGCGCAGGTTGTGGGGCTGCAGCGCCGCCTCTCCCTTGGCGCTTTTCAGCTCTGCCAGACTCTGCTGCACCCGCTGCTCGGTGCGGGCGATAAAATCATCCAGCACGGCAAACAGCTGTTCCGGGCTCATCTGCTCGTTCTTGCGCACCTTGTAATCGAAATAGTCGCGATACCCCATGGCACGGGCGAAGCGGTTGCGGATCGCCACTACCTCGAGAAAGCCGTTGTCGACCACCCACTGTTCCAGGGTATGGAACATGGCCAGCGCGCTCTGGCGCACCGCCTCGTTCGGGCTGGCGGCAAGGGAGGTGCTGGCGGCGGGCAGACTGCCGGCGACCTGCTGACCCTGCTCATCCAGCAAGCTGAGTTTCAGCTCCCGGCGACGGGCAAACAGCGCAGCCTCGGCCGCCACCAGCTCGTCCATCAGGGCGGCGGCAGCCGGATCCTCGATGACGTTGCACTCGAAGAAGGCAATCCAGCCCCCCAGACCACGCTTGAGATCCGCCTCTTCGGCCCGGGACAGCATCTCTCTGAGCTCCGGCAGTCGGGCCGGGTTGGCGCAAAACGCCTTGTAGGCCTGCTCGGCGGCGGTGAAACCTGCCTGATCGTCACTGGTGCCCATGTAGGTGGACCAGAACAGGTCCTCCTTGCGCCTGTGTACCTGCAGGTAATCGGCATTGAGCTGATTCAAATAATTCCTGGCAATGGAATGCATAAATTCCCTCTTGTATGGGGCTGACCCGTACGGGTGCCCGCTCCTTTTTGGTGAAATGCCAAGCCATTCACATTTTTTGGCAAATGATGCGCCGGGATGCGCACAACCACGCTACCAAAAGCGACGGTTTCTGTCTGCTGGCTATACTGGTTGTCAAAACACTCAATTAGCATTCAGTCACCACAAGTTATTGAAAGTTAATTAAATGTTAATAACCAAATAATCAGGGCCATCGTCATGTCTGGCCACAGCAAGACCCACAGGGAAATCAGGGAGACCTTATGTTCAAGCTTGGTGATATCGCCGTGAGCCGCAAATTGATGTTGCTGCTCTCACTGGCGCTAGTCGGTTTCATCGCACTGCTGCTTATTTCCGCCAGTGCCTTGCATCGCAATCTGATGAGTGAGCGGGAGGCCCGGCTGCAGGCCGTGCTGGATCTCGCCATGAGCCGCATCCAGTCACTCGCCACCACCTTGCCCGCCGCACAGGCTCAGGCAGAAGCCAAGGCCATGCTCAACAGCATGCGCTTCGATGGCGACAACTATCTGTTCGTACTCGATGAAACTCGCCACGTTGTGGTACACCCCGTCAAACCGGAACTGGTTGGCCAGCAGATGGGCCAGAGCGGCACCGAGACAGCCGGGGATCACTGGCAACGCATGGTGGAACTCGGCAAGGGGGGGCAGCATGGCCGCCTTGAATACCAGTGGATAGGACCCTCCGGTGATGCCGCCCAGAAGATGTCGCTGGTCGCCGGCTATCAGCCCTGGGGCTGGATCCTGGGCTCTGGCGTACTGCTGCAGGACATTCAGGCCACCATCTGGTCCCAGTACCAGCTGATGGGCGGCGCCACCCTGCTGGTGATCCTGCTGATGGGGCTGCTGGGGTTTGCCATCAGCCGCTCCATCGTCAATCCCCTGGCCGAGATAAAGCGAGCCATGCAGCAGGTGGCGGCCGGGGATCTGGTGATCAGCATACCGGTACACGGCAAGGATGAGATGGGGGTCGTCGCCGCCTGTACCAACCAGGGGCTCGACGCCATTCGTCACGCCCTGATCGAGGCCAGCCAGGGGGCCCGCAACGTGGCAGATGCCGCCCTGAGGATCGCCTCCTCGGCAGAGGAGACCAATCAGGCGGTCAACAGCCAGCGGGATCAGCTCTCCCAGCTCGCCACCGCCATGAACGAGATGAGCGCCACCATTGCCGATGTGGCGGGTCACGCCGAAAATACCGCCCGGGATACCCAGGAAGCCACCAGCGAGGCCGGGCTGGGCAACCGTGACGTGCATGCCAGTGTCAATGGCATACAGGCGCTGGCCACCGAGGTGGAACAGGCCACCCAGCAGGTCAATCAGCTCAAGGAGGGAGTGATGCAGATAAGCGAGGTGACAGCCGTCATCAGCGCCATCTCCGAGCAGACCAACCTGCTGGCCCTCAACGCCGCCATTGAAGCAGCCAGGGCCGGGGAACAGGGACGCGGCTTTGCCGTGGTCGCTGACGAGGTACGCCAGCTGGCGAGCCGCACCCGCCAGTCCACCGAGGAGATACAGAGCACCATAGCCCAATTGCAGCAGCGGGCAGTGACCGCCGCCAGTGCCATGGATGCCAGCCGCAAGCTGGCGGAGAGCAGCGTCAGCCAGTCCGAAAAGGCAGGGCAGGATCTCTCCCTCATCGTCAACCACATCCAGCATGTGAGCGACATGGCGATCCAGATAGCCACAGCGGCGGAACAGCAGAGCGTGGTGGCCGAGGATATGAACCGCAACGTCAGTGGCATCAATGATTCGGCCCAGGAGATGTCACAATCCGCCACCTATCTGGCGAAAGAGAGCGAGCTGCTGGCAGACCTCTCCCGCAGTCTGGATGAGCGGCTGTCGGTGTTCAAACTGGGCACTGCCATCGATCAGACCCTGGCACAGCGGCTGGCCCCGCTGCATCAGCAATCACATCAGGCCGAACGCCCCCGCGCTCGCCACTGATCCGTCTTGCACTGTCGCAATTCATCCTCTGCCAGCCCGCTGGCAGAGGATTTTTTCATTGATGAAAAATGTCGAATTTTTGCATGTTATCGACATGATGGGCGACATTCAGCCTAGCTTATCGATTAAATACACCATTAAAAACATAACGTTAAGTTTTAGCTCTACTCCGATGAGTCAAGCTGTAAACATTTACACTTAATTAACTAATCAAAATTAGTCATGATGGTAGTGTCGCAAGATGCGACACCATGACCCTTTATGTAGTCATTTGGCAAACTGGTTGAAAGGCCAGGACGCAAAGCCTCCGGTCTAAAGACATGTCGTCCAGGATAGCGGGGTTGCCACACTCAGGTGTGTATCGGGGAACTCCCCTGCCAACTTGACTGCCCACATCTATCGAACAGAGGAATGTATGGCAGCAAAAATCCAACTCAATCACGTCGCGGCAGCGCTGGCGCTGCTGGCCAGTGGTGGCGTACTCGCCCACGGCTACATCAGCCAGCCCGAGAGCCGCAACTACCTGTGCAACAAAGGTGGCAACAGCCAGTGTGGCGCTGTGCAATGGGAACCCCAGAGCGTGGAAGGCCCCTCCGGCTTCCCGCAATCAGGCCCTCAGGATGGTCAGATTGCCTCGGCGGGCAGCTCCCGCTGGAGTGAGCTGAACGCCCAGACCAGCGATCGCTGGACCAGGCGTGAAGTACAGGCCGGGCCATTCGCCATCAGCTGGACCTTCACCGCCAACCATGTCACCCGCAACTGGCGTTACTACCTCACCAAACAGGACTGGAACCCGAACCAGCCGCTGACCCGTGCCGCCTTCGATCTCACCCCTTTCTGCGTGGTGGATGGCAACATGGTACAGCCGCCCAAGCAGGTCACCCACAATTGCAACCTGCCGGAGCGCACCGGTTATCAGCTGATCCTGGGGGTGTGGGAAGTGGGTGATACCAGCAACAGCTTCTACAACCTGATCGATGCCAACTTCAAGGGCGGCAGCCAGCCCCCCTTGAGCTGGAGCCAGGGGGGCACCATTTATCCCTCCACCGATCTGGCGGCCGGTGACAAGGCCAGAGCTCTGGTGTTCGACGCCAGTGGCGTGCGCCCCGATCTGCAGACCGAGTTGACCATCACCACCACGGAACAAGGCCAGAAGAACAACTGGGCCCATGCCCTGGCCAGCAAGATCAATGCGGAGCAGAGCCAGATCCGCGCCGGTCAGCAGAACGCCGACAATCAGTTCAACCCCGTCTACGGCCAGAACCCCGTCTACCTCAAGTCAGGCAGCACACTGGAACGGGTCGAGATCCAGCTCGAACAGCTGCAACCGCCGGTGGGCAACGACATCAGCGTGAGCGGTCTGGAGAGCGAATACCTGCTCGACGACGGCAAGGTGACCCTCGACTTCACCATCACTGCCCAGGGGGACCTGACTGTCACCAATACCTTGTATGACCATGGTGGTGTGGCCAAGGGCCAGTCTGCCGCCGACATCAAGGACAGCAGCCAGAGCTTCACCATGCCGCTCACCGGGCTCAGCGCAGGTCACCACCAACTGGTGATCGAGGCCAAGCCGAAGGCGGGTGGCGAAGCCCTGCAACAAACCCTGGACCTGATGCTCAAGGACTCGGCAGGTGGCGGTAACTACCAGTTCACCTTCCCGCAGGGACTCACCTCCTACACGGACGGCACCAAGGTGTTGCAGCCCAAGAACGGCAAGGTCTATCAGTGCAAGCCCTTCCCCTACCGAGGCTGGTGCAGCCAGTGGTCGGCCAGCGCCACCCAGTATGAGCCGGGTATTGGCACCAACTGGCAGGACGCCTGGATTGCGTTGAACTGAACCAGTTCTGAAAGTCGAGAGCGGACCTTGATTCTGCCAGCGCCAGCCCGAATAAGCCGGGTATCGGCACCAACTGGCAGGATGCCTGGATTGCGCTGAACTGATCCGGCACAGAGTGATAACGCCATAAACAAAACGGGGAGCCAATGGCTCCCCGTTTTACGTACTCTGGCAAGGCTCGGATCGGGTAGTCGATGGCGGGCTTGCCGACCTGACGTCGGCCAGCTCCCGCCCGGATAAGCCGGGTATCGACACCAACTGGCAGGATGCCTGGATTGCGCTGAACGGATACTTACAAGCGCGGCAAATAAAAAAATCGTCCCCCGAACGGGGACGCCTGAAAGGTCAAACCTTGCGGTTTGCGGACCAACGGAACCAGGACTTCACGCTTCACACACTTCACTTTTCTCAGCACACTTTTCACTCTTTCAACAGGATTACCCCTGCCACTTTCCCCCTTCCACTATCACGTCGTTGGGGTCGGTATCGGCGCTCAACTTGTCACGTACATACTGGTCGTAGAGCTTGAGCAGGTACTTCTCTTCACCCAGCTTGGCGAGGCGCTCGTTGACCCAGTCACGCAGCTCGATATTGCCCTTCTTCACCGCTGGCGCGATTGGGTCTTCCGCCCCCAGCTTCTCGGGCAGCACCCGGTAGCCCGGATTCTCCTTTGCCCAGCTGAACAGCACCAGATTGTCCTGGGCGTAGGCATCACCACGGCCCTGAGCCAGCGCCTGCAGGGATTCGGTATTCTTCTCGAACTTGAGCACCTTCCAGTCTGGATGATTGCGGGTCAGCCAGATGTCGGCCGTGGTGCCAGTAGTGACAATCAGGGTCTTGTCCGCCAGATCGCCTAATCCCTTGGCCGGGCTCCCTTCCGGCACCAGCACCTGTACCGCCACTCGCAGGTTCGGGTTGGTGAAATCCACCACCTCGCGCCGCTCCGGCGTCACCGTCATGTTGGCGAGGATCAGATCCACCTTGTCGCTCTGCAGGAAGGGGATGCGGCTGGCGGGCTCCACCGCCACGAACTCTACCTTGTTCTCGTCTCCCAGCAGATCCTTGGCGAAACGGCGACCGAGATCGGTATCGAAGCCCACGTAGCTTCCCTTCTCATCCACGTAGCCGAAGGGGGGCTTGTCGGTGAAGACGCCGACGATGAGCTTGTCGCGCGCCTTGATCTTGTCGAGGGAACCGTCCGCTGCCTGGGCTGCGCCGCTGGCAAGGCCCAGGCCGATCAGGGCACTGAACAGAACCGAGGTGATTTTTTTCATGCTGACTCCTTTCGTTTGATGACATCTGTATAAGAAAACTTGGCGAGGAACTGGCGCGCACGCGGGCTCCTGGGGTTGTCGAAAAAGACGCGGGGGGCGGCCTGCTCCAGAATGTGGCCGCCATCCATGAAGACGATGCGATCCGCCACCGCCCGGGCGAACGCCATCTCGTGGGTCACGATAAGCAGTGTCATGCCGCTGCCGGCGAGATCCCGCAACACTTCCAGCACCTCTTGCACCATTTCGGGATCGAGGGCGGCGGTCACCTCGTCAAACAGCATCACCTGGGGGTTCATGCACAGGGCCCGCACTATGGCGATCCGTTGCTGCTGGCCACCGGAGAGCTCGCGCGGATAGGCGTGGCGCTTCTCCCACAGACCGATGCGGGTCAACAGCTGCTCCGCCTGCAGCAGGGCCTCCTGCCGCTCCCGTTTTTGCACCTGAAGGGGGCCTAGCAGCACGTTCTCCAGCACAGTCAGGTTGGGGAAGAGGTGATAGCTCTGGAACACCATGCCGATACGCTGGCGCACCCGCTGCCAGTCGGTGGCACCATCCAGCAGCACGCCGTCGAAGCGGATCTCGCCCCCCTGAATCGGCTCGAGCCCGTTGAGGGTGCGCAGCAGTGTGCTCTTGCCGCAGCCGCTCGGCCCCAGGATGACGATCACTTCCCCGGGGTTCACCGCGAGGCTGACCCCGTCCAGTACCCGGTTTTGGCCAAATTGTTTGCTGACGAGCTCAAGTTCAAGCAGAGGTGTCATACCGCATTACCCCATTTTTGCTCCAGCCGGCGCGAGGCCAGCGAGAGCGGATAGCAGACCAGAAAGAAGAACAGAAACAGCAAGCCGTAGATGAGCACGGAGGCATAGGTGCGCTCTATGATCTGCTGGCCCACCTTGATCACCTCCACCACCCCGATCAGCACCGCCAGCGAGCTGGTCTTGATGATGCGGGTGTAGATGTTGATGGTCGGCGGCGTCAGCCGCTGCAACGCCTGGGGCAACAGCACGTGGCGATAGAGCTGCCAGGTCGAGAGTCCGAGCGCCAACCCGGCCTCCTGCTGACCACGGGCCAAGGATCCCAGGCCGCCGCGCACCACTTCCCCCACCTCGCTGGCGCCCCATAGCGCCAGCACCAGCACGGCGCACCAGAAAGCCGGAATATCGAGGCCGAAGAAGATCGGCAACCCGAAGAAGAAGAGGTAAAGCCACACCAGCACGGGCACCACCCTAAACAGCTCCAGATAAACCCGCAGCAAGCCCAGAGTCAGTCGTCCGCCCTGTTGCGCCAGCACGCCGTAAGCGACACCGCCGAGGGTTGCAAACAGGATGGCGAGCAGGGAGATGGCAAGGGTCTGACCCGCACCAATTGCCAGCAGCGGCAGGGCTTGGCCCAGCAACTCAGTGACCGAACTGGCCATATTGAACCCTCCTTTCTACGGCTCGCAGGGCCGGTGACGACGATGACAGGGCGCTCCGCTCGCTCATCAGGAGCCATGCTTGCTCAAGTGACTCAGTGACCGAACTGACCATATTGAACCCTCCTTTCTACAGCTCGCAGGGCCGGTGACGACGATGACAGGGCGCTCCGCTCGCTCATCAGGAGCCATGCTTGCTCAAGTGACTCAGTGACCGAACTGACCATGTTGCAGCCTCCTTTCCAGAGCCCGCAGGGCCAGTGATAACGGCAGAAAGATCAGCACGCACATCAGGGTCAGCACAGCCAGCATCTCGTAGGTCTTGTAGTAGAGGGCAATGTAGTTCTTGGTGGTGTAGAGCAGCTCGGGCACCGCCACCGCCGAGGCCACTGTCGTCTCTTTCAGCAGGAAGATGAAGTTGGCAAACAGCGCCGGCAGGCTGGCAAGCCAGGCCTGGGGCAGTTGCACATGGCGCAGCAGTTGCCAGCGGGAGAGGCCAATGGCCCGGCCCGCTTCCAGCTGGCTGGTGGGCACGGCCTGGATACCTGCTCTCAGCGCCTCGGTCAGATAACCACCGCCGAGGAAGGTCATGGCGATCACCGCAGTGGCAAAACCTGACGGCGATAGCCCCAGCGCCGGCAGCCCGAAGTAGAGAAAGAACAGCTGGATCAGCAGCGGTGTGTTGCGGGCCAGCTCCACATAGCCGCGGATGAACGCGGCGAGCAGTGGCTTTTGCAGGCTCAGCAGGGTCACGTTGAGCAGGGCCACCCCCAGCGACGTAAAGATCACCATGGCGCCCAGTTGCAGTGTGACCCAGACCGCCTTGCCGAACGCGGGCAGGGTGCCGAGGATAAAAGACCAGTCGAACGTCATGCCGGTATCCTCCCGTCACGGCGTAGTCGCTGGGGCAACACAGTGATTGCATCCGGGTACTTGATCCCAGCCCCCGTATTGAGCACCACTACCTGCTCACCCCCCTTGATCCAGCCACTCTCCCGCAGTTGGCGGGCGGCGGCGAAAGCCGCAGCCCCTTCCGGGCAGACAAAGCTCCCCTCCAGGGACGCGAGTTGGCGGATCTCTGCCTTAATCGCCCTGTCATCCACAGCGATGGCACAACCATTGGTACGATAGAGTGCATCGAGCACCAGAAAATCTCCCAGCGCCTTGGGCACATTGATGCCGAAGGCCAGGGTCTGGGAGTCCGGCCAGAAGCTCGACTCGCTGGCCCCTTGCTGCCAAGCCTGCACTATGGGTGCGCAACCACTGGCCTGCACCGCCACCAGCCGGGGAAGGTCCCCTTTGACCCAGCCCAATTCCTGCAACTCACGGAGCGCCTTGTAGATGCCGATGAGGCCGACCCCGCCGCCTGTGGGGTAGATGATTACATCTGGCAACTTCCAACCCAGCTGTTCGGCGATCTCCAGCCCCATTGTCTTCTTGCCCTCGATCCGATAGGGCTCCTTCAGGGTAGAGGCGTCAAACAGGGATTGATCCACCACAGCCTGAGCGACTTGACGGCCCGCATCGCTGATCAGGCCATCCACCAGATAAAGGCGAGCACCCGCCAGGGATGTCTCCAACCGGGTAATGGCCGGGGCTTCCTGTGGCATGACTATGGTGCTGCGCAGGCCTGCACGGGCACCATAAAGAGCCCATGCGGCTCCAGCATTGCCGTTGGTGGGCATGGCAAAATGGGTGACACCGAGTTCACGAGCACGGGAAATGCCAACGGCTGCGCCACGGGCCTTGAAGGATCCGGTGGGGATGATGCTCTCATCCTTCATCCAGAGATCCGGAATGCCGACCTGCTTGCCCAGTGCGCGCAAGGGCAACAAGGGTGTCAGTCCTTCCCCCAGTGTCACCACCTGGGCGGGGTCACGCACCGGCAGCAGCTCGTGATAACGCCACAGGGTGGCAGGACGTCCTAGCAGAGCGGCCGGATGCCAAACCTTCTTCAGGGCCTCGAGATCGTAGCTGGCCAGCAGGGGTGCCCCCACCTGGCTCAGTTGCTGGGGCTGATCGGCATCATGGATATCGCCGGTCTTGCTGCAACGCAGATGTGATAGGTAGCTGTACGGCATGCTTTATCCTGAATATGTCGGCTGTTGTCAGTCACTTGTTCCATCCTGTAACCAAAGTGCGTGATAACAAACGAAGTAAAGCGGCAAACCTAAGCGAAAAAATTCATATGAGGCCCTTGGTGACCGCCATGTATGTCGCTGTCCTGCGCGCCCTCGCCGCCAACAAAACGGGGAGCCACTGGCTCCCCGTTTCACATCGTCTGGCAAAGTTCAGATCTGGTAGTCGATGACAGGCTCACCGCCCATGGCGCGGGCCTGAATGTCTGCCAGCGCCAGCTCCGGATTGCAGAGCTGGATAAACTGCCAGGCGAAATTGTGCTGGAACTGCCCCTGCTTGAGCCCGATCCAGGCGGTGTGTGGCGCAAACAGCCGGCTGCCGTCAAGCTGCACCAACCCCCTGTCGCGCTGGGTATCGAATGCCATGTCCGCCAATATGCCGACCCCCATCTCCAGCTCGACATAGGTCTTGATGACGTCCGAATCCTGGGCGGTCAGCAGTATCTGCGGCGTGATCCCCGCTTCGGCAAACGCCTCATCCACCCGCGCCCGTCCGGTCAAGCCGGCCTGATAGGTGATGATGGGCCAGTGTGCCAACGCCGCCAGGGTCAGCTCCCGCTCGGCGGTGAGGGGGTGCTGCTCGGGCACCACTATGTTGTGGTGCCAGCGGTAGTAGGGAAACGCCACCACCCCTTCGCTCTTGTCGAGCTGCTCGCTGCTGATGCCGATATCCACCTCGCCGGTCTGCACCAGCCGCACTATCTCCTCAGGGCTGCCCTGACGCAGCTCCAGTTGCACCTGCGGGAACTGTTCGCGAAACGCCTTCACTACCCGCGGCAGGGCGTAACGGGCCTGGGTGTGAGTGGTGGCCACCAGCAGCCTGCCGGACTCGCGGTTGGCAAAGGTGCTGGCCAGTTTGCGGATATTGTTGGCGTCATTGAGGATGCGCTCGGCGATCACCAGCAACTCCTTGCCCGGCTCCGTCATACCGAGCAGCCGCTTGCCATAGCGGATGAACAGCTCTATCCCCAGATCCTCCTCCAGCTCGCGAATATGGCGGCTGACCCCGGACTGAGAGGTAAACAGGGCATTGGCCACCTCGGTCAGGTTGTAATCCCGCCGCGCCGCTTCCCGTATAATGCGTAACTGCTGAAAATTCACGCCATCGCCTCCTGCGCTGACTGGCCGGTCGGGTGGGTCCCGCCGCCGTTTTTGTTATTGCCAGCCCGACCCTGTGCCGGACTGCAAGCCTGATACGGTCATCGCGATAAAAGGGTCACGCCCTGATCCTGTCGGTTGGCAAGGGTGGCGGCGAGTCGCTCTCGCCTGGATGCAAACCCTGGCCATCAAATCTGGTAGTCCGGATAAAGCTGGGCCTGCCTGGCCACCAGCCGCACCCCCTGCCCCGGGGCAAATGCCCTGGCCGCCTCTTTGCTCAATTCGGCCTCGAAGTGTGCACCGTTTGTATCCCCAATGCCACGCAACTCCACCCGGATACGGGGCCCCATGGGCAGCAGTCGGGTGATGGTGGCGCGGATCCCCCCGCTTGCATCCGCAGGCACTATCTCCAGCTCGTGGGGACGCACATAGGCGATCGCAGCGCTGCCCTCCGCCAGATGGGAGCTGATGGGGCCTCCCAGCCACTGTTCGCCAATGCCGAGCCCCTGACCTGCCACCCGACCGCGAAACAGGTTCACGCTGCCGAGAAAGCTGTGCACAAAGGCACTGGCGGGCTGGTCATAGACCTCGGCCGGTGTGCCTATCTGCTCGACCCGGCCGGCGTTCATCAGCACCACCCGATCCGCCACCTCCAGCGCCTCCTCCTGATCGTGGGTCACGAACAGGCTGGTGACATGCAGCTCGTCATGCAGTTCGCGCAACCAGCGGCGCAGCTCCTTGCGTACCTGGGCATCGAGGGCACCGAAGGGCTCATCCAGCAGCAGCACCTTGGGTTGCACCGCCAGGGCGCGGGCCAGAGCGACCCGCTGGCGCTGACCGCCGGAGAGCTGGGTCGGGTGGCGATCGGCCACATGGCTGAGCTGCACCAGATCCAGCAGCTCCTTGACCCGTGCGCGGATGACAGCCTCGGTGGGACGCTCTGACCTCGGCTTGACCCGCAAGCCGAATGCCACGTTCTCGAACACCGTCATGTGGCGAAACAGGGCGTAGTGCTGGAACACGAAACCCACGTTGCGCTCACGCACATCAAGGTCGGTTGCATGCTCACCGCGGATGATGACGCTGCCGCTATCGGCCTGCTCCAGCCCGGCTATGATGCGCAGCAAGGTGGTTTTGCCACAGCCGGAGGGGCCCAGCAGCGCCACCAGCTCGCCATCGTGAAAGTCGAGGTTGATGTCGGCCAGCGCCGCGTACTGATTGAAATGCTTGTTGAGCCCTTGAACCTGAATGCTCATAGATGCCTCTTTTCAATAATCGTTATATCGAGATCAATGGGGTATGGGGCCCGGCAGGTCGCGCAGCCGGGCCTCTCTCGCAATATCAGTGGGGCTTGTCAGGCTGCCCACGTAGCCGGGCCAGCAGGGTTTCTCCCAGTAGGGTGAAGATCCCGAACAGGGCCAGCAGGCTTGCCACCGCGAAGGCGGCGCCGGTCTGGTACTCGTTGTAGAGGATCTCGATATGCAGCGGCAGTGTATTGGTCTGGCCGCGAATATGGCCGGAGACCACTGAGACAGCCCCAAACTCCCCCACAGCCCGGGCGGTACAGAGCAGCAGGCCATACATCAGGCTCCAGCGGATGCCTGGCAGGGTCACTCGCCAGAACATCTGCAGGCCGCTCGCCCCCAGCATGATGGCCGTCTCCTCCTCTTCCGGGCCGCGCGCCTCCATCTGGGGCAACAGCTCGCGCACCACGAAGGGCACGGTAATGAAGGTGGTGGCCAGAATGATGCCCGGGGTGGCGAAGATGACCTTGATGTCGTGCTCGCTCAGCCAGTCGCCAAACCAGCCGCGACTGCCGAACAGCAGCACCAGCATGAGCCCGGCGATCACCGGCGAGACAGAGAACGGCAGGTCGATGAGGGTGATGAGCAACTGCCGACCGGGGAAGCGGAAGCGGGCTATGGCCCAGGCCGCCGCCAGCCCGAACAGCAGGTTGAGGGGCACGGCGCAAAGCGTGACCAGGGCGGTCAAGCCCAGGGCGCTCAGGGCATCCGGCTCGCTGATGGCGTGCCAGAAGAAGGTGAGGCCCGGGCTCAGCGCCTGAATGAAGACGGTGGCCAGCGGCAACAGCAGCAGAGCGGCAAACCAGCCCAGCCCAAGGGCAATGAGCAGCCATTTGACCCAGACGGGCTCACGCGTGACGGAAGGGTGGCGGGCCAGCGGGGCTGGCGCCACACCCTGGACCAGATCCAGTGTCGAGTTGGATGCGCTCATACGCGAGTCCCTCCTATGCGTGCCCAGCTCCAGGCCTGCAACTTGTTGATGAGCAATAACAAAATGAATGAGACCAGCAGCATGACCACGGCGATGGCAGAAGCGCCTGCATAGTCGTACTCCTCCAGATGGCTCATGATCATCAGGGGGGCAATCTCGGAAACCATGGGCAGATTGCCGGCGATAAAGATGACGGAGCCGTACTCCCCCACGCCACGGGCAAACGCCAGGGCAAAACCTGTGAGCAGTGCCGGGATCAGGGTTGGCCACAGCACCCGCAAAAAGGTTTGCCAGCGGTCGGCCCCCAGGCTGGCGGCGGCCTCTTCCTGTTCCGTCTCTGCCTCCCGCAGCACTGGCTGCAGGGTGCGAACCACGAAGGGCAACCCGATGAAGGTGAGGGCAATCACCACGCCGATGGGGTTGTAGGCAAGCTCTATGCCCAGTGGGGCGACCCACTGCCCGATCCAGCCGTTGGGGGCGAAGATGGCGCACAGGGCAATACCGGAGACGGCGGTAGGCATGGCGAACGGCAGATCGATCAGCGCATCCACCAGCCGGCGACCGGGGAAGCGGTAACGCACCAGTACCCAGGCGAGGATCAGGCCAAACAGGCTGTTCAGCAGCACCGCGATGAAAGCGGCACCGAAACTCAGGCGAAAGGAGGCAAGCACCCGGGGTGAGCCGATCACCTGCCAGAATTCCCCCGCAGTAAGATTGTTCACCGCGAACAACACCAGCGCCGAGAGCGGCAGCAGCACCAGGATGCCGAGATAGAGCAGGCTGAAGCCAAGGGTCGGACCAAAGCCTGGCAAGACGGAGTAAGAACCAAATCGCATAACGCTTCCGTTTGTTATGAAAAACATTCGATACAGCGATTCTGCGCACGCCTGTTTGAGACAACAAACACCAATAACGCCTTTGCTAAGCACTTTTTTATCTAACCAGGGCGGCACTGGTTTTTAGCGCCATAAAATGAAAAAAAGGTCTTTTATATAAATAAAAGACCTAAAAAATGGAGCGTCGTGCAATGTACCAAGCAATCAAAATCAGGCTGTTGTTATGTCGGGTGCTCTCTCTCCTTCTCTGCAAATTGAACGGGTATTGGCAACACTTTCACCGAAAACTGAGGGCCGCACGTCGCTCCCACACGGCCGGCGCAGGCTCGACCACCATCTCGGCCCGGCGATAGAGGGTGCCGAGCAGGTTGAGTCCCTGACTCCACTCCCCATGACCGGACTGGGCATTGATATGGCTCACCTCACCGGCATCGAACAGCGGCACCTGCCACTGGCGACTCCAGTATTCGGCTCGCTCGAAACTGAGCCAGGGATCGTTGCGACTGGCGATCAGCTGGGCCGATACCTTGAGCGAACCGGCCAGCGCCTCATCCACTATGCCGAAATGGGCAGGATCGGCTGGCGCCACGATAAAGAGCGAGGCCACCTTGTCAGGCTGCTGGCGCGCCGCCGTGATGGCCGCCAGGGCGCCGAAGGAGTGGGCCACCAGATGGGCACGGCCGCGCCGGCTGCGCAGCTTGCTCGCCAGCTTGGCGCTCCAGACCGTCAGGTCCGGTTTATCCCATGGCAGGCCAACCATGCGCTGCCAGTGGGGGAAATATTGATGCCAGCGGCTCTGCCAATGATCCGGCCCACTGTTGTGCAGACCGGGAACCAGGAGGATCTTGTTCATCTTGGTGCTCCTATCAGCTGGCACAGGGGCCAGTGCGGGGTGAACATGCCACAAGGAAGCAGGGGGCCTTAGCCGCCCGGCTGGTAAATCTGGTCAAACAGGCCGCCTTGGGCGAAGTGCTTCTGCTGGGCCTTGTCCCAGTCCCCTTCCAGATCCTTGACGGTAAACAGGGTCAGTTGCGGGAACTGGGCTGCCGTCTCCTTCTGGATCGCAGGATTGCTGGGGCGGTAGTGATACTTGGCGATAATGCGCTGCCCCTCGTCCGAGTAGAGATACTCAAGGTACCCCTTGGCGACAGCCTCGGTGCCATGCTTCCTGGCCACCTTGTCGACCACGGCCACCGGCGGCTCCGCCAGGATGGAGACCGACGGCACCACCAGCTCGAACTTGTCGCGGTTGCCTGGCTGATTGAGCACCAGCAGGGCTTCGTTTTCCCACGCCAGCAGCACGTCGCCGAGACCGCGCTCGATGAAGCTGGTGGTGGCGCCACGGGCCCCTGAATCCAGCACCTTCACGTTCTTGTAGAGATCGCCGACGAACTGTTTGGCGCCCTCCTCACTGCCACTTTTCTTCAGGGCATAGCCCCAGGCAGCCAGGTAGTTCCAGCGTGCCCCGCCGGAGGTCTTGGGGTTCGGCGTCACTATGGCGATGTCCTTGCGAACCAGATCGCCCCAATCCTTGATCTGCTTGGGATTGTCCTTGCGCACCAGGAAGACGATGGTGGAGGTATAGGGAGATGCGTTGTTGGCAAGGCGACTCTGCCAGTCGGCGGCGATCAAACCCTGCTTGGCAACGGCGTTGACGTCATAGGCCAGCGCCAGCGACACCAGGTCCGCTTCCAGCCCGTCCACCACGGCACGCGCCTGCTTGCCGGAGCCACCGTGAGACTGGCCCACCACAACATCGTCACCCGTCTTGGCTTTCCACTCCTTGGCGAAGGCGCCGTTGTACTCCTGGAACAGCTCGCGAGTCGGATCGTAGGAGACGTTGAGCAGACGGATCTCGGCAGCATTGGCCTGGCCGAGGGCCAGCAGAGAGAGCAGGGTGAGGGCGGTCATTCGCAGTTTCATGGTGATACTCCATATCGTTGGGTTGAATGCAGCATGCCGCGGGCTTGTTATGCCGAGAACCAAGAAATAACGCTTTGCTTATCTCTTTTGCTCATATCAATCCGCCGTACGGCCACACTCGCACACTCTGTGAGCCATGCCTCTCTGCCCCGGTACAGCCTGTGCCATCATGGGTTCAAGGCAATCACACAGCGAAAAGGAAGTCGTTATGTGGATCAATGCAGACCCCGTCAATGGCGCCCTGGTGTCGCTGGCCATCGGCCTCATCATAGGACTGGAGCGTGGCTGGCAGGTGCGCCAGCTGGGGGACAACCAGCGCATCGCCGGGATGCGCACCTATGGCCTCATCGGCCTGCTCGGCGGCGTCTGCGCCCTGCTGTTGCCGACCCTGGGCCCCTGGCTGCCGCTGCTCGGTCTGCTGGCTGTGGTCATGGGCTGCGGCCTCTCGGTCTGGCTGGCCCAGCGCTGGCAGGGGGAGTTCGGCCTCACCAGCTCGGTGGCCATGCTGCTCACTTATCTGCTGGGGCTGATGTCCGTGCTGCTGAGCCCGAGCGAGGCGGTGGCCTGCGCCGTGCTGGCCGCTCTCTTGATGGGGCTCAAGGGCAAGATCCAGCAAGGGATGCTGTTTCTGAGCGAAACCGAATTTCACGCAACCCTGCGCTTTCTGCTTATCTCCCTGGTGCTGCTGCCGGTGCTGCCCAACAAGGAAATGGGGCCCCTCGATGCCTTCAACCCCTTCAAGATCTGGCTGATGGTGGTGGTGATCGCCGGCATCTCGTTTTGTGGCCACTTCGCGGTGCGTCTGCTCGGCACCCGCGCCGGGCTGGTGCTCACCAGCATGCTGGCGGGACTCGCCTCCTCCACCGCTCTCACCTTGCAGTTTGCCCGCCTCAACAAGGAGCAGGGCGGGCTGGAGCGGCTGCTGGCCACCGGCATACTGCTGGCGGGAGCCACCATGTGGGTGCGGCTGCTGGTGCTGGTATTGCTGCTCCACAAGGAGCTGGCGATGCGCCTCGCCGCTCCCCTGCTGCTGCTGGCAGTCATTGTCTACGGCTTTGCATTCTGGTTCTGGCGCCAGCGGGAAGCGCTGACCGACGGGCCAGTGCAGCCCCGAACCAGCAATCCGCTGGATCTCGCCACCGCCATCAAGTTCGGCCTGCTGCTGGCGCTGATAGGCTTCATGGCAACACTGTTGCAAAGCCGGGTGGGTGACTCGGGTGTCTATCTGCTGGCACTGGTGTCGGGGATCACGGACGTGGATGCCATTACACTTTCGCTCTCCCAGCTCTCCCACAAGGAGCTGGGGCTGGAGGTCGCGGCCCGGGGCATACTGCTGGCAGGGCTGGTCAACTCGCTGGTGAAAGGCGTGTTGGCACTGGGTATCGGCGGGCGCCGGCTGGGACTCATGGTGCTGCTGCCCTATCTGGTTTCTGCCCTGCTGATCCTGCCGCTCATCTGGCCAAGCGCCTGATCTTGCAGCAAGTGACAGCCTGACGCTGCAAGACGGGTGGCGTATACTGGCTCCTCTTGGCACATGAGGAGAGACGAGCATGGCAAGCGACTGGGACAAGATACTGGCGGGCGGCGCCCTGGATAGCCAGAGCGAGGAGATAGCGAATGACAGGATCCGGGGTCAGGCGCTGCTGGCACAACTCAATGCGTCATCCGCCGGGGATCACCCCCTGCGCCAGCGCCTGTGCGGCGAGCTGTTCGGCCACTGTCCCGCTTCCAGCTGGATAAGCACTCCCTTCACCTGTGAATTTGGCCGCAATATCCACATAGGCGAGCAGACCTTCTTCAACTTCAACGTCACCATTCTCGATGTGGGTGAAGTGCATATCGGCAACCATGTGCTGCTGGCCCCCAACGTGCAGATCTACACGGCCACCCACAGCATGGATTACCTGGAGCGCCGCAACTGGACCGCTTACAACAAGCCGGTACACATAGGCGATGACTGCTGGATTGGCGGCGGCGCCATCATCTGCCCCGGCGTCACCATAGGGGCGCGCTCCATCATAGGGGCTGGCGCCGTTGTGACTCGCGACATCCCCGCCGACTCGGTGGCCGTGGGCAACCCCGCCAGGGTGATCCGCAGTCTGAGCCCTGACGCCCCACGTGGCTGGGAGCTGGCACTGTGATCTGGCTCGCCCTGTTTCCCCTGCTCTGGACCGCCTGGCTTGGCCTGGTTGACGCCAACTGGTGGCCGCTCGCCATCGTCACTACCATGAGCCTGCTGACGGTACTGGCCTACGCCCACGACAAGCGGCAGGCCATTCGCGGCGGCTGGCGCATCCCCGAATCTCGCCTGCATCTGCTGGAGCTGTGCGGTGGCTGGCCCGGGGCGCTGGTCGCCCGCCACTGGCTGCGTCACAAGACCCAGAAGGGCAGCTACCGGCTGGTGTTCTGGTTTATCGTGCTGCTGCACCTCACCCTGTGGGGACTCTGGCTCGGACGCCCCCTCTGGCAGGGGGTCTGAGGCGCCACTACCACAAACGTGGCCGGCATCAAGTTCCTGGCAACGGATGGCATAAGCCCGGGTATCACAGGGCTCATGCTCACCACCAGAGCGGGCATTGCGGCCCCTCACCGGGTATGAGACAACAGGGCCATTTCTCGCATATTTATCGACAAGGAGTCACTCATGACCATGTGGACAGGCATAGTCCTGATCGTCTTTATCAGCATGCTGTTCGGCTATCTCACCAAACGTGCCCGCTACCAGCTGGGAGATGCCCGCATCACTGACCGCCTCGGCAAGCAGGATGTGACCATCAACAAGTTGCAGGAGCGTATTGCCAACCTGGAAGCCATCGTCATCGAAGAGGAGAAGCGTCGCCCCTTCAAGGACCTCTGATCCGGCGACCTCGGCGGCAAACCGGCCAGCCTGGCGCTGCAAGGGTTTGCCGCTTCTCCCGCAATCCTTCCCCTCCCCCATATAGCCCCAAAAACTAAATTCACAGCAGGATCAGCACCCTGTCTTAGATTGCTGCATTTTTCGCCAACCTGGCTCAATCCCTGCTCTGTCATTGTCATCAGCCGTACCGGAGAGTGACATCATGATCAGCACCCTGCTTCCCATCGCCTCGATAGCCCTCAAGCTGGGCAGCTATCTGCTGAGCAGCAATGCCAAAGCCCAGCCCGAACCTGAGCCGGTACAGGAAGAACGCCTGCCCCCCACAGTCCAGAGCCTGTTCCAGCGGCTGGGGGTCAAGGATGCCGACAGCGAGCAGAACCGCCCCGCCATCAACCAGTTTATGAGCGAGCTGATGCAGACCCTGGGTCAGGAAAACAATGGCCAATCCCTGACCGAGGCCATAGACACAGCCCGCAACCAGCTCGCCAACGGCACCCAGAGCACCCGCTTGGATGCCCTGCAAAGCAGACTCGATACCCTAAAAGGCACACTGGGCAGCAGCGATCTGAACCTGGATCAACTGCTAAGCGCCTTCAAGCAGACCCTGCCCAATGGCAAGGGCGAAGGGGTCGGCAAGCTGCTCAATGCCAGTGCCTGATTGAAAATAAACACATAAAAACGGCAACCTCGGGGGTTGCCGTTTTTATTGAGACCAGACGGGATAATCTATTGCTGTGGTAGCGACTGTGGTGGGCTCAACATAGACTCTGCAATCTCTACCTGCCCACGCGCTTGCAAGCTGTCTGCGGCGCCCTGACGATCCGCCTCCGCCTTGTTTTGACTCAGTTTGAACTTGCCGACCAGCCCGGTTATCTCGATTTCGATACCAACAACAGCCTGCACCATGGCCTCAATATATTCCCTCGGCGCATCCGCCATCTTCCAGGGGGCAGACTCGATGGCCTCATGAGTGCGGGTCAGGTTCGCCAGCAGACGGCGAACGAAGCGCGCATCATCGTGGATACAAATTCGGCCGTGGGCGTGTACCACGCTGTAATTCCAGGTCGGCACCTGCTGGTGATGCACTTGCTTGCTCGGATACCAGCTGGGGGAGATATAGGCATCCGCGGCCTTGAAGATCACCAACACCTCGTCGCCATTGCTGGCCTCTTGCCAGAGCGGGTTGTTGCGGGCGACATGGGCGCGCAATACGCCCTGCTCCCCACTCCCGGCATCCAGCTCGAACGGCAGATGGTTCGCATCCAGCCCCCGCTCACCGTGGGTGATCAGGGCCCCCAGCGGATGGGCCAGGATCAGTTGATGCAGCGACGCGAGGTCGGGCGTTTCGAAATGGGATGGCAGATACATGCAGGCTCCTTTATCCGGGGTGGTGTGTCCGTACGCAATACCTCGAGATCATGCCCCGCTAGGCGAGCGCCGTCATCTCGAATCTGCCTGCCGATATCCTACGAGAACCTTGATCGTATGCGGCTGGCAACGACCATCAAGCGCTAAACACCAGCACTTCACTGTAAACCAAGTTTAACGCCGCATGCAGGTGAAATGACGAGTGAGGACATAGATCCCCCTCATGTCGTCGTCACCCACTCAGGCTGGAACTCCTTTGGCCAGATAACCAATGTGATAGGCGTCGGCCCCTGCCGGTATCGTCGGCGGGGGCGACGGCAGGAGATCCACCTCCAGCCATTGCCAACGGGAAACATCCCATCCGCTCAGCATGGCCCCGGTGTGCAGCTCGGCCAGGCTGCAGTGCGGCGCAATGCGGGTGCGCCGCAAGATGGCCACCCTGGCCTGGTCAAGCGCCTCCATCTGCGGGGCTGACAGCAGATGCCAGGTCTCGATATGGGGCCAGCCAAAGTGCCTTGTGAGCGCCGCGAAACCCTCGCTGACAAGGAAACTGTGCATCGCCTCGACGCTTTGCCACACATAGAAGGGGGCATAGCGATTCTCCCTGCATGGCAGCGCGGCCTCGTCATGGCGGCCATAGAGATAGGCCTTGAACAGCAAGCCGGGGAAGCCGTCGAGTTTGGTGCCATTGCTGGCGATACGCTCTTCGATAAGCCCCATGTCGTAATCCGCCGGCAGGGTGAATCTGTAATGCATGGCGATCATAAGATCACCCCCTGCCGAAACATCAGACCCCGTCCGAAACTCCACTCCTCGCTGCCGTTCAGCTGAATGACCACCATGAGGTTGTCGGGGTGAATGTCCATGTCTGCGTGCAGACGCTCGGCAAGCCGCTCATAGAGCCGCTGCTTGACCTCAGTGCTGCGCGGCCTCCCCGCCAGGATCTGGAAGAGGATGAAGTCTCCGTCCCGGCGGCCGGTCTGATAATGGGGATGATAAACAAGCGCCTTGGCTGGCAAGGCCTCCAGGATCTGGAATTTGTCCTCCCGCGGTACATCAAACACCTCCACCAGGGTCTCATGATAGAGGTCGGAGAGCTGTTGCAGGCGCGCGTCACTCATCCCCTCGCGCAGAGTGATACGGGTCAGCGGCATGGGTGCGGCTCCTCACGGCTGGGCAGGTAGCTCACGGCGGTGACCGCCGCAGGCAATCCGGCGTAGAAAGCGAGATGGGTGAACAGCTCCTCAAGCTGTTCCCGTGTCAGGCCGTTTTGCTGGGCAAACGCTATGTGCCACGGCAGCTGTTGCACCCGGCCCAGCGACGCCAGTATGGCCAGGGTGATCAGGCTGCGTTCGCGCGCAGACAAGGCGGGCCGCTGCCAGATATCGCCAAACAGCGTCTCTTCCGCCAGCTGGGACAGTCTCGGCGCTGCCCGCGCCAGGTCGTCACGATCAAGAACAGGATGGGTCATGGCAATCTCCTTGGTTGGTGAAGCCACTCTCTATCACTGCTACAATTTTAAAAATCAAAACGTTCAAGACGAACAATCCCGATTATCAGGACTATCATGCAACCCCTTCCCCTGAACCTGGATCTCGATGCTCTGCGCAGCTATGTCCTTGGGCTGGACTGTGGCAGCTTTGCGCTGGCGGCGCAGCGGCTGTGCCGTTCCACCTCGGCGGTCAGCGCCCAGTTGAAAAAACTCGAACAGCAATGCGGTACCGAACTGGTCATGAAGAGGGGTCGCCACCTGGTCCCGACGGCCAGTGGCGAACGACTGCTGGGATATGCCAAACGGCTGCTGGAGCTCAATGACGAAGCCGTGCTTGCCCTGAAAGGGGAGCTGCTGCAAGGGGAGATCAGGCTGGGAGTTCAGGAAGACTTTGGTGAATCCCTACTGCCCGCCGTGCTGGGCCCCCTCTGTCGTCAGCACCCCACGCTGCGCATGACGACGCGCATCGATCGCAATGCGCAGCTGATGAAAGGGATCAGGGAGGGAACCCTCGACATGGCCCTGGCCTGGCAGCACCCGGAAGAGAGGATTGACGCCCATCTCATCGACTTGGTGTCACTCCAGTGGATTGCTCACTCGAACTGGGATCCGGCGCCCCTGCTGGCACGCGGAGAGCCCTTGCCCCTGGTGCTCTTCGATGCCCCCTGCCTGATGCGTTCACGAGCCCTCAAGGCTCTGGACGATGCAGGTATCCCGTGGCGCATCGCCTTCACCAGCCAGAGCCTGGGCGGGATCTGGGCGGCCTTGCAGGCAGGGCTCGGGATCACAGTGCGCTCTGCCATCGATATGCCGACCTCTCTCTCCCCGTTGGCCTATGTGCTGCCGTCGCCGGGCACGCTGGGGGTCGTACTGCTGGGAGCAGGCAATGGATCCGGTGAGGCCGAACGCCAGTTGCAAAGCCTGCTCACCCAGGCGGTGCAGCGGGCCCATGCCACGCACCAGAGCTGAAGATACGGTCTCTTTTTCCTGGCATCTGCGCAAGCCATCTCCCTCCCCTTCATCATCAGGCAAACAAAAAACGGCAACCTCGGATTGCCGTTCTGCTTTCTTCTTCGAATGACAAGCCGGTGGGGTTAACCCGCCCATTTGGCCAGCCACTGTTCGGCGGCGGTGAGGGCCGCATCCACCAGCTCGCGGGCGACGCCGCCTTTGGCGACCCGCTTGGCCAGCGTCGCTTCCAGCTCCAGATTGGGATAGACATCCTCGCCGATGACGGGGCTGAAGCGCTGGAACTCGGGCAGCGAGAGATCTTCCAGCGGCTTCTTCACCTCAAGCGCATAGACCACTGTCTCGCCGACGATATGGTGCGCCTCACGGAAGGGTATCCCTTTGGCCACCAGATAGTCCGCCAGCTCGGTGGCATTGGCATAGCCGCCCTGGGCCGCCGCCTTGGTACGCTCGACGTTCACCTTCAAGTCGATCAGCACCAACGCAGCCATGTCGAGGCAGTCGTGCCAGGTGTCGAGGGCATCGAACAGCCCTTCCTTGTCTTCCTGCATGTCCTTGTTGTAGGCCAGCGGCAGCGCCTTCAGGCTCATCAGCATGCCCATCTGGGCGCCGACCACCCGCCCTGTCTTGCCACGAATGAGCTCAAGCGCATCCGGGTTCTTCTTCTGCGGCATCAGGGAGGAACCCGAGGTGACCGCATCGGACAGCTCGACAAAGCCCGCCTCGCCGGTGTTGTAGAAGATGAGGTCTTCGGCAAAACGCGACAGGTGGGTCATGGAGAGGGACGCCACGTGCATCAGCTCCACCACGTGATCCCTATCCGACACCGAATCCAGGCTGTTGCGGGTCGCGCCGCCAAAGCCCATGTCCAGTGCCAGCGCTTCACGGTCGATGGCATAGGCGGTACCCGCCAGGGCGCCGCAGCCGAGCGGGCTGGTGTCGAGGCGCTTCAGGGCATCCTGCAGACGGGAATAGTCCCGCTCCAGCATCTCCACATAGGCCAGCGCCCAGTGGGCGAAGGTGACGGGCTGGGCGCGCTGCAAGTGGGTGTAGCCCGGCAGCACAGCAGCCTGATTGGCACGGGCAGAGGCGACCAGCCCGGCTTGAAGGGCACTGATGGAACCGAGCAGCAGCTCCCCTTGCGCCTTGCACCAGAGTTTCAGGTCGGTGGCGACCTGATCGTTGCGCGAGCGGCCAGTATGCAGCTTCTTGCCAAGATCGCCGACGGCGGCGATGAGCTGACTTTCGACCCAAGAGTGAATGTCTTCGGCATCGGAATTGAGGATCTGGTGGGGATCCTGCTGCACCGAGGCGAGCAGCACTTCCATCGCCTGTTGCAGCTTTCCTTGCTCGTCGGCTGTCAATACGCCCACTTTCACCAGCGCCTTGGCCCAGGCCATGGAGCCCTGGATATCCTGCTCCGCCAGCCGGTAATCGAACCGCAGCGAATCGTTGAACTGCTTGAACCTGCTATCGGCTCCCTGACTGAAGCGTCCACCCCAAAGTGCCATACTGCTCTCCTTGAATGCGTTGTCGGCGGCGTCTTGCGCCGTCGAGCTTGAAATCGTGCCCTGTTTTTCTGCGAGCCTGTTATCTCACAGAAGCGGCCGAGGCGCTGCCGCTCTGCTCACACCCCACCATATGGGAGGGCTGATAAAAGAGGGGGCCATGCCCCCTCACCAGTATCAACGGATTGGCGTCAGCTTAGCCGTGGGTATGGTCACCGCCGATCGCCTGATGCTGCTCCTTCATGGCGCGGATCCGGCTGGCCAGGGTGTAGAGACGGATAAAGCCTTCTGCATGGCTCTGGTCATACACTTCATCGGCACCGAAGGTGGCGAAGTCTTCGGAGTAGAGGCTGTTCGGCGACTTCTTCTGCACCGCAGTGACCTGACCCTTGTACATCTTCAGAATGACTTCACCGTCGAGATCCTCGGCGATGGCATTGGCGGAGGCGACGATGGCCTTGCACAGCGGAGTGAACCAGCGACCGTCATAGACCAGGTGAGAGAACTCGGCACCCAGCTTTTCCCGCCAGGCGCGAGTCGGTCTGTCCAGTACCAGCTCTTCCACCGCGCGCAGTGCCGCCACCATGACGGTGCCGCCCGGAGTTTCGTAGCAGCCACGGGACTTCATGCCCACCATGCGGTTTTCGGTGATGTCGATCCGGCCCACGCCGTGCTTGCCGGCACGCTCGTTCAGGGTGGTCAGGATCTGGTGCGGGCTCAGCGGCTGGTCGTCCACGGCAACCACTTCGCCTTTGGCGACGGTCAGCTTGACGTATTCCGGCTCGTTCGGTGCCTGCTCGGCAGAGACGGTCCACTGCCAGACCGCTTCGGACGGCTCGTTCCAGGTGCTCTCGAGCTCGCCACCCTCGGTGGAGATGTGCCAGGCGTTGGCATCACGGCTGTAGATCTTCTTCAGGGTCGCCTTGCAGGGAATGTCGCGGGCTTCAAGATAGGCCAGCAGATCTTCCCGGGAGCGCATGTCCCACAACCGCCAGGGGGCGATCACTTTCAACTGGGGTGCCAGGGCAGCCACGGCACCTTCAAAACGCACCTGATCGTTGCCCTTGCCGGTACAACCGTGGGAGATGGCATCGGCGCCTTCCGCCAGGGCCGCTTCTACCATCGCCTTGGCAATGATGGGACGGGCCATCGAGGTGCCCAGCAGGTAGGTGCCTTCATAGACGGCGCCGGTTTTCAGGGTCGGATAGACGTACTCTTTGACGAACTCTTCCCGCAGATCCTTGACGATGCATTTGACCGCGCCGGACGCGATGGCCTTCTGCTCGATCCCTTCCAGATCGTCACGCTCCTGACCCACGTCGGCGACGAAGGCGATGATTTCGGCATCGTAGTGCTCTTTGAGCCAGGGAATGATGGCCGAGGTATCCAGTCCGCCCGAGTAAGCCAGTACGATCTTGTTGATTCCGCTCATTTTACTTCTCTCCATGATGATTCGATAAGGTGTTGTAATTCAGGGTCGGTGGCCGCGTTGCTTATTCCGCTACTTGTTGCCAAGCAGGGTCAGCAGCACGGCGTTCTGGATATGCATCCGGTTCTCTGCCTCATCCATGATGAGGGAAGCAGGCCCGTCCATGACGTCGGAAGTGATCTCCAGCTCCCGGTGCGCCGGCTGGCAATGCAGCACGTGCTGGATGCCGGTGCGCTCAAGCAGGGCCTGGTTGATCTGATAAGGCATGAAGATATCTTTTACCTGCTCCATTGGTGTGTTGTCACCCATGGAGACCCAGGTATCGGTATAAACCACGTCAAACCCTTCAATGTCGCCCACGTCATCGCTGATGTGAATGGTGGCGCCGGAATCGGCCGCCAGCGCCTGGGCCTGCAGGAAGATCTGGGTATCCGGGCCATAGCCTTTCGGGCAGATCAGAGTCACGTCTGTACCCAGAGTGGCCCCCAGCAGCAGCAGAGAGTGGCTGACGTTGTTGCCATCGCCGAGGTAGGCAAGCTTCACCTTCGACAGATCGTCGTAATGCTCGGCAATGGTCATAAAGTCGGCCAGCCCCTGACAGGGGTGGTAAAGATTACACAGGCTGTTGACCACGGGCACAGAGCCGTAGGCTTGCAGGTCAACCAGGGTCTGGTGATCGAATACCCGCGCCACTATGGCGTCACACCAGCGGGACAGGTTGGCGGCGAAATCCTTCACCGATTCCCGCTTGCCCAGGGCACCGTTCTGTTGATCCAGATAGACGCTATGGCCGCCCAGTTTGGCGATGCCGATGTCGAAGGTCACCCGGGTGTGCAACGAGGGCTTCTCGAACAGGGTAACCACACTCTTGCCCGCCAGTGCCTGGCTGTACTTTTTCGGGTCGGCCTTGACCGCTTTCCCCAGCGCTATCAGCGCCTCGATTTGAGCCTTGCTCAGATCGCTATCTTTCAGAAGATGTTGCATCGGAGGTTCCTTTTTCCAGCCAGGGTTAGAGGGTGACTTGGGTGCCGACGGCACCGCCAGCCAGCAGCTTGAGCAGTTGATCCGGGTAACGCCAGCTGGCGACACAGACCGGCTTGCCGAGGGTCTCGGCGGCGTGCAAGGCGGCTTTCACCTTGACCGCCATGCCATCGCTGATCACGCCCTTCTCCATCAGATCCAGTGCGGTTGCCTTGTTCAGCTGCGGCACCAGCTTGCCCTTGCCATCCAGGATGCCGCTCACGTCCGACAGCATCACCAGGTCAGCACCGAGCGCCTCGGCGATGGCGGTGGCCGCCTGATCCGCGTTGACGTTCATCAGCTGGCCGTCGGCCGTGATGCCGATGGAGCTCACCACGGGCAGGAAGCCCTGCGCCAGGATACCGGTCACCAGCGCCGGGTTGCCTGGCTGGCAATCACCGACTGCACCGAGATCCGGATCGAGCTGGGTCACCTGGCACAGACCGCCATCGGCCAGACAGAGTCCCACGGCCGGAATGCCGGTGGCGATGGCCTTGGCCATCATCTGCTTGTTGGCCGTCCCGGCCAGCGCACCCGCAATGAAGGGGATCTGCTCGAACGGGGTGACCCGCAGGCCGTTCTTCTTGGTGGAACTCAGGCCCAATCCCTTGAGCAGGTCATCCACCAGACAGCCGCCACCGTGCACCAGCACCAGGGGTCTGTGTTGCTCATCCAGAAACGTTTTGAGGGTGCCGAACAGGGCGGTCAGCGCCTCGTCGTTCTCGATCAGGGCCCCACCCAACTTGATAACCAGTGTCTGCTTGT
The DNA here is from genome assembly GCF_001643305.1 of Aeromonas salmonicida subsp. salmonicida. GTDB lineage: Bacteria > Pseudomonadota > Gammaproteobacteria > Enterobacterales > Aeromonadaceae > Aeromonas > Aeromonas salmonicida. The sequence goes on from NZ_LSGW01000049.1 coordinate 179,918, forward strand.
CCATATCTCTCAATCCTTTCTTAAATCAGGCCGGTGGCCGGGTCAAAACCGAATTTAATATTTATGCATTGCATTGCCTGGGAGGCGGCGCCCTTGAGCAAGTTGTCGATGGCAGAGACCACCACCAGCATATTGCCCTGCTGCTGCCAGGCGATATCGCAGTAGGGAGTGCTTGCCACGCCACGGATGGAGGGCATCTGACCGGTGAGGCGCACCAGGGGTTTTCCTTCGTAGGCCTTGAGGAAGGCCTGATCCACCTGGGTCGGCGTCACGCCATCCGCCATCTGCACATAAATGGTGGCCAGGATGCCGCGCACATAGTTGCCAAGGTGGGGCTGGAACAGCACCTCCTTGCCCAAGTGGTGGCTGATCTCCGGCTGATGCCTGTGGTTGAAGGTGCCGTAGGGGCTCAGGCTCACTTCGCAAAAACTGGTATTGATGGCCGCCTTGCGACCGGCCCCGGAGACACCGGATACCGCATTGATGATGGGCTGCCATCCCTCGGCAATCAGACCGGCCTGTTGCAGCGGCTTGAGAGCGCACAGAGAAGCAGTCGGGTAGCAACCTGGCACAGCAATCAGCTGGGCGGCGGCAATGGCATCGCTGTTCCATTCCGCCAGACCGTAGGCGGCCTGCTCCAGCAACTGCTCGTTCTCGTGGGTGAAGCCGTAGAAGGAGGAGTAGAATTGCTGGTCCTTGACCCGGAAGGCGCCGGAGAGATCGAACACCGGCAGCCCCTTGGCCAGGAACTTGGGTGCGAGCTCGGCACTCACCTCATGGGCGGTCGCCAGCAACACCAGGTCGGCCTGGGTCAGGATCCGGGTCATGCCATCTTCATCCAGCGGCAGCAGCGGCTGATCCAGCGCGCCGACCCACTGGGGATGCAGAGAAGAGAAGCGCTTGTGGGCATCCTGGCTGCCGGCGGAAACATAGAGACCGAACAGCTTGAGTTGAGGATGGTTCTGGACCAGTGCGGCCAGTTCGGCTCCCGCGTAGCCACTGGCACCGACGATAACGGTGTTAAGCATTTTTGAGTATTCCAAGTCAGAGTTCGAAATTCACAGCATGGCGCTGCAGACAGTGCAAGGGGTGAGGAACCGCCCCTTCAATGCAACGAGTGCGGAGGGGCAATTCAGGCGGGGTTGTGTCGTCGGTTATAGATCAGGTGACAGAATATTAACTTTCCCTTACAACTAGAAGCCTTGTTGATGAGCCACGAATTCAGGCAAACTCAAAGAATATTCATGCACTCACTTTGCATTTGTATTTTCTAACAGAAACGTTCCGGGGACGCAAGGAGCAGCTGATGGCCAATCTGGATTTTTTTGCACTTTATAAGAATATTATTGCGATTCCCTCTATTAGCAGCACAGATCCGCACTGGGATCAGAGCAACGAGGCGGTGATCCGGCTGCTGGCCGACTGGTTCGGCCAACTCGGCTTTCAGTGTGAAGTGACGGCGCTGCCGGAGCTGCCCGGCAAGTTCAATCTGGTGGCCACCATAGGCCAGGGAGAAGGCGGTCTGCTGCTTGCGGGCCACACGGACACAGTGCCGTTCGACGAAGGGGGCTGGCGCAAGGATCCCTTCAAGGTGACCGAAGAGGGCAACCGCCTGTACGGCCTCGGCACCATCGACATGAAGGGATTCTTCGCCTTCATAGTGGAAGCCCTCAAAGAGATCGACCTCACCAAACTCACCAAGCCGCTGCGCATTCTGGCCACCGCCGATGAGGAAACCACAATGGCGGGTGCACGCGCCATCGCCGCCGCGGCCGAGATCAAACCCGACTATGCGGTGATCGGCGAACCGACCGGGCTGGTGCCCGTGGTGGCCCACAAGGGCCACATGTCGGAAGCGATCCGCATTACCGGCAAGAGCGGTCACAGCTCGGATCCCGCCAACGGCGTCAATGCGCTGGAGATCATGCATCAGGCCATGGGGCGGGTGCTGCGCCTGCAACTGCGTCTGGAAGAGACCTATGCCGACTACCGGTTCGCGGTGCCGCAACCCACGCTGAATCTGAGATACATACATGGGGGAGACAGCCCGAACCGCATCTGCGGCTGCTGCGAGCTGCACATCGACATGCGTCCCACCCCGCAAGTGGGGCCGGACGAGCTGATGGGCATGCTCAAAGAGGCGCTCGCGCCCATAGAGGTTCATCAGCCAGGCGGCCTGCACCTGCAACACCTGCACGAGCCCATTCCCGCCTATGCCTGCGCGGACGACTCAGTACTGGTGCGCGAGGCGGAGCAGGCAAGCGGACACAAGGCGGAATCGGTGAACTACTGCACCGAAGCGCCCTTTATCCAGCAGTTGGGATGCCAGACAATTGTGATGGGCCCTGGTCACATAGCCCAGGCTCACCAGCCGGACGAATACCTGGATCTGTCGTTCGTCAAACCCACCACGGCAGTGCTGCAACACCTGATCCGCCGGTTCTGCCTGTAAGCCATAGGGTATGTAAGTAAGTTACTGACAGTCTGCCCGGGACAGGTGAAGGAAATACATGTTCTGAATCGGCCTGTTATTTGACCTTGCGCAGACAATCTGGGTAGATTGTCACCCTAAGATGACGGAGCATATGTTGTAATCACACAACAATAAGTGAGGCTGTCTCTCACCTCGGATGGAGAGAGACACCAACCAGATAAGGATGTGGAATGAACGAAAAGTACGCCGCTCTACGCGCCAACGTAGGCATGCTGGGTCAACTGCTGGGCAAGTCCATCAAGGATCATCAGGGACAAGCCTTCCTCGACAAGATCGAAACCATTCGCCAGTTGGCCAAGTCCTCCCGCAAAGGCAATGAGGCAGACCGGGAACGTCTGCTCGAAACCCTGCGCACCCTGAGCGATGACGAGCTGTTGCCGGTGGCCCGCGCCTTCAGCCAGTTCCTCAACCTGGCCAACGTGGCCGAACAGTTCCACACCATCTCCCGCCGCTGCGAAGAGCAGGTCTGCACGCCGGATCCGCTGGAGCAGATGTTCGCCAAACTCAAGGCATCCAACCTGTCGCAGGAGGCCATCATCCAGGCCGTGCGCGAGTTGGATATCGATCTGGTGCTGACCGCTCACCCGACCGAGGTGACCCGTCGAACCCTGATCCACAAACACGTCCAGCTCAACGACTGCCTGGAAGCGCTGGAACTCTCCGATCTGCTGCCCCGCGAGCGGGACAAGATCCTCAATCGCATCGAACAGCTGGTCAATCAGGCCTGGCACACCAACGAGATCCGCGAGCAGCGCCCGACACCGGTGGACGAAGCCAAGTGGGGCTTTGCCGTGGTGGAAAACAGCCTCTGGCCGGCCATTCCCGAATTCATGCGCAATCTGGACGAGCGTCTGCAACAGCACCTGGGTGTGCGGCTGCCGCTGGATGCCGCGCCGGTCAAGTTCACCTCCTGGATGGGCGGTGACCGCGACGGCAACCCCTTCGTCACGGCCAAGGTGACCGCAGAGGTACTGGAACTGGGCCGCTGGATGGCAGTGAGCCTCTTCTACAAGGACATCAAGGAGCTCACCTCCGAGCTCTCCATGTCCGACTGCACCGACGCCGTACGCGAGCGGGTGGGCGATCACCCCGAGCCCTATCGCGCCCTGGTGCGCGAGTTGCGTGAAGCGCTGCGCGAGACCCAGGAATACCTCACCGCCAAGGTGCAGGGTCAGGTGAGCGAGAGCCGCGACCTGATCACCACCACAGCCCAGCTGCGCGAGCCGCTGGAGCTCTGCTACCACTCAATGCACGCCTGCGGTATGGGCAACATCGCCGATGGCATGCTGCTGGACGTGCTGCGCAAGCTGGCCTGTTTCGGCATCCATCTGGTCAAGCTGGACATACGTCAGGATGGCGAGCGCCACGGTCAGGTCTTCTCCGAGCTGACCCGTTATCTGGGCATGGGCGACTACGCAGAGTGGAGCGAAGACGACAAGCAGGCTTTCCTGCTCAATGAGCTCAACTCCCGCCGCCCCCTGATCCCGACCGACTGGGAGCCGAGCGACGAGACTCGCGAGACCATAGACACCTGCCGGGTGATCGCCCAACACGACCCGGATGCGTTCGGCATCTACATCATCTCCATGGCGGGCGCCCCGTCCGATGTACTGGCGGTACAGCTGCTGCTGAAAGAAGCCGGCTGCAAGTTCCGCATGCCGGTCGCCCCCCTGTTCGAAACCCAGGAAGACCTGATGGCGGGCACCGCCGTGATGGAGCGCCTGTTGTCGGTGGACTGGTATCGCGGTTACATCCAGGGTCGCCAGTACGTGATGATCGGCTACTCGGATTCCGCCAAGGATGCGGGCATGATGGCCGCAGGCTGGGCCCAGTACGCTGCCATGGAATCTCTGGTGGCACTGGCCGAAGCCAGCAATCTGCGCCTGACCCTGTTCCATGGCCGTGGCGGCACCGTCGGCCGTGGCGGCGCCCCCGCCCATCAGGCGATCCTGTCCCAACCGCCAGGATCCCTGCGCGGTGGGCTGCGAGTGACCGAACAGGGCGAGATGATCCGCTTCAAGTTCGGTCTGCCGAAAGTTGCCATTCACAGCCTGAACCTCTACACCAGCGCCGTGCTGGAAGGGAACCTGCTGCCGCCACCCAAGCCCAAAGAGAGCTGGCGCGCCGTGATGGAGCAACTTGCCACCGTCTCCTGCGATCACTACCGCAGCATAGTGCGCGGTCATCCGGACTTCGTGCCCTACTTCCGCGCCGCCACCCCTGAAATGGAACTTGGCAAGCTGCCGCTCGGCTCACGCCCGGCCAAGCGCAAGCCCAACGGCGGCGTCGAGAGTCTGCGCGCCATCCCCTGGATCTTCGCCTGGACCCAGAACCGGCTGATGTTGCCGGCCTGGCTTGGCGCCCACAAGGGGCTGGAGCATGCCATCACGGACGGTCAGAAGAGCGTGCTGGAAGAGATGAGTCGCCAGTGGCCCTTCTTCCGCACCCGCCTCGAGATGCTGGAGATGGTGTTCCTCAAGGCCGACCTCTGGCTCGCCGAGTACTACGACACCCGTCTGGTACCGCAAGAGCTGTGGAATCTGGGCAAGCAGTTGCGCCAGGAGCTTGCCGACGCCATCCAGATCGTGCTGCAGCTGCGCCCGCAGGGAGACCTGCTGGACGACCAGCCCTGGATCAAGGAGTCCATCAATCTGCGCAACCCCTACACTGATCCCCTCAACGTGCTGCAGGTCGAACTGCTGGGCCGCTCGCGCAGCCACACCGAGACCCTGCATCCCGAGCTGGATCAGGCGCTGATGGTCACCATCGCCGGTATTGCCGCAGGCATGCGCAACACGGGTTGATCAGGTTTTCATAAAACCCGCAAAAGGGCGCCATCATTGGCGCCCTTTTTTATTTATACGACCCGGCGCCACGATCAAAACGGCGGGTGTCCCAACATCCCTGTATTGCCAAATGGCTGATCACTGCGCATCAGCGCTTTACATGTGCATAGATGCGCACATATAGTCACGACATGAATACAACACTGACCCAAACCCAAGCCATTGATGCCGCCATTGCATCCCTTGATGGTGCCTTCTTCAAAGCACTGTGCGAGCCACCACGGGTCGCCGTGCTGAAGCGCGTCATGCAATTGGGCCGAGCGGATATCACGGAAATTGCCGCTGAGTTGCCCCAGGAGCGTTCGGTTGTTTCCCGTCATCTTCAGGTGCTGCTGGAAGCCGGGATAGTTCGCGCCTCCAAGGTTGGGCGCCAGGTGTTCTACGAAGTGGATGGCCCGGCCATTATCCAGCGCCTGGAGGCCATACTCCACCACACCAGGATGTGCTGCCGAGGCTGATCGGATTGATTTTTCTTCGCCCAAAAACGTGTATGGATGCGCACATATGAACTCGATGGATCAGCGACTGGATGTGGTTGTCATAGGTGCAGGTCAGGCCGGATTGGCCTGTGGCTGGCACTTGAAACAGCAGGGGCTCAGCTTCGTGATACTTGACGCGCAAGCGCGGCCTGGCGGGAACTGGCGCAACTACTACGACAGCCTTGAGCTGTTCTCGCCAGCAGCCTACTCCTCCCTCCCCGGTATGCCATTCCCCGGCGCACCGGGCCACTATCCCGGACGTGATGAGGTGGTGCGTTACCTTGAGCAGTATGCCGACCTCTTCCAGCTACCTGTTCGCCAGGGAGTTCAGGTCACCCAGGTCGCGCGAGCAGATGCGGGCTTCCAGATAACTGCCGCCAACGGCCAAGGCATGCTGGCAAGCGCCGTGATAGTGGCATCGGGGGCCTTTAGCCACCCCTACCTGCCCGACATTCCTGGACTGGAAAGTTTCAGGGGCGCTCAGCTGCACAGTGCCGACTATCGACATGCGGCGCCTTTTCGCGGGCAAAACGTCGTCGTCATTGGCGCGGCGAACTCCGCCGTCCAGATCGCTTACGATCTCGCCAGCGTGGCCACTGTGACACTGGCCGCCCGAGAAGCAATCCGGTTTGCCCCCCAGCGGATATTGGGGGCAGATTTTCATAGCTGGTTGAAATGGACAGGCCTGGAGAAAACCCGCTGGCTGAACGACCAGAGCACACCGGTACTGGACGACGGCACCTACAGAAAGGCGCTGAAAACCGGTTATTTCAAGCAGCGCCCCATGTTCACTCAGGTAACGTCAAGCGGCATTGCCTGGCCGAATGGCCAGCATGAAGCCGTTGACAGTCTGGTGTTTGCCACAGGTTTTCGCCCCAACCTGCCATTTCTCGAGGGCCTGCCCGTGATGAACGAACGAGGTCAGGTGATGCAACGCGACGGGCACGCCATGCATGTCCCCGGCTTGTACTTTGTCGGCCTGCCCAAACAACGCAATTTTGCCTCGGCAACCCTCAGAGGCGTCGGGCAAGATGCCGGACACCTGCTCCCGCACCTGCTTCGCTACCTGAACCAACCGGAGATGGATCGCACATCCGTCTATCCAGAGTGAGCTGGTCGAGCGCTGGCATTCTCGATGACGCAAAACGTTCCCTGCTGGCGCATAGCCCGCAAGCAGGTCTATTGCAGCAGAACATCGGTATCAACAAGGCTGCCCGATTGCCTGAGCAGCCAACCGTAGAGCTCATGTTCGTGCGGCTGTCATGCCGTCATCAGACAGAGGGCACACCGCTCGTGCGTGTCACTTGATGCGGTTTCCCGCTGCATCTACCACCTGTTCCCCATCTTCCTTGGTAAAGGCGCCTTGCTGGGGGCTCGGCAAAATATCCAGCACTACTTCCGATGGGCGGCACAGTCTGGTACCAAGCGGGGTCACCACTATGGGGCGGTTGATCAGGATGGGATGGGCCAGCATGGCGTCGATCAAGTCGCCATCGCTGAAGCGGTTTTCGGCCAGTTCCAGCGCCTCATAAGGAGGGACGTTCTTGCGCAGCAGGTCGCGCACCGGCATCCCCATGGCCCCAATCAGCGCAACCAGCGTCTCGCGGCTCGGCGGTGTCTCCAGGTAGTGAACGACGGTCGGTTCAACCCCTGAGTTGCGGATAAGTTCCAGCGTATTGCGGGAGGTGCCGCAAGCCGGGTTGTGGTAAATGGTGATCTGGTTGTTATGCATGATTAAGCCTCTGCGTTGGGATAGTTGCGTTTCATTCTAAGAGCCACATTGACCAGGGCGATCAAGACTGGCACCTCCACCAGAGGGCCTATCACACCGGCAAACGCCTGATCCGAATTCAGGCCGAACACGGCGATGGAAACTGCAATGGCCAGCTCGAAGTTGTTGCCGGTGGCAGTGAAGGCGATGGAGGCATTCTTGTCATAGGGAATACCCAGCTTCTTGCCGACCAGGAAACTGGTGAAGAACATCAGCACAAAGTAGACCACCAGCGGGATGGCAACGCGTACCACATCCATCGGCAGCTCGACGATCATCTCGCCCTTGAGGCTGAACATCAGCACTATGGTGGCCAGCAAGGCGATCAGCGTGATGGGCGAGATAGCCGGGATAAAGCGCTCGGTATACCACTTCTCCCCCTTGGCCTTGACTAGGTATTTACGGCTCAGGAAGCCTGCCAGGAAAGGGATCCCCAGATAGATCAGCACGCTTTGCGCGATATCCAGCATGGTGATGTCCACCGCGAAACCCTGCAAACCAAACAGCGGGGGCAGCACTGTAATAAACAACCAGGCCATGAAGCTGTAGGTGAGGATCTGAAAACCGCTGTTGAGCGCCACCAGACCCGCACCGTACTCCTTGTTGCCGCCGCCCAGATCGTTCCACACCAGCACCATGGCGATGCAGCGTGCCAGACCGATCAGGATCAGGCCCACCATGTAGTCCGGGTAGTCATGCAAGAATGTCAGGGCTATCACGAACATCAGGATGGGGCCGACCAGCCAGTTCATCACCAGTGAGAGGGTAATCGCCTGACGGTCGCGGGTCATGGCGCCCATGGTGCCGTAATTCACCTTGGCCAGCGGCGGATACATCATCAGGATAAGGCCGATGGCCAGCGGGATATTGGTGGTGCCGACCGACATGGCCTCGTTCCACTGAGCCACCTGGGGGAACAGATAGCCAATCCCGACCCCCATGCCCATGGCGACAAAGATCCAGAGGGTGAGATTGCGGTCGAGAAAGCTCATTTTTTTGCTGACGGGCAGATCGCAGCAGGCATTGGTACTCATCAAGAGACTCCATGGGGGTTGGATGAAACGAAGGACTCAACCCGGGCAAATGCCTCTGTTGGTTGCTCCTTGGCAGTAAACTCGCTCTGATGCATGTCACCCCGCCCTGTAGACAGGGTGACACAGCGCTTGCAGCGCCTTGACACCCACCGGCTCGACGGCCTGCAAGGGCACAACGGCATAACGGCATAACGGCATAACGGCATAACGGCATAACGCCGGGCATGCTCACCTTTGACCGCGTCGATATGGGGCTGCTGGCGATAGGCTCGCTGGGCCAGCAGGGGGGACGTGACGCTGGCCGGGGCCAACATGTGATTGACCACCCAGGCCCAGGGCTCGATACCGGCGCGGCGCAGGTCGGCTTGCAGGTTGGCCGTCTCCTGTACCGGGGTGGGCTCGGGTAGGGTGACTATCATCACCTTGGTCTGTTTCGGGTCTTGCAACTGCATCATGGGGGTAGTGAAGTGCATCCCCTTGCCCCCCATCTGACGGGCAATCTCCCTGTGATAGGCACCGGTCGCATCGAGCAGCAAGAGGGTGTGGCCGGTGGGGGCGGTATCCATCACCACGAAGCGCTTGCCAGCCTCACGAATGATCCGCGAGAAGGCCTGAAACACGGCAATCTCTTCGGTACAGGGGGAACGCAAATCTTCTTCCAGCAGGGCGCGACCCTTGGTGGCCAGCACCTGGGCACGGTAACGTTCAGTCTCGGCATGGGGATCGATGCGGCTGACCTCCAGGCTGGGCAGTGCCCCTGCCAGTGTCTCTCCCAGATGGGCAGCGGGATCTGACGTAGTGAGGTGAACCGGCAGGCCCCGACTGGCAAGCTCTACCGCCACCGCTGCCGCCAGGGTGGTTTTACCCACACCGCCCTTGCCCATCAGCATGATGAGCCCGTGGCCATCTGTGGCCAGCTCATCGACCAGTTGCTTCAAGCCAGGATGTTGCTGGTCCTGTGACTCGGCGGCCGGGCGTTCGACCTCGTGGCGCCCGTTGACAGGCGCTGCACCGAGCAACTGACGCAGGCTGTCCACCCCCACCAGATTGGTGGCCAACAGAGGCACTCTGTCTTGTGGCAACCTGGCCAGCAATCCTGGCATCTGCGCCATCGCCTGCTGCTCTCGCTGCCAGACAGCGGAGGCCAGGGGGTCATCCGCCAGCTCGCTTTGGGGGAATATGCCATTGATGACCAGTTGCTGATTGGCAAGGCCGATGGCCGCCAGCTCATCATGGGTACGCGCCACTTCCCGCAGGGTTGAGGCTTGCGCCCGAGCCACCAGAACAAGCCGGGTTTTCCCGGCATCTGAGAGGGCTGCAACGGCCTCTGCGTATTGGCTTCGCTGTTTTTCCAGTCCGGCCAGTGGCCCCAGACAAGAGGCATCCCCCTTGCCCTGCTCCAGAAACTCGCTCCATGCCCCCGGCAGTTGCAACAGACGTATGGTGTGACCTGTGGGCGCCGTATCGAAAACGATATGGTCGTATTCCCCAACCAGCTTGCTGTCGGTCAAGAGCGCTGTGAACTCGTCAAAGGCGGCAATCTCTGTGGTGCAGGCACCGGAGAGCTGCTCTTCAATGCTGCGCACCACGCTGTCGGGCAATTTGCCACGCACCGGGCCGACGATCCTTTCCCGATAGGCTTGCGCGGCCGCTTGCGGGTCTATCTCCAGTGCTGACAGCCCACTGACTGCCGCTATGGCGGTAATCTTGTTGCCTATTTGAGTATCAAAGACCTGACCTACGTTTGAAGCCGGATCCGTGCTGACCAGCAGCACCCGTTTACCGCTGTCACACAAGGCGACCGCGCTGGCGCAGGCCAGCGAGGTCTTGCCGACGCCACCCTTGCCGGTAAAAAAGAGAAACGGCGGTGCATCAGTCAGAAACGAATAGCTCAGAAACGAGGACATAAGAGACTCCTATCAGGCAGAACAAGGCAATCAACCCCGCAGGCGGCAGGGATGCGGCCAACTAAAGGGTCACGCTTAGCAGCAACCGCTGCTGCCGGAGCAGCATCCACCCTTGACGATCCCTTTGATGGCGCCCGCTTTGCCCGGCCCGGCTGCTGGCGGATTGGCTTCAGCATCATCGATTGTTGCACCACCGCTTTCAGCCGCTTTCGGTGACGCAAGACCGGCATAACGGGTCAACTCTGCGCGGCTGGGATAACGGCCTGTCAGCACCACCTGACCCTCTACCAGCACCAGCGGCAAGCCTTCCTCCCCCGCGTGGACAAGAAAGGCACTCACCGCCGCTGTCTCGGCAAACACCATAGGTTGCTGGGCCAGATTGAATCGCTCTATGGCAACCCCCTGCCCCTTGGCCCAGGCGAGGTCGGCGGCGAAGCTCACCAGGCGCTGTTCAACCTCGGTTCCGCACACACCGCTGGCACAGCACAGTGCCGGATCGAAAATCTGGATAACTGACATGGTATTACTCCTTATTGCAGCAAGGTTGCTCGGGCAATACATGGGGCGAGCAGCCGGATTCGGCCCGCATCACGCCACAGGCTTCGGGGTGACCGGCACAGCACCCCTCGGTGAGATAACCGATCAAATCGAGCATCAGGGGGATATTGGCGCGATAGCGCAGAAAACGCCCCTCCTGCTCCACCGATACCAGTCCGGCGTGAAGCAGGGCCTTCAAGTGAAACGAGAGGCTGTTCGGTGCAATGTCGAGCTCGCCAGCGAGCTCACCGGCCACCCTCCCTTCCAACCCGGCCTTGACCAGCAAGCGCCATACATCGAGACGGATACCGGATGCGAGAGACTCGAACACCCTGGTGGCCACATCTTTGTGCATTTGAAGTCCCTCAACCCATGGAATGGATTCAACCATACAAGAATAGTTGAAATGATCAATATGCCTGCACTATCTCTGCACTCTATTTTTGGCATCTTCCCTGTTGCGGGTAGTCCGGATGATTTTGTGAATGCATGGCCTTTGTTGCCGCGGCAGGGATGATAAGATTGGCACCAACTCGTGGCCCTGGTTGTGGTGTGACGCCTTGCCACCCGGGCTGACGCGCACCGGACTCAATATCCTCCTCGGATGATCGCCTCATCGAGCCTCTCATTCCAGACGCTCATCCGTGGAAAAACAGCACATCACAGACCCGATGCCAGATGACAACACAGCTCAAAAACAACGACTTAATGGTGGATGCACATTGATTAACATAGAAAACATCCAGCAGCACACCCCCATGATGCAGCAATACCTTGGCCTCAAGGCCGAGAACCCCGAGATACTGCTGTTCTACCGGATGGGTGACTTCTACGAACTCTTCTACGACGATGCCCGCAAGGCCTCCCAGCTGCTAGATATCTCCCTGACCAAGCGCGGCCAGTCGGCAGGCAACCCCATTCCGATGGCGGGGGTGCCCTATCACGCCATCGAAGGCTACCTGGCCAAGCTGATACAGCTCGGTGAATCTGCCGCCATCTGCGAGCAGGTGGGGGATCCCGCCACCAGCAAGGGGCCGGTGGAGCGCAAGGTCATTCGCATCATCACCCCGGGTACCGTCTCCGACGAGGCGCTGCTCTCGGAGCGACAGGACAACCTGATCGCCGCCGTCTATCACGATGGCCGCCGCTTCGGCTACGGCACCATGGACATAGGCTCGGGCCGCTTCTTCATCAACCAGTTCGACAAGGAAGAGACGCTGCTGGCGGAGCTGCAACGCACCAACCCGGCCGAGCTGCTCTATCCCGAATCCTTCGCGTTTTTGCAGCACGTCGAGGGCCGCCGTGGCCTGCGCCGCCGCCCCGAGTGGGAGTTTGAACTGGGCACAGCCCGCAAGCTGCTGTGCCAGCAGTTCGGCACTCAGGATCTGGTGGGCTTTGGGGTCGACAAGAGCGAGACAGCCCTGTGCGCCGCCGGCTGCCTGATGCAGTATGTGAAAGATACACAGCGCACCGCCCTGCCCCACATCCGCAGCGTGCGCCTCGAGCAGCCGGATCATGCGGTCATCATGGATGCCGCCACCCGCCGCAACCTGGAGCTGACCCAGAATCTGGCGGGCGGCTATGAAAATACCCTGGCCGAAGTGCTGGATCGCACCGCCACCCCCATGGGCAGCCGTTTGCTCAAGCGCTGGATCCACCAACCAATCCGCGATCGGGTTATCCTGAAAGGGCGCCAGAGCACCATCAAGGAGCTGATCGAGCAGAACCTTTATGACGAGCTGGGCGCCCTGCTGCGCCAGGTCGGCGACGTGGAGCGGGTATTGGCTCGCCTCGCCTTGCGCTCTGCCCGCCCCCGCGACCTCACTCGCTTGCGTCAGGCGTTTGCCCAGTTGCCAGAGTTGCAGCGCCTGCTGGCGGACAACCGGCACGAAGCGGTACAGCAACTGGCCGAGCGGGCCAGCACCTTCCCCGAATTGCTGAGCCTGCTGGAGCGCGCCGTGATGGAGGTACCGCCCGTGCTGATCCGCGATGGGGGCGTCATCCGTGACGGCTTCAATCAGGAGCTGGACGAGCTGCGGGATCTGGCCAACGGCGCCACCGCCAGTCTGGTCCGCATCGAGGAGCGCGAGAAGGCGCTGACCGGCATCAACACCCTCAAGGTGGGCTACAACAGGGTGCACGGCTTCTATATCGAGGTGAGCCGCGCCAACAGCCATCTGGTACCGGCCCACTACATCCGCCGTCAGACCCTCAAGAACAACGAACGCTACATCATTGACGAGCTCAAAAAATACGAGGACAAGGTGCTCACCGCCCAGGCTCAGGCGTTGGCATTGGAGAAACGGCTCTACGAAGAGCTGCTCGACACCCTGCTGCCCCACCTCGGCGATCTGCAGGAGTCGGCGTCCGCGCTGGCGGAGCTGGATGTGCTGGCCAACCTGGCCGAGCGGGCCGAGACCCTGGACTACCGCTGCCCGACCCTGATTGACGAGGATCAGATCCTGATCGAGGCGGGCCGTCATCCGGTGGTGGAGCAGGTGATGAGCGATCCCTTTATCGCCAACCCGATCCGGCTTGAGCGGGAGCGCAGGATGCTGATCATCACGGGCCCCAACATGGGGGGTAAATCCACCTATATGCGCCAGACGGCCCTTATCGTGCTGCTGGCCCATATCGGTGCCTTCGTGCCCGCCGACAGCGCCCACATCGGCCCCATAGACCGCATCTTCACCCGGATCGGGGCGTCGGACGATCTCGCCTCCGGCCGCTCCACCTTTATGGTGGAGATGACAGAGACCGCCAACATCCTCAACAACGCCACCGCCCGCAGTCTGGTGCTGATGGACGAAATTGGCCGCGGCACCAGCACCTACGATGGGCTCTCCCTGGCGTGGGCTTGCGCCGAGCAGCTGGCAAGCAAGATTGGCGCCTATACCCTGTTCGCTACCCACTACTTCGAGCTGACCCGCTTGCCGGAGCTGATGAGCGGGCTGGCCAACGTCCACCTCGATGCGGTGGAGCACGGCGACACCATCGCCTTTATGCACGCGGTGCAGGAAGGCGCGGCCAGCCGCTCTTACGGCCTGCAAGTAGCAGCGTTGGCGGGGGTACCGAAGTCGGTGATCAATCAGGCTCGCCACAAGCTGGCGGAGCTCGAAAGCGCCACGCCCCTGGCCACAGGGGAAGTTCGCCCTGCCTCCATACCGTTGCTGCCCCAATCCCACCCTGTAGTGGATGAGCTGGAAGCGGTACGGCCGGACGAGCTCACTCCTCGTCAGGCGCTGGATCTCGTCTATCGCCTCAAGCAGATGCTCTAACCGCCAGCCGACTACAGCAGCATACAAAAGGGGAACCTCACGGTTCCCCTTTTACTTTGCACGGTTTGACTGTCAGGCCATCAGCCCGGACCTATGCGATCCATCAGACTCAGGTTGACCGAGCCAGGGTGACGCTTGAGCTTCTGTCGATACTCGAACTGATGCTGACTCTCTTGCTTGAGCCCCAGCACCAGGGAGTAACACATGGCCAGCATGATCACCGAGAACGGCAGTGCGGCTATGATGCTGGCCGCCTGCAAGGCTGCCAATCCACCGGACACCAGCAAAATAGCGGCGACCAGCCCCTGCCCCAGGCCCCAGATGGCACGGTGCAACACGGGAGGATCCTGATCGCCGATGGAGAGCAGCGTTGTGATGACCAGGGTGCCCGAATCGCTGGAGGTAATGAAGTAGGTGCAGATCAGCAGGGTCAGTACCGCCTTGGCGATCCAGCCGAAGGTGTCCCAATGCAGCAGTTCCACCGTCTGGTAGAGCGCCAGGGTCACGTCCTGATTGACCGCCGCCACCACGCCACCGCCGCCGAACAGCTCCAGGTTCATGGCAGTACCGCCGAACACGGTCAGCCAGAACATGCCGAGCAGGGAGGGCACCAGCAGCACGCCGAGCACGAACTCACGTATGGTACGGCCCTTGGAGATGCGGGCGATAAACATGCCGACAAACGGTGCCCAGGCGATCCACCAGCCCCAGTAAAACGCGGTCCAGCTCGACTGCCAGGCCGAGGTGCCGTTGGCTTCGGTGTTGGTCCAGAAGCTCAGTTTGACGATGTTTTGCAGGTAGTCACCGATGTTCTGCACATAGGCGTTGAGTATGTAGGTGGTCGGCCCCAGCACCAAGAAGAGGCCGAGCACGAAGACGCTCAGCCAGATGTTGAGCTCGGAGAGGAGCTTGACTCCGCGCCCCACGCCGGAGACCGCGGACAGGGTCGCGATCAGGCTGATGCCGCCGATGAGCCAGAGCTGATTGGACTGCGACACCGCCATGCCGAACATCTGGTTCAGACCGGTATTCATCTGGGAGACGCCGAGACCGAGGGAGGTCGCCACTCCGAACACGGTACCGAACACCGCCAGCACGTCGGCGGCATGACCCCAGAAACCGTAGATGCGCTCACCGAGAATGGGGTAAAGCACGGAGCGAATGGCCAGGGGCAACTTGCGGCGATAACTGAAGAAGGCCAGCGACAGGCCGACGATCACATAGATGGCCCAGGGGTGCAGACCCCAATGGAAGAAGGTCAGCCGCATGGCGATCTGGGCCGCCTCCGGCGTCATCCCTTCGGTGATGAAGGGGTTGCCCTGCAGGTGATTCATGGGTTCTGCAATGCTCCAGAACACCAGACCTATGCCCATGCCGGCACTGAACAGCATGGAGAACCAGGCAAAGTAGCCGAACTCCGGTACCTGATCGTCGTCACCCAGGCGGATGCTGCCAAAGCGGCTGAACATCAGATAGACGGCGAAGAACAGGAACAGGGCGACCACCAGAATGTAGTACCACTTGAACCCGGCAATGATCTGATCCTTGGCGCCGGTAAACCAGGCGGCGGCCGTCTCGGGCACAAAGACGCCAAACAGCAGGAACAGGGTGATGACGGTGAGGGCCGTCATGGCCATGGTCGGGTTCAGGCCTTTCAATAGCCCTTTGGTTGCTCTCATCGGGCCTCCTTAGTCGTTGTTGAAAAAGTCTTCACCCACATGCTCGCCTGCCCCGCCGATGGCGCGATAGACCATACGGCCTGCGGCCAGTTCACGATGATCCACCAGGGTGACGGAAGGCTGGCCATTCACGGCGTGACGCTTGCCAAGGAAGATGGCCATGGGCACACCCAGATTGGAGATACCGCTGGTGATCCAGAGCCGGTTGAAATCGTAGGATCCACCGATGAACTCCAATTGGGCCAGGCCGGTATCGAGGCCGGTCAGGTAGAAGTTCATGGCACTCTCGTCAGGGAACAGGTGGACCAACACATAGGCATAGCGCAATTCGTTCACCAACTCCTTTAGGTTGAAAGCACCTGTCTCACTACAGGAGAGGGGCAGCTCACCATCATAGTGGTGTACCTTGAGGGTATTGGGGTCCTCTTCATAGGCGGGCTGATAACGCACGAATGCCGAGGTATCAGGCAGTTCATAACGGACTCTGACCACGCGTAGATCGGCAACCAGAGACTTGATGTCCAGATAGTCATTCATTATCTCGCTCCTCGATTATTGGGTTGATATTCAGAAAATGCCCGATAACCTAACACAAAAATCATTAGAGCAGAAATGATTACAGCAAAAACCATATTGACCTTGTCACGAATTAGGCGGAGAATTTCGCGCCTCTCAACAGCCCTGCAATGACTCACACCCATGGAAAAACATGATGAAGTGCTGGTTGCCCTGCGCCAGATTATTCGTGCCATCGATATGCACTCCAAGCGCTTGATCAAGGAAGCCGGGCTGACGTCGCCGCAGCTCTTGCTGCTCAAGGGGATCAACGAGCTGGGACAGATTTCCATGCGTCAGCTGGCCGACCACACCAACATGAGTCAGGCCACTGCGACCACCATCATGGACCGTCTCGAGAGCCGCCAGCTGGTACAGCGCATTCGCAGTGAAACCGACAAGCGAAAGGTTCACGCGACACTGACTGACGCAGGCCGTGCCCTGCTGGCCCAGGCGCCAACCCCGCTGCAAGAGCGTTTCATCCAGCGCTTTCAGGCACTGGAAGCCTGGGAACAGACCCTGCTGCTCTCCTCCCTGCAGCGCATCTCGTCGATGATGAATGCCGACGCGATAGATGCCGCTCCCGTACTGAGCGTTCGGCCGCTCACCGAAGAACGGGCATGAAGAGGGAACGGGCATAAAAAAAGCTCCCGACGGGAGCTTTTTTCTATGGAGACGTTTTCTACAGACCCAGTGGCGGTATCAGTCGTCCAGGCTGATGCCGATGTTGGACACACCGTCCTGGGCTGCAAATACCTTGATTGCCAGGATGCGGTCACTGTCACGCTCGTGGGCCACCCGCTTGAGCAGCTCAACCTGAAACTCCAGCTCGGCCTCGATGTACTCGTGCTCGTAGAGTTCCTCTTCGGTCAGCTCGCGCTCTTCCAGCATCTCGATGAAACCGGCCACGGTTCCCACTGAGGCATGGCTGGCATCTTCGGCCTCTTCACCGACCCGGCAGATCACCGAGTTGTAGGCGCTACCGAGTGCCACGCAGGCATCCAGCGCCGGATAGGCACCGTAGGATTCAAACTTGCTGGGCTCCGGAATGTAAACTTCAAACGCCTCCAGGATAGCCCCCAGATTGACGCGGGATCCCTTCACTGTCAGGTAGTTCCACATCTGATCCAGCGCGTGTCGAAAAGCCTTCGCATCACCAAAGCCGGACGCCTGGGCAAACAACGCATAGTTGGGGTACATGCGCTCTGCCAGCGCCAGGGTGTAGACGGTCTGTTGCCAAGGCTGTAGCTCGGCCAGTCGCTTATAAAACTTGTCACCAAACACTGGAGTCGGATCCTTTGCAAAATGTGGGGCAGATTGTAGCCCACGAGGGGCCGCACGAAAACGAAAAAGCGGCCTGGTCGACTATCTTGCCCGATCAACTCGGGTAAGATGAAGGCAGAGCGGCCTCTTTCCCACGCCGCAAATCTGATAAGGAACAAGAGTATGAGTCAACGTACCCTTCTTTTGCTCAGCCAGGACAACGCGCACTACGAGCGGCTGCTCAAGGCGGCTCACCTCCCCCATTTGCGCATTCTGAGAGCCGACAACCAGAGCGATGCCGAGAAACTGATCGGGGAAGCCCATATCCTGATGGCCGAGCCGGCACGTGCCAAGCCGCTGCTGGCCAAGGCCAACAAGTTGAGCTGGTTTCAGTCCACCTATGCCGGGGTCGATGTGTTGCTGGATGCACGCTGCCGCCGCGATTACCAGCTCACCAATGTGCGCGGCATCTTCGGCCCGCTGATGAGCGAATATGTCTTCGGCCACCTGCTCAGCCTGATGCGTCAGTTGCCACTCTATCGGGAACAGCAAAAACAGCGACTGTGGCAGAGTCATCCCTATCAGGGGCTCAAGGGACGCACCTTGTTGATCCTGGGCACTGGCAGCATAGGCCAGCACATAGCCCACACCGGCAAACACTTTGGCATGAAGGTGCTCGGCATCAGCCGCAGCGGCCGCGAGCGCGCTGGTTTCGATCAGGTGTATCAGCTACCCGCACTCAACAAGATGCTGGCCCAGGCCGATGTCATCGTCAGCGTCCTGCCCGCCACCCGCGAGACCCATCATCTGTTCACCGCATCTCGTTTCGAGCATTGCAAGCCGGGCGCCATCCTGTTCAACGTCGGTCGCGGCAATGCCATCAACGAAGGCGATCTGCTCACTGCCCTGCGTACCGGCAAGCTGGGCATGGCGGTGCTGGATGTGTTCGAGCAGGAGCCCCTGCCTGCTGACAGTCCGCTCTGGGGCCAGCCCAACCTCATCATCACGCCGCACAACAGCGCCTACAGCTTCCCCGATGATGTGGCCCAGATCTTCGTGCGCAACTACATCCGCTTCATCGACGGCCAGCCGCTGGATGGCAAGATAGACTTCGACAAGGGTTACTGATACGCCCATGACACCAATGAAAAGGCCCCGCCAATGTGGCGGGGCCTTTTCTATTTGGCTGGAAACCGGCTTCAGCCTGCCTCCATCTCCTTGCGATAGCTCTTCACCTTGGCGAGGAACTGGCGCTTGGCCTTGCCGGAGAGCGGCTCCGCCATCGGCAACTTGACCTTCATGGCATCGACCGGGCGGTTGTTGATCCGCACCTCATAGTGCAGGTGAGCACCGGTGGACCGGCCCGTGTTGCCGGAGAGCGCAATCTTGTCACCCATCTTCACCTTCTGGCCGGTTTTCACCAGCAGCTTGCTCAGGTGCAGATAACGGGTCATCAGGGTACGACCGTGCCTGATCACCACATAGGTACCTGCCAATGGGTGGCTGGTCGCCTTGAGCACGACACCATCGCCGGTAGCCAATACAGGCGTGCCCACCGGCAAGGCAAAATCGGTGCCCTCGTGGGGGCGGACCTGGCCGGTGATGGGGTGACGGCGGTTCGGGTTGAAACTGGAACTCACCCGATAGCGGCTGTGGGTCGGATAGCGGCGGAAGCCGCGCTCCAGACTGTTGCCCTGGCCGTCATAGTAGTTGCCATCTTCCGACAACCAGGCCGAGACGCCCTTGCCCTGATTGAACACTTCGACGCCCAGCAGTTGGGTATTGCCCGTGCTCTTGCCCTCGACCGTCTCCTGACGAACCAGCACCCTGAATTTATCGCCCTTTTTCAAATCCTTGGCGAAATTCAGCCGCCACTGGAACAGGTTGGCAATCTTCTGGATATGGCTGGCCGGGATCCCGGCATTGCGGGCACTGACATAGAAACTGCCGTTGATGACACCGTCATAACTCTTCTGCTGCCACTCCACCTCTTCATTGAGCATGTTGGCGCTGTAAGTATCGTCAGTGCGCTCCAGGACCAGCGTCTGCTTGATATTCAGACGAATCTTCATCTGTTGCAGTATGTTGTCCTGATCGATCAGCAACTCTATGGTCTGGCCAGGTTTGAGGCGGGCCAGATTGTTTTTGCTGTCCGCATCCAGCACCTTGTAGAGGGTGGTGGTAGAGAGTCCCAGATTGTTGAAGATGGTGGTCAGATTTTCGCCGTTGCGAACCCGATAATCCTGCCACTGGGGGGTGGAATCGGTCGGGATGTCATCTTCCGGGGTCGCCGCTTCCACCAGCTCATGATCCGGGATGTCGTTAAAGTCCGTATTGTCTTCGTTGGTTGCTGTGCCATGGGTCGCAATCGGCAACTCAAGACGCAATGGCCGCTCCAGGATGTCACCTGGGGCTGGCAATATGGCTACCGCTGACAGCGTCATGGCCGTGAGCAGTAACATGGCATAAAAATGCTTGCGGGGAACCGGGGGTTCCCAATTGGCAGCCTGTGCTACCAAGGGACGGAGACGTTTCATCCGCTATCCTGTCATTAGATTCAATGGGTGTTAGTGGTCGGTCTGATTGTTATAAAACCGTATAAAACTGATTGTTTGACCTAAATACTCACAATAAGTTCATACCAATCTGCATGAACCTCACATTTTATGCATAACATTCCCTTATGGGCAGAAATGATCGTCTTTTTTAACTATTTTTTCCTATTTTTAAGAACCGGGTCCGATCGTGTTTGACCCAAGGTTTCATGATGTTGCGATAACTTTTCCATGGAGTGGATATGTCGTTAGCAAAACTGTTAAACCGAATCATCCTGATCCTGTTCGTTATCGGTGCCTCCCTGCTGTTCATGCTGGAAGTCACCACGGTACGTCAATCCATCCTCGACCAGATGTCAGCCAATCTTGAAACGGCCATCACGGCACTCGGGCTGGTACTGCAAGGTACCCTGCTCAACGATGACAAGGTGCTGGCAGAAACCATCGTCAATGCCATGTTTGACGGCGGTTTTGTCAGCTCGGTCACCCTGCTGGATCCTGACGGTCAGCCGCTGTTTCAGAAGGTCTTCCACACAGCGCAGCAGAACGTACCAAGCTGGCTCCCTTCTGTTATCGACATGCCGCCAGTCAAAATTGAGCAGGAACTGACCGATGGCTGGCGCATGCTGGGCACCCTCACCCTGGAGGGACATACCGGTTACGCCTACCAGCATCTGTGGAATGCCATCAGCCGTACCGGACTGGCCCTGCTCGCCGGCTTGCTGGTATTCACTCTGGTGATCTCCTGGGTGTGCAGCCGCCTGCTGCGCCCCCTCGAGCAGATCAACCAGCAACTGGTCAGGATCCGCAAACGCCAGTTCAGCGGCAGCCTGGAATCCCCCTGGCTGCAGGACCTCAAGGAGCTGGTCATCTCGGTCAATCAGCTGGTCTCCGAGCGCAAGCGTGACCTGCTGCAACAAAGGCTCAAGGTCACCCAGCTTGGCAAACAGCAGACAGTGACAGCTGAACTTCCGCTGCAAGGGCTGATGGACGAAGAAGAGGGCATGCAGCAACAATATTTCTTCTCCACCCAGGGCAAGATCCGCCTCTACAGCCGTCTTGTCCCGACCATTTCCCCCTCACAGGAGAGCTCGCCGGACGAAATCCAGCACCTGCTTGAACTCTGGCTCCGCAACCCGGCGGAAGGGCTGCAACTGCCTCTCAGCCTGCTCAATCATGCCGACTGGACACAATTTGCGCCGCTACTGGCCAAAGCAAGGGGAAAGACCCTCGACTGGCGCTGGGATCTGGCAAGTTTCCCGCCTCTCGGGGAGGAACGGCTCGCTACCTTGCAGGAGCAGGGCGTCGAGATGGCATTTAGCGCCATTCCCAAGACCAACGACACCTTCAACCAGCTCGACCCCATCAATCCCGTCTTCATCAGCTGCCAGCCGACCCAGGATCCCCTCTATTGGAATCTGGTCGCTCAATGCTTGCACAGTTCGGGCTACACCCTGCTGGCTGAAGCCAGCGAGATCCAGGATATAAATACCCTGCGCGCCTGGGGTATCGATGGCTATGCCAGCAAGGAGGCATCATGAACAGAACCTGGTCGTTGCTCGCCCTGCTGTGGCCGCTGCCGCTGCTGGCCAACCCCGTTACCCTCGCCACCGGCGGTGAGCAGGGGATCTATCATCAGGTCGCCAGGGAGTTCTGCCGACTGGCCAACAAGAGTGACCCCGAGCTG
The DNA here is from genome assembly GCF_001643305.1 of Aeromonas salmonicida subsp. salmonicida. Taxonomy (GTDB): domain Bacteria; phylum Pseudomonadota; class Gammaproteobacteria; order Enterobacterales; family Aeromonadaceae; genus Aeromonas; species Aeromonas salmonicida. The sequence continues at coordinate 202,003 of NZ_LSGW01000049.1, forward strand.
CAATGCAAGCCGCAGGCCACCTCAGGTTCCATCGAGAATCTTCGCCAATTGCAGGCTGGCCAGACAAGCTACGCTCTGGTGCAATCGGACTGGCTCTATCAGGCCAGCAAGGGGCTGGGCCCCTATGTCAGCCAGCCGCAACCTGAGCTGAGGGCCCTGTTTGCCACCCATGCAGAACCCTTCACCATAGTGGTGCGGGCCGATGGCGATATCACCAGCCTGGAGCAACTCAAGCTGGCTCCCATCGACATGGGGCTGAAGAGTTCGGGTACCCGCCAGACGGCGCTGGCGCTGTTCGACCTGCTGGGTGCAAAGGAGCAGGATCTCGATCTGAAGAGTGCAGGCAATCTGGTCGATGCACTCTGCAGCAAACAGATAGATGCCTATGGCCTGGTGATGGGCCACCCGAACCGGATCGTGCTCGATACCGCCAAGCGCTGCGCCATCCGCTTTCTGCCGATTGAGGGAACGCTACGGGAGCAACTGATCAAGGGAGTCAAGTACTACCAGCGCAGTCAGGTGCCGGCTCGCATCTACCCCGGCAACCTGAAAGCGACCCCCACCTTTGCCATCGCGGCTACCCTGGTGACCAATGCCGCTACGCCAGAGGCCGATGTCTATCGCCTGACCAGGGCCATGCTGACCCAGCAGACCAACTTCAACGAACAAACCTATGGCTACGCCAACCTGTTTCACAAGGCGCGCAACAAGACAGGCCCGGTGCTGAGCATCGAACAGCACCCGGGTGCAGCCAAATATTTCGAGGAGCTGAAAACAGCGGGAAAACTATAACTGACGACGAGGAGAGCGCAGTTGCTCGCTGGAGAAACGGGTCTTCATCGATGTCCACTGCGCCAACCGGTCAGCACTGCCCGCCAGAGTTCCTTCACGGCGGGATTTCATGATCCAGATGCTCTTGGCATCGAAGCTGTAAACAGGGATGAGATCGGTCCGCTGGCTACCGGGCAGGATCCGGCTGTTGATGTTGTCGAGCAACATAGGATCAGACTTGGGAGTCGGGAAATAAAGCGTCACCATGTGAAACTGGTTGTATTTCACCGCCTTGACATAAGCCAGCCGCAGCTTTTTCTCATCCACCCCCAGCTCCATCAGGGTGTAGTACTTGGAGATGCTGTAATCCTCGCAATCCCCACCTCGGGCACCGATGAACTCCAGCGGATTGGCCCAATAATCCTCATCTCCCCACAGTCTGGGATCCTCGCTGTAGGTCAGGTTGTTGAAGTAGTTGTTCACCAGCTCTATTTTCTGCTGATCCGTGGTGCCAGCCCTCGGTGACAGCAAACGGGAGAACGCCTCGGCCCGCTGGATCGCCCTGCCACCATAGACCTCCTGCAATTTTGCCCGCAGTTCAGGGCTGGCAATATATTCGGAGAGGCGAGAGGCCTGCACGCTGGCGCAGAGCAACGCCAGCGTGCAGGTGGGAATGAGCAGCCATTTCATACGAGACACTCCATGTCAGATGATGAAGGTCAGTATAGTTGGCCACGGTTGCCCTATCGATCAACCCGCCCTGGCTCAGCGGCACTGGGCGAAGGCATCGGCCAGTTGCTGCATGAACTGCGGATAGCCATCCGGCCCGAGCGGCACCTGCTCACCCACCTCGTCCAACAGCAGCACCTTGGCACCGGTATTGCGGGCGACCGACTCGATCACTGCCGGCGAGAACTGCGGCTCGGCATAGATGCAACTCGCCTGTTTCTCCTGCAGCGCCTTGCGGATATCGACCAGCGTCTTGGCGCCAGGGCGACGCTCCGGGCTCACGGTAAAGTGCCCCTTGGAGCTCATGCCGTAGTGACGTTCCCAGTAACCATAAGCCTCGTGAAACACAAAATAGCCCTTCTGGCTCACTGCCTTCATCTGCCCGGCAATCAGCTTGTCCTTGGCATCCACCTTGCCCTTGAAGGTCAGCAGGTTGGCACGATAGCGCTCGGCATTGGCCGGATCCTGGGCGCTCAAGGTTTCGCTCAATGCGCTGGCGATGACCAGTGCCTGGGTTGGCCCCAGCCAGATATGCGGGTCCACCCCTTCATGATGATGCCCTTCGTGTCCGTCATGGTCTGCGTGATCATGGGCAGCATGGTCGTGCTCATCGGCATCATGATGATGGCTGTCATGGCTCGGCTGAGTTGCGTAATTGAACAGCGGCATCCCTTCAACCTGGGTAAGAGTCAGCACGTGAGGATGCTTGGCCAGCGGCTTGGCCATGAAACCTTCCAGCTCTGGACCCACCCACACCACCAGATCGGCGCCGTTGATGCTGCGAATATCGGAGGGGCGCAGGGCAAAATCGTGGGGAGAGGCGCCGGTCGGCAACAGTACCTTGGGCTCGCTCACGCCATCGGTGATCGCGGCCGCGATAAAGCCGAGGGGCTTGATGGTGGTCAGCACCTCGAGGGCACGGACAGGCAGACTCACCGCCAGCAGGGCAGTGATCAGTGTAAGAATTCGCATAGAGATCTCGTCAGGAAGTGAGTGTGTGATAATATAACAAACCAATACTGCTGTTATATTATAACTCTCACAGGCTGTAAACCCCGGAGCTGTCATGACCCAACTGGTGGAGCTGAAAGAGGTCTGTCTTTCGTTCGACGGACGATCCGTGCTCGACAAGGTCTCCTTTACCCTGAATAAAGGCAAAATAACTACCCTGGTCGGCCCCAACGGGGCGGGCAAGAGCACATTGAGCAAGCTGGTGCTGGGCCTGCTCACCCCGGATTCCGGCGAGATCAATCGCAGTCGGGACCTGAGGGTCGGCTATGTCCCCCAGCGCCTCTATCTGGATCCTACCCTGCCGCTGACAGTGCGTCGCTTTCTGCAGCTTGGCAAGAATGGCCGCCTCTCCATCGATGAGGCGCTGGATCGGGTCGGCGCGGGGGACCTGCTGGACAACCGGATGCAGAAACTCTCCGGTGGCGAAATGCAGCGGGTGCTGCTAGCCCGCGCCCTGCTGGTCAAACCCGAGCTGCTGGTGCTGGATGAGCCTGTTCAGGGCGTGGACATCACGGGCCAGATCGAGCTCTACGCCCTTATCAGCCAGCTGGCGGCCGAGCTCAACTGCGCCGTGCTGATGGTCTCCCACGACCTGCATCTGGTGATGGCCAGCACCCATGAGGTGATCTGTCTCAATCGTCACGTCTGCTGTCACGGTGAACCGGAAAGCGTGGCGCGCCACCCTGAATTTGCCCGCCTGTTCGGACGACCTGAACAGGAGGTGCTGGCGGTCTACACCCACCATCATCACTGCGACGGCGAACATCATCATCACGAACCGCAGGCGCCCGTCATCCGCCTGCCGTCTCGCAATCAATAAGCGCAGCTAAGGACATTCAAGTGGACAGCTTTCTGTTATATGCCCTCGCGGCAGGTCTCGGCATCGCCCTGCTGGCCGGGCCTCTGGGCAGCTTTGTGGTGTGGCGCAAGATGGCCTATTTCGGCGACACCCTCTCCCACGCCTGCCTGTTTGGCATAGCGCTGGGGATACTGCTGCAGGTGGATCTCACCCTGGCCGTGGTGGTCTGCTGCCTCGCCATGGCCATGCTGCTGGTGATCATGAGCCGCAACCAGCAGGTGGCGACCGATACCCTGCTCGGCATCCTGGCCCACAGTGCCCTGTCGCTCGGCCTGGTCACCTTGAGTTTTATGGATAACGTGCGGGTGGATCTGATGGCCTACCTGTTCGGCGACCTGCTCTCGGTACAGCCGGTGGATCTGCTCTGGATCTACGGTGGTGGTGCCCTGGTGCTGCTAACCCTGTGGCGACTGTGGGATCCCCTGCTCTCCATGACCATCTCGGAAGAGCTGGCGCGGGTGGAAGGGGTCAGGGTCGATGTGCTGCGCTGCGTGCTGATGCTGCTGATTGGGCTGGTGATCGCCGTGGCGATGAAGTTTGTCGGGGCGTTGATCATCACCTCCTTGCTGATCATTCCCGCCGCCACCGCTCGCCGTTTCAGCCAGACGCCGGAGCAGATGGCCGGTTTTGCGGCGTTGATCGGCTGTCTGGCTGTGCTGGGCGGGCTCAGCCTCTCCTGGTATCAGGACACGCCTGCGGGCCCTTCCGTCGTGGTCTGTGCCACCAGCATGTTTATTCTGAGCCAGTTCAAGAAAGCCTGAGTATCGTATGGCCTGATGCTTGCCATCAGGCCACTGCAAATCCCTCGGTGGCGTCTGTGCCGCCAGCCTGTTTATTCTGCGCCAGTTCAAAAAAGCCCAACCTGAGCATCAGGGCTGTGCTTTTGTTTGCAAGGCCATGCTCTGGCGCGTCTCCATCATTAGCCATTGGCGCAACCGGCTGATGGCGGGCTCATGGGCCCGGGATCGTTTGCAGGTGAAATAGAAGGCATCCCCCGTCTCCAGCTGGTGTACCGGCAAGGCCACCAGCTGGGGATCATCCGGTCGCAACATGTAGTCGTTCACAAAGGCCACCCCCTGATCCCAGGCCGCCGCCTCCATCGCCAGCAACACATGACTGAAGTGGTGCATGCGCGCCTCATCGGGAATGACCAGCTCACCCGCCTTGGCCCAGCGCTGCCAATCCTCTCCCCGCGCCTTGTAGATGGACTGTACCGACAGGAGCGGCAGTTGCCAGATGGCCTGCGGCCATTCCCCTTCAACTTGCTGCAACAACCGCCGGCTGCAAACCGGAAAGAGCCGCTCCCGATAGATGAGATCGTGGCAATAGCCACGGCCATGGGGCGAGACTGTGATAAAACAGTCTGCCACCCGATCGGAAAGTTCGGGGTCTTCCGCCACCATCTCCAGGCTCAGATCCAGCTCGGGATAGAGCTGACGCAAGCCCGCCAGGCGCGGGATCAACCACTTCACCGCGAACGAGCTGTAGACGGCAAGCCGGACCCGCATCTCGCCACCGCCGCGCAGTTGTTCGCTGCTCTGGGCGATCTGGCCAAGCCCGGCCGCTATGCCCTCAAAATACACCTCCCCTTGGGCTGTCAATGACAACAGCCGCCCCTGGCGCAGCAGCAGCCGCTCCCCCAGAAAATCCTCCAGCAATCGGATCTGGTGGCTGACCGCACTCTGGCTGACGTTCAGCTCGAGGGCCGCACGGGAAAAACTGAGCAGGCGGGCAACCGCTTCGAAATATTGAACGGCGCGCAGGGGAGGCAGCTTCATTATCCAAAAATCTCATAGATGGTGATTTTTTATCATTTTACTGGATAACTGACCCCGCGCTACCCTGCCCTCATCTGATGTGGGAGGTGGTATGAATGCAGTCGGGATCGGGATCCTCTATCTGGTGCTGGGCAATATGGTGGCGGTCTTTTCCGATGCGCTGGTCAAGGTGTTGGAGCCGAGCCAGCCCGTGTTCCAGTTTGTCTTCTTTCGCCAGCTCTCCGCAGCCCTCTTGCTGACGCCCTGGCTGCTCTGGTCTTGGCGTCGCAATCCACCGGTCGCCATCAAGTGGCATCTGCTGCGAGCCCACATCTGGGCGGTTGGCGTCTGCTTGATGGTGATCGCCCTCACCCGCTTGCCGCTGGCCACCGCCAATGCCCTCTTCTATGCGGCGCCCCTGATGATGGTACCGCTGGCAGTGTGGATGGCGGGGGAAGCCATCTCGCGCCAGAAGGTGCTGACCGCGCTCATCGGTTTTATCGGAGTGCTGATCGTGCTGCGGCCGACCGAGGTGAACTGGGCCGCGCTGGCGGCACTCGGGGTGGCGCTCTCCATGGCGCTCAACAACTTGCTGATCAAGCGGATCCCGCTCAAGCAGCCCATCGCCCAGACACTGTTCTTCACCAACGTGCTGAGCATGCCTTTCATACTGGCGCTGGCGCTATGGGAAGGGGGCGACTGGCAGTGGCAGATGTGGTGGCCCGCCTTCGGCTCATCGGCGCTGATCATGGTCTATGCCGGCTTGTGCGTGGTGGCCTATCGCAAGGCGGAGGCGAGCAAGATCGCCTCGGCGGAATATACCGGCCTCTTGATGGCGGTTGCCATCGGGGTCTGGTTGTTTGACGAGCAGCCGGGTCTGCCGCTGCTGCTGGGGTGCTTGTGCATCATAATCCCGCTGCTTGCCATGGCCCGCAGCAAGCCAAAACCCCTGGCAGAACCGGCGGCCTGAATCAAAGCAGCAAGGGGGCGACCCTTTGCTGCAAATGGGGGAGCACGTCCTGCTCGAACCAAGGGTTCTTCCTGAGCCAGAAAGTATTGCGGGGAGACGGGTGCGGCAACGGCAACCAGGCGGGACAATAGTCGGCCCATTGTCTTACCGTCTCGGTCAGCGAACCTTTGCCGGCCTTGCCCAGATAGTACTGTTGGGAATACTGGCCGATGAGCAGGGTCAGCTCGATATTGGGCAGCAGCATCAATACCTTGTCGTGCCAGGTAGGCGCACATTCAGGACGAGGGGGCAGATCCCCCGACTTGCCCTTGCCGGGGTAGCAGAGCCCCATCGGCATGATGGCGATGCGGGACTCGTCGTAGAAGGTCGTTTTATCCACGCCGAGCCAGTGACGCAGCCGATCGCCAGAGGGGTCATCCCAGGGGATGCCGCTGGCATGCACTCGGGTGCCGGGAGCCTGACCGATGATCAGCAGACGAGCACTCTCTTTCCCGCGGATCACAGGGCGCGGGCCCAGCGGCAAATGAGCCTCGCACAACCGGCAGGCCCGGATCTGTTCAAACAGCGTATCGAGTCGGTTCATGGGCCCGATGGTAACAGAGTTTTCCCCCTGATCCTGCTTGTGAAAGATTCAACAGATACTTATCATGCGGCCACGAATGTTTAATTTAATAAACGAAAAACGATGAAAAACTGGATGGGCACCGGCAGCGCGGCCCTCTCATTCGCGCTGTGGGGCATGCTGCCCCTCTATTACCAGTTCATGCCCGAGGTCAACATGTGGGAGCTGCTCTCCCACCGTGTACTCTGGTCTGTCGTTCTGCTGGCTGCGCTCTTTGCTCTCTTCGGCTATCAGGTGCCCTGGGCACGGCTTCGCAGTGAACCGCGCCAGCTGGGCCTCATACTGCTGGCGGGCCCCGTCATGTCCATCAGCTGGTGCATGTTCACCTGGTGTCTGACCACGGGTCAGGTGCTGGCCACCAGCCTCGCCTTCTTCATGACGCCGCTGTTCAATATCGTGTTCGCCGTCATCTTCCTCAAAGAGAAGCTCACAGTACAAAAGCACCTGGCAGTGGCACTGGCCGGACTCGCCTACATGCTGTTATCCTACGGTCAGCTGCCCTGGTTCTCCCTCATCATGGGGGCCAACTTCACCTTCTATGGTCTGCTCAAAAAGAAAGTGCACTACGACGCCGGTGTCAGCCTCTACCTCGAAGCCCTGGTCCAGCTTCCCGTCGCCCTGCTGATCATTGGCGCTCTGACGCTCAACGGCATGAGCCAGTTCATGGCCGGTGACTGGGCCGACCGACTGCTGCTGATGGGCAGCGCTCCCGCCACCCTGCTGCCGGTGGGGCTGTTCTGTTACGGCATGATGCGCACCCGCATGAGCACGGTTGGCCTGCTGCAATACATAGAACCCAGCCTCGCCTTCCTGCTCGCTATCCTCTGGTTTGGCGAGACGGCGGATCCGGTCAAATCAGTGGGGTTTGCCTTTGTCTGGGCGGGCCTGCTGGTGAGCCTGCTGCCGCTGCACCGCCTCAGGCGCGGCGGCAACAATGATGCTCAGGGTCTGCTGCGATAGGATTCCAGAATGGCAAGCCACTTGGGATCCCTACCCATCTGCTCGGCAATGTCGTTCAGCCTGGTATGCAACTCGTGGCGGGATTTGGGCAGCAAGAGGTGGCGGGTATAGCTGGATTGGGCAAAGGGCGAAACGAACAGCTTGCCCTCATAGGCATCGTGGGTGAAAAAAGCGAGTGCCGAGCCCGGCACCAGCGTCACATCAATGCGGCCGCGTATCAGCAGGCTGAAATTGGTTCTGACCTTCTTGGCATCGTGGCGCACCAGATCGCCCCGGGCCACAGCATCATCGATGCCCTGATAGCGGTAGCCCTCTATGCCACCGAAGATCAGCCCCTTGAGTGAATCCGGGCCACGATAGGTGACAGGTTTGGCCAGGCTGGAGATAAGCTCGTTGGTGTCGCGCATCATGGAAAAGGTCCACAGATAGTGCTCGCGCTGGGGATCCCCGACCCAGACAGGATTGACCCAGCTCACCAGGCCGTCAAAGCCAGGATCCGACATCTCCAGCGCCAATCTGGCGCGATTCACCAGCCAGAGCTCAAGTCTGGGTTCTCCGCCAAGCTTTTCGTTGAGATACTTGACCAGATCCCGGCTCAGCCCGGTCGTCTCCCCCGTCATAAAAGGGGGATGCTGATGATAATCGTAGAGACGCAGCGTCTCTCCATGAGCCGACATCGACAACAGACACCACAACCAACACCAGACTCGCATCGCACCTCCTTGGGCTGATCTTGAGTTTGGCACAGGCAGATCGAATGAGAAAATCCACCATGGACGCCGAACCGACTAGCTCACCCCCAGCCGGCCAGTGGTCCATCTATCTGGTTCGCACTGCGGCCGGTCTGCTCTATACGGGGATCAGCACAGACCCGATCAGACGATTGCGCCAGCACCAGAGCGGCAAAGGCTCACGCGCCCTGCGTGGCAAAGGACCATTGGTGCTGGTGTGGCAGCAGACAGTCGGTAACAAGGGGGCCGCGCTGCGGCTCGAATATCGCCTCAAGCAGCAGAGCAAAGCCTTCAAAGAGCGCCTGGTGCAAGAGCCGGATCGCTGGGCCGACTGGAGTCAGCCCTGGCTGACGGTCGTCACGCCACCCCTGGAAGCACCACAAAAAAGGCCACTGCAAGCAGTGGCCAAGGAAGGATCCGATAACAGGGAGGGTTAACGGTAGGTATTGGATTGCTTGCGCCTGTTGCTGATGAACCAGCACACCACCAGCAGCACCAGCAACCACGGCGCCAGCTTGATGATGAGAGCAAACATGCCGGCCAGGGCGCCGAACAGCACGAAGACACCGCTCACCACCAACATGGCCAGCACGGTGAACCCCGTCAGCGCCATGGCGACCAACACCAGCATCAAGACAATAAATTCCAGCATGTTCTGCTCCTCACAGGCTTCTCTTGCTGGCTGAATGACCCCGGGGTCAGTCCAGCCAACGCTTCAATTCACGACGGGGCGGCATGATCAGCACCGCCAGCAGATAGGCGGCCAGGGTCAGCGGCGGCATCAGGATCAGGGCGATCAGCGCCACTATCCGTACCGTCACCCTGGAGAGCCCCAGCCGGTTGGCAATGCCGGCGCAGACCCCGGTCAACTTGCGATGGGCAAGGTCTTTCGGCCAGGGCGTCATGATTATGCCTCCACCTTCTGACCCTTCAGACGGGCCAGCTCGCGGAACTGGGCCTCCAGCGAGGGATTCTGCCCCAGGGTCGCCGCCTCCATCTGGGCTTCCAGCTGATCGACCCGCCCCTGAAAACCGTCAAAGCGGGCCATCAGCTCATGCATGCGCTGATTGTCGACCTGAGCACGGGCACGGATGCGACTGTGGGCTGTCTGCTCCCGCAGGGTCAGCATCTTTTGCTTCTCGCGGGCCTCGCTCAGCTTGGCCGCCAGTCGCTCGCTGTCGGCGGTGAGCTGGGCCAGCACCTCGGCCACACGGGCCTTGTCCTGCTCCAGTTGCTCGCATTTTTTGACCTCGGCCAGCTTCTCTGTGAGAGCGGCACGGGCCAGATCCTCACGTCCCTTCTGGATGGCGAGCTCGGCCTTGGCCGACCACTCCAGGACCTGGTGTTGCAACGCCTGCTGGTGACGCTCCAGCTGTTTCTGCTCGGCGATGACGCGGGCGGCCTGGGTTCTCATCTCGACCTGCACCTGCTCCATCTCTTCGATCATCAACCGCAGCATCTTCTCCGGCTCTTCACTCTTGTCGAGCAGGCTGTGCAGGTTGGCATTGATCACGTCGGTCAGGCGGCTGAATACGCTCATGGTCTGGCTCCTTGTTCATTGGGATGGCTATCTCTTCCCATAGCATTACAAGAGCCGTGCCAAAATAATTTATTGTTGTTTTACATATAGATATGGATTTCACACTGAGATTCAAGGCGAGAGCATTGGTAAAAATAACCAATAAAGTGGTGATTTTAACCAACAAAAAAGGGAGCCAGTGGCTCCCTCTATGTCGTCTTCCGTTCAGATTCAGACGGCCTGATGACGACCCAGCTTGCTGTCCAGTTCGACCAGCTTGCTTTCCATCGCTGCACGGCAGGTATCGGACAGATCTCGAATGCCGGCAGCGCCGTGCTCCTTGCTGCACAGCGGAGCCATCACCTCGACAAGCACTTCACCATTGTCCCAGCGGTTCAGGTCAACCTGACCGAAGTAGCTGGAGCAGACGATGGGCACCACGGGCACCTCGGCCTGTACGGCGGTGTGGAAGGCGCCTGCCTTGAACGGCAGCAGGCCACGGCCCTTGGAACGAGTGCCTTCAGGGAACATCCAGATGGAGGTACCGTGATTCTTGATGCGATCCACCACCTGGCCTATGGTGCCGATGGCACGAGAGCGGTTGGAACGATCGATCAGCACGTTGCCTGAGAGCCAGAAGATAAGACCGAAGAAGGGCAGCCACAGCAGACTCTTCTTGCCCACCGCCACCACGCCCGGCATGACGGCACCGGTCACGGTGAAGATGTCGAAGTTGCTCTGGTGGTTGCAGACGTAAACCGCCGGGCCGAGCGACTTGATCTCGTCCGGTATGGTTACCTTGACCTTGAGCCCGAGCAGCGGGCAAACCGCATGGTACATGCGGGCGAAGACAAAGACATTGTTGGGATGACGCGGACGCACCAGACAGAGCAACAGACCGAACACGAACCAGAAGACGAGCAGCAGGGTTAGCAGCAGCACACGGGCAAGTTTGAGCATCGAACACCTCGGATTTTAACTCGGCGCAGTATACTGATCCCCCTTTTAGCGAACAAGCGTTCGCCAAACAGAACTGACCACCCCGCAGCGCACATATGGTCGTATCGAATCCTGCTGACTTGCCCCTGACATTATTGATCGATAGGATATGCACCATTCAACAGGGTAGGGCGAGCATGATTTTGCGACAACGCGTGGCGACAAGACTCCTGCTGCTGGTCTGCATTCTGGTGCTCAACTGTGCGGCCCAGCCGCTGGCACGGCTGGCTCAGCTCGATCAGGCCCTGAGTTGCCAGCTGCTGCCTGTCCCATCTTCCGGCGCCGAAGCTGACGATGCCCAAACCGCAACCCCCCAGCCAAGCAGTTGCCAGCTCAACGGCAAGTGGCTCAGTGCCGCTACCCTGCTCTGCGTCGAACAGATCTTCTTTGCCATCGCTTTTGTGATTGCCCTGCTGGCGCCGCTGTCGCGCCGCTCCCCCGCCTTGCCCCCCCCCAGAAACATATCTCCGCCTGAACGGCGACTTCATCTTACTCTCTGTGTCTGGCGAGAATGAGTTAGCCGCGGTTTACACCACCCTAACTTTCATTTTCAAGAGACAAAAAAATGTCAAACATCATCAAGACCGCCCTGTTGATGGGCGGCCTGCTGTGGCAATCCATGGGATTGGCCAGCGATACCGGCTGGCTTGCCAGCCCCCAGAACGATCACGCCAAAGTGCGGCTGCAAGCGGATACCCGAGATCCCGCCCAAACTCGCGTGCTGCTCAGCCTGGAGCTCGAGTCCGGCTGGAAGACCTATTGGCAGAACCCGGGGGAAGGTGGCATTGCCCCTGAAATCTTCTGGGATGCCCCTCAAGCCACCCAGCAGTGGCACTGGCCCGTGCCGGAGCGATTTGACGTCAGTGGTATCTCGACCCAGGGCTATCAGAAGACCGTCAGCCTTCCTATCACGCTTGCTCACAGCAGCAGCGATGCGCTGACTGGCACCCTGCGCCTTTCGACTTGCAGCAATGTCTGCATTCTGACCGACTACCCTTTTACCCTTGCGCTGGATGGCACCACGCCGGAAGGATTCGACTTTGCCTACGCCCAGGCGATGAGCAAGCTGCCACAAACCCTGCCGGATACCGTCATCCTCAAAGCGGGTTATCAGCAAAACCAGCTGCAGCTGACCGCCGACAACCCGCAAGGCTGGCAGGATCCCCAGATTTTCCTCCAGAAGCTGGAGGGCGCTGAATTTGGCAAACCCGAGCTGGAGGTGCAAGGCAACACCCTGATCGCCCGTATTCCGGTCAGCGATGGCTGGCAGGGCGATGCGCCCGACATCCGTAACCAGCAACTCGGGTTTGTACTGGCCAACGGTGAACAGGCCTGGCAGAGCGAGTTCCACATAGGTGACCCGCTGACCCTGCCGAGTCAGGGTCACTCGATGCTCTGGCTGCTGGGCGCCGCCCTGCTGGGTGGCCTTATCCTCAATCTGATGCCCTGCGTGCTGCCGGTGCTGGCACTCAAGCTGGGGTCGGTGTTGCAGCTGGAAACCCGCGAGCGCCGTCCGGTTCGTTTGCAATTCCTGGCGGCCAGTGCCGGCATCCTGGTCTCCTTCTGGGCGCTGGCACTGATGAGCACACTGCTGCGCGCCACCCAGGGAGCGGTCAGCTGGGGTATCCAGTTCCAGAGCGTCTGGTTTATCGGCTTCATGGTGGTGGTCACCCTGCTGTTTTGTGCCAACCTGCTGGGGCTGTTCGAGTTAAGGCTGCCAAGCAACCTCAATACCCGTCTCGCCACCACGGGTGGCAACAGCCTGGGCGGTCACTTTCTGCAGGGGTGCTTTGCCACCCTGCTGGCAACCCCCTGCTCGGCGCCCTTCCTCGGTACAGCGGTCGCCTTTGCGCTCGGAGCACCGCTGGGTCAACTCTGGCTCATCTTCACCGCACTGGGGATTGGCATGAGCCTGCCCTGGCTGCTGATCGCCGCCTTCCCCCGCCTTGCGCTCTGGCTGCCGAAGCCGGGCCGCTGGATGCGGCGCCTGCGCATTCTGCTCGGTCTGATGATGCTGGGCTCCAGCCTCTGGCTGCTCAGCCTGCTCGGCAACCATATCGGTCAATTCTGGATGCTGATCCTGATGGCGCTGATGCTGGCGGCCCTGCTGCTAGCCGTGGTGTGGCGTCACGGTATTCGGGGTGTGACCCTGGGACTGGCCCTCACCTGTCTAGTGGGTGGAGCCCTGCTGCTGGGCGGCGCCTTTACGATGGAAGGAAAACCCCAGCGAGATACCGTCAACTGGCAGCCGCTCTCTGAGCAAGCCATTGTGGATGCTCTGGCGCAGAACAAGCCGGTTTTTGTCGATGTCACTGCCGACTGGTGCATTACCTGTAAAGCCAACAAATTCAACGTGCTGCTGCGAGATGATGTGCAAAAAGCGCTGAGCGCCCCCGACGTGGTAGCCCTGCGCGGGGACTGGAGCCGTCCCTCCGCCAGCATCGCTGATTTCTTGCGCCAGCGCGGCAGCGTGGCCATTCCCTTCAACCAGATTTATGGGCCGGGCCTGCTTGGTAGCGAGATCCTCTCCCCCCTGCTGGACCGACCGACTCTGCTTGGCACCCTGAAGCAAGCAGCCATAGCCCCTTCTCAAGGAGACACCAAATGAAATCGACCCTGCTCACCCTGACCCTGCTGGGCACCCTGCTGACCCCGGCCCTGCACGCAGCCCCCTTCACCCCGGAGCAGGAGGCCCGCATCAAGGAGCTCATTCGTGAAACCCTGGTGGCCAACCCCAAGATCCTCGATGAGGTGGCCGATGCCTGGGAGAAACAGAATGCGGCGGATCAGGCCAACCAGCTTGGCAACTTCATCAAGGGCAACCAGGATGTGCTGTTCAACAGCGCTACCAGCCCGCGCCTGGGCGCCAAAAACCCCAAGCTGACCCTGGTGTCGTTCACCGACTACAACTGCCCCTTCTGCAAACAGTTCGATCCCCATCTGGCCAGGCTGCTGAAGGCCTACCCAAATGATGTCGGGCTGGTGATCAAGCTGTTGCCGTTCAAGGGGCAGACCTCTGCCAAGGCGGCCCAATACAGCCTGACCCTGTGGCAGCAGGACCCAGCCCGCTTTCTTGCCCTGCACGACAAGCTGATGAGCAAGCAGGGCATGCTGACCGAGGCGGATATCAACAAGGCGCTGGCGGCCACCGGCAACGCTGCGCTCAAACCCGAAGCCAGGGCCACCGAGGAGCTACGCAACAGCCTTCGCATCGGCACGCTGCTGGGAGTGCAAGGGACACCGGCCACATTGATCGGCAACCAGCTGGTGTCGGGCGCCATCCCCTATGAAGAGCTTGAGCAAATTGTGAAAGCCGAACTGGCCAGGAAGGGGTAACCATGGAAGCCAAACCATCCCTCCCCCATCGCCTGCGACGCTGGGGCAAAGAGGCACTCTGGCTGCTGCTGTTTGGCGTGGTCATTTCGACGGCGCTGGACTTCTGGCGCAGCCCGGCGCTGCCAGAAGGCAACCCTCTGCCCACCCTCACCCTGCAAGATGGCACCACCGCCGACCTGCAGGCCATGAGCCGGGACAAGCCGCTGCTGGTCTACTACTGGGCCAGCTGGTGCGCCGTCTGCCGCTTCACCACACCGACGGTGGAGCAGCTCTGGCAGGACGGTGAAAACGTGCTGACGGTGGCACTGCGCTCAGGCAACACGCAGCAGTTGAGCAAGGGGATGGGCAAAAAGGGGCTGACCTTCCCGACCCATAACGATGAGCGAGGGGACCTCGCCGCCCGCTGGCAGGTGAGCGTGACCCCCAGCTTCCTCATCGTCAAGGACGGCAAGGTGGTGAGTACCACCACAGGCTGGAGTTCGGGTCTGGGGCTGAAATTGCGCCTGGCCTGGGCCAGCCTCGGCTAAACCGGCCTCACTGGTGCCGACATTGGTGCTCTTGTCCCTGATGAAGAAGAGCACCACTCGGCCCACATATGATCGAGATAGAGGTAATTTTTGCCCAAGCGGGCGGGACAACCCCTGTTGACCGCCCGCATCCGGCCTCTATCGACCATCAACTTCACATCCTCATACAAATACAGGAGTGGATATGACTTCCATCATCGCGCGTTTTCTGTCGACCAGGAGTGAACGCTATTTCTTGCCGCTGACACTGATCCGGATAGCGTTCGGTCTTTTCTTCTTTGCGTCTGGTCTGAATAAATTGATCCAGCCAGATAACCAGCAGGCCATGCTGCACACCATGATAGAGGCAGGGCTCCCGTATCCTGCCTTTATGGCAACCTTTGTGGCAGGCAATGAAACCCTGTTTGGCTTGCTGCTGGTTTTTGGTCTGCTAACCAGGTTGTCCTCGCTGGTGTTGCTGGTGATCAACATTGTTGCCCTGGTGACCATAGGTCTTCATCAGATACCCGCCGACGTGACCGGGCTCGAATGGTATAGCTGGCTGCTCTATCTGCCTGAGTCTGTCTATATCCTGCTATGCATCTTGCTGGTGGTACAGGGTTGCGGCCCCTGGGGGCTCGATCGCCATCTTGTTCGTCTGCTGCCAGAGGCGGGGCGCTGAACTCCCCTTGGCAAGCCGCAGTTGTTTGTTTACTGCACCACTCAGCTCAGATACTCAACGCCCGGCCTGCCGGGCGTTTTTTCAACCGCCATCACACATACCCCACCCTCTTCTTGCCAAAATGGCAGCGATCGGAGCTTTTCTCGCATTAGCAACTTGCTTGCCATATCGCCTCCTATTCATGGCGGAGCTGGCCTGTTTCCGTTAAAATGACGGGTTTTTGCCGTGCCTGGTTTCTCAAGCTCCACCATCAGGCGCCCGCATTGTGAATTCCAAGATGCCAGTGATGCAGGATCTGCCATGAACAACTACTTTCGGGTACTGGGCGTCAAGTCCAATGCCAGCGAAAACGACATCAAAAAAGCCTATCGACGGCTGTCGAACCAGTACCACCCAGACAAGCTGTTGGGGGCGAGCGAAGAAGAGCGAGAGCTGGCAGCCATCAAGCTGCACCAGGTAAAGCAGGCCTATGAAGTGCTGTCAGACCCGAAACAACGGGCCGCTTTCATCAAGGATTTCAACAACGTCATCGTGACCGATCCCGCTTCTGCCATGCAGGAGATGTGGGACCAATTTTACCCCTGAGGCGCTATGCAGAAAAAATGGGACCAGGCGCGGATCAAAGCGCTGATGAGTGATGCCAGTGAGAACATCGAATCCTACCGGGATCAGGACGACCCCAAGGCGCTGGAGCAATTCACCGGCAAGATGAAGACACTGCTGCTGGCTGACATGAGCATGCTGGAATTCATGCCCGAATACCTGCCACTGGCCCTCTATGGCCGGGTGCAGTTCCCGGCCAAGGCCAAACCCGAGTGGATCAAGTGGCTCGGCAGCGGCGTACAACCCTCATGGGACGAATTCAAGGTGTCGGTGGCGTTCAACAATGCCGACCTGCCGCTGGTGAAAGCGGTACGGGCCCAGAGCGAAGATCAGCTGATCGAAGCCTGCGCCGTGCTGTTCCAGCTGGATAACCCGCTGCCGCGCGGTGGCCGCCGTGCCGATGACGACTATGAGCTTCGCGACGACGATGACGACGGGGAAAACGCTGACGCCGACTACAACGGTGATGGTGACGACGACGGCGATCAAGACATGTACGACGAAGTACGTTTCTAACTTGGGGCAAAGCATGCACAGTCTGATAGAAATTACCGCCATCGAGATCAAAGAGCTGGCCGTGATCGAGCCGAAACAGGCCAGCGAGAAATTCGAACTGATCGCCAAGACAATGTCTGACGATCAGTTGGCCGAAGTCATTGAACAGATTGATATCGTCACCCTGACCCAGATCAACGGCCAGCACGACATGTCGTTCCCGTCGATCATCTCCGAGCTGATGACCCCGGAGCGGATCCGCGACATCGTCTGCCAGCAGCCCCTCTACTGGGAAGAGGCGATCAAGAACAACGCCGAAGAGCTGCAGCAGCACACCTTCGACTTCCTCAACTACCTGATCCGCACCCAGGACAGCGACGCCAAGCAGGCGGAGATCCTAGAGTGCATCGCCGAGGATCCGGCCGGTCTCTTCTACCTCGCCATCCCCTTCATCGAGTTCTATCGCGGTGAGCGCTTCGAGGATGAAGAGGGCTTCCACGACACGCTGCACGCCGAAGAGGAAGACTTGGAAGAGGCGCTCTCCTACAGCGACCGCCAGCAGAGCGAAAATGCCCACGACTACCCGCTGGATGACCCGCGCAGCCTCTTGATGCTGATCCGCGAGCTGACCCCGGATGTGGAAAAAGCCATCAAGGCACTGCTGCGCAATGAGCACTCATCCTGGGAAGGGATCATCAGCAAGTTCGCCAGCGAGCTGGTGATGCAGGCCAAAGATAAGAATGATGCCTCCGACGAGTACGCCGAAGTCGACGACATGTTCAGCTTCCTGGATTGAGGAACCCCGTCATGCAACTAGTCATACGCGATGTCAATCAGGGCCCCTTTCTTACCCAGGTGCTGCGCTTTGGCCGCGAGAGCGAACACTTGAGCGATCAGCAGCTTGGCCAGATCAAGGGCAAGGCGGTGCTGATGAGCCTGAAGTTCGCCGACAAGTACTACAACAAGTACAAGATGCATCTGCTGGAACAGGCCGCCCACGACGTCATCGGCGTGGTCAGCCTGGGCCTGCTGGAGCTGTCGCAACGGGATACCGCCAAGGCGCTGGCCCTGCTACAGGCGCCGGAGGGGCCCATCAAGCCGTTCCAGAAGGGCTGGTCCATGCTGATCTCGGTCAGTGCCAAACAGCCCGGTGGCAACAGCCTCTATGGCGACGTGGATGCGCGGCTCTTGGACAAGATCTCCAGCCCGCCCGACGTGGAGGAGTGGCAAGGCTGGCAGGAGTACGAGAAGGCGCTGGTGGAGCACAACAAGGCCCGCCTGATGAGCCTGATCGATCAGCACTTCTTCGCCTGCGAGAACGACCACCCCACCATGGAGGACAAGCTGGCCGAAGCCCTGCTCTACCGCATCCTCTGCGGCAACGGCAGCGGCGCCGCCAAACTGAAGGTAAAGCAGGATCTCAAGCGCAAATTGGCGCGGGAGATTGAGCTGCAAGAGAAGTGGTACGACACCGACTATCTGGCCGCCCAGCTGGAGCTGCTGCTGGCGGAGCTGCCGGGCGAGCTGATCGCCGGTCTGCGTCAGGATCTCAGCAAGGGATTCGTCCCCAACCTGCTGCATACCCTGGGCTTTGTGCGCCAGTACCAGTTGCTGCAACAAGAGAACGCCGAGCCGGAGAAGCTCGACAATTTCGAGATGCGCGCCGGTCTCAAGCACCCCCTGCTCGGCTGGCCGCTCTACCACGACTTCTAGGCCAGCTTTGGCTCGGGGCCGCTGCCAACGCCACAGCTGGTGGCAGCAAGCAGGATCTGCCCCGTCATGACCCAGCAACGCCCGGCTTGCCGGGCGTTGTTGTATCTGACCACCACAGTGACGAGCGGGAAACACTGGGGGACGAGGTCAGGCCATCCAGGTAGGGTGCAATAAGCGAAGCGCATTGCACCGACAAACCCGCGTATCAAGAGTGATACAACTCCCCCCGTTCACCTCCCCGGGGGCTGCAGGAGCAGGGTTTGACTGAGAGGGCCCTCTCAGCCACGCCCCTCAAGACATCAGTGCGCAATAGTCCACATGGCGCTATCCACCCCGGTTTCACGAAAGTCGATGAGCACCGGATACTGTTTACCACACCCTTCCACCGTCCAACGCTCCTGCCAATAACGGCTACCCGGCTCTCCCTTTGGCGGCTGCAACACAACCGGCACAAAGCGCTCTGGCACTTCACAGCCCTTGGTTGCCACCCAGCCAGCTACACCGACCATGGCATCCTGGATCAGCTGCTGATTGGCCAGGGTTCCCTCCTGTACCGGTTCGGGCGTCTCGGCTTGCGCGTACAAGGCCCAGCAGCAAAACAAGATCGGGACATATTTCATCATCAGATCTCCAGCAGGTTCAGCCTGTCCAAATCGACAAAATTGTTTCGTTTGGGGCTTTTATGATGCACTGAAACACTCCTAAACAAAATCTCTCTCGGTGCGAGTGTAGTGGTCAACTAAAT
>NZ_LSGW01000050.1 GCF_001643305.1 Aeromonas salmonicida subsp. salmonicida
ACCCGCAGGCTGGCAAAATCAGTTCGTGAAAGGAGCGCTTCTAGCACCAGGCACTCGGCCTCACGAGCTTCACTGCGATTCTGGCGAGGCTTGCCGCTTAGCTTGTTGACCTTCCCACTCAGGTTGGCCAAAGTCGGGAGCAAAGTAGGCTGTGCGTAATAGTGGCGCACCCGCTCGATCAGCTCCTGAATGAAGTAAGGGAGGGGCTTTTTCGTTTCCGGAGCCTTGAAGAGATGCCATGCGGGAGAGGATGGCTTGTGACCACACCGATTCCCCGAGCCGAGCCATTTCCCAGGGTGCGGATAATGGGCTCTGCCCCACATGAATGCGGCATCTTTTGGCAAATTGGTGTCAGCAGCGCAGCTTATGCCCTCTTGAGAGGGTTGCTTGAATGCCTGCAAATCTAAATGCGGCACCCTATACTCCGTGCAACGCAAGGAGCCATAAAATCAAGGACGCCATTCAAATTGCAGTACTGCAACCGGTTCAGCAATGCCATATTCGCAACTCCAAAAGGTCAAAAAAACACCAGCGATGGACAGTGAGAAATGGCAGCGGCTTGCACAAAAATATTGAAGTGCTATTATTGCCACAGAGCATTCACACGTTCCACTCGTAGGAATGTGAAAAAATCAGTAGTGATTACGTTCTGGTTAGAAGCTCATAACAACGTCCATGATTATGTTTATATTTGCTCTCGAATGCTGTTCTGATCGCCAAATCTCTTAGCATTCACCTAATTCCCGGCCTTGTGCCGGGTTTTTCGTTCAGTGTCTAGTCAAAGCGAATAGTGACCTCTCTGAATCCAATATCCTGGGCGTCCTGAAGCGCGCCATTCAGCCGCTTATATACTTTTGTTTCATTGTCTCGCGCTTTGGTGATCTGCTCTTCGCCCCCGTTGGCCTTATCGAAAACCAGAACGTATTTTCCAGGCTCAACAGGCGCAGGCAGTATCCTTGCCGCCAGCAACAGACCTTCCTGAAACAATCTTCTCAGAAGCTTTATTTCCACTCCATCCCTCGCACAAGCAAAGCAATCAATTACGACAACAATACACTATTGTCTCGACATTTTACAGTATGGATCAAGCAAAAAGATACTATGGAACCTTTTTGGTACCAAAAAGGTTCCGATTTAGTGCTTGCTACAACGGCACCGATACAGTATAAAAAGAGTACCGGATCGGTGTATAAACAGCACCAAAATAGTACAGGAACGGTATCAATGATCATTCTTATAGGCAGTCAAAAGGGAGGTTGTGGAAAATCAACCACAGCCGTGAATATTTGTGCAACATTAGCGAAAAATGGCCAAGATGTCGTTCTGGTTGATGCCGACCGACAATGTACGGCAGCCAACTGGGCAATGGACAGATCCACCAATAGTTCTCTTTCTGTTGTTCATTGTGTGCAGAAATACGAGAACATTAGAGAAACGCTTCAGGACTTGGATAAGCGCTATGAGTATGTGATCGTCGATGCGGCTGGCCGCGACAGTCGGGAGTTACGTACAGGTATGACTGCTGCACATGTCCTATTAGTACCGTTTCGTCCATCACAACCAGATCTAGACACGCTGCCCAACCTCCAAGAAATTATCACCCAAGCTAAAGACCTTAATCCAGAATTGCTTGTATACGGATTACTGACTATGGCTCCAACCAACCCAATAGTTCATGAAGCAGACGAAGCACGAGAATATTTGCAGGACTACCCGGAAATTAAGTTGCTTGAAACGATAATCCGGGACAGAAAAGTATTCCGAGATGCCATGAGCGAAGGCATGGGCGTAGTGGAGATGGGTAATCCTAAAGCAGCACAGGATATTCACTCTCTGATGAAGGAAATTTTTTAATGGTAAAACGCAGAGAGCCGGCAAGTACAAAACGCGAACCCACACAAGAAGAGATAGAGGCCTTTGCTTCAGGTGCTGATGGTGGAGACACGAAGCCAAAACAGGAAGAAAAAGCTACTCTTAACCCTAACGCCAAGCGAGAATTCAAAGCTATTCGAGTACCTTTTAACGAGTTTGAGTATTCCAAGCTCGACTCACTCGCGAACAAGACTGGACGAACCAAACTTAACGTGATCCGCTGGGCCATTTTGAAGTTAGCTGCAGAAGTTGAGATGAGCCCTAATGCTCCAGATGACAGAGCTTGACCTGATATAACGAAGTCAGACTAATCGCTGCCATAGAATGCTGAGAACACTCTATGGCAGCTAACCCAAACCTTGTAACCCCAAGGAATGAGCTATACAACATAGTACCCTTCACGTTCGCGTTTTAGAAGCACCCAGCAGCCCAAACGACTTGTTGGCATTCGCCTTTCTATCCAGCCCCCATAACCAATGGGCTCTTATTGACCCTCATTGGTGCCGCTACGATTCAAAATACCCCCCTTTTGATACCAACGGGGGTATCTAATGAACTCAGTTAATCAAATTCAAATTCAACGTTTTAAAAGATTATTTCCTGAACTTCCATCTGAGCTGGCAGGGGTCGTACTGCTTTATGCAGCGGGGGCAACTCAGGCCGATATCATTGGTATTTTTAAATGCTTATCGAGGAAGCAAGTAGCTGATATGTTGCACCGAGCTAAAAGAGAACTTGATTTACATTCCGTGCAAGCTATACGGGTGGTTGTGCACAACCGACTTTATTTTGCAGTTCTTGAGCGCCTTAATTTTTAAAAAACTAGTTTGGCTTGGGCCATACAAAAAAGCCCCCAAGCCAATTATTTTTTTAAAATCAAACAACTAGCTTAGATTAGCCTCAACCATTGCAATGACTACGGCGTTAACAGCTACCCCCCCCTCCAAAAGTTTATTTCAAAAAGTCAAGGGGCACAGTGCTCCTAGAAAAGCTATATCTAGGGTTGTACCGTTGCAGAGGTAAAACATTCTAAGGAATTCTAAGCCTAGCAACGACTGCTGGAAACGTCCTTACCAGCGATTAGGAAAACAGATGCTTGCGAGAAGTTCCTCCATTCCAGCTGTTTACCCCACTTTAAATTAAAAATTAAAAAAACACACACGGTGTATTTCAAATATACGATCAGGCTGGCGACATTTCTGTTATTGTTGATGAATTATTTAAATGTAAAATACACTCATTCATCCCGTTATTATATATTGAAAGGGGCGAATATAAAAACATTGCATACTCTAATTTTTGCTCACTGAATTTATAGGATTAACTCATGGACAATACGATAGAGTTTTATCTGAAAAATCCAATTATAAAGCATGATGTTGGAATCCTTTTGGTCAAGGATATCCAGCATCGATTTGTTGCATCTAACAGTGGTTTCTCTATTTTTTCTGGTCTGCCGCCAGAAAATTTGATTGGGCTTAGTGACTTTGATATGCCCTGGTCTGAACAGGCCAAAATCTATATATCACATGAAAAAGATATTCTTTCAGGTCTTAGTTATAACGTTATTGAGCCTCTACTTGGTATAAAAAGAGCGAACCTCGTAACCCAGAAAAAGATCATTTATGATCGCACAGGGCTTCCCAAGGGAACCATAGCCACAGCACTCCCCCTTGATATGGATATCGACTTTTGTAACCTTTCTGGCACGAGTGATATTCTCAGAGTTGCAGACTACGGCATGAATCTCACAAAAAAAGAGTCCCTTGTACTCTACTACTTCATAAAGGGATTCCAACGAAACCAGATTGCAAGTCTGGCCAAGATAAGTACTTCCGCCTTCGATTTTCACATTTCAAACATTAAAGGAAAATTTTGCGTCAATACCACTAATGAGTTAAAGGACGCTGCTTACTCAAGGGGGTTGCAAGATATTATTCCATTTGTCATTAAGAGGTAGTGTTGAGCTAACATTTTGAAAACTGGATAATAATAAAAGAAAAAACACATTCTAATATCTAGCTATAACTCATCATTTAAAAAACCTATGATAATCTCATAGGTTTTTTTTGCTTCTTTTTGCACTCATGAATATTTATGGGAAAATCAATTCGAATTTGGAATTTGGAATTTGGAATTTGGAATTTGGAATTTGAATTGATTTTCACGGTGATCACTATGTCAGGTAAATATAGAGATACAAGCACTGTTGTTCAGCTCCAAGCCGACCTGAATAAGCTTCTAACAGAGTCAGCTCAACGCTCTGGTAGAACCAAGGTGCAGGAGGCTTCATTGAGGCTCCGAGATCACCTCATGCATTTTTCAGATATAGCTACCGAGGGTAAGCGCTTCCCAGTCAAGACAAGTGGGGCAAATGATTAGTCGCCCAGATACAAGACTCTGGTTATCGGGAGTCTTGTATCGGTGCGATTAATGCACCGAACATAACAATTCACATGGAGAATTTTTGTATGAATGTAGCTCTTCAAGAACGGACACAACTCAACCCAAAACACCTGTTGCGGGTCATGGCACTCATGGCGGTCGCGGTCCTGGTGACCCTGCTTACCTTCGGTCAGGCTCATGCTGTCGACATGCTGGCTGGGCAATCAGGTACCGTCAACGATACCTTTGGGGCCAACTCGACCGTCGCCAAGTGGATCATTTTGGCTGAAGTAATTATCGGGGTTGCCTCCTATATCAAAACCAAAAACCTGCTGCTGCTGTTTGGTGTCATTATCGTGGTTGTATTCACCACTGTTGGCTTCCAGTTGGCCGCATAATATCGGGTGGCACTATGCAATCGGAAGACAGTATTAATAAATACCGCTTTCCGAAAACCTTGAGTGAACAGCGTCGCTTCCTCGGATTACCGTATGACGAAGCAATACCCACATTTATTCCACTCGCATGGGGACTTTATGCGGGCAGCCAAATGCTGGGTATTTGTGCGGCGGCGCTGATTTGGTTTGCGATTAACACAGCAAAAAAAGGGCGAGGGTCAATGTGGCTCTACAACATGCTCTATTGGTATTTCCCGACCGCCCTTTTTCGCGTGGTATTCAAAACCATCCCTGACTCCAGTTTTCGGCAATGGATTAGATAACAATGGAATTATCAGCTCGTGACTCAACCAACAAGATGGTCGCTATCGTCATTGTCGCACTATTGCTACTGCTGACGCTTAGCCTGATATCGACCATTTTTCTGGTCGTCCAGAATAGATATCTCTCCACACACAGGGAGAAAATTGTCACACCGATGGCATATAACGCCCCGTTCGTGATATCCGAGGCCAACAGTAGCGCCTCCCACATGCAAATGATGGCGCTCTCGTTTATGGCGCTGCGGCTGAATGTCTCCCCCGCCACCGTCGATGCCCAGCATGATTTTTTGCTCGGCTACGTGAAAAGCAGTGCGCAACCGGATTTTAAACTCGTCCTTGCCAAGGACGCCCAGCAAATAAAGCGCAACGAGGTGAACTCGGCCTTTTATCAAACCCGACTCCTGGTATTCCCTGCCCAAAATCGCATTGATGTCCGGGGGGTGCTTAAAACCTGGATTGGTAATGGCAAACCCCAGTCTGAAATAAAAGACTATTCAATCCAGATCGCCTATGAAAACGGGGTAACCAGCATCGTTAAATTCTGGGAGGTGACAAATGACAAACCGTAAGCCGTTTCATCCATGGCGATGGCTCCCTCTCCTGGTGCTCGCCGTCGCCCCCACCACCATGGCCGCCACCGCGGTTACCCTGACCTTTTCGCCAGGTGGACACCTGGATTTGCCGATCAGCAATGTTAATCCCAACCTGATCGTGGTGCCCGGTGATCGCGTGACCAACATCAGCAGCGCAGCGGGCCTGTTGACCGACAAGAAAAACACCCAGGCAGGCGCGGCACTGTTCTCCACCGCCAGCGACAAGCCGTTCACCCTCTATGTCGAAACCCGGCTGGGCCAGGTGTTTTCTATCAATGCCACCCCGCGAGCCACCGAGGGGCGCAGTTACCGCCTGTTTCCCACCACCCCGACACCCCGCCCGGTCGCCAAGGTGTGGGAAACCGCCCAGCCCTACGAATCCATGCTGGTTGCGCTCAATCGCGCACTGCCAGAAGGTTACGGCCCCGCCAGCATCGACAAAGAAGCCCCCTTCACTCGCGCCGGGTTACAGGCCACGCCCGATTCCGCATGGGATGGCAACGCATTGCACATTGTGCGCTACCGCCTGACCAACCCGCTCTCTGTGCCGGTGGTATTGCGCGAACCGGATTTCTGGATGCCTGGTACCCGCGCCATCATGGTGCACCCCAGATATCAGCGCCTGATCGCCGGGGCATCGACCTGGCTCTATGTGATCCGCACACAGGAGCACACCGATGGCCAACATTAATGCGATAACCAAGCGCAAACAGATCATGCTCGCCTCATCCGTCGCGCTGATCGTCGTCGCTGGCGGTGCGGGTGGGTGGTATCTGTCCACCATGGATCAGCGCAACGCCGCCAAGGCGGCCCAAAGCGAACCAGCCCCAGACATGACCGGGGTCGTCAATGCCCAATTTGATGACAAGGTACAGCAGTCGGCTGTCACCGAGTTTCAGCTCATCAACAAGGAAGTGCGCCAGCAGCTGGCCGCCATGCGCACAGAAATGGCCATGATGTCCCGTGAGCGCAAAAATGATCAGGAGCGTCTGGCCTCACTGGAAGCCGAAAACAAGGAGCTCAAAGCCGCCACCGCCTCCGGTCCCTCGCTACAGGCCCCCACTGGCGAACCCGCCCCCAGCTCGGCAAATCCGGCGCAAATGGCCAACGGCAACATCCCGCCGCCAACCGCCTTTTATCCCGGCATGGGTAACGTCCAGCCAGGGCAAATGACCATTCAACCAATGGCCCCGGTGCAGCCGGTCAATGCCATCGATTCCACCACGTTCAGTTATGACGACGACCAGCCCAGCCAGGCCCCCAGGTACCCCTACATTCCGTCCGGATCATTTGCCAAGGCGGTTGTCATTGAGGGGGCAGATACCAACGCCGCAGTCACCGGCCAGCAGAACACCTCCCCGATGCAACTACGCCTGACTGGCAAAGTGCAAATGCCAAACGATCACGAATACGACCTGACCGGCTGTTTTGTCACCCTGGAAGCGTGGGGGGATGTCTCCAGTGAGCGGGCCATCGTCCGCACACGCGGGATCAGCTGTAAAAAGAGCAACGACGTGATCGACCAGAAGATCGCCGGTCACGTCTCGTTCATGGGAAAAAACGGCATCAAGGGCGAGGTCATTATGCGTAACGGCCAGATCCTGGGCTGGGCCTGGGGGGCAGGCTTCATTGATGGCGTGGGTAAGGGCATCGAAAAATCAGCCAGTCCGCAAGTGGGTATCGGGGCTACCGCGACCATGAATGGCGGCGACATAGCCAAAGCAGGCATAGGCGGCGGCGCAGGACAGGCGGCCAAAACCCTCTCTGACTACTACATCAAACGCGCCGAGCAGTACCACCCCATCATCCCGATTGGTGCGGGCAATGAAGTCACGATGGTGTTTCAGGACGGGTTCCAGCTCGAAACCATCGCCGAGGCCGCACTCAAAAAAGCCAATAAAGCACCGGTGCCACAACAGGACGATGTGTTAGCCGATCCCACTGTCACCCGTTCATTCAAAGACATGAAAGTGGGCGATCTCGTTGACCCCCCACTCCATCAATGAGGATAACCACCATGAAACGATTTTTATGCCTGTCCGTATTCTGTGCCCTGCTGGGCGGGTGTGCGGGTAGCGCCAGCGAGTTTGAATGCAATGCCACCACCAGTGACCGTTGCATGACCATGGAGCAGGCGAACGAGATGGCCCGCAAAAAGACCGAAGGGGACACCAGGGGAAAGCAGGCTGCGGGCGGGTTGCCCGCCCTGGTTGAGTTGCCAGCTCCCTCTGTCTCGCCGCTCGAAACCCCCGTCATGACCTCCGTGCCCGCCCAATCTGCGACCACGATGCCCCCGTCAGCGCGCATCAGTCCGACGCCGCGCCCGCTCACCACCGATGCGCCGTCGTCCTCACCGCTGCGCACTACGTTGCCCGTGTTGAGCAATGAAGTCTGTGCGCCGCCGCGTTGCGACAATCTGGGCGAAGCCACGCCCCTGCGTCTGATAGATGCCACGGCTTCGGTCTGGATCGCCCCCTGGATTGATGCCTCCGACGTGTTTCACCAGCCCGGACGGGTCTCCTTTGTGGTCACGCCAGGCACCTGGCAGTTACCGCAGCAGTTAAAGTAAGGAGTCTGTTATGGATGTTATTACTGCAACCGTTGAGCGCCTTTTGGCGGCCATCAAAAAACCGGTAGGTGCGGTGCAAGCCAATAAGATATTGGGCGACCTGCACTATCCCCAGCTATCCAGTATGTTGCCATATCGCTTTTACGATGCCGATAGCGGGCTATACGTGAACAAAAGCACGGTCGGCTTTATGCTCGAAGCCACCCCCCTCATCGGGGCTAATGAGCACATCGTCCAGGTGCTCGATGATCTGGTCAAAAGCAAACTGCCACGCAAGGTGCCTATCTCGGTGCATCTGGTGTCGACCAAGGTTATTGGTGACCAGATTGATCACGGCATTGCCCAATTCAGTTGGCAAGGCAAACATGCCGAGCGCTTTAACCGCATCACGCGGGCCTTTTACCACAGCGCTGCCCATGGCCGGTTCGGCAGCCCCACCAATTTGCCGCTGACCTTGCGCGATTATCGGGTCTATATCTCCTATTGCGCCAAAGCCAAAAAACTCGACAAGACCGCGATTACCGAGCTGAGCCACCTGCTCAAAATTGTTCGCGCATCCCTGGAATCCGCCAAGATCGCCACCGCGCAGGTAGACCAGACGGCATTCGTGAACATCATCAACCAGATGGCCAACCACCGGCCCGAGCAGATCATCGCCACGCCCAAAAACCTCCAACAGTACGATGAACTCAATTTTCAGTGCCTTGACCGCAGCACCAGTCTCGAAGTGAAACCGGATTATCTGCTGCTAACCCTGGATGCGGGTGATGGCCAAAAATCCCGTGCCCGGATCATGAATTTCATGCTGGAGCAAAACCCGGACCTGTTCATGCTCTGGCAAGGGGGGGATAACATCAGCAACCTGCTCAGCCCCGATCTCTGCGTGGCCAGCCCCTTTGTGCTGACCATGACCCTGGAAGCCGAGGAGCAGGTGTCCACCCAAAACGAAGCCACTCGCAAATTCTTCGACCTCGATAAAAAGGCCAACTCCCCTTATGGCAAGCTCTTTCCCGGCGTGGGCAAACAGGCCCAGGAGTGGGGGGCGCTGCGGGAAAACCTCAACAGCAATAGCAGCTGTCTGGTGCGCTATTTCTTCAACCTGACCGCATTTTGTCCCGATGATGAAGAGGCGGCCCTCATCTGTGAACAACAGGTGATCAACACCTTCAAGAAAAACGGCCTGCACCTCTACAGCCCGGTTTTCATGCAGATGCGCAACTACCTGGCCATGTTCCCGTTCTGTGCCGGTGAGGGATTGTGGGATGATCTGAAAGCCTCCGGGGCCACCTCCCGCGCCGAAAGCACTCAGGCGGTCAACCTGCTGCCACTGGTCGCCGATAACCGGCTGTGCCAAAGTGGCCTGCTCGCCCCCTCCTACCGTAACCAATTGGCCTTTCTCGATATTTTCGACACGGGCCTTGGCAACACCAACTACAACATGGCGGTCAGCGGGACCTCCGGGGCCGGTAAAACCGGCCTGGTGCAACCCATCTTGCGCAGTGTGCTCGATTCGGGCGGCTCGGTCTGGGTATTTGACATGGGGGATGGCTACAAGAGCTTTTGTGAAAACGTCGGCGGGACCTATCTCGACGGCCAGAACCTCAAGTTCAACCCCTTTGCCAACATCACCAATATTCATGCCTCCGGTGAGCGGATCCGTGATCAGCTGTCGGTACTGGCCAGCCCTAACGGCAAGCTCGATGAAGTGCATGAAGATCTGTTGCTACGCGGGATCCTCAACGCCTGGAACGTCAAGCAACAAAAAGCCCGTATCGATGATGTGGTGGCGTTTTTAAAAACCGAACGCGACCATGAGCACTATGCCAATTCGGCCTCCATCACCTCGCGCATGGACGAGATCATCGAGCTGCTCGGCAAATATTGCTCAACCGGTATTTACGGGGAGTTCTTCAACTCAGACAGCCCCTCGCTGACGGACGATGCCAACATGGTGGTGCTCGAGCTCGGTGGCCTGCAGGACAAACCCTCCTTGCTGGTCGCCGTGATGTTCTCGCTCATCATCTATATCGAGGACAAGATGTATCGCTCCGACCGCAGCCTGAAAAA
Source organism: Aeromonas salmonicida subsp. salmonicida (assembly GCF_001643305.1). Lineage (GTDB taxonomy): Bacteria > Pseudomonadota > Gammaproteobacteria > Enterobacterales > Aeromonadaceae > Aeromonas > Aeromonas salmonicida. The sequence continues at coordinate 10,208 of NZ_LSGW01000050.1, forward strand.
GGTGTGCTGCATCGATGAGGGCTGGAAACTCCTTAACTTCAAAAACGACAAGGTGGGGTCGTTCATCGAAACCGGTTATCGCACCGTGCGCCGTCATACCGGCTCGTTCATCACCATCTCGCAAAACATCAAAGACTTTGATGCCGATGACGCCAGCAGTGCCGCCAAAGCGGCCTGGGGCAACTCGGCGTTCAAGGTCGTCCTCAAGCAGGATGCGAGCGAGTTCAAGATCTACAACCAGAACCGCCCCAATCAGTTCAGCGAGCTCGAGCGCCTGGCCATCAGCCGCTTTGGCGATGCCAAGGATCAGTGGTTCAGCTCCTTCATGCTGCGCATCAATGACACCAGTTCGTTCCACCGGCTGTTTGTCGACCCCCTCTCTCGCGCCATGTTCAGCTCCAACGGCAAGGACTTCGAGTTTCTGCAACAGCGCCGAGCCGAAGGCGTCGACATTCACGACGCGGTCTATGAGCTGGCACTGCTGCGCTTTCCCGACGAGATGGAGGCCCTTGCATCATGGCACCATTAATTCCCCCGCCGCCCACGGACAACGCCCCCGCAACCAGCGCCCCCCGCCGCACAGGCAGGGGATGGATGCTGGCACTGGCGGTGCTGACCGCCCTCAACCTGGCTGCAACCGGCTGGCTGGCCCTGCACCGTACGCCAACCCCGGTGGCCTTTGATATGAAGGGCACCATCGATCAGTTCATGGAGCAATCGGCCAGCCAGTCCCTGACCGAAGCGCAAAGCAAGCAACTGGTTGCCCGCTTTACCCAGGCGCTAGATGCCAGCCTCTCCGTCTGGCAGCAGGAGCACCGGGCGCTCATCCTGGTTTCCCCCTCGGTGGTACGGGGGGCCGATGACATTACCCGCACTATCCAGCACGACATCGCCACCCGGATGCGAGCGCAGCTTGCCCAGCCAGCCACCACCTGGCATGAGGAGGCGCAATGAGGGCCGCCTGCGTGTACATCGCCCTGGCCCTCGGTGGTCAGGCCCATGCTGCCAATCTGGGCACCTGGGGCGATCTCTACCCCATCACCGAGCCGGATATGCTGACCACTATCCATGACCGCCTGCAGGCCATGCAGGAGAGTGGCGAACTTGCCGAGCAACAGGAGGCATTCAAGCAGCGGGTGATCAAAAACAGCCTGCGACCAGCTCCCGTCAGGGGGTTAAAGCTTGCTACCCAGAACAGTACCCATTTCATTGATCCCACCTTCGTGGTTGGACAGGATCTCGCAGATCACGAGGGTCGCGTTTTTGCACGCAAGGGCGACAAGGTTAACCCCCTTGATTCCGTGCCATTCCTCCAAACTCTCTTTTTCATTGATGCCGATGACGATCGACAAATCGCCTGGATGCGCAACCAACGTCCTGCAACACCTATTTACAAAGTCATTCTCGTTAATGGGGATATTCGCAAAGCGACTGAGCAGCTCGATACCCGCATCTATTTCGACCAAGAGGGTGTACTCAGCCAAAAATTTGCTCTCACTGCCGTTCCAGCGGCGGTACATGCGGCCCCCAATGGCAAGCGCCTGCAGATCGATACCTACGCGCTGGAGCAGACGCCATGATCTACCGCATTACGCTGACCCTGCTGCTGTTTGCAGCGCTCAACAGCCCCCCTGCTCGTGCTTCTGCAGTCGAATGCGAGGGCCGTTTTGTCAACCCCATCACAGACATCTGCTGGGAATGTCTGTTTCCGATCTCCATTGGAAGCATCGCGGTCTCCACCGGATCAGCACCCGATACCAGCAACCCCTCAATGCCCATCCAAATCTGCCCGATGGGGATTTTTTACCGTGTTGGCCTTGCCATCGGTTACTGGGAGCCAATGGCCCTTACGGATGTGACCAGAGCACCCTATTGCCTGGTTAACATGGGTGGTATCAGCCTCGGAGTGGGCAAGGTAGGAACCGGCACAGCTGGCCAAAGTGATAAAGATGCCCCGGGCGCTTTCTATCATGTTCACTGGTACAAGTACCCGTTGACCTACTGGCTCAACATCATCACCAGTATGGGCTGTCTGCAGGGCGGCGACATGGATATTGGCTATCTGTCCGAGCTGGATCCGACCTGGAATGACTCCTCTATCGCACTCATTTTGAGCCCCGAGGCCATGCTGTTTAACAACGTGATTGCCCAGGGGGCCTGCGCTGCCGATGCCATGGCCAGTGCCTTTGGCAAGCCCATCGACGCACTCTTTTGGTGTGCGGGCGCTCACGGCTCCATGTACCCCTTCACCGGCTACGTCAGCAATGAGTTCAGCCCCATGCAATCCTCCATTCTGCTCTCCGAGCGGATGGCCGCCAAGTTGCACCGCCAGGGCATGGTCATGAATTCCATCGGCAAAGACCGTGCCGTCTGTTTTGAGTACCCCTCAGCCATCGTTCCCAAAGAACGCTGGCGTTACCAAATGGTTAACAAGCACCCCGATGTGGCAGCCTGCCATCCATTTGGCCGCACCACTACCCGCTGGGGAACCGGCCACAACATGCCTAATGACCGGAAAAATTTCGGCTATCTGCTATGGCGCAAACGCAACTGTGTTTTTTTGTGAGGAATACTGATGAGAACCTACGTGCTTAGCGCTTTATTGATCTTGTTGGCTTCCCCCCTGCAAGCCAGCGAGCTGACCGCTGTCGATACCCAGCGGTTCATTGATGATTTGATTGCCAATCCGCCTTCACCTGAACAAATGCAACAGGCCACCGCTCTTGGCCATCAAGCAAATCAGCGTCAACTACCAGAGAACACCGAGTGGGCTAACCAACTTGCTCGTCAGCGAGATCTGCAAACACCGCAGGGTAAACCCACCCCGCAAGCCTTTTACTTTGTCTCCTTCTCAATCCCCGAGGAAGGGCTCAAACGTCTCATCCTCGATGCTGATGCTTTTGGCATCCCCGCCACCTTACGGGGAATGGTAAAGGGCGACATGCGAGAGACCGCCAACGCAGTGCTGCGCCTCGTCAACGAAGACAAACGCGGAGGCGTCCAGATTGACCCCAAATCATTTGGCACCTACGGCATCAACGCAGTCCCTGCCCTTGTTGTTACATGCAACGGCCAATACGACCGCATTGCTGGCAACCTCGCCCTGCGAGAAGCCCTTACCAAGATCGCAGAGTCCGGTGACTGTGCCGACACAGCCAAAGCCATCTTGGCCGCACACCCCTAATCGCAAGGAGCAATCCAATGACATTTTCTCGCCCGCTCTTGACGCTTTTTTTGGCTGCGATGTCATTCTCTGTCCCAGTTACCGCTAATGAGCAGTACAACCAGGGCAGCGAGTTTGCCAAAGGCATCAAAGGCCAAGAGCAGTCCGCAATTAGCGGCTTTGACCCTGCCGGTTCGCTACCCAGCTACACCAACGCACCGTCTGAGTCAGGCTATTACGGGGGCGTCACCAACACCTCGACCGATCTGACTTCACAAGGTAATGCCGCCCTGAACCAATCAGACGCAGGTAAAGCCATTACCGAGTCCATTCTGAATACACCATCCGACAACAAACCCAGCATGGATGCACCTTTCATCTCTGTGGGTACTGATGCTTAGGACAATGCCGAAAGCGTGACAGACGGCAGTTTTGATGGCTGCGTTGAACAAGAGGTGACAAGTACTGAATACACCAACCATGTTTGCTCGCGGGATACGCGGGTAGACCAATATTGCGCCCGCACCGCAACCATAGAAGGTGACTGGGTAGGCTCGACCTATGACTATCCCGTCACCATTCCACACAGTGCAATCAGATACGCAATATCAGGCTCAGACGTAACATTCAGTTTCACGGCGCCAGTGTCAGGAACAATGCGTTACGCAAAACTTCACTTCAACAGAAATAGGAATTGGACACATTACCCAACCTCAATTTCATTTCTTAATTCGTTTTATCCAGAATTTAAGTCAACAGGGGCGTACCCGTTACCCGGTGCGACGGGAATGAATGTGGTTGCCGGTGCTACGTATACAGGAACAATGAGATCAAACCACTCAACCGGTAGTGCGGCCTCATACTTATATCGATATTTTACCGAGGGTGATTACTATACCTATACAGTTGAGGCCACAATCACCGTAAACGACCAAACATTTAGCCCTAAAATAGTCTGGAGAGAAAGTTGCCCATTTGATAAAGCCGAGGGCGCATTAACCGGCTCCCAATGTACCGAGCCAGGCGGTAACAGGACTATTTATGTAGAAGGTAAGCCTTACACGATGTACAGCGATTGCTGGGCTTATAAAGACTCTTATTTGACTCAATCTCAAAGCGAAGGCTCATGCAGTCAATATATCAATGACCCTGCTTGTACCGTTGCCAATCGACAGTGCGCTTATGAGCTCGATGGCTTCTGTCTGCATGAAAACCTGACCTATTCCTGCGAGCACAAAACCACCGGTTCCGGTGTTATGTGCGGCGGGACGTTCTTCTGTAAGGACGGCAGCTGCGCACAGGCGGAGGCAGGCAAAAACAACGCCTTTCAAAAGGCCGTCTCTGAATTGGCAGCCGTTGCTGCAGCGGGCAAGGACGTTGCAGAACTCAATGGCGCAGACGTTCGTGCATTCACAGGAAAGGCCCAATTTTGTAAAAAATTTGCAGCTGGCTTCAGTAACTGCTGTAAGGATTCAGGCTGGGGTCAAGATATAGGATTAGCCAGCTGCAGCAGCGAGGAAAAAGCCCTTGGCGAGGCGCGCCAGCGCAAGCTCACCATCGATATCGGCGAGTTCTGCAGCAAGAAAGTGCTTGGCGTCTGCGTCGAGAAAAAGCGCAGCTACTGTGTCTTTGATTCCAAACTGGCGCAGATCGTCCAGCAACAAGGGCGACAGTGGCAGCTCGGGGTCGGCTTTGGTGGCGCATCCTCACCTGATTGTCGCGGGATCACCGTCGAGCAACTCCAGGCAATCAACTTCGACAACCTCGACTTCAGTAACTTTTACGAAGACCTGCAAAACGGCTCCACTGTCCCCGAGGACAATGCGCTACTCCAGCGCGTCCAGCAGCAGATATCAGGCTGGGCTCTGAGGTGTGGTATCCGTTCTCCACACCGAGCGAGCCAGCAGGCAAGCGTAGCGCGGCAGTGGGGGTGGATGTTGCCCGCCATGCTCATGTTGGCCATGCCGGTCTCTGCCGCCATCTCAGCCCCCGAGCGCAATGAGCCGCAGGGCTGGCAGTGGTATAACGAGCCCCAGGACAATACCGAACCGCAGGCACCGGCCCCGAAACAAAAATCGGCCAGCGAATTAAAAAAAGCCTATCAGCAAGCAACTCAGGAAGCGCTGGATAATGCCATCTTGAATAGCTCGCCAGATAATTTCGCTCGCTTTATGCGCTGGCAAAATTTCTGGACTGAGCGGGCGGGGAAATTTTCCCAGAGCGCCAAGTCGGCCATGCTCAAATACCCAGAGCTCGATTACAACCTCAAATACAGTCATTACAACGGCACAGTGAAAGAGCAGCTGTCCATGGACAAGCAAAAAGAACAGGCCGCTATTGCCAAGCTGGCCTCGCAATATGGCATTTTCTTTTTCTATCGAGGTCAAATGCCACTGGACAATCTCGCGGGTAGCATCATTGCCAATTTTGCCAAAGACAACAATATCAGCATTATTCCGGTTTCTGTGGATGGCGTATTAAATCCTGCGCTGCCAACGTCCCGTTTGGATGCAGGACAACGCCAACGCATGGGCATCAAGTTTTTCCCTGCGATCTTTCTGGTTGATCCCAAACAGCATACCTATCGGCCCCTCGCCTACGGGTTTATTACCCCGGACGATCTATCGCGCCAGTTTTTAAATGTCGCCACCGGCTTTAAAGGAGAATTTTAATGAACGACCTGGAAGCACTGGAGCAGTTGCAACTGCTGGATATCGCACAACTCACGCTGCTGGAGCAGGCACACTGGCGCTATGTCGCCTTTATGGGGATCTGCTGTCCCGATGACGCGCATCAGCACCAGGCCATCCTCGACCGGCAGACCTATCCCCAGTGGTATACCCACACCGACACAGGCCACCCCCGCATCACCGATGGAGGGGTCGCGGGATCCATGTCTGCCGTTTCTCACATGCCCTCCGAGGTCTGCCTTGCCTGGTATGAGGTCGACTTTTGCCAGACCGTTGGCACGCACTTCCGCGAGCGCCTCACGCAGGGGGAAAGCCTGTGAACACACTTCGCACGGTTGTACTCACCTCATGGCTGCTGTGCTTGAGCGCCACCGCCTCAACCTGGGATGATATCGCCCGCCTCGATGCAGCCAAAGCGGCTAGACAGGACACCTCGGCCCAGACGCGGGCTGCCGACCATCCCCCGTTTCGGTTAAGCGATGGCCGCGCCGTCCGGGTTGAAAACTGGAAGCTGGTGCTGTTCATGCAGTCCACCTGCTCCTACTGCCACCAGTTTGACCCGGTGCTTAAACAGATAAGCGAGCAAACCGGGATCGCCGTGTTCCCCTACTCGCTGGACGGTCGGGGCGACGCCGCCTTTCCGGCTGCGCTACCGGCTGGGCCGGATGTGATGGTCGAGTTTTTTAACAACGGCCTGCCCATCGCTACCCCCACGGTGTTCCTGGTCAACGTCAACACCATAATGACCTTCCCGATGTTTCAGGGCGCGGTCGCCGCGGATGTGTTTATGACGCGCCTTGATGAGGTGTTTCAGGTAGCCCTGAGCATAGGAGGCCGCCATGCGACCCGTTAAACAATTCGGTTATGCCGCCCTGATGCTGCTGAGCACCGCCGTCAATGCGGATGTGAACAGCGACCTGAACGATTTTTTCGGCAAGCTGGGCTTTGAAACCAACACCACCATGCCCCATGCCTGGCAAGGCCAGGCCGCAGGCTATGCCAGCGGCGGCTCTATTTACATGCGTACTGCTGTCAAGCAGGTGCAGCTGTTCTCGATGCAGGTACCCAGCCTCAATGCCGGGTGCGGCGGCATCGATGCCTATCTGGGCTCGTTTTCCCATATCACCGGCGACCAGCTCCAACGTTTCGTCAAACAGATCATGGGCAATGCTGCCGGGTACTTTTTCGATCTGGCCCTGCAAACCACGGTGCCGGAAATGAAGCAGGCCAAAGACTTTCTGCAAAAGCTCGCCTCGGATGTGAACTCCATGAACATGAGCAGTTGCCAGGCGGCACAAGGCATCGTTGGCGGGCTATGGCCAAAAACTGCAGTCAGCCAGCAGAAGATCTGCCAGGACATCTCCGGGGAACAAAACCTGTTCAGCGACTGGGCCGCCTCCCGCCAGGGCTGTACCCTCGGTGGCCAATATGGCAGCGTGACCGACAAGGCAGACGCCAAAAACAAGGATCAGGTGCTGAAAAACAAAAACCTGATGTGGGAGTCCCTGGGGAAAAATGGCCTGTTCAGCAGTAACCTCGAGCTCAAAGAGTTTGCCATGAGTTTGACCGGCACCTTGATCTTCGATGACAAAGGCGAGATCAAACCGCTTGTCGCGCTCACCACCAATGAGGACATCATCAAGGCGATGATGAATGGTGGCAGCGCCAAGATCTACGCCTGCGATACCACTTCGCTGTGCCTTAACCCGTCCATTCGACCGGTCTCTATCAGTGAGGCCAACGCCCTGAGCGGCCAGGTGAAAGCCATGTTGACCAGCATCCAGAACAAGGCGATCTCCGACTCGCCCCTGACCGAAAAGGAGAAGGGCTTTATCAGCTCGACCTCCGTGCCAGTGTTGAAATACCTCATCGATCCGCAATCACTCGGGGTGGCCAACAGCCTGCTCTACCAGCTCTCCGATTACATCAGTTACGACATTCTCATGCAGTACCTGCAGGAGTTGATCCAGCAAGCCAGGATCATGCTGGGCAGCAGCAACTACCCTGAGCCTGCCATCGAACAACTCCATCAAAGTCTTAATCAGTCCAGCCAGAACATCGCCGTGCTGCAATCGCGTGTCCAGATCAATCAAAGTGCGCTGATGGTCGTGGACAGACAGATGAGCTACATGCGCCAGCAGCTCTCCAGCCGCTTGCTGGAACGCTATCAATCCAACTACCGATTCGGGGGCGCAGGATCATAATGGACACTATCTACACCATCAGCGGCGGGGCATGGTTTCGAGACTCGCTCAATGCCGTGGCGGCGTTTACCCAGTCCAGCGGAGACTGGGTTTACCTCATCAAGATGGCCACCATCTTGTCGGTGATCATCGCCGCCATCACCTATGTGCGCACCCACGATCTGATGACCACGCTCAAGTGGGTCGCCGCCTTCGTGCTGGTCACCGGCGTGTTGCTCGGGAGCAAACGGTCTGTGCAGGTCATTGACATCTCCGACGCCACCGCCGTCTATCAGGTCGATAACGTGCCGGTGGGGCTGGTGTTGCCCGCCAGCCTGATAAGTTCGGTGGGTCACGCCATCACCGTCGCTTACGAGACGGTCTTTCACCAACCTGACGCCATGACCTACAACAAAACCGGCATGCTGTTTGGGGCCAATCTGGTCGGCAGCAGCACCGATTTTATGTCGACCAATCCGGCCATTGCCGGTCTGTTCTCCGATTATGTGCAAAATTGCGTGGTCGGCGACATCATGCTCAATCACAAATACAGCCTGGACGATCTGATGCGAAGTCCAGACCCATACAGCCTCATTTTCTCCCGCCCGAGTCCCCTGCGCGGGGTCTATGACCAAAACGGCAATTTCCAGACCTGCCAATGGGCAGCGGGCCAGTTACAAAACGCAATGAACCTCGACAGCGCCCCCGGTGGAGAGACGTGGTCTTACTATGTGCACAAGCTCTTTGGCGGCAAACCCAATGCCACCACCCTCTTTGGCACCATGATGGGCGACAGTTACAGCTTCTTTTATGGTGGCGGTCAGAGCGCCAGCGAGATCATGAAAAAGAACGTGACGATGAGTGCGCTGCGCAAGGGTATTACCAGTTACGGTGCTCGTAACGGCGATACCGCCAGCCTGGTCAACCTCTCTACCGAGTCCAGTTTTGCCAAGCTGCGCATGTCGCAAGCCACCGGGGCCAACATGGCGACCCACACCTTGCCCATCATGCAAACCGTGCTGTTTGGCATGATGATTGGGTTGTTCCCCATCGTCATGTTGCTGGCCATCATGAGTGTGCTCACCCTGGAAGTGCTCAAGGGGTATGTCTTCACCCTCGCGTACCTGCAGACCTGGCCAATATTGTTCGCCATTTTGAACAACGCCATGAACTTCTACCTGAAATCATCCTCGGGCGGCATCAACGTCACCCTCTCCAATCTTTCCCAGGTACAACAGCAATATTCCGATATTGGCACCACCGCAGGCTGGCTGGCATTGTCCATTCCGTTCCTGGCCTACGGCATTGTGAAGGGCATGGGCAGTGCGGTCTCGCAAGCCGGTAGCTATCTGGGCAATGCCATGCAAAGCGCATCGACACAATCGGCGTCGCAAGCGGTCGATGGTAACTGGTCGTTTAACAACATGCAGACCGACAACGTGACGGGCGGCAAGTGGGACACCAACTCCTCCTTTGCCAATGGCCAGATGACCGCCCAGACCAATAACGGCGCACTGGTGACGCAAACAGCGGGCGGTGGCAGTGTCTATAACTCATCCCCGGCCATGTCGAAACTGCCGGTTGATATCAACTTTGGCAAGGCGATGAGCAGTACGGCGCAGCGCCTCGCCAGAGAGAGTGAAACCCAGGCCGAAAGTTCACTCGCCGGGTACAACCATGCGGTCAACAGTGCCTTTAACCAGGCCAAGCAGTTCTCGACGCAGTCAGGCAACAGCAGCAGCATGACCACCGGCGCCGACAGTAGCCAGTCCACCTCACAAACAAAAGGGGCCAGCATGATGGTCTCGGCGGCCCAATCCTATGCCGCCCGCAACAACATCAGTGAAAACCAGGCATTTAACGAGCTGATGGACAAGTCGACCAGAGGCGAGGCTCATGTCGGAGGCAAAGTGCATGGCGATATCGATTCAGACAAGGCGGTTATCGGCAAGCTGGCAAGTTGGACCTTCGGTGCCTCTGCAGGTGTAGGCGCATACGCTGGTACCAGCAAAAACTGGAGCAACGGCTCCACTGACAGCACCACCCAGGGCGAACAACAAACCCGGGATCACTCTGCCGACCAGTCCAGTCAGGAGCTCAAGGACTTCCGCCAAGGCAAGGACATGGTGCAAAGCTACCGCGTGTCGCACTCTGGCAGCCAGACCGACAACACCGCCAATACTCAGCTTGACCAGCTGGGCGCAACCCTGAGCGTGGCTGACAGTCAGTACAGCCAATACACCTCGAGCCTGAATCGCAGCCACGAATACAGCCAGATGGCGTCAAGTAGCGACACCACCAGTGCCAACATGCAGAGCAACTACGCCCAGGAGTTTGTCGGCTACGTGCAGCAACACGCCCCGGCCAAGGCGGACGAACTGCTCACCAATACCGCCAGCTCGGAAGTCCGCGCTGAGCGCGAGCAGCTGGCAGGCCAGTTTATGGAAGACACACTGCGCTCGCGGGTAGAAGGAGACTATCAACAACACCGCTCATCGCTCACTGACGGCATGGAAACCGTTCAGCCACAAGGACCGTCAGGCAACAATACGATGGCCAGTCACACGGATAAATTTAATAAACTGGCCAATATGGCGGGAATAGCCGATGACACACAGCAACGGGTTGATAGTCAAATAGGTGATAACGGTCAGGTTATTTCACGAAATAATGATTCGATTAGCCATGCTCAGGATGATATATTAAGGGATCGCCAACATATTCAAACCGAACAACAACAAGCTACCGATACTTTTGAAAGTAAGCATGCAGCAGCTGTTGTAAACCAAGATAAAGAAGATCCCAGATCAGCCGAAGCAGTTAAACAAGCCAACGAGCTGCTTGATAAGGAGAAAGACAAATGATGATAACTAAAAAAGCAATCAATGATGACATTGCCTTTATCGTCGCTACATTGAAACATAAAGAGGTGACCATCCCCTCCTTCTTCTCTTGTGCGGGACCAGGCATAATCGTATTGCTTGGCATGGTTATATGGCAAATTTATGTTGCATTTCCTATTTTGCATCATAACTCAATGGCGAGAACCGATGCTTACGGTTCTGTCGGTGGTACATTGTTTTTAGGTTTTATGATTTTCATTACACTAACCAGCATGCGAGGAAAATATCTCTCCATGCCAGTGGAAATAAGAAAAAACAGCTTAATCGTCCGACTAACAAAACATAAAGCCATGTTTTATGTGGGTCTTTGGGTTGTAATTAACATTGTCGGTGGCGTATGCATAAAAATGTCAGCCTTATCTCCAGTAATATCCTGTGCTGTGCAACTTGTGGCATTAGTATTTATCTGGTTCATCGCTTTTGTCGATTTGGGTCGCTATGATCTCGCTGTTTTTAGCTCGGTGATCAAAGCATGGCGAGACGGTGATAAGTTAGATCCTGAACAATTGAAAGGGTTAGATATTTAACAACAAAAAGAGAGTACAACAATGATGAAAAAAACAGTTCTGGCCGTGGTGACGGTCTCCATGCTCGGTCTGGCAGGATGCTCAGCCGTACACACCGCAGTAGCCAAACGCAATCTCGATGTGCAAACCAAGATGAGCGAAACCATCTTCCTGGAGCCCGCCGCAGAGCGCACCGTATACCTGCAGATCCGCAACACCAGTACCGAGCAAGATCTGAGCCTTGAGCCCAAGTTGCGTCAGGCCTTGCAGAACAAGGGCATGACCATCTCCACCAACCCGGACACGGCGCAATACTGGATCCAGGCAAACGTCCTCTCGGTGGGTAAAATGAATTTGCGGGATGCCGAAAACACCCTCATATCCGGATATGGTGCCGGGGCCTTTGGCGCTGCGGCTGCTGCGGGGGTGGTCGGCTATAATAGCTCCTCTGGCGGGGCTGCTTTGGGCGCGGGCCTGGTCGGGGCGCTCGTCGGGGTTGCCGCCGATGCCATGGTGGAAGATACCAATTACACCATGGTCACCGACCTGCAAATTGCTGAGAAAGCTCCCAAGGGGGTCACCGTGACCACCGATAACATTGCCATGCTCAAACAGGGAACGTCTGGCGGTAAAGTGCAAACCAGCACCGCCCAGGGTGATCGCCATAAATATCAAACCCGCGTAGTGAGCAATGCCAACCAGATGAATCTGGAATTTAAAGACGCCAAAACGGCACTGGAAGACCAACTTTCAAAATCGGGCGCTGGCATATTCTAAGACCTGTTGACGGTTAATATCAGGGGGAGCTCCTCCCCCCTATCCTTGAGGCAATATCATGAGCTTAAACACCCGCGATGTGACGCAGGGCGGGCAAGTCGCGTTTATGCGTCTGCGCATGTTCCTGCAAATAAACAACATTCTATCCTATTGGCTTATTTTGTCCTTTATTGTCCTGACCGGGTCGATTTTATTTTATCGTGTCAGCACCCAAAACCTGATCAACGGTCTCATGTACTGGTATGCAACCACCATTGAACCGTTGCATAAATTCATGACCAATCCGCCGACCTACAAGATCCAATATTATGAGCGCGTCCTGCACTACAACACCAAGCAGATATTGAGTGATGCCTACACGGTCTATTGCGGACAGCTATTCAAGAACGAACTCATTATTGCCGCTTTATCCTCGATGATCATCGTGTTTGTCGCTGGCCTGCTGTTCTATTTGTATATTGGTATATTGGGCAAAAAGCAGAGTGAAGACGAGATAACCGGCGGGCGCACCCTGAGTGACAACCCGAAAAAAGTCGCCCGCATGATGCGTCGCCAAAAAGTAGCCTCCGATATCATCGTGGATGATCTGCCCATTATCAAAGACAGCGAAATTCAGAACTTCGCCATGCATGGTACCGTGGGTTCGGGTAAATCGACGCTCATGCGCAAATTTCTCGACCAGTGCCGTCAGCGCGGGGATATGGTCATTATTTATGACAAGGGCTGCACCTTTGTCGAAGAGTATTATCAGGAAGGCCGCGACATCATCCTTAACCCCCTGGATCAACGCTGCGCCAACTGGGATATGTGGGAAGAGTGCCAGACCTTGCCCGATCTCGAATCGGCAGCCACCACCCTTATTCCGATGGGCTCCTCGGAAGACCCCTTCTGGCAGGGCTCGGCCCGCACTATCTTTGCCGAAGGTGCCCACCGCCTGCGCACTGAAAAAGGGCGCAGCTATAACTTGTTCCTGCGCACCCTCCTGGCCATCACCCTCGATAAACTGCGCGAGTTTCTGGCAGGGACGCCCGCAGCCAACCTGGTTGACGGCAAGATAGAAAAAACCGCCATCTCTATTCGAAGCGTGTTGACCAACTACGTTAAGGCGATGCGCTATCTGCAGGGCATTGAGCGCAAAGGTAAACCCTTTACCATTCGCCAGTGGATGCAGGGCGTCCGTGACGGTGGTGAAAATGGCTGGTTGTTCATCACCTCCAACCAAAAACACCACGAATCCCTCAAACCCTTGATCTCGATGTGGCTCAGCATTGCCGCCAACAGCCTGCTATCAATGGGCGAAAACCGCTACCGGCGCGTGTGGTTCTTCTATGACGAGCTGCCCTCCCTGCACAAGCTGCCGAGCCTGCCGTTCATCATCGCCGAGGCCCGCAAGTTCGGCGGCTGTTTTGCGTTGGGCTTCCAGTCCTACTCGCAGCTCGAGGAGATTTACGGCAATAAATTTGCCGAGGCCATGTATGACCTGCTCAACACCAAGTATTTCTTTCGCTCCCCCTCTGCCTCCGTCGCCAAATTTGTCGAGGAGGATATCGGCGAAACCGTGCGCAAGAAGTTCTCCGAGCAGACCAGTTTCGGTGCCGATCAGGTGCGTGACGGTATCTCGTTTGGCAAGGATGAGGAGCGCGTCAATATTGTCAGCTACACCGACATTCAGATGCTCGACAACCTGGACTGTTTCGTGACATTACCTGGCAACTTCCCGGTGGTGCGCATGACACTCAAATTCGTGAAGAAGGAGAAAATTGCCGAGTCCCTGCCAGAGCGGGATATCCAGTCCAGCCTGGATCCCGAAGTGGACGACGAGATCACCCAGCGTCTCAACGAGACTGGCAAGATCTTCGACAACGTCACCCCCGGCGTACTCCCTGCGGTTGCCGCCCAGGCAGCAGCCACCTTTTCGATAGTGACCCACGCCACCGCGCAGCCCCCAACCCCAGTGACCGTGCCCGCTCAGGCGGTTCAAGCAACGGACACCGGCACCGAGACGGCGACAACGCAACCACCTGCCGGTCGTGACCAGGAGCTCACCATGCGCGACCCCCGACCTGCAGGCGTCGATGAAAACGGGGTGATTTACGACGAGGATCTCTACGCCGAGTACCAGAAATCCGCACAGACGCAGCAAGAAGCAGCGCGACGCGAAGAGGTCAACATTAACCATCACCATCAAGAGCTGGGTGGTGACGAGCCGGAGTTTATGTAAATGCTGTCACTTTCCACCATCAAGGGCAGCGCGGCCTACTACGCTGCCGAGGAAAACTATTACGCCATGGGCGAGCTCGAATCGGTCTGGATGGGGGAAGGGGCCGACCGCCTTGGACTGAGTGGCCCCATTGACGGGGCCGACCGCCTTGGACTGAGTGGCCCCATTGACGGGGCCACCCTCGATGCCATTGCCCAGGGTAAACTCCCCGATGGCACTGAACTCTCGCGCATCGTGGATGGCAAGCAGACTCACCGCACCGGCTATGACCTGACGTTTTCGGCCCCCAAGAGTGTCTCCGTGATGGCACTGGTGGCGGGTGACGAGCGCTTTCTGGCCGCCCACCATCACGCTGTGGCGGTGGCAATGAAGGAGGTCGAGGCGCTGGCCAGCACCCGCATCATGACCGATGGGGTATCGCGCACCGAGACCACCGGCAACATCGTGGCGGGCCTTTACACCCACGACACCTCCCGCGAACTCGATCCCCAGCTTCACACCCACTCGCTAGTGCTTAACGCCACCTGGGCCGAGGGCAAATGGCGGGCGCTGGCCAGTGACACCAAGACCAACCACGGTTTTTATGAAGCCATGCTCGCCAACCAGATAGCCATAGGCAAGGTGTACCGCCACGCCCTGCGCCAGGACATCGAGGCGATGGGCTTTGAAACCGAAGTCACCGGCAAACATGGTATGTGGGAACTCAAGGGAGTACCGACAGAACCATTCAGCCAGCGCAGTCAGCAAATCAACGAGGCTGTAGGCCCCGATGCCTCACCAAAATCCCGCGATGTCGCAGCGCTCGATACCCGCAAGGACAAGGCGGTTGCCGACCCCGATCTACTGATCGCCGATTGGCGTGATCGCCTGGGCAAAGCAGGCTTTGAACTGCCCCTCTATCTCGCCAAGGCCGACGAACGTGCCCAGGGATACACCGTCCCCACGCCAGCTGGCACGGATATCACCCAAGCCGTGAGCCAGGCGATATCCATACTTTCGGATAAAAAGGTACAGTTCTCCTACTCCGAATTACTGGCCGCCACGGTGAGCCAGCTCCCTGCCGAACAGGGGTTGATCACCCAGGCCCGCGAGGGTATCGAGCAGGCGATTGGGCGCGAGCGCCTCATCCCGCTCGACAAGGAAAAAGGGATCTTCACCTCCGATATCCATCTGCTCAACGAATTGTCCATCGCCCAGCTGGCCAACGAGTTCAACAAGCGCCCCCCGATAGCCACCTTTGCCGAGCGGGCAACCCCGCGTGATCGCCCCTATGCCGACGCCTACTCTGTGTTGGCCCAGGACAAGGCCCCGCTGGCTATCCTGTCCGGGCGGGGTGGCATGGCCCAAAC
>NZ_LSGW01000051.1 GCF_001643305.1 Aeromonas salmonicida subsp. salmonicida
ATCCCAGTAACGACCACCAGATCAAAAAGCCCGCAACGATGCGGGCTTTTTTTATGGTCGTTTGTCATCAGGTTCTCAAGCGGTCCAGCTGGGTTGCCAGTGCAGTTGAGGCCTGCTCCAGCTCTTCGCTCAAGCGATGGCTGGCACTGGCCTCCTGGCCAATGGTGGTGGCGGCATCACCAATGCGCATAAGGTTCTGGTTAATATCGTCGCTGACCGCACTCTGCTGCTCGGCGGCGGTGGCCACCTGGCTGATGTGATCGTGGATCTGCTGGATCTGGGCGACCACCCGGTTGAGGGCCTCGAATGCCTGTTCCGTGCCCTCGACCGTACTGGCCGAGCGGGTGATGCCGGTACTCATCAGTTGCTGGCTGCTGCTCACCTCGGTTTGCAGACTGCCGATGAGCTGGCCTATCTCGTCGGTGGACTCCCGGGTCTTGTTGGCAAGGGCCCGTACTTCGTCTGCCACCACCGCAAAACCTCGTCCCATGTCTCCCGCCCGCGCTGCCTCTATGGCGGCGTTCAGTGCCAGCAGGTTGGTCTGCTCGGCAATGGCCCGGATCACATCCAGAATGCGGCTGATATTGGTGCTGCGCTGGGCTACCAGCGCCACCGCCTTGTCAGCCTGATGCATGTCTTCAACCAGGGTATGGATCTCGTTGCGGGCATTGCTCAGGGTCTGCTGGGCGGTATTGATGTGATGGGTGGCTGCTTCTGACTCCTGGGCGGCCTGTTCCGCGTAACCCGCCACGCTGACCGCAGTGGTGCTCATCTGGTGCATGGCGCTGACCACGCTCTCCAGTTCTATGCTCTGCTCATCCAGACTGGTGCGCATGGTGTCGGCCGTCTGCTTCATGCCCTGTGCCTGCTGGTGTACCTGCTGGCCTATCAGTTTGCTGCCCTGCACCATGCCGCGCAGCTTGCCGAGAAAGGCATTGAGATGTCCTGCCAGCTCGATCAGCTCCTGGTGGGTGTCGATCTGCATCTGCTGGGTCAAATCTCCCTCGTTGCTGGAGAGGTGGGAGACATGGCGGCTGATGAGCGACAAGGGGGCCGTGATGGTCTGGATGAACCAGATGAGCAGGCCCAGTGCCAGCAGGGTGATGAGGGTCACTGTGATCAGCTGTTGGCGCTGGGCCGCCTGCATCAGATCCCCCAGCTGAGTGCTGATAGTGTTGGCCTGACTCAGTGCCAGCGCCTTGGGTACCTTGATCAGCAGCCACCATTGGGTATCGGCCGCCTCGATCCGCACCGGTTGTTGCAGGATGAAGTCGGTATCGGTATCCAGGGTTTGTCCTGTGGGGGTGCTCAGACCGACCTCCGTCAGCGGACGGCCCAGCTTGTCGGCATGGCGGTTGCTGCCGACGATGAGACCCATCTTGCTGACCAGGGTTACGTCGGCCTGGTTGTCATACAGGCTTTTACCCAGGCTTTCTGCCAGTTGCTGGAAAATGGGCAAGTTCATGTCGACACCGGTTATGCCAACGAACTTGCCCTCCTTGAGGATGGGTACCGTCAGGCTGGTCATCAGCATCTGGTTGCCCGGGCTTATCTCGTAGAGATAGGGTTCCATCAGGCAGGGGCGACGAGTATCCCGGCCGCACAGGTACCATTCGCTGTTGCGAATGCCGAATTCGTTGACCGAGGTGTCGTATTTGGCCTCGCTGGCGGCAGCGTCCACTTGCTGTTGCGAGACCTGGCCACCCTGATCCCGGACGAAGTAGATCTCCAGACTGCCCTTATCGGGCACTGAGTGGGATGCGCCGGACTGCCAGCTGGCATCCTGGCCATCGGCTTCAAATTGGGCATAAATGGAGCTGATCCCGCTCGCCTGCTGCCCTCGAGCTGGGCGGCGATCCCCAGCGGCACCTGATAGGACTGTTGCAACAGGGCCCCTATTTGTACTGCGTAACGCTCGGCCTGGAACTGCAGAGTGCGAGAGACCTCCTGCTCCAGCGCACTGCGGGTCTGGGCCATTATGTCGCTGCGCAGGGATTGCAAGGAGGAGGATTGCATCAGTGTCATGGCCAGTCCACTGGACAGAAAGAGGCCCATGGTGAGCAACAGCAGCTTGGTTTTGAGAGAGCGTTGTTTCATTCGACAACTCCTTTTGGCAAGAATGACAACGAATTACTTGAGTATATTCGGACACTTGCGTATCACCGGATTTGTTGATGGGTTTGTGGCCGGCTTCTGGTTATAATTTTTGCCTTTCCGAGCCTTGATGGAACAGTCGCAATGAGCAATGCACTGAGCAATATCCCTCCGGTGGTCGAGATGGACTACCCGTTCCCGGTCAAACCGGCCCCGCTGACCGCCGAGCAGAAAACGACCCTGATCGCAGACATCAAGGCACTGCTGAAAGAGCGTCAGGCCGTGCTGGTTGCCCACTACTACACGGATCCCGAGATCCAGGCGCTGGCCGAGGCCAGTGGCGGTTTCGTCGGTGACTCTCTCGAGATGGCCCGCTTTGGTCGGGATCATGCCGCGCAGACCCTGATCGTCGCCGGGGTGCGCTTCATGGGGGAGACCTCCAAGATCCTGAGCCCTCACAAGCGGGTACTGATGCCGACCCTGGAGGCCGAGTGTTCCCTCGATTTGGGTTGTCCCATCGATAAATTCTCGGCCTTCTGCGATGCCCACCCCGACCACATAGTGGTGGTCTATGCCAATACCTCGGCGGCGGTGAAGGCACGGGCGGACTGGGTGGTGACGTCCAGCATTGCGCTTGAGATAGTCGAACACCTCGACAGCCAGGGCCACAAGATCATCTGGGGCCCGGACAGGCACCTCGGTGCCTATATCGAGAAGAAGACGGGGGCCCAGATGCTGCGCTGGCAGGGCCACTGCATCGTCCATGACGAATTCAAGGCCAAGGCCCTGCGCGAGCTCAAGGAGCAGAACCCGGATGCGGCCGTGCTGGTGCACCCGGAATCTCCGGCTTCCGTCATCGAGCTGGCCGATGCGGTGGGCTCCACCAGTCAGCTGATCAAGGCGGCCAAAGAGCTGCCCCAGCAGAAGCTGATAGTGGCGACCGATCGCGGCATCTTCTACAAGATGCAGCAGGCTTGTCCGGACAAGGAGATGGTCGAGGCGCCGACCGGTGGCGATGGTGCCACCTGCCGTAGCTGCGCCCACTGTCCCTGGATGGCGATGAACGGCCTGGTGGCGATCAAGGAGGCGTTGACCGATGGCGCCGAGCGTCACGAGATCCTGGTGGATGAAGCCCTGCGGGTGAAGGCACTGATCCCGCTGGATCGCATGCTGGACTTCGCTGCGGAACTCAAGCTAAAGACTCGGGGTAACGCCTGAGTGCGCGAAGAGTTGAATAGAAAGGCTGAATAGAAGAGGGCACCCGTTGGGGTGCCCTCTTTCGTTATGGGGTTCGCGAAGACGAAGATCAGATGATCACGGTAGAGAGGCTGTGCTCCTCATCCGGCGCGATAACGACGCCAGCCTCGGCCGTGATGGCCGCTTCGACGCAGAGCATGGTGCGGTAGCCATCGTTGCTCATGTCCGCCATGGCGGTGCCCCCTTCCAGCCAGGGGGTCCAGACCACGACGCTGTCGTTGTTGCCGCTCACCACTTTAGTGGTGCGATCGCCGTCCTTGACCATCACCATGGCCTCGGCTTGGTGGTAGACCCGATCAATGGCAGCTGTGAGCGTCAGAGCGCCCTGCTGCTGCCCATCCTGACCGGTCAGCTTGTCAGCATAAGGCTCACCCAGCCCGGTCACGCTGACAGCCTCTGGGGCGCTTATCTGCAGATAGGTGTGCAAGGCGGCATTATAGACGACGGCGGCTTTACCCGTATTGCGGGTAGTCAGCACCAGCGAGAGTTCCTTGCCTATCAGCACGTCCAGTTCCAGCTCGAAAGGGTGCGGCCAGAGGGCACGGGTTGACTCATTGTCACGCAGAGAGAGATGTACCAGGGTGCCATCGCCGTGATCGGAGACGCCGTCCAGGGTCCAGAGGGTGGTGCGGGCGAAGCCGTGGGACGGTTTGCCGCTGCCAACGCGGGCTGGCGCCGGGCCAAACCAGGGCCAGCAGACGGGGATACCGCCGCGGATGGGCTTGCTGCCATCCAGCACTGCCTTGTCGCTGAGCCAGATCGAGGCGGGTTCGCCGTGACGCTGGTAGCGCAACACATGGGCGCCAAACAGGCTGATCTCGGCCTTGGCATCGCCATTGTCGATGGTGAGCAGAGGTTGGCCAGCCGCGTTGTGGCTGAGGGTACAGTGGGCAGTCAGAGAGCGTATCGGTTGCATGAGGACTCCTGTGCTCGCGCACATTCAGAAGAGAGGGTCGGAAAATCCAGGGGCCGAAATACAAAAAGGCGGCCAATGGCCGCCTTTTTCAAGCTACTTGATTGCGCATCCCAAATTACTTGGAGATGTGAGCGATCAGGTCCAGAACTTTGCTGGAGTAGCCCATTTCGTTGTCGTACCAGGATACAACTTTAACGAATTTGTCGTTCAGTGCGATACCAGCCTTGGCATCGAACACGGAAGTCTGACGCTCACCCAGGAAGTCAGTGGAGACCACTTGATCTTCGGTGTAGCCCAGCACACCCTTCATGGAGCCTTCAGAGGCTGCTTTCATGGCTGCACAGATTTCGGCGTAGGTAGCGGCTTTCTTCAGGTTGACGGTCAGGTCAACAACGGACACGTCCGGAGTCGGTACGCGGAAGGCCATACCGGTCAGCTTGCCGTTCAGTTCCGGGATAACAACGCCAACAGCTTTGGCAGCACCGGTAGAGGACGGGATGATGTTCTGAGCCGCACCGCGGCCACCGCGCCAGTCTTTGGCAGACGGACCATCAACGGTCTTCTGGGTAGCAGTGGTTGCGTGGACAGTGGTCATCAGGCCGGATTCGATACCGAAGGTATCGTTCAGAACCTTGGCGATCGGAGCCAGGCAGTTGGTGGTGCAGGAAGCGTTGGAAACGATGTCCTGGCCAGCGTAGGTAGCGTCGTTGACACCCATGACGAACATAGGAGTGGCGTCTTTGGACGGGCCAGTCAGAACGACTTTCTTGGCGCCGGCAGCGATGTGCTTGCGAGCAGTTGCGTCGTCCAGGAACAGACCGGTGGCTTCGGCAACAACGTCAACACCGATGGCATCCCATTTCAGGTTGGCCGGGTCACGCTCAGCGGTAACACGTACGGTTTTGCCGTTAACAACCAGGTTGCCGTCTTTAACTTCAACGGTACCGTTGAAACGACCGTGAGTTGAATCGTACTTCAGCATGTAAGCCATGTAGTCAACGTCGATCAGGTCGTTGATGCCAACCACTTCGATGTCAGCACGCTCAGCGGCCAGACGGAACACGAAACGACCGATGCGGCCAAAACCGTTAATACCTACTTTGATAGTCATATTTGGTTACCTAACTGTTCAGTAGTCAAAGAAAATTCCGTTTGTAAATTTACTAGAACTCCCCTGTGAGTCAACCAACAATCTGTCTGAAATTGCGCTATATCATGAAAAACTGTGAAATTTATTTTCTGTTTATGTAACTGACTACCAGTTTTTGTCGAAATAACTATCTATTGGTCAGCGTCACAGAGATCAACAATAGTGCCTGCTCTGTCACACAACCAGCCCGGCAGATGTGTAAAAATGTGCGCGGTTTAGCATGGCCACAGAGCCACTGTTCAAGTACCACCCATAAAAATTAATCAAAATAGTATAGATAGAATCCACAGCGGGAATTCTCAAACTATGACCACCCTGATTGAACAGCTGGCTGCCGCCAAAGGTATCGCCAGCGAGTATGTTGATGCCTGGGGCCACCCGGCCCAGGTATCCGAAGAGAGCAAGTCTGCCATGCTGGGCGCCATGGGTTACCGCGTCGATGACGAGGCCGCCCTGACCGAGCAGTTGGAAGAGGAGCACCGTCAGCACTGGCTGCGCGCGCTGGATCCCGTCATGGTGGTCCGCAGCGGTGAGCCCATCACCCTTGAAGTCCGTCTGCCCATCGATTTTGTCAATGACGCCCTTACCTGGCAGCTTGCGCTGGAGCAGGGGACTGTGTTGTCCGGCCAAATCACCCCCATTGAGGGTGAGCTGGTTGGCGTGGCTGAATTCGAAGAGATGGAGTGCCAGGCCTACCAGGTCGCGCTGGATGTACAGCCAGCGCTTGGCTATCACCAGCTGACCTTGCTGGAGGAGGGTAATGATGAGCCGCTCGCCAGTATGCGTCTTATCGTGGCACCCAAAGCTTGCTACAAGCAGGCTCCCATTGCCGATGGCCGCAAGGTGTGGGGGCCGAGCGTGCAGCTCTACTGCCTGCGCAGCCGTCACAACTGGGGGATCGGTGATTTCAGCGATCTCGGCCAACTGGTCGAGAAAGCGGCCGCCTGGGGCGCCCACTTCGTGGGCCTGAACCCCATTCATGCCCTCTATCCGGCCAACCCCGAGAGTGCCAGCCCTTACAGCCCCTCTTCCCGTCGCTGGCTCAATGTGGCCTATATCAACGTGGAAGCCGTGCCCGAGTTTCTGGCCAACGATCACCTCAAGGCCGAAGTGGCCAATCCGGCCTTCCAGCAGCACCTGAACGAGCTGCGTGCCAAGAGTAACGTGGATTACACCGGCGTTATCCAGACCAAGATCGGCATGCTGCGTCAGGTGTTCGATGAAGCCAGCTTCAGTACCGAGCGTCAGGCCGATTTCGATGCCTTCGTGGCGGCCGGTGGTGACAGTCTGCAACAGCAGGCGGCGTTTGATGCCCTGCAGGCCCACTTCTATGCCAAGGGCGAAAATGCCTGGGGCTGGCCGGTATGGCCGGAAGAGTTGCGGGATTACCACAACCCCGAGGTGGCTGCCTGGATGGCCGCGCACAGCCAGGATGTGAACTTCTATTTCTACTTGCAGTTCCTGGCCGATGAGCAGCTGGCGCAAGCCGATGCTCGCGCCAAGGCCGCTGGTATGGTGATGGGGATCTATCGGGATCTGGCGGTCGGCGTCTCCGAAGGCTCCACCGAGATCTGGGCCAACCGGGATCTCTACTGCCCGAAAGCCTCGGTCGGTGCACCGCCTGACATTCTGGGCCCGCTTGGCCAGAACTGGGGCCTGCCCCCCATGAACCCGAACCAGCTGTTTGAAGCTGCCTATCAGCCCATGGTGGATCTGTTCCGTGCCAACATGCGCTCCTGCGGCGCGCTGCGCATCGACCATGTAATGGCCTTGCTGCGCCTGTGGTGGGTGCCGCCCGGAGAGTCTGCCGCCAAGGGGGCCTACATTTATTATCCGGTCAACGACCTGCTGGGGATCCTGGCGCTCGAATCCCACCGCAATCAGTGCCTGCTGATCGGTGAAGACCTGGGGACTGTGCCGGAAGGCATAGACGTCACGCTCAAAGAGAACGGGGTTCACTCCTACAAGGTGTTCTTCTTCGAGCGATCCAAGGCCGATGGCGGTTTCATATCTCCCGCTCACTACACCGAGCAGGCGATGTCGGCCCTGACCACCCACGACATGCCGACCCTGAAGGGCTTCTGGCATTGCGATGATCTGGCGCTGGGTCGCGAGTTGGGATTGTATCCGGATGAAGACGTTCTCAAGACACTGTATGCTGATCGCCATCAGGCCAAGCAGCGGATCCTCGACAGCCTGCACGCCCATGGGGTCATCTCTGACGACATCAGCCATGACGTGAACTGGGTCGGCATGAATACCGAGCTCAACCATGGTCTGCAACTGCATATGTCCCGCGGCAGCTGCGCCCTGTTCAGTACCCAGCTGGAAGACTGGCTGGAGATGGACAAGCCGGTCAACGTGCCGGGAACCAGTTACGAATACCCCAACTGGCGTCGCAAGCTGTCCACCGATCTGGAGGATATTTTTGCCAATGAAGCGCTCAAGGCGCTGGCAGGCAAGATGAGCCAGGCCCGTGATGAGGCCAGTCGTTGAGCCACTGCCGACAAAACGTGACTCACTTACATCCGCTTCGGCCCTGGCCGGAGCGGATGCTCAGCTATGAAAGGAAATCTCGATGCTCGTTGAACGTTTGGTTGCTGCCCGCTGTGCCGATCCCTTCTCTCATTTAGGCCTGCAGGCCAATCCGGATGGGCCTGGCCTCAAACTGACCGCCTGGTTGCCGGATGCCCTTGAGGTGCGCGTCAAGGATCTCAAGTCGGGCAAAGTTGTTGCCACTCTGGCACCCACCGATGAATCGGGCCTTTTTGAAACTGTTTTCACCCGCCGTAAAAATCCCTTTCCCTATCAGCTGCTTGCCAGCTACCCCGATGCCAGTACTGAATTTGTCGACCCCTACCAGTTTCAGGATGCGGGTTGGGCCGGTCTGGCAGAACTGACCTCCCAGCCGGAAAACATCTACCACACGCTTGGCGCACAACTGCGCACCGTGGAGCACCTTGGCGTGCGGGTGGAGGGGGTGCGCTTTGCCGTCTATGCGCCGAGCGCCACCGCTGTGAGCCTGATCGGTGATTTCAACTTCTGGGACGGCCGTCGTCACCCCATGCAGCGCAGCCAGTGCGGTCACTGGGTGTTGTTCGTGCCGGGCCTCAAGGCCGGGGATCGCTACAAGTTTGAACTCAAGGATCCTGCCGGTCATCGTCTGCCTCACAAGAGTGACCCTGTCGGTTTCTACTGCGAACAGTATCCGTCGTTCGCCTCAGTGGTGTATGACCACGATCAATACCAGTGGCAAGATGCCGCCTGGATTGCCAGCCAGCACAATGACAAGCGGGATCAGCCCCTCTCCATCTATGAACTGCATGTCGGCTCCTGGAAGCGTCACTCCAACGGCGACAGCCTGAGCTGGCGCGAGCTGGCGGTGGATCTGGTGGCCTACATCAAGGAGATGGAGTACACCCATATTGAATTGCTGCCGGTCTCCGAGCATCCGTTCAGCGGTTCCTGGGGCTATCAGCCGGTGGGCATGTTCTCTCCTACCAGCCGTTACGGCAGTGCCGATGACTTCAAATATTTCGTGGATCAGTGCCACCAGGCCGGCATAGGCGTCATCCTGGACTGGGTGCCGGCTCACTTCCCGTCCGATGCCCACGGTCTGGCCCGTTTCGACGGCACGCAGCTCTATGAGTACGAAGATCCGCGCCGTGGCTGGCACCCGGACTGGAACTCCTACATCTACGACTTTGGCCGTAATACGGTGCGCCAGTTCCTGGTGGCGAGCGCCCTGTTCTGGCTCGACAAGTTCCACATCGACGGCCTGCGGGTGGATGCGGTCGCCTCCATGCTCTATCTGGATTACTCGCGCAATGCCGGCGAGTGGGTGCCAAACGTCGACGGTGGCAACCACAACTACGAGGCGATCAGCCTGCTGAAGTGGACCAACGAAGAGGTGTACGGCAAGTATCCCCACGCCATGACCATAGCCGAAGAGTCCACCGCCTTTGCCGGAGTGTCTCGTCCCACTTTCCTCGGTGGCCTCGGTTTTGGCTTCAAGTGGAATATGGGCTGGATGCACGACACCCTCACTTACATGCAGAAAGAGCCTATTCACCGCCGCTATCACCACAACGACATGACTTTCTCCATGGTTTACCACTATGACGAGAACTTCATCCTGTCGCTCTCCCACGATGAGGTGGTGCACGGCAAGCACTCCATGCTCTACAAGATGCCCGGCGACGAGTGGCAGCAATCGGCCAACTTGCGCGCCTACATGGGCTTCATGTATGCCCACCCGGGCAAGAAGCTCAACTTCATGGGCACCGAAATCGCCCAGAGCAACGAATGGAACCACGATGCCCAGCTGCCCTGGCACCTGCTGCAGTATCCCAAGCACGGCGGTCAGCAGCGCCTGATCCGCGATCTCAACCACCTCTACCGTCATGAAGCTGCCTTGTATCAGGCCGATTATGAGCAGACCGGTTTCCGCTGGCTGGATCACAACGACGCCGACAACAGTGTCTTTGCCTGGCTGCGGGCCGACAAGCAGGGGGCCCACCCGATCATGGTGGCCTGCAACTTCACGCCTGTACCGCGCATCGCCTATCGACTCGGGGTGCCTGCCGCCGGCAATTACCGCGTGGTGCTCAACACGGATAGCGAGCATTACTGGGGCAGCAACTATGATGTGGGTCTGGTCTTCGTCGCCGAGCCAACCCCCTGGCAGGGATTGGGGCACAGCATAGTGCTGGATCTGCCGCCGCTCGCGACCTTGTTCATCAAACAGGAGTCTTGATGTTTGCAATGGAAAAGGGGCAGGACCACCCGCTGGGGGGCCTGCTCGATGAGACGGGTTGTCACTTCTGCGTCTGGGCCCCCCAATCGGACATGGTAGAGCTCTGCCTGTTCGACGAGCAGGAGCAGGAGCTGGTCCGGCTGGCATTGCCCGGCCGGCGCGGCCAATATCGCTTCGGCTATGTGCGCGGCGTCAAGGCCGGTCAGCGTTACGGTTATCGGGTACATGGTGCGCCCCAGGAGGGGATGCTGTTCGATCCGCAAAAGCTGCTGATCGACCCCTATGCCAGGGCGCTCAGCCGGGCGACTCATTGGGATGACAAACTGTATGAGGGCGACAGCGCCGCCATGGTGGCCAAGTCAGTGGTGGTGGATGACGCCTTCGACTGGCAGGGGGTCGGCAAGCCGGGCATAGAGCCTGCGCGTACCGTCATCTACGAAACCCACGTCAAGGGGTTCACCCGCCAGCATCAGGGGGTGCCGAGCGAACTGCGCGGCACCTACCTTGGCATCTGCCATCCGGTGATCATCGAGCACTTGAAGTCCCTCGGCGTTACCTCTGTCCAGCTGATGCCGGTGGCGGCCTTCATGTCCGAGCCCAGGCTCGAGCAGCTGGGGCTCACCAACTACTGGGGCTACAACCCCATCGCTTTCTTTGCCCCCGAGCCGCGCTACAGCGCGGGGGAGGCGGTGACCGAGTTCAAGACCATGGTGCGCGAGCTGCACAGGGCCGGGCTCGAAGTGATACTGGACGTGGTCTACAACCACACCGCCGAATCCGGTTTCGATGGCCCCACGTTGTCATTCAAGGGCTTTGACAATGCGGGCTACTATGCCTTCGAGGCGGGGGCTCACGGCCCCGACTACAGTCGCCATGCCAACGTCACCGGCTGCGGCAACAGCGTCAATCTGGATCACCCCAACAGCCTGCGGCTGGTGCTGGATGCCCTGCGTTACTGGGTCACGGAGATGCAGGTGGATGGTTTTCGCTTCGACCTTGCCGTCACCCTGGCGCGGGAGGCGGGGGAGTTCGATCCCATGGGGGCCTTCTTCAAGGCCATGATGGCGGATCCCGTGCTGGCGCGAGTGAAACTCATTGCCGAGTCCTGGGACATTGGGCCGTTCGGCTATCGCCTCGGTCAGTTCCCGAGCCAGTGGCTGGAGATCAACGACCGTTACCGCGACACGGTGCGCGCCTTCTGGCGCGGCGATGCCGGCAAGATGGGGGATTTTGCCACCCGGCTGGTGGGCTCGCGGGATCTCTTCCCGAAGAACTGGCGCGCTCCCCATACCAGCGTCAACTACCTCTGCTATCACGACGGTTTCACCCTGGAGGATCTGGTCTCCTACAACCAGCGCCACAACCAGGCCAATGGCGAGGATAACCGGGACGGTCATGGCAACAACCTCTCCAACAACCATGGGGTAGAGGGGCCGACCCTGGATCCCCGTGTCAACAACCTGCGTCAGCAGCAGAAGCGCAACCTGATCGCCACCCTGCTGCTCTCCCAGGGCACGCCGCACTTCCTGGCCGGGGACGAGATGGGCCGCAGCCAGCTGGGCAACAACAACGCCTATTGCCAGGACAACCAGATCAGCTGGGTCAACTGGCAGTGGCGGCCGGAGGATGAGCGCCTGCTCGCCTTCACCCAGCAGATGATGGCCCTGCGGGCGGAGTCCTCCGTCTTTGCCAACCTGCAACTGAGCGATGACAGCTGGAACGGGGCTCCCACCAGCTGCCATCAGGTCAACTGGTATCACCCGGATGGCCATCAGCTGACGGATCAGGATTGGCACGCCCCCATGGGACAGGCGTTTGCCATGGACATCGGCATGCAGCAGTGCGAAGGGGAGCGCTGGTATGTGCTGTTCAACGCCAGCGACTACGATATCCAGTTCCGTCTGCCGCCACCGGGGGAGGGGCTGGAGTGGATCCAGACCATAGACACGGCCACCAATGACGGCCTGCCCTTCCTGCCCGATGACATCAAGCGGCAGGTGGCGGTTGGCCGAGCCCACTCCCTCAAGTTGCTGGAGCGGGTTTCATTGCCGGCGGTTGCCTTGGCCAAAGAGGAGGTCGCCATTACACCGGATGTTGCCACCGTGTTGCCAACGGGATCACAGTTCCCGCTGGCGGGGTAGAGCAAAGCGGCCTGACTGGGTATGCTGGGCGCCGTGATTAATGGCAAGGAGTCGGTATGAGCAACAACAATCCCGAGCAGTGGCGCAACAAGCTGAGTTCGGAACAGTTTCGCGTCTGCTGGGAGAAAGGCACCGAGCAGCCCTACAGCGGTGCCTTGCTCCACAACCGCAAGAGTGGTGACTATCTCTGCGTCTGTTGCAAGAGCATGCTGTTTCACTCGGATGCCAAGTTTGACTCCGGCTGCGGCTGGCCCTCGTTCGATCGAGCCATCGAAGGCACAGTGACCTACACAGAAGACAGCAGCCACGGCATGAAGCGGGTGGAGATCACCTGCAGCCAGTGCGGCTCCCATCTGGGTCACGTCTTCCCCGACGGACCGACCGAGACAGGCCAGCGTTACTGCGTCAACAGCCTGAGTCTGGATTTCGACCCGGACGCCTGACGGGCTCGTCCACTGATATGAAAAACGGCGCCTCTGGTAACAGAGGCGCCGTTTTTTTGTCCTTACCACCGCCGCATTGCCGGAGGCCTGTCTGGGCCAGACCTGGGGTTATCCGGCATTCGGTAGCGGGCACCACGAGCCCACAGGTTGGCTCACGTTATGCCATCAGGCAAGTTTGAAGGCCTGAATATGGGTATCCAGCGTCTGGCTGTGATGTTCCACCAGCTCGGAGGCTTCCTGCAGCTCCCGCAGTACCACCACTGAACCCTCCACGACTTGTTTTACCTGCTCCAGATTGCCGCTCATCTCCTCGGCCACCGAGCTCTGTTGCTCGGAGGCGGCCGCGATCTGGCGATTCATGTCCGCCACACCCTGTACCCGCTGCACTATGGTGGCGAGCTGATCGCCGGCCTGGGTCACCTGCTCCACCCCCTTGTCGGCCTGTTGCACGCTCTGGGCCATCAACTCGGCAGCCTGATGGGCATTGCCCTGCAACTGCTCGATCATCTTCTGGATCTCGACGGTGGCCGCCTGGGCCCGGTTGGCCAGCTCGCGCACCTCGGAGGCGACCACGGCAAAGCCGCGACCCGCTTCGCCGGCACGGGCGGCCTCGATGGCGGCGTTGAGGGCCAACAGGTTGGTCTGCTCCGAAATGCTGCGAATGGTATCCACCACTGAGCCTATCTGCTCGACCCCCTGCTCCACCTGATTGACCACGTTGGAGGAGCGCTGGATGTTGCCGGAGAGGGTATCTATGGTGTTGACGGTCGCAGCCACGCAGCGGCTGCCCTCTTCGGCCAGCAGGCTGGTTTCGGCGGTGGCATGGGAAGCTTGTTCCGCATGAGCGGCCACCTCGCGGATGGCACCCACCATCTGGCTCATGGCGCTGGCCAGTTGTTCTATCTGGGTGAACTCTTCGTTGATGGCCTCGTTGGCCTCTTCCATGCAAAGGGTGACCTGGGAGGCGATGTCATTGAGCTCCTTGCAGGCGACGCGCTGGGTGCCGAACACTTCCTTGAGGTTCTCCTGTGAGTGGGCCACGGCCTTGGCGATGTCGCCGAACTCATCACGAGACTTGAGCAGCACTTTGTGGCTCAGATCCTTGCGGGCGAAACGCTCAAGCAGGCCCACCAGATAGTGCACCTGCTTGACCATGAGGCGGGAGCCGGTCAGCAACAACACGACGAAGACGATGCCCATCACGGCGGTTTCCATCACGCCGCTCCAGAGCAGGCGATCGGCAATGGCGTTTGCCTTGTCCGCGTCTATGCCCTCACTCAGCAGTGTGGTTTCCAGATTGCTGGCATCGAACCAGAGCTTGGCCAGCAGCAGCACAGTACTGAACACCATGAGCAGTACCACTTTGGGTACCAGCCGGATATTGCTCATTCGCCTCTCCAGCGGGTTTAACTGCATAATTTTTCTCCTTTTAATGACCGGTTTTCCTTTGCCCTCAGGACTATCGGCATTATCTTCCTTTTTATTAATTCGCACCGTGCCTAAAGTAGGAAAATGTATGCGACATCACTCTTCTGGCCTGAGATCCATGGATCTGCTCATGGCCCTGCTCTCCATC
The DNA here is from genome assembly GCF_001643305.1 of Aeromonas salmonicida subsp. salmonicida. GTDB lineage: Bacteria > Pseudomonadota > Gammaproteobacteria > Enterobacterales > Aeromonadaceae > Aeromonas > Aeromonas salmonicida. The sequence goes on from NZ_LSGW01000051.1 coordinate 14,334, forward strand.
GTCTCAGTGGTACTGGTGGGATTCCGCTGGCTGGGGGCTCGCTACTTCACTCCCGAGACGCTCTCCCTCTTTTATGATCTGGACAGTTTGATCTGCTACGTCTTCCTCGCCCATTTCACCTATGGCTGGTTCCGTGCAAGTGACAAGCGAGCCTTCTTCAAGGCGAACTGGTTCTATCTGCCGGGCAGTCTGCCCATGGTGGAGCAGTTGCGCTGGGCCAGGCTGATCCAGCTCTACCGGGTGATCCAGCTGCTGCGCAGCAACCCGGACCTGCTCGCTATAGTGCGCAGGGGGCGAAACGAGAGCCGTCTGGCCGGGATACTGCTGATCTTTTTCCTGCAAATCGGGGTGGGCACGGCACTCATCTACTGGATCGAGGGAGACAGACCCGGCAGCCAGATCCACAACGCCTATGACGCCTTTTGGTGGACCCTGGTGACGCTTTCTACCATCGGTTACGGTGACATAGTGCCGCAAACCGAGGAGGGGCGTTTCGTCGCCAGCCTGATGATCATCTTCGGGGTCGGTCTGTTCAGCGCCCTGAGCGGCTTCATGGCCAGCCTGTTCCTGCAACACGGGCGGGGTGACAACGAACTGGAAAAGTGGCGCCATCAACAGAGTGCGCAGCAGGATCTGCTGCTTCAGGAGCTGCGTGCCCTGCGCGAAGAGGTGAAGGCACTGAAACAGAAATAGCCTGCGACGTCCGGAATGGTCGCGTGAGTGAGGGGCAAGTTGCGAGTCAGCTCTCAGCTCGGGGGGAAGCGCTTTTCTTTGCTTGTCCTTTGACCCGCTGGCGGCTTAACATTCGGCCTGTCACCTAACCAAAAGAAGAGAACCGATCGACCATGCGCGCCCTTCTCGGGATCCTTATCTGCTTGTGTGCCCAACAGGCACTGGCCGACACCCGTTATGTCTCAGACAACATCTTTACCTTCATCCACAATGGTCCGGGTACCCAGTTCCGGATCCTCGGCAGCGTCAAGGCGGGTGAACCGCTGGAAGTAAAGGCGGTGAACAACGAAGCCGGTTTCACCCAGGTGGTGGACGGTCGTGGCCGTGAAGGCTGGATCAAGAACGCCGAGCTGCAGGGCGAGATCAGCCTGCGCGAGCGTCTGCCCCAGGTCCAGCAAGAGCTGGAAGATCTCAAGGCTCGCCTGCAGAACCTCAACGGTGACAATGAAAAACGCTTCACCGAGAAGGATGGCAAGATCGCCGAGCAGAGCAAGGAGATCGACAGCCTGAAGGCCCAGCTTGCCAGCCAGAGCGAGGAGATGGGTAACCTCAAGGAGCAGAACGAGGCCCTGACCCGCAGCTATGACAACAAGGAGCACGACATGCAGATGGACTGGTTCATCCGCGGTGGTGCCATGGTGGGTGGCGGCATCCTGCTTGGCATACTGTTGCCCATGCTGCCCCGCCGCCGCAGTCGCGGTGAACGCTGGATGAACTGACGGTTCCTGTCGGTCGGATGAAGAGGGGTCGCAATAGCGGCCCCTCTTTTTTGCCTCGCATAAAATTGTATACAAAATAAGGCGATAAACTTGTCTGTCTCGCCGTCTCCTGGTCTGAATACAGGCTAAATTTGCCAGTCAGCTATTTTTGTTAATAGCAGGCAACAATTTCATTTCATCTATGGGTGGATATTGTATACATTATCGGCGTTTCGGCAGCACGACCGCCTTCGTCGATATAGCCTGCGGGCGTACAGGAAGACCCCCTATGTTCAAAGCTACTCAAGTGCTTGCTGCTGACTACATTCCCTCCGATCTGGCCGCTTTGCGCGAAGCCATCACCCAGAATTACGTTGTGGATGAAAACGCCTATCTGGCGGAGCTTTCCGCCATGTTGCCGGGGGATGGGGCCTCGCTGGAGCAGGTGACCCAGCGCGCCCGCGCCCTGGTCACCAAGGTACGCAAGGAGAGTGGTTCGGGAGATGGCATCGATGCCTTCTTGCAGGAGTACAGCCTGGATACCCAGGAGGGGATCATACTGATGTGCCTGGCAGAGGCTCTGCTGCGCATCCCCGATGCAGAGACCGCCGACGCCCTCATCAAGGACAAGCTCTCCGGCGCCAACTGGTCCTCCCATTTTCGCAAGAGCGACTCCACCCTGGTCAATGCCTCCACCTGGGGCCTGATGCTGACCGGCAAGATCATCAAGCTGGACAAGAAGCTGGACGGCAATCCGGCCAACATGCTGGGACGCATGGTCAACAAGCTCGGCGAGCCTGTGGTGCGCTCCGCCATGTATGCCGCCATGAAGATAATGGGCAAGCAGTTCGTGCTGGGGCGCGACATGAAAGAGGCCCTCAAGGCGAGCCGCAAGTCCCGCGAGAAGGGTTACACCCATACCTATGACATGTTGGGGGAGTCAGCCCTGACCCTGGCCGATGCGGACAAGTATTTCGGCGACTACCAGCGCGCCATCGAGGCGGTCGGCAATGAGCGTATCAGCGACGGCGGCCCGGCGCCCTCCATTTCCATCAAGCTGTCGGCGCTCCATCCGCGCTATGACGTGGCGAACCGTGAGCGGGTGCTCGGCGAAATGAGCGAGCGGCTGGTGGGTCTGGTGCGCCTGGCCCGCGACAAGGATGTGGCCATCAGCATCGATGCCGAGGAGATGGACCGCCTCGAGCTGTCACTGGATCTCTTCGAGCAGCTCTACCGCTCTGACGCCAATCGTGGCTGGGGCAAGCTCGGCATGGTAGTGCAGGCTTATTCCAAGCGCGCTCTGCCGGTGCTCTGCTGGCTGACGGCGCTGGCCCGGGAGCAGGGGGACCTGATCCCGGTGCGGCTGGTGAAGGGCGCCTACTGGGACAGCGAGCTGAAATATGCCCAGCAGGCTGGCCTGCCCGGCTACCCGCTCTTTACCCGCAAGGCGGGTACCGACATATCCTATCTGGCCTGCGCCCGCTATCTGCTGAGCGAGCCGACCCGTGGTTTCATCTCTCCCCAGTTTGCGACCCACAACGCCAATACCGTGGTCTGCATTCTGGAAATGGCCGGTGATCGCCAGTTTGAGTTCCAGCGCCTGCACGGCATGGGGGAGGAGTTGCACAATGCAGTGCTGAACGACCATCCCGGCCTGCACTGCCGCATCTATGCCCCGGTCGGTGCCCACAAGGATCTGCTGCCCTATCTGGTACGTCGCCTGCTGGAAAACGGGGCCAACACCTCCTTCGTTCACAAGCTGGTGGACCCGAACACCCCGGTGGATTCACTGGCCGAACACCCGCTGCGCACCCTCAAGCGCTACACCAGTCTGGCCAACGATCGCATTCCACAGCCGGTGAATCTGTTCAGCGACCGCAAGAACTCCAGCGGCGTCAACATGAATATCGTCTCCATCCAGCGTCCCTTCTTCGCCCGTTTGAAAGAGCTGGAGAGCAAGCAGTGGCTGGCGGGCCCCATCGTTGATGGCGAAACCCTCAAGCGCAGCGAAGCTCGCACAGTGCTGAGTCCGCAGGATGTGAGCCAGCTGGTGGGCAAGATCCACTGGGCCGATGCACAGGCGGTAGAGCAGGCGCTGGCCTCGGCTCATGCCGCCTTCCCGCGCTGGCGCGAGACGCCGGTAAGCGTGCGTGCCGCTGCGCTGGAAAAGCTGGCAGATCTGCTGGAAGCCAACCGCGAGCAGTTCATCTCGCTCTGTACTCGCGAGGCGGGCAAGCTATTGCAGGATGGGATCGACGAGGTGCGCGAGGCGGTGGACTTCTGCCGTTACTACGCGCTGCAGGCCCGTGGTTTGATGGGACAGGCGACCCTGCTGCCCGGCTACACCGGCGAGCAGAACGAGCTGTTCCTGCAGGGCCGGGGCGTATTCGTCTGCATCAGCCCGTGGAACTTCCCGCTGGCCATTTTCCTCGGGCAAGTCGCGGCGGCGCTGGCCACCGGCAATACCGTCATCGCCAAACCGGCGGAGCAGACCGGCCTCATCGCCCATCTGGCGGTGACCCTGGCTCATCAGGCCGGCATCCCGGGTGATGTGCTGCAACTGCTGCCGGGCGATGGCGCCACAGTGGGGGCCAAGCTGACGGCGGATGCCCGCATTGGCGGCGTCTGTTTCACCGGCTCAACCGAGACCGCCAAGCTCATCAACCTGACACTGGCCCAGCGTGATGGCGCCATACTGCCGCTCATCGCCGAGACAGGCGGCCAGAACGCCATGATAGTCGACTCCACCGCTCTGCCGGAGCAGGTGGTGCGCGACGTGGTGAGCGCCGCCTTCCAGAGTGCCGGTCAGCGTTGCTCAGCCTTGCGGGTACTCTACCTGCAGGAGGAGATAGCGCCGCGGGTGCTGGAGATCCTGACCGGCGCCCTGCAGGAGCTGAAAGTGGGCAATCCGGCCGAGCACAACACGGACGTGGGGCCCGTCATCGACGCCGAGGCCAAGGCCGGGCTGGATGCGCACCTGGCGCACATGATCCCGCGCTCACGTCTGATCGCTCAAGCCCCCATGCCATCCGCGACGCTGGCGGGTCACTTCGTGCAGCCGACGGCGCTGGAGATTGGCTCCATCCGTGAGCTGGTGAAGGAGCAGTTCGGTCCCATCCTCCATGTGGTGCGCTACGCTGCCCGTGAGCTGGACAAGGTGATTGCGGATATCAACGGCACCGGCTACGGTCTGACGCTGGGGATCCACAGCCGCAACGAATCCCACGCCGAGGAGCTGGCCAGCCGCATCAACGTGGGCAACGTCTACATCAACCGCAACCAGATCGGCGCCATGGTCGGGGTGCAGCCTTTTGGTGGTCAGGGCCTCTCCGGCACAGGCCCCAAGGCGGGCGGTCCCCACTACCTCGGCCGCTTCGTCACCGAGAAGACCCGCACCATCAACACCACTGCGGTGGGCGGCAATGCCTCCCTGCTGGCGATGGGCGATGCCTGATTGACGTTTTGAGGTCTTTGCATCAAGGCTGCCTGCGGGCAGCCTTTTTCTTGACCGTGGAGTGGGGTGGATCCGCCATCTTGGGGTCGCCAAGGTGCCTGTCCGGCCGTAATATGGTCGCCACTTGTCCGTGCCTTGCACACTGTTCTCGACAAGGGATTTCAACCTGATTTTCAACGAGAGTCTGCATCTGATGCCATTAACCGAACAGGCCCGCTGGTTCGTACTGGGGGGCGAGCACCTCGTCCTGCTGGATGAACAGGGCCATATTCCGCAAGGCCCCCGAGCCTGTTTGCCTGCCCATTTTCACCCGGCGTCATTCGAGCGTTTCGATGAGTGGGATGGCCTGCCCTGCTATTTGCTGGACCTGGGGGCAGATGCCGATGCCAGCCATTTCACCCCGTTGCGCCAGCTGATGGTAGCGGGGGATGAAGAGGGATTTCGTCTCGCGGGTCGCGCCTGGCAGCTGGCGACCTTTCGGCGCAGCCACCGCTTCTGCGGCGAGTGCGGTGCCCCCATGGCCCCCAAGGCGGGTGAGTGGGCCCAGGTGTGCCAGCTTGGCCACACCGTCTATCCGCGCATCTCCCCCTGCATCATAGTGGCGGTGCGCAAGGGTCCCGAGATCCTGCTGGCGGCCCATCGCCGTCACTATCAGGTGGAGGACCCCATGTATACGGTGCTGGCAGGCTTCGTGGAAGCGGGGGAGAACCTGGAGCAGTGCGTGGCGCGGGAGGTGTTCGAGGAGAGCGGCATCCGGGTGCGCAACGTGCGCTATGTGGCCAGCCAGCCCTGGCCCTTCCCCCACAGCCTGATGATGGGGTTTACCGCCGACTACGATAGCGGCGAGATCCGGGTACAGGACGATGAACTGGTGGCAGCGGATTTCTTCACCGCCGACCGGCTGCCACGGTTGCCGCCCCATGGCACCATAGCGCGACGTTTGATTGAGCAGAGCCTGGCCGAAGAGGGTTGAGGTCGGTCTGACCTTGTCATCAGGGTAAAAACGGGGCGCTTGTTTGCGCCCCTTCACATCTTTGCGCTTGCAGCGGCCTGGCCGCATCTTTGGGCCGTCCCCCGCCGCGTACAAAGTGGTATCATATCCGCCATTTTATGCATGACCTGACTCAGGAACTGGGATGAAAGAGCTGAAGAACGATCGATACCTGCGTGCCCTGCTGCGCCAGGACGTGGACATGACACCAGTATGGATGATGCGCCAGGCTGGCCGTTATCTGCCGGAATACAAGGCGACCCGCGCCGTCGCGGGGGACTTCATGTCCCTGTGCCGCAACGCCGAGCTGGCTTGTGAAGTCACCTTGCAGCCCCTGCGCCGTTATCCGCTCGATGCCGCCATCCTCTTCTCCGACATCCTGACCGTGCCCGACGCCATGGGGCTGGGTCTCTATTTCGAACAGGGTGAAGGCCCGCGCTTCGAGCGACCCATCAAATCCATGGCTGACGTGCAGGCGCTGCCCATTCCGGATCCGGAAGACGAGCTCGGCTACGTGATGAATGCGGTGCGCACCATACGCCGCGAGCTCAAGGGTGAAGTGCCGCTCATCGGTTTCTCCGGCAGTCCCTGGACCCTGGCCACCTACATGGTGGAGGGGGGCAGCTCCAAGGCCTTCACCAAGATCAAGCAGATGATGTATGCAGAGCCGCAGACACTGCACCTGCTGCTGGACAAGCTGGCCGACAGCGTGATCGGGTATCTCAATGCCCAGATCAAGGCCGGTGCCCAGTCCGTCATGGTGTTCGACACCTGGGGCGGCGTGCTGACCCCGCGGGATTACCGCGACTTCTCCCTGCAATACATGCACAAGATCGTTGACGGTCTGATCCGCGAAAACGAAGGTCGCCGCGTACCGGTCACTCTGTTCACCAAGAACGGTGGCCAGTGGCTGGAGCAGATCGCTGCCACCGGCTGCGATGCCCTGGGGCTGGACTGGACCATAGACATAGCGGACGCCAAGCGCCGGGTCGGTGACAAGGTGGCGCTGCAGGGCAACATGGATCCTTCCATGCTCTATGCGGCACCAGCGCGTATCCGCGAAGAGGTAGCCACCATACTGGCGGGCTTTGGCAGCGGCAACGGCCACGTCTTCAACCTGGGTCACGGTATCCATCAGGATGTGGACCCGGAACACGCGGGCGTGTTCGTCAACGCTGTGCACGAGCTTTCTGCTCAATACCACGGCCGTTGAGGCGGGCGAAAGCCCTAAAAAATTAAGGCGCCATTGGCGCCTTAATTTTTGGTATCGGCCCACAGGGGCCTTTTAACGAGAGAGACGCTTACTTGGCTGCGTAACGCTCGGCAGAGGTAACGATCTCGGCTTCGGCAGCGGCCTTGTCGCCCCAACCTTCAACCTTGACCCACTTGCCTGCTTCCAGCTCTTTGTAACGCTCGAAGAAGTGCTGGATCTGGGCTTTCAGCAGCTCGGGCAGATCGTTCACATCCTTGATGTGGTCGTACTGCTTGGTCAGCTTGGAGTGCGGCACGGCCACGATCTTGGCATCTTCGCCAGATTCGTCGGTCATCTTCAGCACGCCAACCGGGCGGCAACGAATGACGGAGCCAGCCAGCAGCGGGTAAGGAGTCGGCACCAGCACGTCGACCGGATCCCCATCCAGAGACAGGGTGGCGTTCACGTAACCGTAGTTGCACGGGTAGAACATAGGGGTAGACATGAAGCGATCAACAAAGATGGCACCGCTGTCCTTGTCGACTTCGTATTTGATCGGATCGGCATTCTGCGGGATTTCGATGATGACATAGATGTCGTCGGGCAGGCTCTTGCCAGCCGGTACCAGGTTCAGGCTCATGACGTTTCCTTCAGTGTTGGAGTCAAGTTTGCAGGCCGATATTATAGCGATGTCGCGTCAAATGACCATATTTCGAGGGCACTGTGACAGAGTTGGCTGATGTCGCGCAGCCAAGGTCTGCCAAATTGCTGTCACCTTCTCCGGGGTTGGTGATTTCTCGTCGCGACCGCGGCTTGTGCCGCAACCTCAACAACCCCTAGAATGCGCACTCCCTTTACTGGAAAAGGCAGCGGTATGCATATTCACATTCTCGGGATCTGCGGCACCTTCATGGGTGGTCTGGCGGTGTTGGCAAAACAGCTTGGCTATCGGGTGACCGGCTCGGATGCCAACGTCTATCCCCCCATGAGTACCCAGCTCGAGCAACAGGGCATAGAGTTGACCGAGGGTTATGATCCCTCCCAGCTCGATCCGGCACCGGATCTGGTGGTGATCGGCAACGCCATGAGCCGTGGCAATCCCTGTGTGGAGTATGTGCTGGATCGCAATCTGCCCTATATCTCCGGTCCTCAGTGGCTGCTGGAGCATGTGCTGCAGGATCGCTGGGTGCTGGCCGTGGCGGGCACCCATGGCAAGACCACCACCGCCAGCATGCTGGCCTGGGTGCTGGAGTACGCCAAGCTGGAGCCGGGTTTCCTTATCGGTGGCGTGCCGGGCAACTTCCCGGTCTCAGCCCGCCTGGGCTCTGCGCCCTTCTTCGTCATCGAAGCGGACGAATATGACTGTGCCTTCTTCGACAAGCGCTCCAAGTTTGTTCACTACCATCCGCGTACTCTGGTGATGAACAACCTGGAGTTCGATCACGCTGACATATTCCCGGATCTCGCCGCCATCCAGCGCCAGTTCCACCACCTGATGCGCACAGTGCCGAGCAATGGCCGGGTGCTGTTCCCGCAGGCCGACGACAACCTCACTGCGGTGCGCAAGATGGGCTGCTGGAGCGAAGTCGAGCTGGTGGGTCAGGACGACGCCAAGTGGAAGGCGGTCAAGCTGGCCGATGACGGCTCCGCCTTCGAGGTGTGGCTGGATGGGAGCAAGCAGGGCGAGGTGCACTGGGAGTGCATCGGCGAGCACAACGTCAACAACGGTCTGATGGCCATCGCCGCTGCCCGTCACGCCGGTGTCATGGTAGAGCACGGCATAGCTGCCCTGCGCCAGTTCAAATCCCCCAAGCGGCGGATGGAGCTCAAGGGCGAGGTGGCGGGCATCAGCGTCTATGACGATTTTGCCCACCACCCCACCGCCATCGAGACCACCCTGGGCGGCCTGCGTGCCAAGGTGGGCAAGGCCCGCATCCTGGCGGTGCTGGAGCCCCGCTCCAATACCATGAAGCTGGGAGTCCACAAGGAGGAGCTGGCAGCCTGCTTCGACGGCGCCGACGAGGTGTTCTTCTTCCAGCCACCCAACATAGGTTGGGATCTCGGGGAGGTGACAGCCCACATGAGCCGTCCGGCCAAGGTGTTCAACGAGCTGGAGACCCTGATCAACCGCCTGGTGGCCGAGTGCCGCGACGGCGATCATATTCTGATCATGAGCAACGGCGGTTTCGGCGGCATTCATGACAAGCTGATCGCCCGTCTCAAGGATTACCACGGCGAACTATGACGTCGTTGCTGACCCCTTGCGGTTGTTTGTTCCCATGCCAGAAGAGCCAAGGACCATCATGCTGAAACAAGTCACCCTGGCGCTGACCGGCGCCTCCGGCGCCCCCTACGCCCTGCGTCTGCTCCAGTGTCTGGTGCAGGCGGACTATCGGGTTTATCTGCTGGCCTCATCGGCGGCCAGAGTCGTGCTCAAGACAGAGCAGCAGCAGGATTGGCCCGGCTCCCCCAGAGATCTCTCCGCCTACCTCTGTCGCCAGTACGGCGCCAAAGAGGGTCAGATAGTGGCCTGCGGCAAGGAGGAGTGGTTCTCGCCGGTGGCCTCGGGGTCGGCGGCACCGAAACAGATGGTGGTCTGTCCCTGCTCCATGGGTACAGTGTCGGCCATTGCCAACGGCGCTTCCGACAACCTGCTGGAGCGGGCGGCGGATGTGGTGATCAAGGAGCGCGGCCAGCTGATCCTGGTGCCCCGCGAGAGCCCCTTCTCCGCCATCCATCTGGAGAACATGCTGAAACTGGCACGGCTCGGGGTGACCATAATGCCCGCCGCCCCCGGTTTTTATCATGAGCCCAAAAGCATCGAGGATCTGGTGGACTTCATGGTGGCGCGGATCCTGGATCACCTCGGAATCGAGCATGGCCTGACAGAGCGTTGGGGTTACGCCAAATCTTGAGGCGAGATGTGAGCGAATAGCAGACAAACAAAAGCGGCGCCGACCTGAACAGTCCGGCGCCGCTTTTTATTCACGAGGCGGGTTATGCAGCCTGGATAGGGGCCGTCACGTACTTGAACAGAAAATCGGTCACATCTTCCCGTGAGGGGCGTTGTGGCTGATTGATCATCTGCATCATGACGTAACCAAAGCCGGTCAGGGAGCGAGCCAGGTCCTGGGCGGACAGCACACTCTGGATCTCACCGGCATCCATGGCTTGTTGCAAGTGGGGTGCTATGCGTTCCAGCGCCTTGTCCAGCAACTTGGCGTAACGGGGCCAGACCTCTTCCCGCACCGATGAGCTCCACTCCAGCCAGATACTGGCGTGGTCGGGCTGATCGTAAGCGGCGTCAACAAACAGCTTCACGTGACGGTGAATGCTCTCTTTGACCGGGCCCTGGCCGGTATAGGCCTGTTCCAGCATCTGGTGAACGAAACGTTCGATCTCGGCCAACACCTCATCCACCAGCTCTTCGCGGGTGTTGAAATAGTTGAACACGGTAGCTACCGAGACTTTGGCCTGTTCTGCAATTTCGGCGTGACCCGCACGGCCAATGCCGCGACGGGAAAACACTTCGATGGCACATTCCATCAATTGATTGCGCCGAGCTTCCGGAGAAAGCCGGGTTCGACGTCTAATTTCTGCGCGTGGTTCCATAGTTTTTTCATCTAATAGTTATTGATTATGGTGTTTATAGTATTGTCACCGATAATGCCCGAGGGCCTGCTAACTCTATCAATTAAAATAAGCCGATAAAAGCATCACGTATGCCTGACGCCTCTCGGCTTGGATGGTAGAATCCTCGGTTTTGACGTTAATGAACGGCCAAATCCCCTTTGGCCATGAGGGAGTAAGTGATGAAACACACTGTCGAGGTGATGATCTCCGAGGCCGATGTTGCCGCCCGGATCGCCAAATTGGGTGAAGAGATCACCGCCCGTTATCAGGGTTCTGACGAAGTGGTCATGATTGGCCTGCTGCGTGGCTCCTGCGTCTTCCTGGCCGACTTGTGCCGCCAGACCCCGCTGCCCATTACCCTGGATTTTATGACTGCCTCCAGCTACGGCTCCGGCATGCGCAGCACCCGTGACGTTCGTATCCTGAAAGACCTGGATGATGACATCAAGGGCAAGGATGTGGTGATCGTCGAAGACATCATCGACACCGGTTACACCCTCAACAAGGTGCGTGAAATCCTGTCACTGCGCGAGCCGAAATCCCTGGCCATCTGCACCCTGCTGGACAAACCGTCCCGCCGCGAGGTGCAGGTGCCGGTGGACTGGATCGGTTTCTCCATTCCGGACGAATTCGTGGTGGGTTGTGGCATTGACTACGCCCAGAAGTACCGCAATCTGCCGTTTATCGGCAAAGTAGTTCCGCAAGAGTAAGCAAGGTCCAGGAAGATCCCGGGCGAGGTGGTCTAGCGCCATCTTCTGTCTGCAGGCGGCCTTGGCCGCCTTTTCTGTATCGAGATGGGATCCGCCATCACAGAGGTTGCAATGAACGCATTGGAAATCAGCGGCCTGAAAAAGACCTATCAGGGGGGCGTCGAAGCCCTTAAAGGCATAGATCTCACCGTCAAGCAGGGGGATTTCTTCGCCCTGCTCGGCCCGAACGGCGCGGGCAAGTCCACCACCATAGGTGTCATCAGTTCACTGGTGAACAAGAGCGCCGGCAAGGTGAAGGTGTTTGGCTACGACATCGACAGCGATCTCGAACAGGCCAAGGCCCAGCTCGGCCTGGTACCGCAGGAGTTCAACTTCAGCCAGTTCGAGAAGGTGAGTCAGATAGTCACCCATCAGGCCGGTTTCTACGGCGTGCCCAGGGCGGAAGCCAAGATCCGCGCCGAGAAGTACCTGCGTCAGCTCGACTTGTGGGACAAACGGGACATGCCGGCCCGCACCCTCTCCGGCGGCATGAAGCGTCGGCTGATGATAGCCCGCGCCCTGATGCATGAGCCCAGACTGCTGATCCTGGATGAACCGACCGCAGGGGTGGATATCGAGATCCGCCGCTCCATGTGGACCTTCCTCAAAGAGCTCAACGAACAGGGTGTCACCATCATTCTCACCACCCACTATCTGGAAGAGGCCGAGATGCTGTGCCGCAACATCGGCATCATCGACAAGGGTCGGCTGATCGAGAACACCAGCATGAAAAACCTGCTGGGCAAGCTGGGCCGCGAGACCTTCATGCTGGATCTGGCACCGGGCTCCGCCGTGCCAAACGTGCCCGAGTTCAACGGCCGCATGCAGGATGAACGCACCCTGGAAGTGGATCTGGAAAAGAGCCAGTCCCTCAACAGCCTGTTTGAGCAGTTGTCTAGCCAGCAAGTGCAGGTGCTGAGTATGCGCAACAAGGCCAACCGACTGGAAGAGTTGTTCGTCAACCTGGTCGAGGAGGGGAGAAAAGCATGAATCTGACCACCTACTACATCGCATTCAAGAGCATTCTGGCCAAGGAGATAAGCCGCTTCACCCGGATCTGGATCCAGACTCTGGTGCCGCCCGCCATCACAATGAGCCTTTACTTTGTCATCTTCGGCAACCTCATCGGCTCGCGCATCGGTGACATGGGGGGCTTCAGTTACATGGAGTTCATCGTGCCCGGTCTCATCATGATGTCGGTGATCACCAACTCTTACTCCAACGTCGCCTCCTCCTTCTTCAGCGCCAAGTTCCAGCGCAACGTGGAAGAGTTGCTGGTAGCCCCTGTGCCCAACTACATCATCATCGCCGGTTACGTGGGTGGTGGTGTGGCGCGGGGTATCTGTGTCGGTCTCATCGTCACCCTGGTGTCGCTGTTCTTCGTGCCGTTGCAGATCCATCACCTGTTCAGCGTCTGCTTCACCGTGCTGCTCACTTCGATCCTGTTCTCCCTGGGTGGCCTCATCAATGCGATATTTGCCAAGACTTTTGACGACATCAGCATCATCCCCACTTTCGTGCTGACGCCGCTTACCTATCTGGGCGGGGTGTTTTATTCCATCAGCCTGCTGCCGCCCTTCTGGCAGGGGGTCTCCCAGGTGAACCCCATCATCTACATGGTGAACGCCTTCCGTTACGGCTTCCTCGGTATCTCCGATGTGCCGCTCGGCACCGCCTACCTCATCATCATCGGCTTCATAGTCGCGCTCTACGGATTGGCCTGGTGGCTTATTTCCCGGGGTACCGGATTGAGGCACTGAGTTGCAACCATGAAAAAGGCGCCTGTTGGCGCCTTTTTACTGCATGAGGGTTAGCCCCGGAGGAGGGGAGCGTCATATTGCGCCGGTTCGTCGCTGTAGACGCAGACGTTCCATTTGGCAGCCAGGCCATCCTCGGCCAGGCAGTAACGCTCGAAGAAGGATTTGATCTCGGTGCGCTGGCAGTGGGCCTCGAAGCTGGCCATGTCACGCCAGATCTCGTTGAAGACGATGGGGAAGCTCTCCCCTTCGGCAAAGGGGCTGGGGATATGGCGGGTGACAATGTACTGCTGGCAGCCATCTTCGCGCAGCGTGTTTGGCTCGAGTGCCTGCAACACCTGAAACAGGGCCTGTTCCTGGCCGGGCTTGGGCAGGAACTGGGCGATGCAATAAACCTTCTTGGACATGTAGTTCTCCTGATCGGGGTTGCTCAGGCGCTGAGCATCACCACTCGGTTGTCGATGAGACGGGCCTTGCCCAGGTAAGCCGCCATCAGGATCACCAGATGCCGGCTCTTGTCGGTGGCCGACTCCAGGGTAGTGGCATCGACGATGTCGATGGCGTCGGTGCGAAAACCGGCGTTGTCGAGGCGCTGGCTGGCCTGGGCCACCAGGGAGGGCAGGTGGTGATCACCTCCTTCAATCTGCTCGGCAATCCAGTTCATGGTACGCGCCAGCTCGGGTGCCAGCGCCCGCTCGGCCGTCGTCAGATAGCCGTTGCGTGACGAGAGCGCCAGCCCGTCTTCAGCCCGTACCGTGGGCACGCCGACGATCTCGATGGGCATGGCCATGTCGGCCACCATCTTGCGAATGAGCGCCAGCTGCTGGTAATCCTTCTGGCCGAAACAGGCGACATCCGGTTGTACCAGGTTGAACAGCTTGGTCACTACGGTACTGACGCCACGAAAATGGCCCGGGCGCAGCGCCCCTTCCAGCAGGCCGGAGAGACCCGGCACTTCGACGAAGGTCTGGCTGGCCAGTCCCTGTGGATACATGATCTCCGGCGTCGGGGTAAACACCAGGTCGACCCCCGCAGCGTTCAGGGCGGCGCAATCCTCTTCCAGCGTACGGGGATAGTTGGCGAGATCTTCGGCCTTGTCGAATTGCATCGGGTTGACGAAGATGCTGACCACCACCTTCTCGGCGTGGCTGCGCGCCTGCTCAACCAGAGTGAGATGGCCCTGATGCAGATTGCCCATGGTGGGCACGAATGCGATGGAACGCCCTTCACGGCGCCAAAGGCTAATCTGTTCACGTAAAACGAGAGGATTGTTAACGACCAACATCAGCAGTGCACCTTCGGATTAATCAAAGAGATATGGGTTAATAAATCAAAGGGATACGGATTAAATCAGCCTGCCATGAATGGCGAAACGGGGGCTTTCGCCCCCGTTGCCGTCCATGAGGCCTGGATCAGTTGAAGCTGTGCTCCGGACCGGGGAAGGTACCCTCGCTCACCTGTTGCACATAGAGCCGGATGGCGGCATGCATGTCACCGGTTTCGGCCAGGAAGTTCTTGGTGAACTTGGGCACATAACCGGAGGTGATGCCGAAGGCATCGTGCATCACCAGGATCTGGCCGTCGGTGGCCGGGCCTGCACCAATGCCGATCACCGGGATCCGCAGTGCCTTGGTGATGCGCTCGGCCAGGGCGACCGGCACGCACTCGAGCACCAGCAGCTGTATGCCGGCTTCTTGCAGGCAGAGCGCCTGACGGTAGATCTCCTGGGCCTGATACTCGTCACGCCCCTGCACCTTGAAGCCGCCAAACACATGGACGGACTGGGGAGTGAGACCGAGGTGACCACAGACAGGCACGCCGTTGCGGGTCAGGTGGCGAATGCTGTCACACAGCCAGTCGCCCCCTTCCATCTTCACCATGCGGGCACCGGCCGCCATCAGGCGAGCGGCTGTCTGGTAGGTCTGCTCCGGGGTGGCATAGCTCATGAACGGCATGTCTGCGATGATCAGTGCATTGCTGGCACCACGGGCGACACAGCGGGTGTGATAGACCATCTCATCCACGCTGACGGCCAGGGTATCCTGACCCCCTTGCAGCACCATGCCCAGGGAATCCCCGATGAGCAGCACGTGGGCGCCCTCATCGTCGAACAGCTTGGCGAAGCTGGCATCATAGGCGGTGATGGCGGTGATTTTTTGGTCGTCCTGCTTCATCTTCAGCAGGCTGGCGGTGGTGATCTTGCTCATAACGTTTCAGGGCTCCTAAACGTCTGCACCGGGGGCAATGATGGCAAGATCATTGGTCGGGCAGCGGGCAACCAGTTCCGCGAGCGGGGTGCCGCAGGGCAGCACCAGAGCGGGCGCAATCTCGGCCAGGGGCAGCAGCACGAACTCCCGCTCCTTCATGCCGTAATGAGGAACGACGAGGCGCTCGTGCCCTATGATCTGATCGCCATAGAGCAGCAGATCCAGATCCAGGGTTCTCGGGCCCCAACGCTCATCCTTGCGCACACGTCCCTGTTCCAGCTCGATTCTTTGCAATTGATCCAGCAAGGCCAAAGGGCCTAGCCGGGTCGTCAGCCGGACTACGGCATTGACGTAGTCCGGCTGATCCGCAGGGCCCATGGGGCGGCTGCTGTAAAACGAGGAAGCCTGTTGCAACCGGGACTCCGGCAGCGCCGCCAGTGCGTCGACGGCGCGGCTAGCCTGACCCAGGGGGTCAGCCAGATTGGATCCGATGGCAACGAAGACCTCGGTCATGACGCTGGTGGTCACTGCGCCGCTTTCGGTTTGCGACGGCGCGGGCGACGACGGCTGCGACTGCTGCTATCACGTTTCTCGCCGTCACCGCTGCGGGGTTCACCGGCTTGGGCATGCTCGCCGCTGGCAGGGCGGCGGGTCGCTTCCCGTTGCAGCTGCGGGCGTACGTCAGGGTTGGACTCCACATAACGTTCCCACCAGCTGGCGAGCTCGCCAAGGCCGCGCTCGACCCGGTTGCGCAGCAACAGGAAGTCGTAGGCGGCGCGGAATTTCGGGTGCTCCATGGCACGCTCGGGATGACGGCCCTGACGGCCCTGACGGCGGGTCAGGCGCTGCTGCAGTGCCCAGATATCGCGGACATCCGTGGTGAAGCGGCGTGGTACTGCGATGATACGTACCTGATTGTCCAGCACCTCGTTGATCGCCAGCATGAAGGCGTCGTGCCAGGGCAGGCCACTTTCGTTTTCCAGCACGCGGGCACGGGCTTCGACACAGCCCCACAGCAGGGTGGCGTAGAGGAAGGCGGGGGTGACCCGTTTGTCTTCCCGCACCCGGGTATCGGTATCGATCAGCGCCAGCTCGATGAACTGCTCGAACGGCGAGGTGCCGTGGGGAGTGAACAGGGCGGCCACTTGCGGGAACAGCGGCTGGAACAGCCCATATTCACGCATCAGCTTGTAGGTCGCCAGACCATCGCCAGCCAGGAACAGCTTGAGCGTCTCCTCAAACAGACGGGCGGGTGGAATATCCTGCAGCAGCGGGGCCAGCTCCTTGATAGGGGCGGCGCTGCGCGGGCTGATGGTCATGTCCAGCTTGGCGGCAAAACGCATGGCGCGCAGCATCCGCACCGGATCCTCGCGATAGCGGGTCTCGGGGTCGCCGATCAGTTCCAGTTTGCGCTGGGCGAGATCCTCTATGCCACCTTCGAAATCGTGCAGGGTAAAATCCCGGGCACTGTAGTAGAGGGCATTGACGGTAAAGTCGCGGCGCTCGGCATCCTCTTCGATGGTGCCGTAGACGTTGTCGCGTAGCAGCATGCCTTCATCAGACTGGGCCGAGACATGCTTGCTGGTATTGACCTGATGGTGGTGACCCCGGAAGGTGGCCACTTCGATCACGTCACGACCAAAGACGATGTGGGCCAGGCGGAAGCGGCGGCCAATCAGGCGGCAGTTGCTGAACAGCGCCTTGATCTGCTCCGGCGTTGCGTTTGTGGCAATGTCGAAATCCTTTGGCGTTCTCCCGAGCAGAATATCCCGGACACCTCCGCCGACCAGGTAGGCATCATAGCCACCCTTGTTCAGGCGATAGAGCACCTTGAGCGCATTCTCGCTGATCTCTTTGCGCGAGATGGGGTGCTGGTCACGGCTTAAAGTACGACGCTGCCCGGTTACGTGGGCTGGGATGGGAGACTCCACCGACTGCTCGCCGTCTTCCTTGCCGAGCACCTTGCGGCAAAAGTTTGCGATCTGGGAAAAAATGGTACACCTCTTCATGACTTCTAAATTGACGGGAGGCCAAAAAATAGCGGCCTATCATAGCTCAGGCCTGACCAAATGAAAAACGATGTACTTCATTCAACAATTTCAGGCTTGGCTAAATAAAAATTTGTACTGTCTATGTCAGAGAGCCCAGGCTGATCTTCTCTCTGGATGGGACTTGGTCGAGCCGCCAGTGGGCAATACCCCAGCCGATCACCTCGTCAATCCTGCTTGCCATCAGCTCGGGTGGCGGACATTGGCCGAGAAACTCGAGTGCCTGCCACAGGGCCGGTCTGACCTCGTCCAGCGCCAGTGCCGGAGCATGGTTCTGCTTCGACAGTTTGTGGCCGTCCGCCAGCACCGCCAGCGGCAGGTGTACCCAGGTGGGCACGTTTGCCCCCAGGGTCTGGTAGAGGGCAATCTGGCGCACCGTGGGCTCCAGCAGATCGGCGCCGCGCACTATCTCAGTGATGCCGCAATCCATGTCATCTACCACCACAGCCAGGTTATAGGCATAGAGGCCGTCCCGGCGGCGGATGATGAAGTCTTCATCGGCAAGACCGGCGGGCACAGAGACGTGTCCCTGCAGCGCATCCTCGAAATGGTAGACGGGATGGCGCTGGCGCAGCCGGGCGGCGCAACCTTCTGCCGCCAGCCCCAGTGCGCGGCAGTGACCGTTGTAAAAGCCGCCGCCTGCCATGATCTCGCGCCGGGTACAGCGGCACCAGTAGAGATCCCCTGCCTGATAGAGCTGCGCTATGACGTCGTCATAGCGGCCGTGGCGCTGGCTCTGGTACATCACCTCCCCATCCCACTCAAGGCCATGGGCCTCCAGTGTCTGCAGGATAAGAGGGGCGGCACCGGCCATCTCCCGTGGCGGATCTATATCTTCGATCCGCACCAGCCAGCGTCCTTGCTGCGCCCTGGCCTGCAAGAAACTGCCGAGCGCCGCTATCAGGGAACCAAAGTGGAGCGGGCCTGACGGGGAGGGAGCAAAGCGGCCTATATAAGGGCGAGTCTGGGGAGACGGGACTGTATTCACGGACATGGCAATTCGGGCAAACGGTTCATTGAGGCTGCATTCTGGGACGCCCCAGCGAAAAGCTCAATAAAAAAGGGAGCCTGCAAGCTCCCTTTTTTCAGTTATGCCAGTGGTCGGTATCAACCGGCCATCTGTTTTTCCTTGATTTCAGCGAGTGTCTTGCAGTCGACACAGAGGTCGGCTGTCGGACGGGCTTCCAGACGACGGATGCCGATCTCGATACCGCAGTGTTCGCAGTAACCGAAGTCATCGTCTTCGAGCAGCACCAAGGTCTTCTCGATCTTCTTGATCAGCTTGCGCTCACGGTCGCGGGTACGCAGTTCAAGAGCGAACTCTTCTTCCTGCGCGGCACGATCCACGGGATCCGGAAAGTTGGCTGCCTCATCCTTCATATGGTCAACGGTGCGGTCAACTTCCTGCATCAGTTGATTGCGCCAGGCTCCCAGGATCTTGCGAAAATGTGCCTTTTGTTGGTCATTCATGTACTCCTCACCCGGTTTTTCCTGGTAAGGCGCCACACCCGCAACGGCCAGGGGGCCCAGAGATTTCCTGTTTTCGCCTGTTGGCATGCCCTGTCTCCTAATTCAGCACGCTACCCGTGCCATCCATAAATTGAGGGCGACATCTATAGCAGAAGGGTAACGCGTAGGCAAACAAGCCGTACCAATTATGTTACCCACACCTACATTTATTCGCTGCCCTCGGGTAGCAGGTGACAAGATTCAAACGGGATAAAATCTTGGGCCACCATGCTCTGCACCCCAACATGGGGTCGATAGCATAAAATTTCAACCCCTGCCGTAATTGCTTGCTCAATAAGCAGACTATAGTGCGGATCTATGTGTGCTGCAGGGCGCATTCTCACTATTCCGGAGTGTAAAACCATAAATAACAGCACGGCTCTGTGACCTGCTGCCTTCATGACCATCAATTCACGCAAGTGCTTGGCACCGCGGGCAGTGACCGCATCGGGAAAGTAGCCCATGCCGGGCTGCTCCCGCTCATCGAGCAGGGTTACCGACTTTACCTCTATGTAGCAATCCGGCTTGCCGTCATCTTCCAGCAGCAGGTCGATGCGACTGTTCTCTTCGCCATATTTCACCTCGGTGCGCAGCCTCGCATAACCGGTGAGCGGAGCCAGTGCCCCTTGTTCGATCAGCTCGCGGGCTATCTGGTTGGCCCGCGCCGTGTTGACGCAAATAAAGTGGCCCGCCGGGCTCTCGGCGATCTCCCAGCTGTGGGGCAGCTTGCGCTTGGGATTGTCGGAGGTGGAGTACCAGACTCGGGTACCAGGGTCGGCGCAGCCGGTCATGGCGCCGGTATTGGCGCAGTGAATGGTGATCACCTCGCCATTGTCGAGCCGCACATCGGTCAGGAAGCGCTTGTAGCGGGAGATGAGCTGCCCGGACTGCAGGGGAGGATCGAAGATCATGGTGTGGTTCTCTCTTTTATAGGCAGGAAGCGAGGGCGATCGACTGTCACGACGCCATCTTCTCTCTGGCGCGCAGGGGCCAGCAGGCGAGCGGTTCATAGCGAACCCCGTCCTGCGTCGTGACCGACTGATAGAGGCAGAAGTGGTCTGCCTGCAACACAAAGTCAGGTGCTGGCAGATCTGCGGGTGCCTCGCCCGCCTTGCGTGATAGAGTCACATGGGGGCGGTAACCCTGTTCCCCATTGCCCAGCCCCAGCTTTTCGCCGTGACGGCGCAGGGCCCTGGCCAGTACATTGAGCTCGTTGGGCCATGCTTTGGGGCCCACCCAGGCCGCCTTGGCGCGGCTGAACCAGCCGGTTTCATCGAGAGTGATGACAAGGGGTGGACAGTGCTGACGCTCGGCGGCGGCCATCAGGCGGGCAGTGGTGACCTGATCCGCTTCACCCAGAAAGGCCAGCGTCAGGTGGAGGTTCGCTTCAGGCACAGGTTGGCCGGGCCAGGGGCGCTGATCACGCCAGTCGATAAGCTCGGGGGCGAGCTGTTGCAGGGGCAGGGCAAAGAAAAGTTTGGCCATCTTGGTGAGGATGCCTTTTTACGCTCATAACATGACGCCATTCTATGGCAGCCATCGCTGCCATGTCTCGCCATCCTGTTATCCCGTTCATATCTATGGCTCGAGTGGGATGACGGCCATGATGATCATCTTGCCGTCGCCTGTGCCGGCGACATCTGCTCACGGTGGCCGCGAATGCTATGGCAGAATGGGCGCCGTTTTAAGGTCGCTAACGTAAGGTGTTTGCCGCTTTGTCCCAACTCCCCATTGTTTCGGTGCTGCCCGTGCTGTTTGCCGCCATTGATGCCCATGCCAGCGTGATCCTGCAGGCCCCTCCCGGCGCGGGCAAGTCAACTCTGCTGCCGTTGGAGCTGGTGCGCCAGAACCGGCTGCCCGGTCGCATCATAATGCTGGAGCCCCGTCGGCTGGCGGCGCGCAATATCGCCAGCTTCCTGGCTCGCCAGTTGGGGGAGAAAGTCGGGGAGCGCATCGGCTTGCGGGTCCGGGGCGAGAGTCGTACCAGCGCCCGGACCCGACTCGAGATTGTCACCGAGGGGGTGCTGACCCGGATGTTGCAGCAGGATCCCGAGCTCAGCGGCATCTCCCTGGTCATTTTCGATGAGTTCCACGAGCGCAGCCTGCATGCGGATACCGCGCTGGCGTTTGCCATCGAGAGCCAGCAGGGGCTGCGGGATGATCTCAAGCTGCTCATCATGTCTGCCACCCTGGATGGCATGGCGCTCGAGAGTCTGTTGCCCCATGCTCCCGTCATCCGCTCCGAAGGGCGCGGCTTTCCCATCGACTACCACTACCGTCCCGCCAACCGTCAGCAGTGGCTGGATCCTCAGGTGGGCGCAGTGGTGCTGGAAGCGCTGGCCAGCCATACCGGCAGTGCTCTGGTGTTCTTGCCAGGCCAGGGGGAGATAGAGCGGCTGGCGCAATGGCTGGAGGGGCGCTTGCCGGATGACGTGCGCCTGGCTCCCCTCTATGGTCGCCTCGACATGGCGGCCCAGCAGGCCGCCATCGAGCCCGCGCCTGCGGGTCAGCGTAAGCTGGTGCTCACCACCAATGTGGCTGAGACCTCCCTTACCATCGAAGGCATCAGTTTGGTCATCGACAGCGGATTGGAGCGGCGCGCCAGCTTTGATTTGAAAAGTGGCGTCACCCGGCTGGAGACCCGCCAGATCGCCAGGGCGTCGGCCACCCAGCGGGCGGGCCGTGCTGGCCGTCTCGGTCCCGGGGTCTGCTACCGACTCTGGAGCGGCGAGGTGCAAGAGCGGCTCGCCGAGCAGAGTCCGCCCGACATTCTGACCCAGGAGCTGACCGGTCTGCTCCTGGATGCCGCCCAGTGGGGGGCAAAAGTAGAGAGCCTGCCGCTGCTGGATATGCCTCCCGCCGCCGCCGTGGCCAGCGCCCAGCGGTTGCTGGTCAGCCTGGGTGCCATGACGCCGGAAGGTGAACAACAACTTACCCCCGCCGGCCGCGCCATGGCGGCCTTCGGCACACATCCCCGGTTGGCGCGCATGCTGCTGCGAGCCCGCGAGCTGGAAACAGAGGGTCTGACAGGGATTGTCGCCGATGCGGCTTTCCTGGTGGCGCTGTTGGAAGAAGATCTGCGAGGATCGGAGCGCCTCTCCGTGCTGTTTCATCGCCGACAGGGCGCCCTGCGTCAGGGGGCGGCCCGCTGGTTCGAACGCCTCGGTGTCAGGTCCGACGCTTCTCAACGCCAATCCCGGGGGGAGTGGCTCGGGTTGCTCTGCGCCCTCGCCTGGCCGGATCGGATCGGCAAGTTACGCAGTGGCAGCCGTTATCAACTCAGTGGTGGGGTGAGCTGCGATCTGGTAGAAGGTCATCCATGCCAGGGACAAGGGGCCCTGATCGCCATCGAGATGGGGCAAAACGATCGTGGCAGCCGCATCTTCATCGCCGAGCCGGTGGAGCTGGACGAGCTGGCGCGCCAGCTGCCGGAGCTGGTAAGCGAGCGCCAGTGGTTCGACTGGGACGAGCGGGTACGGGCCGAGCGCCAGCAGGTGATCGGTGAACTGGTGCTGAGCCAGCGGCCGCTGACCGACCTGACCGATGAACAGAAGGGGCGCTGTTTGCTGCAGGGCATATGTCGCAAGGGGCTGCATGTGTTGCCCTGGGATGAGCAGAGTGAAGGGCTGCTGGCCCGATTGCGTTGCGCCCGCGATTGGCTGCCGGATGATGGCTGGCCTGCCATGGACGACGAAAGCCTGCTGGCGGGCCTCGAGGCGTGGCTGCTGCCTGCGGTGAGTGGCATGACCCGGCTGGAGCAGCTAAAAAGGCTCAATCTCTGCGACGTGCTGCGTCAATCCTTGTCCTGGCCGCTGCCCAAACGGCTGGATGAGGCGCTGCCGAGCCATTTCACGGCACCGACCGGCAGCCGGGTACGCATCCGTTATCAGCCGGGCCAGGCGCCTGTGATCCCGGTGCGTATTCAGGAGATGTTCGGGCAAGGCACAACCCCGTGCGTGGCAGATGGACGGGTGGCGCTGGTGGTGGAGTTGCTCTCCCCGGCCCAGCGGCCGCTACAGATCACCGCCGATCTCGCCGCCTTCTGGGCGGGCTCCTACGCCTTGGTAAAAAAAGAGATGAAGGGGCGTTATCCTCGTCACTACTGGCCGGATAACCCGCTGGAAGCCATGCCAACCAAGGTCACCAAGAAGAAGATGGGATTGCAGGATTAACCTCTCCCATTAAGGTCAGAGCCCTATCAGGGGCCTGACAACAGAGTAAAAACGAGTTCAGGGACGAAAGCCTTGGTTTTCGTCGGGTCGACGGCATGGGTCGACCGGTAATCATGCCCGCGATGGCGATATAACGAATAGCAAAGAGGATTCATGGCAACGCAACGACGCAAGCGTACACCCAAGAAGGTGGCGCCCAAACGCACCATCTGGCGCAAGCTGTTCTGGCTTGGCTTCAAGCTCTCCCTGGTGGTGGCGGCCTTCATGGTGGTATTTGGCATCTATCTCGATACCAAGGTGCGCGAGCGCTTTGACGGGGAGAAGTGGCAACTGCCGGTGATGGTTTACAGTCGTCCGTTGGAGCTCTATCCCAGCCAGCGCCTCTCCCAGGCCCAGATGCTGCGCGAGCTCAACATGCTGAGCTACAAGCAGGTGCGTCAGCCCCATACTCCGGGCGAGTACGCAGTGAGTGGCAATCGTATCGAGCTCATCCGCCGTCCATTCGCCTTCCATGACGGCGCCGACGGTGCCCGTGGCCTGCGCCTTACCTTCAGTGGCGCTCGTCTGGAAGGGATCCAGTCGCTGGAGAACCAGCGTCAACTCGGTTATGCCCAGATGGACCCGGTACTGCTCGACCGCCTCAATACCGAGGATCGGGAAGATCGTCTGCTGGTGCGCATCGCCGAGGTGCCGGACAGCCTGCTCATCACGCTGCTGACCACAGAGGATCGCGACTTTTACCAGCATGGCGGCGTCTCGCCGGTGGCCATCATGCGTGCCATGGTGGCCAACGTGCTGGCCGGTCGTACCGTGCAAGGGGGCAGTACCCTGACTCAGCAGCTGGCCAAGAACTTCTTCCTGACCCGCGAACGCAGCCTGTGGCGCAAACTGCAGGAAGCCTACATGGCGGTGCTGATTGACTACCGCTATAGCAAGGACGAGATCCTGGAGGCCTATCTCAACGAGGTCTATCTGGGGCAGAACTTCTCCCAAGGGGTATATGGCTTCGGGCTCGCTTCCTACTTCTACTTCGGCATTCCGGTCAACGAGCTGGACATAGATCAGGTGGCCCTGCTGGTGGGGCTGGTGAAGGGACCCTCCTATTACGATCCCTGGCGCTTCCCGGAGCGGGCCAAAGCCCGTCGTGATCTGGTGCTCAAGCTGCTGATGGATCACGGCAGCCTGCAAGCGGCAGAGTACGAACTGGCCAGCAAGCAGCCGCTTGGCATCATTACCCGTGGCCAGATGAGCTATGGCCGCACCCCGGCCTTCATGGGCCTGCTCAAGCGCGAGATCCAGAGCCGTTTCGGGCCTGATCTGCTCAAGCAGTCCGGCCTCAAGATCTTCACCAGTCTGGATCCCATCGCCCAGCATGCCGCCGAGCAGGCGGTCGCATCGGGACTGGCACTCATCGAGAAGCAGCGTGGCAAGAAGAAGCTGGAGGCGGCCATGGTGGTCTCCGACTGGCACAAGGGTGAAGTGGTTGCACTGGTGGGTGGCCGGGATCCTCGCTACGCCGGTTTCAACCGGGCGCTGGATGCCCGCCGGCAGATTGGCTCTCTGGTCAAGCCTGCCGTCTATCTGACCGGCCTCTCCAACGGCCTGACGTTGGCGAGCCCGCTCAAGGACCAACCGATCCGCATTCGTGGCAAGGATGGCCAGATCTGGACACCGCAGAACTATGATCGCAAGTTCCGCCAGAGCGTGCCTTTGATGGATGCGCTGGCCAGCTCCCTCAACGTGCCAACTGTCAACCTGGGTCTGCAAGTGGGGCTGGAGAAGGTGGTGGACACATTGCACAAGCTAGGGGTAGAGCAGGAGATCCAGCCCTATCCGTCGCTGGTGTTGGGTGCTGTGGCGCTCTCCCCCATGGAGGTGAACCAGATGTATCTGCCCATCGCCAACCAGGGGATGACCCAGCCGTTGTCGGCCATCCGCGCCGTGGTCAACAGCGATGGCAGTACTCTCTATCAGCATGATCAGACCGCCAAGCGGGTCACGGACGAGCAGGCCAGCTGGCTCACCCTGTTTGCCATGACCAAGACGGTGAGCCAGGGCACGGCCCGCTCACTCAACGCCAAGTTCCCCGGCGCCACCATGGCGGGCAAGACAGGCACCACCAACGAGCTGCGTGACTCCTGGTTTGCAGGGCTGGACAACAACGAGCTGGTCAGTGTCTGGGTGGGGCGTGACGACAACACGCCGGCGGGGCTGACAGGCTCCAATGGCGCCCTGCAACTGTTTAGCGGTTACATGGGCCAGCGTGGCGTCAACAGCCTTGCCATCAAGATGCCGCAAGGGGTGAGTTGGGCCAACTTCTCCCGCGCCAGCGGGGCCAGAGTGGCCAGCGATTGCCCGGGCAGCCTGCAGGTGCCTGCCAAGCTGGCCGGGCTGGCCGAGCCCATGAGCTGCAGCAGCCCATCGCCACGCAGCGCACTGGATGACTGGTTCGGTGGTTTCTTCAACTGATAGATGAAACGGGCAGCGCAGGCTGCCCGTTTGACTGGAGTCCTCATGTCTTTGCCATTGTTTGACGCCATCCACCATGTGGCCATCATCGCCAGCGACTACGACCGCTCGCGTCACTTCTATCACCAGGTGTTGGGACTGCCCATCATTGCTGAAACCCTGCGTGAGGCGCGCCAATCCTGGAAGCTGGACTTGGGGCTGCCCGATGGCAGTCAGCTGGAGCTGTTCAGCTTTCCGGCCCCCCCTGAGCGTCCCTCACGCCCGGAGGCCTGTGGCCTGCGCCATCTGGCGTTCAGGGTGAGCGACCTGGACAGGGTCATGCGGCATTTGCAGCATCATCAGATAGAGGTGGAGCCGGTGCGGGTGGATGAATTGACCGGCAAGCGTTTTACCTTTTTCGCCGATCCAGACGGTCTGCCGCTGGAGCTGTACGAGGTGAGATAGCGTTTCTGTGATGCCGTCGCGACCAGTAAAAAAGCCGCCCAGTCTGTGACCGGGCGGCTTTTTTCATTGTGGGGTCAAGTTCATCAAGCCGTGGTCAGCAGCGCCACTGCGACAGCCATGACCACTATGCCGACCCAGCCGATGGGCTTGAGGCGCTCGCCAAACAGCAGCAAGCCACCAAGCGCCGTACCGAGAATGCCGATGGCACCCCAGGTGGCATAAGCGACAGCAAGGTCAATCTTGCCGGTACCCACGGCTTTGGAGAGCAGGGTGAAGGCGCAGAGCACCAGCAGAATACCGAAGAAACCCCAACCCTTGTGACGAAAACCCACCGAACGATTGATCGCCATGTTGGCGCCAATATCCAGCAGGGCGGCGCCGAGTATGATGACTATCGGGCTCATACCGCACCTTCAATCTTGACGGGGGCAATGGGTCTGCGGCGACGGGGTGCCGGATCATCATGGGTCTCACCCATTGTCACCATAACAATACCCACTATTGCCAATGCCAGACCTATCAACTCCTGAGTGTTGAGGTCATAACCCAGGAACAGGATGGAGATGATGGTGATCAAGCCGATCCCCAGTCCTTCCCACAGGGCAAACGCAATACCAATGGAGATTGTTTTGGCGGCTTTGGCCAATAACATGTAAGAGACGGTGATCAGGATCCACATCGGCAGATAGTTGATCCAGCCGGCATCATTGGCGGGGATCATGGCCATGCTTGAGGTGCCCGCGACCTCGGTGAAAATGGCAGCCGTCAAAAATATTCGGGCTAAAAGCATTCGACTGAGTAACATAAAATTTCCTTCTGTGGCTGAGACGGATGAGAGGATAACCCTAGTGATACTTGAGTCAGGAATCGCTGAGCGTCGGTTATTCAGACGCTAATGGTTTGCCTTGCCAAACGGAGGCGAGGTAATGTGAACATCGGATATTCTGCCATCAGCCCGTCGTCATGAAGCTTTATCAGATACAACTCTTTGTCGAATCAGCTAACAGTGGCTCCATTGCCAACACGGCTCGTCGTCTTGGCAAAAGTCGCAGTGCGGTCAGCACGGCGATTGCGGCGCTGGAGGTAGAGCTTGGCGTCGAACTTTTTGAACGGGGGGCTAACCAGAGTCGATTGACCGAGATCGGTGAGCTGGTGCTGGATGATTGCAAACGGCTATTGCAGGCCGCCAACAGCCTCAAGCTCAAGTGCGAGCACTATGCCTCCGGCGCCGAGGTGGCGCTGCGGGTGGCGCGGGATGATGCCATTCCCGAGCTGGTGTGGCGCGACATGCTGGGGGCGCTGCGCCGCCAGTTTCCCGGCACCAGTATCTCGCTGGTGCTGGCTTCTCCCCCTGAACTGCCAGCGCTGGTGGAGGAGGGATTTGTCGATGCCGCCTTCGGTCTCATCACGGAGGAGCAGGAGCGCAGCGGCCTCAATATCGATGTGCTCAATCCTATCCGCACCCTGATGGTGGTGGCGCCGAGCCACCCGTTGGCCAGTCTGAAGCGGGTACTGCAGCAGGATTTGACCGGCCACACTCAGGTCACCCTCTCCTACGTGGACGAATTTTCGGTCAAGAGCCTGCTCCCTATCGGGGGTCAACATATAGGTCTGTCGAGCTTCGAACTGATGCGGGATGCTGTGCTGGATGGACTGGGGTGGGCCGTGCTGCCTTCTCCCTTGATCCAGAGCCAGCTGCGGCAGGGGGAATTATTGACCCTGAAGCACAAATTCAGTCTGCAGTGGCGTGACTACGGCGTCTATCTGTCAGAAAACGCCTATCATGGCAAGGTACTGGCGTGGCTGAAGAAGGCCATTCAGGCCTACCTTGAACCTTTTGAATAAGCTGGCAAGCGTCATGCCTTCTGGCCATTGGCGAGGGGGAGAACGCAGCGGGTTCTTGTGATCCATCACGGCCTGATGGTACATACTGTCAATACACTCATGCAGCGCCTGGAGGCGTGAACGATATGAGCAGTGCCCAAGACAAGGACGAAATCTGGCTGGATGACGACATCATAGAGCTGGATGATGATGAGGCCGTGGTGGTCAAGGCGATCAACCCCTGGAAGGTGCTGATCGTGGACGATGAACCGGACATTCATCATGCTACCCGATTGGCGCTTTCCAACATTCAATACAAGTCCCGCCCCCTCGAACTGCTCAATGCCTACAGTGGCGCCGAAGCGGCTCGAATGCTGCTGGCCAATCCACGTATCGCCCTCATCTTGCTGGATGTGGTGATGGAGACCGAAGATGCCGGTCTACGACTGGTACACCAGATCCGCAACGAGATGCACAACAGCCTGGTGCGCATAGTGCTGCGCACCGGCCAGCCCGGTCAGGCCCCTGAGCAGCGGGTGATCCTCGATTATGACATCAACGACTACAAGACCAAGACTGAGCTGACGGTGCAGAAGCTTTTCACCACTGTCATAGCGTCTTTACGCTCCTACGAGACTCTCTGCGCCATCGACAAGAGTCGCCAGGGGCTTGGCAAGATCCTGGAAGGCGCGGGGGATCTCTATCATCTGCACTCCCTGCGGGAATTTGCCTCCGGCGTCCTGAAACAGATCAGCGCCATTCTGGATGTCGGCACTGAAGGGGCCATCTGCGTCGAGCGCAGGCCCGACTCTCAGGAACTGGAAGTGCTGGCGGCCACTGGTGACTATGAATCTCTGCTCAATGGTGTATCCCTTGCTGCCTTTCCTGCGTTGAACGACTCTGTGATGAGTGCGCTTGCCAACCGTCGAAACCGCTTTGAGCACCCGCAAGATGCTCTCTATATCGCTGCCCAGAATGGTCGCGAGTTCGTGCTCAACTTCACGCCGACCCAACCTCTCGATCCTCTGGAGTGCGATCTGCTGGATGTATTTTGCCAGCGGATTTCAGCTGCTTACGACAACCTCTATCTCTACAACCAGCTGCTGCGTGCCCAGGAGGCAACAGTGGTGGCGCTCGCTGCGCTGGCGGAGTTTCGTGACTCTGATACCGGTGAACATGTGCTGCGAGTACAGAAACTCTCCGATGCCATAGTGGCCGAGATGCAGCAGGCGGGTGCTTACCCCAATGAACTGACTCCCGGCTTTGTCGACATGATCGGCATGGCCAGCATATTGCACGATGTCGGCAAGGTCGGCACACCGGACCACATTCTGCACAAGCCTGGCCGGTTTGAGCCGGATGAGCGGGTCATCATGGAGCAGCATGCAGACATAGGGGCCAGCATATTGCACAAGGCGGGCGAGATGGTGGAAGGCACCAGCTACCTGTCGCTGGGGGCTGAGATTGCCCGTGGTCATCACGAGCACTTCGATGGCAAGGGCTACCCGGAGCAGCTGGCCGGCCAGCAGATCCCGCTGTCGGCCCGTATCGTGGCCGTGGTCGATGTGTTTGATGCTCTGCTCAGCAAGCGGCCCTACAAGGAGCCCTGGTCGCTGGCGCAGACCATGGAATATATCCAGTCCCGCTCCGGCAGTCAGTTCGATCCTCATGTGGTCCAGGCGCTCAATCGGCTGGTGACGGAGTCGCGATTGCCATACGAGTTGTGAGCGTGACAGTGCTGGCGAAAAAGCAGAAGGGGCCATCAGGCCCCTTCTGCTTTGGTCTCTGTAGCGATTTTTATAGGTTGCAGCTAGCGCAGGGCATGGCGCGATCTCGGTTGGCGCTTTCGAAACGGCAACAGTATGAGGCCGAGCAACAGGTCTCCCAGCAAGGCCGCGATGAACCCCACCGACATGCCACAGATGATGGCGGACTGTTTGAGCGGCACCAGATAGCTGTAGTTTTGCAGGGTATCTTGCCAGAGTTGGGGATCGGCGCGCAGCAGCAGATGTGTCAGCTGCTGATACCAGGGATGATCCTTGAAGGCACTCTCCTGCAACAGCATCTGCTGCTGGCTCACCAGGTGTTGCAGACTGACGGCATCCCGGGCGAATACGGGGTCCGGGTTGGTGCGATAGTGGTTGACCAGGGCGGTCAGATCGCCGTTGAAGTGCTGATCCGCCGTGCCCTGAAATGGCACCAGGCTGAGGTTGGCCTGTTGCAGGCGTGCATCCAGCCGCTGGTAATAGAGGTCGATCAGACCCGGTACCTGAACGCCGGCCAATAAACCCAGGGCAAACAGCATAATGCGAAGGTAGCTGCGCATAT
This sequence comes from Aeromonas salmonicida subsp. salmonicida, assembly GCF_001643305.1. Lineage (GTDB taxonomy): Bacteria > Pseudomonadota > Gammaproteobacteria > Enterobacterales > Aeromonadaceae > Aeromonas > Aeromonas salmonicida. The sequence goes on from NZ_LSGW01000051.1 coordinate 44,541, forward strand.
TCCTCATCATCTCGTTAAAAAAGAGCTCTCATACTAGCTGCAAGCCTGGTTCAGACCAAGGTAGTGTTCCGTCATCCAGTGGAGCTTGTGTCGATATGGCGGCTTCACAGCCCGGTTGTAATAGCGCCTTGTCCGGTTATCCCCTCTCCAATGTTAAGGATTCAAATCGCGCCCATTATGTTCTAGAATGCCGCGTTTTTTCCGGGAGAGGAGAGTCTGCATGAACAAGTTCGTGCCGTGCTATTTGATTGGGGGCCTCATTGCCATCAGTTGGGCCGCCTTGCCTGCCCATGGCCCCTGGGATCAGTGGGATCTTGCCGTCTTTCATCTGGTCAATGGCTGGCTGGGCCAGTCTTCGTTGTGGGCCGATGTGGTGGCCGTGACCAATAATCGTCTGTTTGATCTGGTCGTATTGGGCTGCATGGGGCTCATCCTGGCGATGTGCTTCTTCCGTTCTGAGGATGGGGATCGTCGTCGCCTTGTCGCCATGGGGATCGTCATGTTGTTGGGGGCACTGGTTATCAACCAGTTTGGTCACCTGCTGCCGGTCAGTCGTCCCAGTCCGACCCTGACCGTTGCGGATGCACTGCGAGTCACCCAGCTCAGCGCGATCCCGACCAAGGATTCCTCCAGCGACAGTTTCCCCGGCGATCATGCCCTGTTTTTGATGATCTTTGCCGGTTTCGTCCTGCGTTATCTGCCACGCTGGGCTGGGGTGCTGGCCATTTTGATGGTGCCGCTGTTCTCGGCGCCCCGTATTTTGTCTGGTGCCCACTGGCTGACGGATGTCTATGTTGGCGCCTTGGGCCTGACTCTGCTCTGTTTGCCCTTGTTGTTGCTGACGGGGCTGTCGGATGCGCTGATCGGCTGGCTTGCCTCCCGGTTGCCTATTGGGCCACGACGGCGCAGTACCGGGTATCCGTCCGATTAATATCAAAAAAAGAAGGTCGGTTTACACCGGCCTTCTTTTTGGCTACTGCCCATCGATGACTGTGGTCGTCGCGAAATGACCATGACTACCACCGATGGCCCCAGGCCTGCTGGCCCTCATGGATAAGTATTAGCAGAGTCATTCGAACGCGCTTGCCCGACCTTTATCCAGATAATCGTTTGCATGGGGGCGTGATTGATTCTGGTCAGGACTTTTAATTTCCGCTGCCTTAGAATCGCCGGCCCTTGCAGGAGAGGTCGGTATGCTAATTAATCTTTTACGCCTGATATTCATCATGTGTGCCATGGCGTTCGTTTTCATGCTGATACGGGCCTGGTGGCATAAACGGCAGCAGGGCTCACTGGAGCCAACCCCGTTCTGGCCGGTGGCCGCCATCGGATTTGTTGCCAATTTTCTCGATACCCTGGGGGTTGGCAGCTTTGCCGTGAAGACAGCCTGTTTCAAGCAGTTCAAGTTGATCGACGATAGGCTGCTGCCCGGTACCCTCAACGGCCAGTGCGTGCTGCCGACGGTTGCCCAGTCCCTCATCTTTATCGGCGTGGTCAAGGTGGACCCGATCACGTTCATCAGCATGATGGTGGCAGCCGCCGCGGGGGCGGCCTGGGGGGCGCGTCATGTGGCTTCATTTGATCGTCAGACCATACGGTTGGTGATGGCTGTCTCTCTGCTGGTGGTGGCCGGCCTCATCTTTGCGGGCTTGCTGGGTCTGTTCCCCCTCGGCGGCGATGCCATGGGGCTGACAGGTTACAAGCTGGGAATTGCCCTGCTCGGCAATTTCATCTTCGGGGTCTTGATGAATGTGGGTATCGGGCTGTTCGCCCCCTGCATGACGCTCGTCTATCTGCTGGGGATGAACCCCATGGCGGCGTTTCCCATCATGATGGGATCCACCGCCGTGCTCAGCGTCTTCTCGGCGGGCACCTTCATTCGCAAGGGGGCCTTTGATGCCAGGGCCGTGCTGGCGGTGGCAATTTTTGGCCCCATCGGCGTGGTGCTGGCGGCCCTGCTGGTACAGTCCATGGACATGGAAATGTTGAAGTGGCTGGTGGCCTTTATCGTCATCTATACCTCCTGGACCATGTACGCCTCCTGGCGGGCAGAGCGACGCAAGGCTCAACCCCGGCTGGTGGAGATCGCAGGTTAGCCTGGACCAGTGCCGCCTCGGCTTTGGCCCCCAGAAACACATAGAGCCCCAGTGCCAGCAGCAGTCCCACGGCACATCCCATCACACCTACCGCAGGCCAGAGCAGTTCGCTCTGGCCAAGCGACCCCTTGAACAGCAGCAACAATCCCTCTATGGAGACCGCAATCAGGATGGCGGCGATAAAGCGGGTGATGGTGCGGCGAACGGCGCTGTGGCGAAAGATGTCCTTATGCAGCAGCACCTCCTCCTCCAGAATCGTCTTGCCCAGATCGAATACCGCCAGCGCCAGGGTCAGGAATATGATGGCGCTAAAGGCACCTAGCTGGTTCTGCTGCTCCCCGCACAGCAGCAGATAGAGCTGCTCCAATCCATGCCATATCAGGGTGGCGACGATGAGAAACAGCGCCATGCTCAGCACCACATAGACAGCCTTGAACCAGGGCATGGCGCGGCGCCGCTCACGATCGCCCATCAGCCAGGCAATCAGCTGATTGAGGCAAAGTGTCAGTTCCCGACCATGACCCTGCACAACCAGACGTAGCTGTGCCTGTGGCGCGGGTACGGGGGGAAGGATCCTCGCAGACTCACGGCTCTGGCCTATGGTCAGAATAAAGGGGTAGCCCTTGAGGGAATCACGGGGGGCGGTGAGCAGCCCCAGCAACAGGGGGGCCAGTTCGGTTTCGTATTCCTGATAGCGCCGCAGCACATCGATGGGGCTCATCTCTGCCATATGGACCTCGGTCAAGTGGGCTCCTGCTGAAGATGTGCAAATAGTGGGCCCGTTTTATGACAGGCATGGTATGGGATATTGCACCAGGAGATGACAAAACAGAGGGGGTGAGCAGATAGCTGCACCAGAAAGAGGCGCTGGGGGAAGTCAGACACATCAGATAGAGAAAAGGGCCCTCTCGTTAATCTCTGGCTGGATTAACCCGCCAGTTTGGCGAAGCTGCGTTCGGCGGCGGCCAGGGTATGTTCGATCTCCTTGTCGCCGTGGGCCAGTGACAAGAAGCCTGCCTCGTAGGCACTCGGCGCCAGGTAAACACCCTCTTCCAGCATCAGATGATAGAAGCGCTTGAAACGTTCCATGTCGCAGCGGGTAACCTGCTCATAGCGGGTGATCTCCGGCTCGTCGGTAAAGAAGAAGCCGAACATGCCGCCCACATAGTTGATGGCGAGCGGGATACCGTGCTTGGCGGCAGCGGCTTTCAGCCCCTCGGCAACTCGGGCAGTCTTGGCATTCAGCTGCTCATAGAGCCCCGGCTCCAGCAGCAGATCCAGCATGGTCAGGCCCGCGGCCATGGCGACCGGGTTGCCGGAGAGAGTACCCGCCTGATAAACCGGACCGGTCGGGGCTATATGCTGCATCACCTTCTTCTTGCCGCCGAAAGCGCCAACCGGCATGCCGGCACCGATGATCTTGCCGAGAGTGGTAAGGTCCGGGTCTATGTTGTAGTAACCCTGAGCACCGCGCAGCGAGACACGGAAGCCGGTCATCACCTCGTCCAGGATCAACAGGGCACCGAACTCGTCGCAGATGGTGCGCAGCCCTTCCAGAAAACCGGGCACAGGCGGGATGCAGTTCATGTTGCCGGCGACCGGCTCGACTATGATGCAGGCGATATCGCAACCGTACTGGGTGAAGGCTTCTCGCACTGAATCGAGGTCGTTGAACACGCAGGTCAGGGTGTGTTTGGCAAAGTCGGCCGGCACGCCCGGGCTGTTGGGCTGACCCAGAGTGAGGGCGCCGGAGCCGGCCTTGACCAGCAGAGAGTCGGCGTGGCCGTGATAGCAGCCTTCAAACTTGACGATCTTGTCGCGACCCGTGTAACCGCGAGCTAGCCGGATGGCGCTCATGGTTGCCTCAGTGCCGGAGTTCACCATCCGCACCTGCTCCATGGAAGGCACAATCTGGCGTACCTTCTCGGCCATCAGCACTTCGATCTCGGTGGGTGCACCATAGCTCAGCCCCTTCTCCACTGCCTTGATGACGGCAGCCTTGATGGCTGGGTGGTTGTGACCGAGCAGCATGGGGCCCCAGGAGCCGATGTAGTCCACATAGGCCTGACCATCCACGTCATAGAGGTAGGCACCATCGGCGTGATCAATGAAGCGGGGTGTACCGCCGACCCCATTGAAGGCGCGGACCGGTGAGTTGACGCCACCCGGAATGGTCTGGCGGGCCTGTTCAAACAGCTGATCTGATTTTGACATGGATCATCCTTAATGGGATTTTGGTCGTCGCACAGGCGAAGGCGGCCTATTGCGGCTCGGCAGCCTGGGGGAGCTGGAGTATGCTTTGCGCTCTCGTTACCTGGCCCAGGCCTGCCCCGTGCTAAATGAAACGGGCCGACTATAGCAGAAAGGCTTTGTGCTGGGCAGCCGGGCTGTCTGCCAGGTGCTCCTCACCAGGCAGACAAATGTGGTCTTTCCAACATGGTGCAACAAGATGGCACAACAAGTTATCTCCTCTTCTGACGCTTCCTCTTATCCACGCAGCCCCGCCTTGCTGCGCATGATTCATCAAGACAAGATGCCACTGCTGGTGTTATTGCTGGCGGCCCTGGTCGGTACCTTGACTGGGTTGGTGTGCGGACTGTTCGAATCCGGTGTGCACTGGCTGGCCGAGCAGCGACTCGAGCTGCTGGCCGACCGCACCTGGTGGCAGCTCGGTCTGCTCGGATTTGGCTTCAGCGCCTTGTTAGGCTTTGTCGGTTACTTCCTCACTCATGCCTTTGCTCCGGAAGCGGGGGGCTCAGGGATCCCTGAAATCGAAGGGGCCATGGATGATCTGCGTCCGGTACGTTGGTGGCGGGTGCTGCCGGTCAAGTTCTTCGGCGGCATCTGTACCCTGAGTTCCGGCATGGTGCTGGGACGGGAGGGACCCTCGGTGCAGATAGGTGGCAACCTTGGCAAGATGGTGGCGGATATCTGCCGGCTACCCAAGGAGCATGGTCATGCTTTGCTGGCCGCCGGTGCCGCGGGTGGTCTGGCCGCTGCTTTCAATGCACCGCTGGCCGGGATCCTGTTCGTGATGGAAGAGATGCGACCGCAGTTTCGCTACTCCTTTCTGGCCATCAAGGCGGTAGGGATCTCCGCCATCATGGCGACCCTGATGCTGCAAAACATGAAAGGGCAGGGGGCGGTGATCACCTTGCCCCACTACGATGCCCCTGCACTGAAGGCGCTTTGGCTGTTCCTCTTTATGGGGGCTATCTTCGGGGTGCTGGGTTTTGTCTTCAACAAGCTGGTGCTGGCCTGCCAGGATGGCTATCTGGCACTGCACCAGAACAAGCGTCATCGCTTCGTGGCCATCGGCATGCTGGTGGCGGGGACCTTTGGCGTACTGTCGCTGTTTGCGCCATCGGTGACAGGCGGAGGGACAGAGCTCATCCCCCATCTGATGGGCGGAGAGTATGCAATGGCGACCCTGTTCCTCATCTTCTCTGTACGGCTGGTGGCCACTCTTATCTGCTTCTGCTCTGGCGCCCCAGGTGGCGTGTTTGCTCCGACCCTGGCCCTTGGCACCCTGTTTGGTGTGGTGTTTGGTCATCTGTTTCATGCGGCTTTTCCTGAGCTTGGCATCGAACCCGGCGCCTTTGCCATCGCCGGCATGGGGGCCTTGTTTGCCGCCACTGTGCGTGCTCCCATCACGGGGATAGTGCTGGTGACCGAGATGACCGATAACTATCAGCTGATCCTGCCCATGATGATCACCACGGTCGGAGCAACTCTGGTGGCCCAGTGGCTGGGGGGGCGCCCCATTTATTCCCAGATCCTGGAGCGAACTTTACGGCTTGCTGCGCGTCAAAAGCGGGGAGACAGCGGCGCTACTGCCAGTTAACTCCTTGTATGTCAGCGCGAATCCGGTCGGGTCGCGTATAGTGAAGGGAGCATGGCCGCTGTATGGTGTAGTAATAAAAGAGGCCTTATGTCCCAGATATTGAAGTTGTTGACTGTGCTGTGCGTGGGGGCGCTCATCGGTTATTTCGTCGGCAATCGACAGGAGCTGGCCCAGAGCAGCCTCCTGACGGTGCAGCAAGAAACCCTGGAGCGTCAGGGCAAGGCGATAGGTCAGCTCAAGAGCGACCTTGCCATCAAGGAGACCCTGCTGGCCACACAGAGGGCCGCGTTCGAGCAATTGCAAAAGACGCTCAAGGAGCAGGAAGCCCAGGTGCAGGAGCAGAAGCGCCAGTTGGCCTTTTTCGAGCGGATCATGCGACCCACGGGTGAACAGGTAGGGGTGGTGATCGATAACCTCACATTGCAGGAGACCAGCATCCCCGGCCGTTATCACTACCGCTTGGCGCTGACCCAGCCAGCCAAGAAGCGGGAGTTGTTCCGCGGCCAGGTACAGATAAAGGTAGAGGGCAGCCTGGGGGACAAACCAAAGACCCTCGGTAGCCGTGAGCTGGGCATGAAAGTGGGCGAGGGGCGCTATGCCTTGCGTTACTTCCAGCTGCTGGAGGGCAACTGGCAGCTGCCGGAAGGCTTTATACCGGACCGGGTGCGTGTCACTATTGGCAAAGAGGGCAGACAGCCGGCCCAGGAGCTGCTGGCCGAATGGGGTGACCTGATCAAACCCCTGGTGGTTGCTCCGTCTGCGCCTGCTGCGCAGTAAGAAGATTGGTGAATACTTGAACTAAACAGTCGGGTATTAGATAATTTCGCGGTTTCCATGTTTGTGGATTTAACGGTTGTGAGGTCAGTAATGAGTGCAGTAGCAGAAGCCCCGTTGCCAATCCAGATGACGGATGCGGCAGCCAACAAGGTGAAGAACCTGATCACCGAAGAAGAAAATCCCGAGCTCAAGCTGCGGGTGTACATCACGGGTGGTGGCTGCTCCGGTTTCCAGTACGGTTTCACCTTTGATGAGAAGATCAATGAAGGGGACACTGTGGTCGAGAAGAGTGGCGTCACCATGGTGATCGATCCCATGAGCCTGCAATATCTGGTAGGCGGCAGCGTGGACTACACCGAAGGCCTGGAAGGTTCCCGCTTCACCGTGACCAACCCCAATGCCAGCACGACCTGTGGCTGTGGTTCCAGTTTCTCCATCTGATGTGTCGTAACAGCGCGATTGAAGGGCCCAACAGGGCCCTTTTCTATTTATCCCTCTCTGCCTTCCTATATAAAGTGTCGCATCCTTATAAAGGCATCAACGGAGTTCTTGGCCTGTAAAAGGGGGACGGAGCTTCTTCTGAAGCACATAAATGGATGCATCTTGCACGATCTGGCTATTGATTAAACACTTGAACGTCTTCCTCAATAAAACACAGTGTTTTTGCTTGCCAGAAAGATTCAGCTCCCTATAATGCGCGCCTACCAGCACGGCGGAACACGCCAACCTGATGAGCCAGCTTCCTTGCGAAGCAGGCGCCGAAAGAAAAGCGAAAACAACCGCTTGACTTTCGAAGTGAGGAGCGTAATATGCGCCTCCTCAACGCGACAAGCGTGACGCTCTTTAACAATTTGAAT